>CAZFMF010000006.1:0-111687 GCA_964519985.1 uncultured Pseudobdellovibrionaceae bacterium | reverse complement strand
CGTCGCGCTGGATTGCCGGTCGCCATGCAGTTTCTGGCGCGCGACCGGGGCGCGGAAGCGACGCGTGGCCCGCGGAGCCGGCGGGCGAACCCGGACGTGGGTAGCGTTTACGGAACGGAAGAAGGCGATTTCGAAGGGATCCTCGAGCTGGGCTCCTTACTCCAGTTGAAAAGTGCTTTGGGCGAACGATCCGATACGCCCTGGATGCAAGAGTATTTAAGCGGCGACTACACCTATCAAGTGAAACTCAAACGCACGGCCTCGGAATTGGCCGTGGTGGGTGTGGAACGCCGACACCGGCAAAGCGGCGAGACGACCATGCGCTGGGCACACCAAGTGAAGTTTTTTCACATTGCCCAGACCATCATCGATGCGGCGAACTTGCGCTACGCGGATATGTTGGAAAATCTTCCGCTGGTTGGATTTCCGGTGATTATCAAACCGCGCGATGCCGCCGCCGGTTTCGGCGTCGCGAAGGAAACGACCCATTTAGGGGCGCTGCTGGCGATGGGGCGTCTGCTCGGAACGGTAAATCCTGTGACCAACGAACCGATTACCGATGTCCTGGTGCAAGAATACCTCGACGGCAAAGACGAATATGTCGTCGATTTAGCGATGATGGACGGCGAGGAATTCTACGTCACCGATGTTTCTCTCTACAATAAGATCCCTTATAACGGCGCCCCGTCTATTTACGAGAGCGAGGAACTTGTCGCGGTCAGCGAGGCCGAGCGGCTGGGACTCGTCGCGTATGCCCGCCGCGTAGTGGAAGCCTTAAACATCCGTTACGGCGCCGCGCACATGGAAATCAAGATGACCTCGCGTGGCCCTCGCCTAGTGGAAGTCGGCGCGCGCCTGTCCGGCGGCGGGTTCCCCGTTCTGGTGAAAGAAGTCACGGGCGAAGACCCGGTGGACGCCCTACTCGATGCTTATCTGGACCCGGATGCCTTTCGCGCCCGGATGCAACGCCCCCACCGTTTGGTTCCGTCCGCGATCGTCTACTTGATGAGTCCCCGCGGGGGCCGGATCCGGGCTTTGCCTTATTTAGAAGAATTGCGCCAACTGCCGTCTTTCTTCCGCGACAAGATGAATGTCGCGGCGGGAGAAGAAATGTCGCCCACGTCGAACTTCTTGGACTATCCCGGCCAAATCGAGTTGCGCAACGAAAACCCCGAACAACTCGCCATCGATCGGGCCAAGGCGCGCGAGATCAGTCTGCGGCCCTACTTCTTTGTCATGGAGACCGATTACCCTCCGGCGAACGATGGGCCGCCCAACTAACGGCCAACGGCCGGCTTCGACGCGTCAAAACCGCCCGTAACAAAAAACTTCAGCCATGAGCCCGGTATCTGGTTTTGCCACGCCGGCCATGAGAAAATAGATCTAGTTCGTTCTTTCCTCGATTTTCCCCCACTCAAAATCCGGAGAACTCATGAAACGACTCGCTTATTTGAGCGCGTGGTGCGTCGTGTCGTCCGCGCTAGCCGGGCCCCTAAACTTTGTCCCCTTCGACATTTTTCGCAACGATAGCCAAACCCGCGTCTCGGCGGCGAAAAACGATATCCGCTGGACGGTCCGCATGGGTGGCTGCACGGGATCGATGCTGTCGACGAAGTACTTACTCACGGCGAACCATTGCTCCCCGCGCGTCGGTGCGACCTATACTTCGGGCGGCTGTTTGGAATTGGGCTGCACGGGCGACTTGAAAGTCGTTCGCATCGCCGAGCGCAATTCCAACTTCGACTACAACATCGTAGAAATGGCGTGGAGCCGAGTCGATTCGCGTTGGCGCCAACGCTACACCCCCAAGGTGCAAACCCGCGAAGACGAAGTGATGGTCGGCAAGGACGGGCAGGCGACGCCGCTTTTCACCGTCGGTTTCCCCACGGACAAGAACGCCGCGATGCACGCCACTGGCTACGCGAAGGGGCGCAGTGGCGATTATCTCCAATACAATGTCGCGTCGATTAACGGAAACTCGGGCGGCGCCATTTGGAAGAGCGACGATTTCACCTTGGTGAGTCAAACCAACCATGGCCCCCATCAATTCGGCGCACCGGGATGGAATAATAATGACCCCGAAAATTCTCGGGCCTGGAACGGCGGCCCCCGCATGAATCTCGTCTATCATCAGAGTGCAATTCTCAAAGAGATTTTCCCGGACGGTAAAAACACCCGCGTCAGTTTCGAAGGCTACCTGATTCACGACGAAGTCCCTCCCCCGCTGGATCCCTAAGCGGACACTACCTTTCCGGCATTTTCGAGTTATAATGAATAGGTCGGACTTTCGCTCGACTTACCCCTAAAAACTTGGAGCGCCTATGAAGCGATTTGCTTGGCTTGGCCTGTGGTGTGTCGTGTCGACTGCTTTTGCGGGCAACTTTGCCCCACTGGATATTTACAAGAATGATGCCCAAACCCGACTTGCCGCTACCCCGGACCAGATGCTTTGGACGGTGGATGTCGCCGGTTGCACCGGCTCGATGCTGACGCCGCGGTACCTTCTGACCGCCGAACATTGCAATTCGTTAACCAAGCCCGGGAAGACTTTTACTTCCGGCGCCTGCCTGACGCTTGGGTGCAAGGACGATATCAAAGTCGTGAGCGTCGCCGAAAACAACGACGATTTCGATTACCAAATTCTGGAAGTGACTTGGAATCGTACTGACTCCCGCGCCCTCCAGCGCTACGCTCCGAAAGTGCAAACCCGCGCCGCCGAAGTGACTCTCGGGAAAGACGGTCAGGCCACGGAATTGTTCACGGTGGGTTTTCCGGGCGACAAATACGACACCACCGCCCCGGTGAAAAAACGGGTCGCGATGCACGCGATGGGATTTGCCAAAGACCGTAAGGGCCGCTTCCTGAAGTACAACGTTGGCTCCATCAACGGGAATTCGGGCGGCGCGGTCTGGAAAGCCGACGACTTCACGTTGGTCAGCATGACCAATCACGGCCCGCACATCCTAAAGGCCAAGGGCTGGGATCAGAACGACCCGGAAGACTCGAAAGCTTGGAACGGCGGCCCGCAAATGGATCTCGTTTACGACGAAAGCGAACTACTCCAAGAGCTGTATCCCGGCGGCGTGAATCCGAAAATCGGCAAAGACGGCAAGCTGCTCCCGGAAAACCAGCCGTAGAAATTAAGTGTATGCCGCTTTGGTGCTCGCGGGACGCCAAGGCGGCGCTTTATCGCATACACCGGTCAGCCACGGCATCTCCGGAAGATCTTCCTTGTTTTCGCCGGTCGCTAAGTACACTTGCGTGAATCCCGCCCGCACGAGTTTCTGCGCAATGGCTTCACCCCGATCTCCGGCGCCCAGATGGCGATCGATGTAAACCGGCGTCTTCGGATCCATTCCACCGATACACGCCAAAAACTCATCCGCCGAAAAGAACCCCCGGAAATTCTTTTCCGACATCTTCGCGGCCATTTCCCAAGTCATATGCACCAACGGATCGTCATCGAGTAAAACGGCATCTACCGGGGCCGAATAACGCTGCACTAAGACCGGTACGCACCCCCCCAACCCTTTGGGCAAAAGCCGCAATCCCAAGGCCTCACAGCGCGCGCGAATGCCCGCTTCGTCGAACCGGCCCGTCACCAAGATCGAACGGTCGGCGATATTGAGCGACTCGATCAGATCGATTCCCGTCTGCGGCTCACCGACAATCTCGTAATCACATAGAAAAAGGATCCGATTCATCAACCGACCATTGTCCGTGCACCAACGGCGCAGCGAATCCATATCCGAGAAGTGCTCGATAAAAACGCCCGCCCCCGCCGCCTTCATCGCGTCGTTAAAGCGTTGCTCCCAAACCAGGTGAATGCTGGCGTCGTCATCGACGATGACCACCGTGGTTCCTTCCGCCACCTTGATCGAAGGCACGAACCACGCCGGCGGGGGTACGGACGGCAATACGATCTTAAGGTTCGTGCCCACCCCCAAGCGGGAATCAATTTCCAGGCGGCCGCCCCAGCGCTCCACCGCGGCTCGGGCGTGACTCAATCCCAAACCGGATCCATCGGCCTTGCCAAAGGTGCCGCCCGATTCCATGAGCCGTTTCACGATCTCGGGCGCAATGCCGCCCCCGTTGTCCGAAACGTTGACCCAGAGCGATTCGCCTTTCGGAATGACCGACAAACGCACGCAGCCGATTTCCGAAATCGCTTCCAGCGCGTTATTCACCAAATTGGAAAGCACGGTCTTAAACGTCTGCGGCTCCACGCAGGCAAAAAGGCCGTAGGCCGAGTCGTCCATCTGCGACTCGATGTGCACCTCCGGACGAGAATGCACCAGAACCTGTTTCTCATTCACAATGTCTTCGACCAAGCTTGCCACCGATTGCGCCGACAGCGGGTCGCTGGCCAAAGCGGCCGAAAAATTCGTGGATTGAATATGGGCTTCCACACCCCGACGACCGCGTTCCAATACGTTGTTGGCGATATCCCGAATGCGTCCCAGCGCCCCGCGCACCACCATGCGCTTTTGTTCGGGCAACTGCGGCAAAGTGTCCAGGATCATGTCGAGTGCAGCGAGTGGTGAGCGAATATCGTGGGCCACCTGTTTCGCGACCGCCACCATGGCGATGTTCTTTTCATTCTCCTGCAGGCGCCGGTACAGTTCCGCGATCGAGGTGATGATCTCGCGAATCTCACCCGAAGCCTGGATTTGACTCGTGTCCACGGGTGCGCCCGCCCCCAATGACTGCAAAGCCTCGCGCAATTCAAAGAACGGAGAAAGCACTCGCCGTCGGATGTAGCGATTCGAAAAAAGGATCACGAGCGTGAAAAGTCCGCCACAAATAGCCAACAGGAAAAGATTCGATCGGTACGGGACGTAAGCCGCTTGGATCTGGCGCGGGTCCAGGCGAGCGTAAACTACCCAGGTATCCCCCGGCCCCGGTTGACTTGGAATCACCACTTCTTCGGAGGACAGCGGCCACTTCACTCCACTCACCGGCAAAACTTCCAGCTTGGCCAACGAAAAAACGCGCGTATGGGAAGCAAGATCTCCCCGCAATGCATCGTCGAGTCCGACCTGTTTCCACGTCCGCCACTTCTCCTGCTGCTCGGCGAGACTGAGGAGAACCTTCGCCCGTTCGGTTTTGAGCGCGCCGCGGTAAGTGTCGCGATTGATCAGATAGTAGGCCCCACTCAACGCCAGAATTCCCACTAGCACACTGAAAAGCTGCACGAGGGTGAGCTGGCGCAGAATGCGGAACTTCGCCGTTTTCATGGCTTGGGCGGCTCCGGTTCCAACCCGCTGGCGGTAAAGCGCGCGAAGGTCACACTTTGCTCCGCGTGTCCGCCGCGGGGACCAAAGCAAACCTTGCCGCGGGCCAGGCCTTTTTCGAAGCAGGAATCCCGCTGAAACGCTTCGGCAACCGAGGCCTTGGTCAGCGGACCTTTGACGCGCGCCACGGTCTGACCCACGATCACGCCAAGGTCATAGCCAATGGAAGTCTCCATGCTGGAGGCACGGCGGTACCGTTTTTGGATCTCTCGATCGAGCGCGCGGCTTTGCGGAGAACTCACATTCCAAGGCGATCCAATGTAGTACGGGGATTTGAGGCCCGTAACCAGGCGCTTCAAAATGGCCGGATCCGGCCCTCCCCACGCCACCATCGGCAAATCCACTTTGGCGCTCGTGAGCTGAGTCAATAGCGCGACCAGATCATCGGGATACAGCGTGAAGTAGAGGTAGTCGAACTTCCCTTCCTTCAGCTCTTTCAAATCCGCCTCATTGAGGATTAACGCCGGCGTCACCCGCCGCACTTGCAAGGAAACTTTCGGGCGGGTCGCGCGGCGTTCGACGAGCACCTTTTCCTGATTGGCGGAGAAAACATTGTAGGGGTTCACGACCGCCAGCCCCCGCTTTTCGGGGAGCTGGTGCGCCAAAAAATCGTAGAGAATGTCCAAGAGTCCATTCATCGACGCCCCGGTGGTGTAAACGAGCGGGCCCTTCTCGGCCAACGCGGTATGGGCGGCGGCCCCGAAGAGTGCGAGCAGACCGTGTTTGCGGGCCACATCCGCGGCGAGCAGAGCATCGTGGCTGGTCGGAAAGCCGACCAAAAAAACCGCACCGTCGGCGACTAAACTCTCCGCGGCCACCGTCGCCCCTTGTAGGGACTTGTCGCCTACTTGTTTGGTGACGAGCAGCGAATCCGCGCGCGTTCGGCCCAGTACTTTTTCGAGACCGAGTTGAAAGCCTTGAAGGACGTTTTCTTGGTAAGCCGGGGCCATTACGGCCGTCGAAGAGCCGTAACCCACCTTCGCCGTTTGGGCCGCAAGACTCCAAGCCGGGATGCCCAGCAGGCCGAGCCAAATAAGAGCGATTCGCATACTGCCTACTCCGACAGGAAAGTCGGCGCAGTCTTAGCACACCCCAAGGAAAGAACCGAACTAGTACTTCTTGTATTTGTCGTTGTAAGGGAGCAAGGCCAAATGCCGGGCCCGTTTAATGGCGACGGTCAATTGGCGTTGCTGTTTGGCCGACAGACGCGTCACCCGTCCCGGCATGATCTTACCGACTTCGGTAATGTAATTGCGCAAAATCAAAGGATTTTTATAATCGAACCAATAGCCGGGCGGCAGTTTGGAGCGATCCATTCCCGGAAAACGGCGACGCCCACCGTCTCCACCGCGATCTCCGCGGTCCATGCCGCGATCGCCCCCGCGATCTCCACCCCGGTCACCCCGATCGGGTCCTCCGGGAGCGCGTTTTTCCGTTTTCGAATCGTTAGTCGGCTTCATCATGGCGAGCAGACTGCCATACTTTTTTCGCACCGTCGACCCCCTAGTTAGAGGGAATCCATTCCAATTTTCCATCCCACGGATCTTCGGGATGACGGTAGCGCAGGACAAATCGGTGAGCCGGCGGTTGTCCCCCACAGATGACCGGATCGACTTCTGAAATCTCGCGCAGAAATTCAAAACCCCCGGTCGCATAGCGCCGTTCGTCCACCAACGGCAGTTCCGGATGGCAACGCCAATGGCGGGCGGCCCGGAGCTGCTCACGGAGGGAAGAGCCGTGTTTGATTTCGCGATTCCCCTGGTAGCGGTGCAGACGTTCTACTTGAAAAAAGAGCACGCCCGCGAGGGCAAAAGCGTACGTGATTCCAGCCACGCGCCACGCGCGCCGCCGGCCGAGGTGCGCCATTCCCGCGCCGAAACAATAGAAGAAAAGGATCCAAACGGCATTGTAGTAGTGCGGGTGACTTACCAAACCATTCACGGTCACCAGCAGCAAATGGCCCATTAGGGCAATGACGGTGACGAAGGCGGCGTGAAAACCCAGATCCCGTTTGGGCTCGGCCAATCGCCGCAGAACTCCCCAGAGTCCGCAAAAGGTGGGAATAAAGGCGAACGAGGTGAGGCCCACTGCCAACGTGGGCATCCAGCGCAAGAACCAAGGGCCGTCCCAAAACCAGCCCCACCCTAGAAAATACTCCAAAGCCAGCCCGGAGAAGAGCCGCGCCCCCAACAATGCGAAACTCACCGAAGCCACGCGGAAACCGAAACTCGACGCTTCGCCGGTCGAGTGCAAAAGGTAGGCAAGGTACCGCCCGGAAGCCACCAGAGCGAAGAGCCAGATTGCGGCGACAAAGATCGCGTGGCCCCGCAGCCAGGCCCTTTCGTAAACCAAAAAGTGCAAGCCGATCGCCGCAATCAAGGGTACCGCGAGCAGATGGGTTTGAAAGGCGGCCACCGCGCAGACTCCGGCCACCGCTAACCAGCGCCGCCGGTGCGTTTTCAAGAAGGTCAGGTAGGCCACAAAGAGCGCCGCCGTCCACGCCACGTTGAAGGAATTGTCCCAAAGATCGCGGGTGTAAAACCAAAGGTAGGGACTCAACAGCGGGATTAGCCCACACCAGCGCGGGATAGTCGGAAACAGCCACAACAAACCCAGGATCGAAAGGACCGTCACCACGGTGATAAATACCGATTTCGTCACCGCCCAGGCGATCGGCGCATCCGAAACCTGCATCAATCCCCGGTAAATAACGACCGGCAGCGGACCGTAGGCCACGCCGCGGGAACCCTTCAAGCCATGGGGCGTGGACACCCCGGTCCGGTTTTCTTCCCGCGCCTGCCGGAGCAAGAGCATTTCGTCGTGGATGAAATAAATATCGCCCGGCCAAAGCAGCCGTAACGCGCCCAAAACCACCAGGGCGATCGCAATCCGCTTCATCGCGGCTTACGCCGGCCCCGCTTCGAGCACTTTGGGATCGGTGACGCCCGCCGAAAACTTTTTGAAGTTTTCTTTGAACAATCCGGCCAGTTTTGCCGCCATCGCGTCGTACGCGGCCCCGTCCGACCAAGTTTGGCGCGGCACGAGAACTTCCGCCGGCACCCCCGGTACCCCTTTCGGAATCTGCACTCCGAAGACGGGGTCTTCCTCGAACGCGCAGCCTTCCAACTCGCCGGAGTGAATGGCGTCGATCATGGCGCGAGTGTAAGCGAGCTTCATGCGCTTACCGATGCCGTATGGTCCGCCGCTCCAACCCGTGTTGATCAACCACGCGTGGCACCCTTCGCGTCGCATCCGCTCGGCCAGGATCTCGGCGTACTTATTGGGGTGCCAGACCATGAAGGCCGCCCCAAAACAAGCCGAGAAGGTCGCTTCCGGCTCCTTCACCCCCATCTCCGTTCCGGCAACCTTCGCCGTGTACCCACTGATGAAATGGTACATCGCTTGTTCCGGCGTCAGTTTGCTAATCGGCGGTAAAACGCCGAACGCATCGGCGGTCAAAAAGACGATGTTTTTGGGGTGCCCACCGACACAGGGTACTTTCGCGTTTTGGATGTACTCGATCGGATAGCTCGCCCGGGTGTTCTCGGTCAGGGTGGCTTCTTCGTACTTCACGGTTCGGGTACTGGGCTCCACCACCACGTTCTCGAGCAAGGCGCCGTAGCGGATCGAATCAAAAATTTCCGGTTCCGATTCGCGTGTGAGATTGATGCATTTGGCGTAGCAGCCGCCCTCGATATTGAAAATGCCCGTGTCCGTCCAGCAATGTTCATCGTCACCGATGAGTTTGCGGCGTGGGTCGGCGGAGAGGGTCGTCTTGCCCGTGCCGGACAGGCCGAAGAAGAGACTCACATCTTTCTTGGCCCCCTCGTTGGCCGAGCAATGCATCGACAAAATCCCTCGTTTCGGCATCAGGTAATTCATCACCGTGAATACGCCCTTTTTCATTTCGCCGGCGTACTCCGTACCCAGGATGACGATCTCCTGCTTCTCGAAAGAGAAATCGATGCTGGTTTTGGACGTCATTCCCGACGTCAAACGATTGGCCGGAAAGTGCCCGGCGTTAAAGATCACGTAGTCCGGATTGCCAAACGTTTCCAATTGCGCGGCGGTCGGCCGGATCAACATATTGTGCATGAACAGCGCGTGGTAGGGGCGCGAGCAAATCACGCGCACCTTGATCTGGTACTGCGGATCCCAACCCGCAAAGCCGTCAATCACGTAGATTTGGCGGCGCGTGTTGAGAAAATCCACCGCGCGCTCGCGATTGACCGCAAAAGTGTGTTCGTCGATCTTGATATTGACGTTGCCCCACCAGACGTTGTCCGAGCTTTGCGGGTGATCCACAATGCGCTTGTCCTTGGGACTACGGCCCGTCTTTTCCCCGGAGTAGGCGACCAGCGCCCCCGAGCGCGTGATGACCGAGCCGGGATCAAATCGAATGGCCTCTTCATACAGAAAAGCCGGATCCGGATTGCAGTACACGTTAGGGACGTTGATGTCGTAGTGGTTTAAACTAACTTTGCGAGCCATGTTGCCTCCTCACCCCAAACGGCATTCATAACAAAACTCGGACAAAAGCTCAAAGCACCTCGCGGGTTTAGACGGGGCGCATGATGCGTTGCGCTGGTCGCTTTGGCATACTCTTTAGCTATGCGCACCCTCTTTTGCTTCGCCCTGCTTTCCCTGACCAGTTTTGCCCTGGACCCCAAGCCCAAGAAGGCCCCGAACCTGGCCCCGGAATGGGCGGAAACGGAGCTAAAGCTTAGGGCAGCCCACCGCGGCTCGCGCTATGACGCCCGCCTGCCCCGCGCGGCGGTAAAGGATCCGGACGGCGATCCCCTCACCTTCCGGCTCGTCCCCGGCAGTGGGCCGAAGTGGTTGAAACTCGATGCCGATGGCCTTTTTTCCGGCACTCCGACGGCCAAGGATCAGGGCGAGCAGACTTGGCAGATCGAAGCCCGGGACGCCAAGCACCGCGCGACGGTAAAGTGCACTCTGAGCGTGGAAAACCGGGCCCCAAAATGGACGAAGGCACGTCTCGAGCTGCCTGAAGTCGTGGAGCTCAAAGCGTTGAAGTTCAGTGTCGCGGAACTCGCGTCCGATCCGGACGGGGACAAAATCAGTTTCCATAAAACGGCGGGCCCGGAGTGGCTCCTCGTTGACGCCAAGGGAAAGATCAGCGGGACGCCGGCGGAAGGGAGTTTTGGTCCCTACACCGCAACCATTGAGATCCGTGATGGGCAAACCCAATCCGGGCTGACGCTGGCCGGAAAGGTGATCCAAAAAAACTACGCTCCCACTCTGGTGGCGATGGATCCCCAGAAGATTAAGGAACGCGAACCCCTCAAACTCGATCTCAAAATCTGGACCACCGACCGCAATTCTGACGACAAACTGAGTTTTTCCCTCAAAACCCCCGCCGCTTGGTACGCGTTATCGGAAAAAGGAATTCTCGACGCGAACCCGGGCTTTAAACAAATCGGCAGTCACACCGTGGCCTTCACGGTCACGGACGGCCAGCTGACCACCGCCGGAAAAATCGTGATCCAGGTGGAACGCAACCCGCGGGGCCCCGTCTGGGACAAAACCATCCCAGTTTCGAATCTTAAGACGCGCGAACCGTTCAAGGCCTCGATCGGAAAGCTGGTCAAAGACTTAGATGGGTTGCCCATCACTCTGACCAAAGTCAGTGGTCCGGCGTGGCTTACGCTCTCGCCGCAGGGAGAGCTGAGCGGAACCCCCGCCGACGCGGATGCCGGGCAAACGCCCTTGGTCGTGAGGGCGGCCAATGATGTGGCGGCAAACGAACAAACCTTTGCGTTCACGATTACGAAAAAGAATTACCCGCCTCAGTTAATCAAAGCACTCGAACAGACCGTGAAGGAGCGGGAAATCACTCGCCTCAAGCTTCCTGAACTGGGGCTTGTGAACGACGGCGATAACGAACCGCTTTTTTACACCGCAACGAAACTCCCCCCTTTTGCGAGCCTGCACCTTTCCGGTGAGCTTTCGCTGGGGCCCCAGTTCGCCCATATTGGGACCTACCAGTTCACGATTGCCGCCAAAGATCGGGAAGCCAGTGCGGAGATTCCGGTCACCTTGATCGTGCAGCGCAACCCGCGCGCGCCGGTCTGGGTGGAGCAAGATCTTGCGTTCAAGGTCCAAACCCGCGAGGCCTTCAAGATCCCCACCGCCACCTACGTGAAAGACCTCGACGGCAAAGCGATCAAGATCACCAAGAAGAGTGGTCCCGAATGGCTCCTGGTTTCGCCCTCCGGGGACCTCTCCGGGGAACCGACCGATGCTCAGGGTGGAAAGCAGCGCATCGAGCTCCTTGCCGACAACGGGGAAATGGCCTCGGAAAAGCGAATCACCTTGGACGTCAAGGTCACGAACCACCCACCGGTGGTTCGGGCGGAGGGTTGGAAGTTTTCCTGTAAGGAACGTTCGCCCTGTCGATTTGATTTGAGTCGTAAAGAATACGTGAGCGACGCCGATTCGGATCGCCTCAAGTTCACATTGCTCGATCCCAAAGGTGCCGCGTGGGTACAGCTGACTCCCGACGGTGAGATCACGTTCACCGGTGGATTTAAAGAAATTGGAGATCACGGGCTCACCGTGGAAATTGTCGACGCCGAAACCAAGGCGACCGCCACCGGCAGCGTCCACTTCGACCGCGATCCGCGGCCGCCGGTTTGGAACAGCGGTCCCTTCGTCTTCCGGGCCAAAGCGCGGGAAACCTTCAAGGACACGCTGGCCGGTAAAGCCAAAGACTTAGATGGCCTCCCGATCCGCTTCGAACTGAAAAAAGGCCCGAGCTGGCTTACCGTCGGTCCCGAGGGTGCCCTCCACGGACAACCGACCGATGAAGCAATCGGTGAAGTCGAAGCCCTCATCTCCGTGGCCAATGACAAACTCGCCGCCCAAACCGAGATCACGATCCACGTGCTGGCGAAAAACAAACCACCCTCCTGGACGCAAAATCAAATGGAGCTCGGCTCCTTGCGCGCGGGCGATAACCTAAAAACCACCGTGGCCCGCTATGCCACCGACCCCGACCCCTTGGACAAACTGACGTTTGAGAAGGTTCAAGGCCCGGCGTGGGTCATCGTCGCACCGAACGGGCAGGTCTTCGGCCGCCCCGAAAAGGGCGACGTGGGTGAGGCCAAGGTCGTGGTGCGAGTCCTCGACGCCGAACGGGAGCTCGCCGAAGCCGTGGCGATGGTAAAGGTTCAGCCCATGTCGGCGCGCCCCACCCCGAAGCAAAATCCGATTCGCTTACCCGACGCGTACCCCGGAGAGCTCTTCGCCTATAGCCTCTTCCCCGTCTTCGGAAACGACTCGGGCCTGAAGTATCGCCTGGTCAACGGACCCAAATGGTTGCTCTTGCGCCCCACCGGTGAGTTTGCCGGCATTCCGGTCGGGTCCGGCGATTTCGATTTTGTCGTGGAAGTGACCAACGGGCGCGAGACCGTAGAATTTAAGGGCAAGGGCAAGATTGCGGCGCCCTAGTCGCAACCCCGCACCGGTTTTCCCGCCACTCGAAAACAGATCGGGCCCGCCTTTCCCGCCGTCCCGGGCTTCCCATCCAGACCCGCCGCGCCCGCTTTTCCCGGGGCGGGAGGCTCGTAGCGGGGTTGGTATTTCGCCGGCAATCCCCCATCGTTTCCCTGCCAAAGGCCGCTCGCGCCCCCCGGCCCTCCACGTCCCCCCGCACCCCCGGCTCCGCCGAGCCCCCCTTCGGAAATCAGCGTAGGTAGAAACGGTCCCGCGTTTTGGATTTCCAATCTCACCCCGCCGGAGTCACCCCCGCGCCAACCGTCTTTGCCATTTCCTCCGGTCCCGCCATCGCGACCCGCCCCAGGCGGAATGGCGGCCGATTTGATAACGTAGGCGTCGCGTTCCAACCCGGGCAAGATGCGTCGCTGGATCAAATTCAGACGTTGAAAATCCATTTCATACGCCGCGACCTGGCCGGGCGCCCCCGGATTACCGGGCGGGCCTTCGGCGCCCGCGCTGCCGGCCGCGCCATTCTGCCCGCGGGAAATCAAATCAATTGCCCCCTGCGCCGCAACCGCACGAATCCGAATGCGACCGCCGCGAGCCCCATCCGCCGCGGCAAGGCTACCGGTCGGCCACGTTTCGATGCGCCCGCCCTCCGATCGCAGTTCGAGAAGGTCGAGATCTAAATCCCTTTCGCCCAGACGAATCACCGCGCCTTTTTCCAAATGCAGGCGCCCCATTGGCACATCGAAATCCCAAACGTGCTCACCCGTCCCCAGTGTTTTATCGACGGGAATTTTTACTTCGACCGTTCCCAACTCCCAACTCGAATCCTCTTCGCGCGCGGTCACCGAGTAAGCAAATGTCTGTCCCGGCCATACCTCGGTGTCGCTCCACTGCAACACCCCCTCCAGATTGGCGATGACCCGCTTTTCGAATCCCCGGCGCCTTTCCACCCAGAATTCCCTGCGACCGCTCGGGGCAGTCCAGTGGAGATCGACCCGGTAAGCACCGAGCGCTTCTAGAGGGACGACCGCGAACCTCACTTCGGGCATTTCCGCCCGTGCGGGCGCGGACGGCGAGGCCGCGGTTTCTGATGAAGGGGGCGCAACGGACACCGCCGGCGCGGGGGAACGGCCGCAGGCGCTGAGAAAGATGAAGATCAACCAAGGAAACATTTCCACCTCCTCACAAGCGTTCTGCAAGGCCATGCCGAAAACCGGCTGCGGGAAACCACGGAGACTCGACCGCAAACCGAGCCGCGGAGTCCGAAAACCGTTTCCGACAAAAAAACTAGTCGCGCGACTTGGCTTTTTTGAGCGCGACGGCTTTACTCTACGGCGCATGCATTACACCCCGTCGGAAATCGAACCCAAATGGCAGAAACGTTGGGAAGACGAGAAAGCGTTTCAACTCCCGCTCGACGTGAAGGATCTGCCGAAAAAACCCAAGTACTACGTACTGGATATGTTTCCCTACCCGTCCGGCGCCGGACTGCACGTCGGACACCCGGAGGGCTACACCGCCACCGACGTCGTTGCGCGCTACAAGCGGATGAAGGGCTTCAATGTTTTGCACCCCATGGGCTGGGATGCCTTCGGTTTGCCTGCCGAGCGCGCCGCAATGCGCGACGGCATTCACCCGGCGAAGATCACCAAAACCAATATTGATAATTTCCGTCGGCAGATCAAACGCCTCGGTTTCAGTTACGATTGGAACCGCGAGTTTTCCACCACCGACGCTGACTACTACCGCTGGACCCAGTGGATTTTTTTGAAATTGCACGAGAAGGGCCTAGCCTACCTCGCCGAAGTGCCCGTCAACTGGTGCCCCGCTCTAGGAACCGTGCTGGCCAACGAGGAAGTGAAAGACGGAAAGTACGTCGAGACCGGCGATCCCGTAGAACGTCGGTCGATGAAGCAATGGATGCTCAAAATCACGGCCTACGCCGAACGCCTTTTGCAGGATCTCGACGCGGTCGATTGGCCGGAGGGCGTGAAGGACATGCAACGCGAGTGGATCGGCAAATCACTCGGCGCCGAGATCCGTTTTTCCATTGAGGGATCGACGCAAAGCTTTTCCGTGTTCACCACACGTCCGGATACTTTTTTCGGGGTGACCTATTGTGTGCTCTCGCCCGAACATCCCATCGTTCCGGCGATCACTAAGCCCGAACAACGCATCGCCGTCGAAGCCTATGTCCGCGCGGTCAAGAACAAGACCGACTTGCAGCGCACCGATCTCGCTAAAGACAAGACGGGGGTTTTCACCGGCAGTTACGCCGCCCATACCGTCACCGGCGAGCGGGTACCCATCTGGATCGCCGACTACGTGCTGATGAGTTACGGCACCGGCGCGATCATGGCGGTACCGGCCCACGACGAACGCGATCACGAATTTGCGGTGAAGTTTGGACTGCCGATCAAGCAAGTCGTCTCGGGCGGAGACGCTCCGGTGGAAGCGAAAGCGCATACCGGCGCCGGCGTTTGTATGAATTCGCAGTTTCTCGACGGGCTGTCGAGTTCCGAGGGCCAACGCAAGATGGTCGAGTGGCTGGAGAGCAAGCGAGCCGGCACCTCGCGCGTGACCTATCGCCTCCGCGATTGGCTCTTTTCCCGACAACGGTATTGGGGCGAACCTTTTCCGCTCGCGCATCTAGCCGACGGCAGTGTGGTCACTCTGTCTCCCGATGATCTACCGGTGGAACTTCCCGCGATTGACGAGTACCGCCCCACGGAAGACGGTCAGCCGCCGCTGGCGCGCGCACCCCAGAGTTGGCGCGAAGTGAAATTGCCGGGCGGTCGCACGGGACTACGCGAAACCAATACCATGCCGCAATGGGCGGGATCGTGCTGGTATTACCTGCGCTTTGCCGATCCGAAAAATACTTCCGCACCGTGGTCGAAAGAGGCAGAAAATTACTGGCTACCGGTGGATCTTTATATCGGCGGGGTGGAACACGCGGTACTCCACCTGCTCTATGCCCGCTTCTGGCACAAGGTGCTTTTCGATTGTGGCTTGGTGCACACGAAGGAGCCGTTTCAGAAACTTTTCAACCAAGGTATGATCCTGGGCCAAAGCTACCAGGACGCAGCCGGAAAGTATTACCACCCATCGGAAATCCAAAATGCGCAAGGTCAGTACACGGTCAAAAAAACCGGTGCACCGTTGCACGCCCAGATTGAAAAGATGTCCAAGTCAAAGAACAACGTCGTCAGTCCCGATGAAGTGATCGACCAATACGGCGCGGACGCGATGCGGCTCTACGAACTCTTCATGGGACCGTTAGAACAAACCAAACCGTGGAATATGGAAGGCGTCGAAGGCGTCTCGCGTTTTCTGGCGCGGGTATGGCGCCTGGTGGTGGATGAGCGCACCGGGGGCCCCAACGAGAGACTGAGCGACGCCCCGGGTGCCTCCGAGGCCGAACTTTGGAAAACCTTACACAAAACGATCAAGAAGGTGGGCGACGACACCGAAAAGCTCGCGTTCAATACGGCGATCTCCCAGATGATGATCTTCGTGAATGAAGCCACCAGCGCCAAGACATTGCCCAAAGAAACACTGCGCCTCTTTGTCAAAACCCTCTCGCCCTATGCTCCTCACCTTGGCGAAGAGTTGGCAGAGCGGCTCGGAGAAAAGAAGCTGCTCGCCCTTTCCGATTGGCCGGTTTTCGATCCGAAACTGAGTACCGACGCTTCGATCACGGTGGTGGTGCAGGTGAACGGTAAACTGCGCGACAAACTGGAAGTGGATCGGGGGCTCAGCAAAGAAGCGCTCGAAGCGACCGCCCGGGCATCGGAGAAAGTTCAGGCCGCTTTGGCGGGACAAACCCCAAAAAAGGTGGTCGTCGTGCCCGATCGCCTAGTCAATTTCGTCCTTTGAGACCCTGATACAACCCAAGAAAAGCCTAAAAGAACGCTAAAAGTCTTTTGTCTTGGCCTGGTCTATATTCGCGGCCATGAAAACACACCAGCTTAAGTCCTTGGGTTTCTTAGGTCTTTTTGTAGCCAGCGCCGCGGGGGCGGCGCCCTTCCCGGCCGACTCGAAGCTTCGCTTGGGGCTTTCGCTTTATGGAAACGCCGCGCAGAGCACCGAAGCGCAGAGTCGCATTGCCGGCACGGAGCTCGAAGCGGGACTCACCACTCGGCTCTTCGAAGACATGACTTTTCAGCTGACGGGAGGCGTGCAGATTGAAACCGGTGCCGCCCGATCGCGCTGGGCCAATGACTTCCAACCCAAACAGGTTCAACGACTCCGCGAGGCCCAGGTCATTTACTCCCCCATCCCGGAGATGAAACTCGTCGCGGGGGCCATCGACCAGCAGCGCTGGCAGTCGCCTTTGCTTTTGCAGCGTCAATCTTTTCCGGCGGTTTACGAGGGCTTTGAACGCCGTTTCGGAACCTTCAGCGTGGCGCTGCAAGCGGAACAAGCCATTGCTTCGGACACCTCTTCTTTACAACCGTGGGGCGGCTGGCAACAAGGCATGCCGGGCTTTTTCCTCGAGCGCGTGGGACTGGGATACGCGCCGTCGGAAGACCTGAGCTTCTCTTTGATGGGATCGCACTATCTGTTCCAAAATCTCCCCACGCCGAATGCTCAACAATCGCAGTTCTTCGGCAATTCGATTGTGGGCAATGGCGCCGCGGACTCGCGCTACCTCTTTCCCTTTCAGGGGTACGAAGTCGGAGCCGGGGTGAAAGGCCGCGTCGGCAAATGGAAACCGGAATTTCAAGCGACGTTTATGCGCAATGGCCAAGCGCCGCGCGGCCGTTCGGACGGATGGCGGCTGGCGGCGGGTTCCGGGTGGGACTCCTCGGTCCACTTCAAATTCACTCCCCGCGCGGAACTTTTCCGGATGGAGTCGGATGTCGTTCCGGGCTTTTACAACGACCGTGTTTTCGGACATAACAATCGAAAAGGTTTTGGGTTCAGCGTAACTGCGGAGTGGCCAACGAGTGGGGTCCAGGCGGTGGCGCGCTGGATACGGTCGGACGTCATCGCCGCCTACCCATTCCAGTCGAAGTTGGATTGGATTCAGTTTCAGTTGAGCACCCAGTATGAGCTTCTGTAGATCCATCCGGCTCCTCGCTTTGGCGGGGAGCCTTGGTCTGTCCGCTTGTTCCTTTGAGAACATTCCGGGCGTCACAATGAGCGCTGACGGCACGACCGGATTCGTGGCCGACGGCTCGCGCGGGCAATTCAATGGTGAAGCCCTCACGGATCCGAATACCGCGACGGTGAAGGTGGGATTTACTTCCCTCGTCCGATTGCGCGATCCGCTGAGCGGGCTGAAACTTCCCACCGGGTTGGAATTCGAAACGCTGGTTTCTGAAACGCCCGAATGGCCGGAAGGGGTAGCGGGAACGCCGGCCGTTCTGAATACCGATGGCGATTTACCGGTACAAGGAACGTTGGAATACCGCGACTTAGGCCCCGCCACCTATTTTCGTCGGTATCTGCTCGTTCGGGCGAAAACGGCGCCTTACGAAGGGATCGTCCGCGCGACCGAGATTTATCTCAATCCTTGGCAACGCGATGATCTGTTTTACCGCGACGCCAAACTCCAAGGAGCACCCGTTTTTGCCGATGCGCCGGTGCGGGCGAAAATCGTGCTGCCCAATTACACCGCGGTCTTCCTCGAACGCCGCTTTGAGATCGAAGAGCATTTGCAGCTTACTACGCTGCGTCACTACGCTTTGAATCTCAAACCCGGAATCGTGCGCCCCAATCCAAAGGGCGTCCCCCCGCCCCAGCCGCTGCGGCCAGGAACCCGCCTGATGTTGACCGGAACGCTTTCCGATGCGATTTCCCGCGCGCCCGATGCTCCGGCCTTTCTATCGGCCTTTGAAATTCCGGTACAGGTCGACGCCGCCGGCGAAATCAACACGACGCTCGTTTTTTCGGTCGGTTTTACGGACCAGCCCCGCTTGGACTCGCGCACCCGTTTGCATTTGAGTCTGCGCGCGCTTGACGAAGAAGTGAACCCGGGACTCTTGACCGCCGCCTTTGTGGCGAATCCCAATGGCAATGACACCACGAGTGGGCAAACGATCGCGGCCGACCAGGCCCTAGGTTTTGTCCCGGCCCTTCCCCTCAACCCGCAAAAGGTCGAAGTCGCCGGTGGCATTTCGTACACCACGCGAATGGAGTTCGACGGCTCTCCCACCGAGATGCTGGCCAAGTATTGGCGCGGCTACGGCCCGGTAGTCCCCGTACAACTCGGGGAGACGCCGCCCGAGGGTTGGCTCAGCTGGAACGGTTGGATGCAATCGGATCCGCCGATGCCGCTCGCCTTCAAGGGGATTGCGGAGCTTCTGGAAGCGGATGCCGGGGATCTAACCCGCCACACCCACCAGACATTACAACCGTTTTGCCTTCGTGCGCCTTCCTTCGGTGAATCGGAGCGCGCGCAGTGCCAATCGCACCCCGAAGACTTTTTCCATCTGTCGCAATACACTCTCGTCGATAGCGTCCTGAATAAGGTCCCGGAAGTCATTGAGGTCAATAATCCGTTTGTGCCGCTCAATGCCGCCTACCTCACTGAGAAAGGCCTCACCCATCGCAAGATAGAAGCCGACAAAACTTCGGACCATGCGGTTTTCGGAGCGGTGTTTAAACTCATGTACGACATCTTAGGTACCGGGGGCGGGGTCCAAGGTTCCTACAATAAAGAATGGGAATGGTACTCCATCAAAGAATCGGCGGTAGCCGATCAGGAACGCGCGCGCATGACGGTGCAAGAGCAGGTGATGCTCAGCCAAGAAGAAATCGTTCTCAACCTTGATTTGAAACTGCGCCGTTGCGTGCTGGTGCGGCCGTTGCGCTTTTTGCTTGCGGTGACGCAAAGCCAATCTCGGCCGATTCCCAGCTTCCTGTTCTGCGCTCAACCCTACAAACCCGAAGGGGGCGTGGAAGAAAGCTGGTTCTCATTGCGTGACCGCTGGAATGCGGTTCACTCGGCACATAGCGATCCGAAGGATCCCCGCGAACGGGGGTGGACAAAGTTAGTGCGCGGGCAAGAGACTTACTCCTTCTTCAAAAAGGCGATCGCGGATGAAACGCGCGGCTATTTTTTCAAAAAGATTTCCCCGTTCTTCGACGGCGTGAACACGCTGGCCGGGGGTGTTTTCTATACCCCGCCCCAAATTGCGCGGCTGACGCGCGATGGTGGGATTTTTCCCGGCGTTTTGAGCCTGCGCACGTCTTCGTCTTTGAAATGGAATGAGCCGCAGATCGCCCGTTATACGGAACTTTGTCGCGACGGGTTTAAGCGCGAGGCTAAGAACGCGAGTCAAGCGGAAGCCCAGAGCATGCGCTATTGTCGTTGCTTCTACGAAGGCGCGGCACGCCGCTGGGACCACGCGGAATTTGTTAAGCAGTCGGACAAGTTCGAATCTCAATTGGACGCGAGTCCCGTGGGCGCGCAATGCCTGGCATTTATGAAATCAGAAGGTGAAGCATGATACGCCTCATTGGTTTGGTGGCCCTTCTGGCGCTGCCCGCCTTCGCCGGTATCGATGACGAACTGAATGCGGACGGCAATAATATCTTCCGTTTGGCCCGAGTGAACGAACCGGTGTACGGAGAGGTCGGTGCGCACGAACGGGTCGTCAACGAGGTGAACGCTTTTATCGAACGGATGGAAAACTCTCCGTTGATTGGGCGTAGTCCCGAGTATGGGGATCACCTGCGGGCTGCGCGCCATATTCACGATATTTTTAAGAACGAGGTCCTCTTTCGACTCTACATCGCCCTGCTTCACGCCATTCGGAATAAGGGGGTCAAGATCCGGGCGAACCCCGATGGCTCTCCGGAAGTCACATTTTCCCTGACGGGTAAGAATTCTGGAATGACTCACTTGAGTATCATGGAGGGTTTTGAAGATTGGTTGGAAGGACATCCGGACTTTAATAGCCCGAACCCGCCCAGCCACACCCATTTCTTTGATGTTTACCTTGAAGGGCAAGGGATCACGGGATTCGGGGCCCATGCTCAGAAAACCGCATTTGCGAATGCGCGGGAAACCCGTCGCGGGGTCGGGGCCGATATCTCACGCAATTGGAGCCTTCAAGCCAGTGGGCGACGCGTCTTCCTTGGCTGCGGCGCCCTGATTGTGAGCTACACCGCACTGGTCATGGGCATCGGCGGCTGGTTCGGTCACACCTATTTTTCAAAACCGCCCCCGGAAACACGCATAGAAAAACAACTTCCCGCCGATTCGGCCGAAGAAACGCCTAGCGTGAACGCCCAAAAACGAGCCGATACGCAAGCCGAGAGCCGCGGCGCGCGAGCCGCTAAGCTCTTAGACGGCGAATAGAGGCTGATCTTCTTTATGGTCCCCTCGACCACTGTTCCCAGGAACAGTGGTATCAAAATGGGAAGTTGGACCGCGTGTTCGGTCGCTCGTGCATCAAGATTGCTTCACTGCGTTCGCAATGACAGAATGCCGGTGGAGGTCTCATGAAACACTTAGCTTTGCTCAGTCTGTCTTTTTTCGCCCCCGCGCTTTGGGCGGCGGAAGGTTTTTACGCGTTGAAAGCCAAGGCGATCGACGAGATCGGCGATAAAGAAATCCCCCTCTCTCGTTATGCCGGCAAACTGACGCTCGTCGTGAATACCGCCTCGGAATGTGGGTACACGTCGCAATACAAAGATCTTCAAGCGCTGTACGAAAAATACCAAAAACAGGGTCTGGTCATTCTGGGCTTTCCGAGCAATCAGTTCGGCGCCCAGGAACCCGGTTCGAATGCCGAGATCAAGACGTTCTGCGAAAGGAAGTTCAAAGTGAAGTTTCCAATGTTCGCCAAGGGCGATGTGAAGGGCGAATCCAAACAGCCCGTTTATAAATTCCTGGTGGAGAACGCCCCGCTCAAGGGTGAAGTGGATTGGAACTTCGAAAAATTTCTCGTGAATGAAAAAGGCGAAGTGGTCGGGCGCTACAAATCCAAAGTCACGCCCTTGGACTCGCAGCTCGAAAAAGACATTGTCGCGCGTTTGCCCAAGAAGGGTTAAGTCTGGACCATCGCCGCCCCGCTCGCCCGGCCAGACTTCGGCCGGGCGAGCGGGGCGGCGATTGCTCCAAATTAGAAGGTGTTGCGTTAGAAATTCGGGATCGCCCAGTTACTTCTCGGTCAGCGACCAAGTCCCATCCCAATCGGTGGGTGGGGCTTCTTTGAGGTAACGTTCGCAGAGTTCCATGTACCGTTGTGAGGAGCCGTCGCCGAGGGCTTTGTGGGCGGCGGCGAAGCAGGCGAGGGCTTTTTTGAAGTCGCGTTGGAAGTAGTAGCTTAACCCCTGTTGGAATTTACCCAGGGCCAAAGGATCTTTTTCGCTGCGCAAAAGCTCCGCCACCGAGACCACTTGGTTTTTGCCCTTTACCTTCACCTCGGCCAGCGATCGGTGGGGCGGCACCGAACCGCCCGAGGCACTGACCGCTTCTAGCGTCGTGCGGGTGGTTAGGATTTCGGCGCCGAAATATTTCGTCGCCCCTTCCAAACGGGACGCCAAATTCACGGCGTCGCCGATCACCGTATAGCTAAAGCTACGCGCCGAACCCATATTTCCCACACTCACTTCGCCGGTGTGCAGCCCAATCCCCATATTCACGGTGATGCCGTACTGGGCGAGAAACCGCGCGCGGTTTTCTTCCAGCTTCTGCGCCATCGCGATCGCCGCGCGACACGCGCGCTCGGCGTGATCCGCTTGTCCCAAGGGCGCGCCCCAAAACGCCATCACCGCATCGCCGATGTATTTGTCCAACGTTCCCCCGTGCTCGAAGAGCACTTCCGTCTGCATGCCGAGGTAGTCATTCAGGAACTCGCTCAAACGCCGGGCGTCGAGTTTTTCGGCCAGCGTCGTGAATCCGCGGATATCACTGAAGAGGATCGTGAGCGTTTCCCGGCGGCCCCCCAGGGAAAGGCGTTTGGGATTCTTAATGATATCGTCGACCACCGCGGGCGAAACGTACTTGGAGAACGCGCTGCGGACGAACTTCTTGTCCTTTTGCTCCATCATGTAACGCCCCACCACCGTGATCGCGAGGCCGCCGATCATTTGGATGTACCAAAATCCTGAATTGAGATCGAAACCCGAGTGGAATAGGCCCCGGAAATCGACGAGCGCGCTGAGCCCCAAAACCATGGCCGAAGTGCCGAGCGCCGGGACCGCCTCCCATTTCTGGCCGATCCAAGCGATCGCCGCCCCGGCGATAAGCATCCATAGGAGAAGCAGAACCGCGGTCAGCCGGTTGCCCGTATCCAATAAAGAATCCGTGAGCAGATTCTCCATCACGGTGGCGTGCACTTCCACCCCGGGATGCACGGGTTCGTAAGGCGTGGCCACCAAATCTCCCACCGCCAACGCGGAAACGCCCAAGAAAACCCAAGCCCCATCGAGGACGGCCTTCGCGTCTTGGGCAATCTGCCGTCCGTCTGGGGTTTCCGGATCGACAAAGAGCTCGCGCGCCGAAAGATAGGGAAAATGGCGCTCCGGCCCGAGAAAGTTGATATCCCAGAGACCCAGCGGAGTCGTGGGAATGCGACGCCCGGTTTTTTCCCAGTGCAGGGATGCCACCGCCCCCCGTGCGTCCAGCGCAAGCTTGGCCCCTTCACCCCGCGCGAGCATCGCCATCTGGAAAGCGAGCGAGGGATGGAAGGCACCATTCACCACCAGCAAAGGGCCCACACGGCGGATCAAGCCGTCGGAGTCAAACACCCCATTCACGGCGCCGGAGTGATTCACGGCCGCCCCGATCTCGGGAATATTCGCCGCCACCGTGATCGCAGTCCGCAACGGAGTGTGATCGGGTGCGAAGCTCGACTGGTTTTCCACGTGTTTCAGCGCAAAACGATCAAACCCCTCGGGCAGCGAGGCTAACGCCGCGGGATTCAAAACGGGACAGTCCTCCGGCCGGGATTGCGCGGGCCGGCAAACCGCATTACTCATCCATGCGGTAACCACCGATTCTCGGTGCTTTCGCAACGTGGCCGCCAGCTGTCGATCGAAATCGAACGGCGAAAGCAGTCCGGCGAGCTGCTTCTGTTTCAAGATCTCTTGAAGTTCCTCCGGAACACTCACTTGCGGATCGGAGAAGAGGATATCGAGGGCGACTCCCCGGGCCCCCTTGGCGAAAATTTCTTCGACCAACTGCGCGATATAGTCGCGACGCCACGGCCAACGCCCGATTTGTTCAAGGGAGGCATTATCAATATCGACGATCACGATCTTGGACGAGGGCGGGCGGTAACCTCTCACCGCCAGCTTGGTATCGCGCATGGCGTTAGGCACGCGCGACAAGAAACTGAAGATCTCCGGCAGGGCGGTGCGCATGCTGAGCTCAGAAAGAAGGTAGGCAACAATGCATAGCGTTACCCAGAGAAAATGAGCGGCCCATATCCGATTGCGCACACTTTCTTATCGGGTTTTTCGCGAGGAAGATTCAGGGTTTGAAAATCACAGTCATGAGCGGGCCATTGACCAGAGTATCCTGCGCGGCACTGCCATCGACCGTGTTGAGATTGCCGACATTGCCGGCGTCGATCGGCGGAATCCGACTGGCATCCGTCTTGTTCGGCGCCTCCCGATCCGGCGTCGTATCGCTGGCCGCGCGACTGGCAATGACTTGGAGAGTGGAATGGCCTTCTTGATTGCCCGCCACTTCGATCTGTTGCCGGAACGTTTGGTCTTCCACCGTTGCTTGGCGAGTCAAGTTCTGGAGGGCGGCGGGATCGAGGGTCACCACCTTCAAGCTATCCGCCGGCACTTCGAATGTGCTGCCGACGAGTTTACCCATCGCCGAAAACTGTTGGCCGGGATTGAGATTGTGCGACTGCTTGCCGGCGTTCACCCCTACCGACCCATCGCGAACGGTGACATCTTCTTGAACGGCCTTGCCCCCGGCGCTATCCGTAGAACGGACGATGAACTCCGTGCCGCGTACCGCGAGCACCGACGTCTTCGTGCGCATCTGAAAGTTAATCTTTTTTTCCATTTTTTTGCGGATCGAGCTGCGCACCATCCCCGAGTCTAAACGGGTTTGCGACCCCACATCCGGCACCGAAGATTCCACGGTGAAACTCGTTTGCGGGCCTAAGTCGACGACACTTTTATCCGCGAGCAGGAGTTTGGCTTTGCCGTCCGCCCCCGTCTTGATGGTGCCGCCGGCGGGAACGGTGTCGCCGGGTCGCACCGGTTTGTCCGCGAGTTTGACCTCACCCCGCGCACTCACCACTTGAGCGACGGTTTCGGCAAAACCCGAAGACGAAATGAAGACGAGGGCCAGGATTAGGAACACTCGCATTTGTTTACGATAACGCAATGGACTTGTCTTTGCGAGGAGCACGAAGTGCGACGAAGCAAACCCGCAGCGTTTTGCGCTGCGCGCTTGCTTCGGGGCTGCTCCCCTCGCAAAGACAGACAGTGACACGCCGCGCACCCAAGACTCCGCATTGTCAAATGCCCACGGTGAAATAGAATAGCAGGAGTGAAATCACTCAAATGGATCTTGATGGGCATCGGGCTGGTTCAAACCGTTTGGGCGGTTTCCTCGCCCATCGAAGCCGATTTGGCGGAAGCTTCGCTGGCGTACCAGAGCGGGCGCACGGAAGAATCGCTGCGCATGGTGGGCTGGATCCTGAAGGACGCTCCGTACTCCGTGAAGGCTCTCGAGTTGAAGGGCCTGATTCTGCGTGAGCAAGGGGATAACGAGGCCGCCCTCGAAACGTTCGAGACGCTGCGCGACCTCGCCACCCGCGCCAAAGTTTCTCCCGCGACGTCGGCCCCTTACGATTTTCAGAGCGGAATGATTCTCGTCGAAATGCAGCGGTACGAGGAGGCGCGTCCGCTGCTCGTCAATGCCGTGCGCGCCGACTTCAATCCGGCTCCGGCGAAGTATTTTTTGGGTATCGCGGCCTTCCAGCAAAAACTCGATGCCGAAGCCACCAGCCATTTTCGTTACGTGGTGCGCAGCAAAGCCGACCTTTTGCGCGCGTCGGCCTACTATTACTTAGGAGTGTTGGCCCACCGTCGGGAGGATCCCAAGCAAGCACTCTGGGATTGGCGGGAAGCCCGTCTCATTGCCCAGAATCTACTGAAGCAGCCGGACAGTTCCGAAGCCACCAAAGCTTCCGCGCGTTCGCTCATCGATCGCACCAACACGGCCGCATCGAAAGTCTCCGAGGATGGCGACCAGTCGGGTCTTAGTTTGTACACCGCCCTGATCACGGGCTACGATTCGAATGTCCTTTTAAGTCCCGTGATCAACGCGGGGGCGACCGGCCAACCCACGGTGATGTCGACTCTGCGCTACGCGGGCACCTACGTCTTTCGCTACGAAGGCCATCAGCTGACCCCTTCCCTGCGCGGGTCGGCGAACTACAACTTCAACTCCGATGCCCACGGCGCCCAGTTCTTTATCAACGATGCTTCGTTGACCTACACGCGCCATCCCGAAGCGGCTTCCCACTGGGGGGTTCGCGCCGGCTTGCTCTACATCATGCGCAATAGCGTGTCCGCGAGCGATACGACCGGCACGCTGACCGGTCAAAGCTTGGGCGCAAGCCTCGCGCCCTTTCTCCGTCGCGTGGGCGCCCATTTCCAGTGGACGGGTGAGCTCATCATCACACCGCAACTGTTTTTTACCGACGGAGATCTTCCGTCTTATGCACGTAAGTCGGGCTTTGATTGGCGTATGCGCCATAGCGTGCAATACAGTTCCGGCCGCACCTTCTTCAATCCGACGTTGGTAGCCGACATCGCCTTGACGCAAACCGACGGCGAAGAGTTTCGCAGCCGTGGAGCCACGCTTTCTCTCTTGAACACCCTCCCGCTCACGAAGCGCACGGACTTGCACCTGCGGGGCACGCTCGGATACCACGAGTATCCCTCCCGCCCACTGGGCAAACGCTACGACACCGAAATCTCCGGTGCCGCCCAATGCGACTTCAAGGTCCTCGAGGAATTCCACGTACTCGGTGAGTTGAGTTATCTTGAGAATCTTTCCAATATCGAAGATGTCTACCGCTACAACCGTCTCGTGGTCGGGGTCGGTGCGGATTATCGGTTTTGATCATTCCACTTTAAGTTCGAGTTTCGCGCGGCCACCGGCCAGTTCGGCAGTCACCCGATCACCGGGACTGAGCTTGCCCACGCCGGCCGGCGTGCCGGTAAAGATTAAATCGCCCGGACTTAAGGTAAATACCGTCGACAAATACGCGATGAGCTTTGGGATCGAGAAGATCATATCGGCGGTGGATCCGCTTTGGCGGACCTCCCCGTTGACCGAGAGCGAGAACGCTAGCACACCGTCGCCCAAATCTTTACGAGCCACAAAGTCGCTGACCGGAGCAAAGGTATCGAACCCTTTTGCCACCGCCCAGGGCTGCCCCTTCTTCTTGGCTTCGGCTTGGAGATCCCGGGCGGTCACATCGATACCAATCGCGTAGCCGGCGACAAACTCCAAAGCGTGCGCTTCGGCGATATGCTTTCCCCCGCCGCCCAGCGCCACCACGATTTCGACTTCGTGATCCACCTGGCCAATGCCCGGAGGCAGAGCAATCTTCCAACCGTTTCGACACAGCGCGGAGCCCGGCTTCAAGAACACCATTGGCACGGTAGGCACCGCGCTATTCATCTCCTTGGCGTGCTCGGCGTAATTGCGGCCGATGCAATAGATGGTGCGCGCGAAAATACCAAAGGGATTCAGCAGAAAATCCATCAACCCTCTCCCGGTCTAGACCGAAAACAATGTATCCTATCTCGTGAGGCGCGTTCTTTCACCATGACAATCCGCATCCAACTGACCGCTGGAATTGCCGCATTGTGTCTTTCCGGTTGCCTGAGCTCGCGTCCCAATTCGGAGCAAGAGCTCGTCGGCGTCTCCGATGCAGTGCGCGCCACCCCGCGTTATCGGCAAGCCAAGACCTTCGATGCCTTTTTGCGCAATGAACTCGCCCCCGATGAAAAAACCGCGCTTTTTGCCGAGTGCCGTCGCGCTCCGAGCGAAAACGTTTTCTGTCCCAGCCTCCAAAAAGAAGCGACCCTGCGCCGGTTCCTCCGCAAAGAAGAAAAGGCCGCGGAAACCGTGATGCGACAAAAGCCCGATCCCATCACGCCGGAACTCAAAGGCAAGGCGGTAAAGAACTGGGGCAAGATCCAGCGCGCAAATCTCAAAGGCCTGCTCTCCGGAATGCGCGCTTTCTCGTTAGACGAACTCAAGATCATTGGACAGTTCGCCCTCAAACGGGCCGAATGCCCCAACCATATTTCGATTGCCACGGCGGCGCTTCTAGAAATCCACCTCCCCTTCGAAAACGTCTCGCCCCTCATCGCCCAGCTCTACGAAAAGGGCGCCCGCTGCACGCGCCGTCGCACCCCGAACCACGAGCATTACCTAACCCGCGCGGCGCTCTTCCAGTTTCTCGAACGCAAATATGGCGAAGCCGAGCGCCTACTCCTTAAAGTGGAACCGTCCGATGCCTACTCCGGCCGCTCGTTGTACTGGCTGTACCGGACGCGCAAGCTACTGGGAAAAACCCCGGAGGCGCAAAAGACCCTCACCCGCCTGAAATCCCAGTTGCCGCTCTCGTTTCATGCCCTAATGATTCAGGCGTCCGAAAACCTGGATCCCATTGCGCCGGCGGATCCGGGACCCATCCCGACCCGCTCCAAGGATCGCGCCGCCAATAATCTTGTCGAGCAGGCCGAGACTTTGCGGGAAATGGCGTTCCACGATTCCGCCGCAAAGATAGTCGCTTTCGCGATGGCCTTTCGCGCTCCGCCCGAACCTGGCGTGCGGGCCTACCTTTCCACCCTGGGTGATCCCCCGCAACAGATCCGCACGGTGCAGGCGCTCATCATGACCCGCCCCGGTTTGCGCAACCAGACGTACTTGCAACTGGCCTACCCCAAGACCTACTTCGATCTTTTCGAAGAATACGATTCGCAGGTGGATCCGTACCTACTGCTCGCGATCGCCCGCAAGGAAAGCACGATGGACCCCAACGCCGTTTCACCGGCAAACGCGCAAGGACTCTTGCAACTCAACCCCGACACCGCCAAGCGTCTGAGTCGCGAGTCCAACTTGAATCTTTTTGATCCCCGCACCAACGCCCAATTGGCGGCCCGCTATATGGCGGAACTCAAGGACACGATGAAAGGGCAGCTTCCGCTCATCATCGCCAGCTACAATGCCGGTGAGCAAACCGTCGCCACTTGGACCCAGCGCTATCCCACAACCGACCTACTGCTTTTCGTGGATCTCATTCCGTACCGTGAAACCCGCGACTACGTTGGCTACGTTCTCTCCAACTACTTCTGGTATCGCCGTCTCTACAGCGAGAACGCCCAACAGGCGCTGGCCAACCTCGCCAATGGAGAATTGGCAAAGGTAGAAGAACCGCGCGGTGTCCGCTCGATCAAGTCGCTCATCGATGAGGCGCTGCGCACCTCCGAAAGCTGGCCCGAAGAAACCGGCGCCAGCCCTTTCATGGAAAAGTGGAAGGAAATGGACTCCGCCCAAGAGCCGTTTTGATTTTGCTCAGGCAGCCGACGCTGCGCTTGCCCGCGCGCGGCCCCGACTCTCGTCGATAAACAGATGCAGTCCCCGGCTAATGCCGAAGAGGGCCGCGCAAAAAAACATGCTCACCGGCAATCCCCACCGGCTTTGCAGAAAACCGAAAACCAGCAGAGAAAAAACCATCGCTAGTTTGGTGGAAAAGCCCCAGAACCCAAACACCTCGCCGGCCTTACCCGCCGGCGCGAACTGCCCGACGAGCGCACGCGCGCAGGATTGGGTGGCCCCCAAACAAAGACCCGCGACATTGCCGACCAGCAAGAAACCGAGCTTAAGATCGGAAAGCCCCAATGCCGCATTGAAATGGGGCAACCACACGATCAGCGCCACCGCCAGAATCCAGACGTAGAGCGTGAGATTCAAAGTGCGCATCCCGCCCCATCGGCTCTGCAACCAACCGAAGAAGAAAGCCCCCAGCGCCGCGCTGACCTGCAGGGTTAAGAAAAAGACCGCCTGCCACCCGCCGGTTAGGCCGACCACTTGCTCGCCGTAAATCGCCGCGAAGCTGATCACGATCGCCAGCGCCCCTTGGAAGAAAAAACATGAGATCAGCAAACGGCTTAGGTCCGGCATCTGCCGCAGATCCCGAAACGCTTGGCGGAGCTGGGCGAACGCCCCCTCCTTTGCATTCGCCAATGGCGGCTCCCGCAGCCAGAGCAACGCCGGAAGCGAAGCGAACAAGAAAAAACCGGCGGTCAACGGGCCAATCCAACGGAGCGCCGGCCAGTTCTCCAGACGGTAATCTAAGCCCGTCGCCGCCTGGCAAAGGACGATCGACAGAAGCCCACCGAAATATCCCAACCCCCACGCCAAACCGCTGATCCGACCCATTTCCTCCGGGCGCGCCACGCTCGGTAAAAAGGCCGCGATGAAGTTTTCGGAAAGCGAGTACCCTATATTGGAAAGCAGCAGCAGGGTTACCGCCCAGGCCACCGCGCCCGGTTCTAGAGTGTGAAAGAGCGCGCTGGCCGAACAGCAAAGTAAAACGCTGCCAATCAAGAAATAGCGCCGCCATCCCCGGGCATCCGATAGCACCCCCAACCACGGCCCCAAGAACGCCACCACCCCCCAAGACGCGGCCAATGCCCAGGCCCAGAGGGCGTTACCGGCGGCGTACGATCCGGCCGCATCCGGCCCCACGATTAATTTGGTGAAGATAACGTTAAAAGCCACCGTGATGATCAGCGTCGTGTACGCCGAATTGGCGACATCGAAAAGGCACCAACCCAGAAGGGCTCGGCTCGGTCGTTTCACTTCTTCAGCTCCAAGGTACGCGAGAAAAGCCGACGGCCCTCGGGGCCGTATACCCGCACCCCCACACTGAGCCCCTGAGTGGCATCCGTTTCGAGAATCGCATAGTTATTCACGCCCGAAACTCCTTCGATTTTTCTAGGGTTCGGGTGTTCCACCCACGGATCGGGATAGAGCTTGGCGTGGATCGAGCTCGTGGTGATTTCGTACGTGCGGTATCCCAACATCTCGGGAGAGATTTCCATCAGCTCCGCCAGGTGACGATCGCCGGAGAGAAAAATCGCGGGCGCACTTTGCGTCTGCAGACGCCGTAAAAAGCGGGCAAAGCTCGTCGGATGGCGTCCCTCGTACGACTCGAAGGGGTGATACCCGCCGAAAAACTGATTGCCGCTGATGAGCCAAACCGGCGCGTCCCCGAAGATCTCCGTGAACATCCAGCTTTCTTGATCCACGCCGAAATGCGTTTCTCCGTCTTTATCCGACGGAGCGGAGCGGAAACTGCGATCATCGAGGAAGAAAAAACGCTGACCAAAGGCGTTCAATCGACTACTGACCCCGGGCCCATGGTCGTAGACGCCGGGAAAACTCGCACCGCCAAAGAAAGCCTGGAAGATCTTCTTGGCTTCACTTTTGTGAACGTAACTCGCATCCCCATCGTTCTTGCCGTAATCGTGATCGTCCCAAATCGCAAAGGTGGGAATGAGTTTGCGGATCTTAAAAAGCTCGAGATCCCGCCGCGTCTCCATATAGCGACGCCACAATACCGCTGGCTCCACGCCGTTTGGCGCCGGACCTTCCGAATCCGCGTAGACATTGTCGCCGATGAGAAAAATCGCGTCGGGGTCCTGCCCAACCACACTTTCCCACATCGCCTTTTGATTCGGATGGCGGTTTTCCATGCAGCTCGCCACCGCGATCGTGGCCCGCTTTTGGATCACGTCCAGCGTTTGAAACTCTCGCCCGTCGAGGAGTTCGCCAGCCGGCCCCACGACTTGGAACTGGTAGTTCGCGGCATGCGTCAGGCCCTCGTACTGGTATTGAACGATTCGGCCCATTCCGGAAGGCAATTCGATCGGGAAGACCCTGCGCGGCTCAATCAGACTGTCGGTGCCGATATCCCAGAGAAAGACCTGAATCGTTTGCCCCGCCGGCGCCAACACAATGATCTCGGTTCCGCTCTCGTCCGTCGCCCCCTGCAGAATCGGCAGCGGTGCGGCCGGTTCCACCCGTTCACCCAGCCGATGACACGCTGCAGAACTGTTTTGAGAGCACGCCGCTTCGAAGGCCACGCGCGAAGACCCGCCGCCCGCCTGCTTAGCCGCCTCCACCGCCGCAAAGAAGCTCTGGTACTGCTGGGGCCCGGGCGTTGCACACGCCGCCAGCGCAAAAAGGCCGATGCCCCGAGAAAGCAGCTGGCCAAGGCTTTGGGCGATTAGAGACGAGAGCATGCGATTCATTGACACACCGGGCACATCGCACCTAGGGTACTCCCATGGCACGTCCGCTCATTCTCGCAAGTACCAGTGCATCGCGCAAACAAAGTCTCGAAAAGTTAGGGTATCCGTTTGAAACATCCGCTCCCGGCGTGGATGAAACGGCGTGGAAGCAGAAAAACCTCCCGGCCACGGTGCTGGCGGAAACTTTGGCGATTGAGAAAGCAAAGAGCGTGGGTGCGCGCATTTCCAGCGCAGTAGTGATTGCGGCCGATCAGGTTTGCAAGCTCGATGGGAAGGTCTACGGAAAGCCGGGCAGCAACGAAGCCGCCCAGAAACAGTTGCGGGCCCTTTCGGGCAAGACCCACTCCCTTGTCACTTCGGTAGCCGTTTGGACGCGCGAATCCGTCTACAAGCACACCGACATCTCACGTCTCACGGTGCGGGAGCTCGACGACCAAATGATCCTGCGTTACGTCCTCAAGGACAAACCGCTGGATTGCTGCGGGTCCTATAAGTTTGAGAGCCACGGTGCGGGACTCTTCGAGTCGGTGGAGACCCAAGATCCCAGTGCGATTCAGGGCTTGCCGTTGCTATGGCTCGGCGGCCTCCTCCAAGAACTTGGCTATAAGTGGCTCGACTAGTCGTTTGCGAGCCGAAGGCTCGATGTAACCTCGCGGAGCGATGCGCGCTACCGCCCACGCTAAAACCCCCTTCCTCGTAAAATCGGATAATCCGATAGCTTTGTCGTGTACCCATCAAAGAAGCTAAAGCGCAACGTCTGCTCGAAGTCGGAAACATACTGCGGGCTGAAGGTCACTCTCACCTGACAGCTTTCGCCCGGATTCAAGTTCGTCGCACACGTCCCATCCACGCCTGGATATCCGCCTTCGTATTTGAATGTGATCGAGAGATAAAAGGCGCTCGCCATTTCGGTGGCGGGGCGCTTGCCCTTATTGGTGATGGTGAATAGCTGGCTAACGGCGGCGCCAACCGCTTGCGGTTCGAAAGTGAACGTTGGCCCCGGCGCCGCTTCTAGGGCCGCCGCATCCGCCGGACTTTGGTTGCGTTGGATTTCGGCGGTCTCCTTACCGCACATCGTGAGAAATAGGCACACGGACACAAATGCTCGACGGTTCATGGCTCTCCTCCTTGAGAGTTGGGCTACCTACTTTCGGCCAACCATGGCCGCAGACCACGAACTACCGTTTCACACGCCCGTACTCCTAGGATGGGCCTCAACTGTGAAAAGATGACCGATCAATTGTGAAGAATTCACCATCAGGTGAACACTGCCATTGCGAGGTGAACGCCGTCATTGCGAGGCTGAAGGCTGAAGCAAACTACTCCCACTTGCCGTCTTGAGAACGGTGCATGTCCAACGCATCGACACGTTTGCCGTTTGGGCCACGGCGCACTTGGAAGGTTACCCGATTGTCGCCGATGCTATTGATTGCCCAGGAAACAACACTCACGATCAAGGAAGCCCCGAGCGCAGACCAAAAGGAAGCGACGTACATCCCACCCACCAACGCCGCCGCCAATTCAAAAACCAATGCGTTGATGACGAGTAGGAACAGGCCCAAGGTGAGGAACGTTAGAGGCAAAGTCAGAAAGATCAGAACGGGTTTTACCAACGTGTTGAGAATCCCCAACACCGCGGCGGCCGCCAAAGCCGTTCCGAAATCCGTCACCGCGACCCCCGAAACAAACGACGGAATCATCAAAATCGTCAACGACGTCGCGACCCAACGAAACAAAAACTTCCACATGCGCGCGACTCTACCCCAACTCCCAAAAGGTGCCCATCTACTTTTCGGCCGGAAAAGTGCCAGGTGCAAACAGGGACACAGCCAAAAGATTCCCTCACCCGCTACCTTTTCGGCCGAAAAGTAGATGGGCACCTTTTGAGAGTGTGCTAGAAGGCGCGAGTGGAGAGTTTGTTACATGCGGTGCAGGCCTTGCGGGCGGGCGGGACGGTGGTTTTTCCGACCGAGACCGTTTATGGGCTCGGGGCGCGGGCTAGCGATCCGGCCGCGGTGGCCAAGATTTTCGAAATTAAACGACGGCCTCGCTTCAATCCTTTAATCGTGCACCTGCCCTCGCGCGAATCCCTGGCGATGGTGGCGGCGGAAGTGCCCGAGGCCGCTCAGCGGCTTGCGGACGCTTTTTGGCCCGGCCCCCTCACCCTCGTCTTGCCTAAACGCCCCGAAATACCGGACTTGGTGACCGCGGGGTTATCGACGGTGGGCGTGCGCATGCCCGCCCATCCCGTCGCGATCGCGCTCTTGCAGTCGCTGGGCGATCCGATTGCGGCCCCCAGCGCGAATCGCTTCACACGCTTAAGCCCCACGCGCATCGAGCACGCCCGCGAACAGCTTGGTGAGGAAGTGGATTGTTACTTAGATGGTGGGCCGTGTTCGGTCGGCGTCGAGTCGACGATCGTCGGATGGATCGAAGGGCAAGCGACCCTCCTCCGTAAGGGCGGTACACCGGTGGAAACCATTGAAGCCGTCATTGGAAAGCTAGCGCCCATTCCGGCGAGGGAACGTCCGCTGGCTCCGGGAATGCTCGACCGACATTATGCGCCCGAAACACCTTTGCTTTTTTCTGACAAGCCGATTGTGTTCGAGAAAAATCGCCGGGTGGGACTGCTTACCCTTTCCCCGATTGACGAGACCGATCCAGGCTACTCCGCGATTGAATACCTTTCGCCCGGCGGCGACTTGCGGGAAGCCGCCCAATGTCTTTTCGGTAAGCTCCGCGAGATGGAAGGGATGCACTTGGACTTGATTGTCGCGCGGCCGGTTCCGAATCAGGGCCTGGGCTCTGCAATCAACGATCGCTTGCGCCGTGCCGCTCTCTAAAGGCGATCGCGGGCCTGGGTCACACGTTCCACCGCTTGGCCCGGCGTCACCCCCAAGGAAGTCAAATGTCCCATCTTCCGACCCGGGCGGGCTTGCGCTTTTCCGTAACTGTGCCACTTCACATACGGGTCGTTGAGGACCGCGGCCCAATCCGGCTCGCCATCTCTCCAGATATCGCCCAGGACATTCGCCATCGCGCTGGGCGCCACGATATGCGTCGCCCCCAATTCCAGCCCGCAAACCGCACGGACCTGCTGTTCGAATTGGCTCGTCACCGATCCTTCGATCGTCCAATGCCCGGAGTTATGAGGACGAGGCGCCATTTCATTAACGCGCACCGATCCCTCTTTGCCGACGAAAAACTCAATGCAAAGCAAACCCACTAGATCGAGCTTTTGCGCAATGGCGCGCGCCACCTTCAGTGCCTCGCGCTCGGTGGCGTCACTCACTTCCGCCGGTACGACGGAAACATCCAGAATGTGGTGGCGGTGCCGGTTCTCAATCACCCCCCAATCCGTCAACTTGCCGTCCACGCCGCGCGCGACCAGTACCGAAACTTCCTTGTCGAAATCCTGCCACTGCTCGAGCACCCACTCTTGCGGGTTCGCTTTCACGATCGCCTCGGCGGCTTCGCGGCTTTCCACTTTGTGTTGGCCCTTGCCGTCGTAACCAAAGCCCGCAGTCTTGAGGACTGCCGGAAGGCCAACCGCTTCCACGGCGCGGCCAATCTCACCGGCTGTTTTTACCCACCGAAAGGGCACCACCGGAAAACCGGCCTCTTGGAGAAAGGTCTTTTCGCGGCCGCGGTGCTGGGCGGTGTGCAGAATCTGCGGGGAAGGTCGCACGAGCGCGAACGCTTCTAGCGCCTGCGCGGTCTCGAAGGGAATATTCTCGAATTCAAACGTCACGACGTCGACACCCTGCGCGAACGCCTTGAGCGCGGCGGCATCACTATAGGCAGCAACGGTAGCGGCGTCGCAAACCGCTTCCGCGGGCGAATTTTTCTCGGGAGAAAAGACATGGGTGCGATAGCCCATGCGGCGGGCGGCAATCGCCAGCATCCGGCCCAACTGCCCGCTACCCAAGATTCCAATGGTGGCACCGGGAAGCAAGTTTTTCGTTAGGCCCATCATTTGAGTTTGGTCTTCATCACTTTATCCGTCTGCTCTTGCCGAAACTGGGTGAGAAGCTTACGCAGCTCCGGGCGCTGAGCGGTTAAGATGGCGACCGCGAGGAGCGCGGCATTAGCCGCCCCCGCCTTACCGATGGCCAACGTTCCGACCGGGACGCCCTGGGGCATTTGGACGATCGAAAGCAACGAGTCCAGGCCTTTAAGGGTCTTGGTTTCAACCGGCACGCCCAGAACCGGCAAAACGGTGTGGGCCGCGACCATGCCGGGAAGGTGCGCCGCCCCCCCTGCCCCCGCAATAATCACTTCAATCCCACGGCTTTCGGCGCTTTCGGCGAATTCGGCCAGCCACTTGGGGGTACGGTGGGCCGAAACAATCAGGCAATCATGTGGGACCTGAAACTTTTCCAGGATTTCGGCCGCCTCTTTCATGGTTTCCCAGTCACTCTGGCTACCCATGACGACCGCCACGAGGGGCTTTTCTTCCTTTTTGTTTTTCACAAACGCCTTATACTCGCTTCGATGTTGAAAGTCGCGACTTGGAATGTGAACTCGATCAATGCTCGCCTAGAACGGTGCTTGAACTTCCTCGAACGGGAAAAACCCGATGTGCTTTTGCTGCAGGAACTCAAATGCGAGGCGTTCAAGTACCCGGTCGAGCCCATTGCCAACCTTGGCTACGAGAGCGTGATTTCCGGCCAAAAGACCTATAACGGCGTGGCCATCTTGTCCCCTCACCCCATTAGCGAGGTCAAAACCGGCTTTCTCGACGGGGGCCTGGAGGAAGCCCGCTTCATTCTCGCCACCGTCCAAGGGGTGAAAGTCGCTTCCGCCTACATTCCCAATGGGCAGGCGGTGGGGGCGGAGAAATACCATTACAAGCTGGAATTCTTCCAACGCTTGCGCCGAGCTATCGCCACGCACGTCAATCCGCAGGAAAAGTTCGTCTTGGGCGGGGATTTCAATGTGGCGCCGGAAGACCGGGATTGCCACGACCCCGAGGCTTGGCGGGGCCAGATTCTGTTTTCCGAACCCGAAAAAAAGGCGCTGCGCGAGCTTTGCGGCTTCGGCCTGCACGATACCTTTCGCAAGCACCACTCCGACGCCGGACACTACTCTTGGTGGGACTACCGAATGCTCGGCTTCCCGAAGAATCGCGGTATGCGCATCGATTTCCTCTTGGCCACGGAAAGCCTTTACGAACTCTGCGTACGGGCCCGAATCGATCGCGACGAACGCAAGGGCTCCGTGCCATCCGACCACGCGCCGGTGCTGGCCGAATTCGACACCTAACGGTCATCGCAAGGAGCGCAGCGACGACGCGACCCCGCATCGCTCCGCGATGCGAGATCACTTCGCTCCGCTCGTGAGGACGGAGGCGTGAATCCATTTTAAGTAGTCTTTGTTGCCGCCGTGGATATCGTAAAACACGATGCACGGGACTTCGTAGCTGTGGAGGGCTTTGACGAAGGTCGCGACCTTGTCCCGCATTTTGGCGATGGTTTTTACGACTAGAACGGCTTCGTGGGCCGACTCGACCTTCCCTTCCCACCGATAGATCGATTCCATTTGCGGCAGCACATTGGCGCAAGCGACGAGCTTTTTTTCCACTAGCGCCCGGCCGATGGCCAGGGCCTCATCTTTGTTTTTGGCGGTAATGTACCCGATGCAGGTTTCCATCGGTGGGTTGTATCACGAAGCGGTGGGAAGCGCGTAAGCGCGGCCTTCATCCTGGAACCACGGAGCCGAGTCCGTAGACCGTTCCGTATGGGTTTGCGTCCAGAAAGCACGGCTCGCGCAAACGATCGAAACCAACAACGCTATCAAGAAAACGACGATTAACTGCCTCATAGCTCCCCTGATCAAAAAATCAGACTCGGGGTTACACCCAATTCCGAAAGGTTGCAAACAGAACTAGCCGGTTTTTTCATAAGCGGCAAGCTCTGCTTTAAGGCTTTTGACAGTAGTTTCAGCGGGTTAAGTACTGTGGCGCCCTTATCACAATCTCTTCATAATCCAGGGGTAAAATAGGAATTGTTCCCCCCTCATTCGTTTTTTAGCGGTATGTAAGCAGGAGGTACGTATGCGGAAGATTCTATGGGCCATGGTCATGGCGCTTGCCTTAGTCGGACCGGCCGTCCTGGCCGCCGAGGTGCCGGATAGCAAAGAAAATGATTCTGCCTCCTGGTGGGTCGAACCGAGTGATTCCGGCGATGTGTGTCGGGAAGAATGCGCCGAAGAAGGCGCTGACCCGGACGAATGCCAAATGAACTGCAATACGACCGCCTAAGTGCGATGAAAGTGTTCCAGCCAGGGGAAGCCGCCGTGCGGCTTCCCCTTCTTTTTAACTTAATCGACCGTCCCAACTCCGGTTAGGGGGTCAGTCGTAATCGCATTAATCGCGGTGTATAGAGTGGATGCGCTCGCCACTGCTCCGATACTCACATCGGAACCTACGAAAGCGGAAGTCGGAAAGCGGTCCAAATTGTCGGTCGTGCAACCGGTTGCCAAAGTGGTGAAGCTATCCGGCTTCACACAGCTGGAAGTTCCCAGAGCCGCACTCAGACTTGCCCCCGAGCTGTTCGACCCCGCCGTATACATTTTCGCCGTCCCGTCACTTTGAATGAAGAGGTACTGGAAGTAGTTATTTGTATGACCCGCCCGATTTTCGTACGCAAAGGCTTTGGTCGTCTTGTTCGCCTTGATGCGCATGATCGACGGCGTGTTGGCCGAGGTTCCATTCATTAAAACCCAGATTTCCGCCTCATCCCCGGCCGAGTTTACCTTCGCAATACTGATGATGCGCTCCACCCCCGCGAGGCCGGAGTTGCCGGTCGAACGATCCATCAAATAGGTATAGCCATCTTTGCTACCCCAGGCGACTCCTCCGCCTTCGGTCACGCCGTCGGGGCCCGTGTACGAATCGTAGCAACTGAAGCTGACCGGAATCGATAAACTAGTGGTACCGGAGATCGTATCGGAAGTGCTGCTGTCGATTACGAACGTTAAGTCGGTTGGAGTCGCGGATTGGCAGGCCGGCGCACTGCTGGAAAACCGCGTCACGAGTTCCGCCAATCGCCCGTCGAGATTGTTCACCCAATAGAGAAACCATTGCCCTACCGCGCCCGCCGGCTGAGAGTCCGAAAGCACGTACTGCGAAATGCAGCTAAAGATATTCGCCGGCGCGGCATAGCTCGCGCATGAATCCCGCGATTGCCGGCGTGCGCCGCCGGCAAAGCTAGTCGGGGCGGCAGCCGCCACAATGTCCGAAACATCGGGAAACGTAATGGAGTTGGAACTCGAACTGGAGTTGCACGCGTTCAATGCCAGCAAAACTACCGACAGCAGACCTAAGCCATACCGCACGACTTTCATTTTGCGCTCCTGATTTTTAGGGCTAGTGAATGAAGAAAAGATCTATTTTAGGCGAAGCATTCACTAAGCGCATCCCCAATTTAACGGCGGATGATTTCCACTCGGCCCGACTTGATGCCGAGCAGTAGTTTTCCATCCAGCATATCTTTGAGATCCCGCCCGATCACTTCCGACGCACTCTGCGACAAGATACCCTTGCTCACCCACTCACTCGGATCGTGTTTGGCCAGCACCACGAGATCCGCCGCCCGCCCCGTGCGCAGCAAAAAGCGCGGGGCGATTTGGTAGCGCGCGGACAGGCAGGCCATGTACGCCTTCATCAGATCCAGCGCTAAGCTATCGACCTCGGCGGCGGCTAGGTTGCGGGCGGGTAGATCTGCATTTTCCTTAGGCGCATTCAGACCCGTTTCAATCGCCCGCATCAGGTGCTCCCCGCTGCGATCGATTTCCTTGGGCCCAATCCCCCGAAACGATTTCAATTCATTGATACTCTTGGGCCGCGAACGGGCCAAGGCCAGTAAGACCTCGTTATCGGCCACCCAAGACCGGGGCAGGTTCGCCCGCCGGGCCCGCTCTTCCCGCCAGCGCACCAGCTCCAATAGGACATTGTAAGTTGTCTCGTCGAGCTGACCGCTCTTGGCCAGACGGTGCGCAATATCTTCCGGCGGGGTGTCGAAATCCTTCGGGTCGACGTAGCTTTCTTCCAGCGCCCATTCCCAACGGTCTTTCTCGCGCAGCCACTCCTCCATCCGCGTTCCCAGCTCCACGAGGTATTCCACATCTTGCTGAGCGTAGTGCAAAAGCTCGTTGGAAAGAGGGCGGGCCAACCACTTCACCCGCGCGCGGCCTTTGTGCAGGTGGACGCGCAAAACATCCTTAGTGAGCTTCGCCAACCCCACATTGTCGCCATACCCACAAAGGGCTGCCGCCACCGCCGTATCGAGCACCGGCTCGGCGATTCGCCCGTACGCCCAGTACAAAACTTCCTGGTCCGCAAAGGCTGCGTGCAAAATCTTCAAAACGTTTTTGTCGTACAGCACGTCCAAAAACGGCTGAATATCTTCCTGGGACAAGGCGACCGGATCGAGCAGCCAACTCTTTTCCCGGGTCGCCACCTGGATGAGCGCAATCTTGGGGAAAAAAGTCGTCTCGCGAATAAACTCGGTATCGAGCCCAATGACCTTCTCGCCCTTCAGCGCATCGACCATCTCGAGCACGCCGTCGGCGTGGGTAATAAAAGGTGCGGTGAGGTTCAAAAAATGTACTTCTTTCTCGAAAGGTTGAGCAGCAAGGCGGTCGCGATCATGAAAGTGAGCATCGATGACCCGCCGTAACTGAAGAACGGAAGCCCCACGCCCACAATGGGCAGAACGCCGATCACCATTCCGATGTTAATGAAAACGTGCCAAAAAATAATACAGGTCAGCCCGAACGCCAAAAGCATCTCGAATTTGCCGCGCGCCCGCGCCACCGTCCGCAAGCTGTAAAAAAGGTAGCTCCAGTAGAGCGCGAGCAGGACCATCGCGCCGAAGAAACCCCGCTCTTCCGAAAACACGCTAAAGATAAAATCGGTGTGTTGCTCCGGAATAAAATTGAGCTGAGACTGAGTGCCCCGCAAAAACCCTTTGCCGAAAACTTTGCCGGAACCTACCGCAATCTTGCACTGCAAGGCATTATACCCCGTGCCGCGCGCGTCCCGTCCGGGATTCAAGAAGGTCTTCACCCGATCGCGCTGGTAGTCGCGCAAGACAAATTGGTAGGCCAACGGCAAGGCGATCATGGCGACGATCGCCACCGTGAGTAACGAACGCCAATGGACCTTTAGAAAGAAAACCATACTCGCCGAAACCAGGAAAAGAACCCCGGCGGTACCCAGGTCGGGCTGCAGCAGAATCAAAAGAAAAAAGGGCGCCACCAGCAGCCCTGGCACAATCAACGTGCGCAAAGTATAGGGCGGAGCGTTTTTATCGTCGGAAAAGTACTTCGCGAGCGTGAATACGATGGCCAGCTTGGCGATTTCGGAGGGTTGAAGGTGAAATACTTTTAAATCAATCCAGCGCTGCGATCCCCCTCCCACGCGCCCGACGAAGAGCACCAGAGTCAGGAGCACCATGCAGATCGCGTAAAAGGGATAAGCCAGTTTTTCCAAAATCTGGCTGTCAAAAAACAAAATGATCGCCATGACTCCTAGACTCAGTAAAAACCAAATGACCTGAGTCTTGTAGAGGGTCACCCCCGAACCCTTTGAGGCGCTGTAAAGCGTCACAATCCCCAGAATGAACGTGAGCAACATCGACACGAACAAACCGACGTTAAACGTCTTGATGACACCGGAGTCCGACTGAAAGGCCATTATTCGTCTTCCTCCCCACCCACCGGCCGCGGCGGCCGGATTTTCGGTCGGGTGCTCTGTGGCTGGCGTGCCGCTTCGGTGGGCGCCCGATCCGACTCCGCCGCCATCTGCTGCGCCACTTCCAAGGGGTGAGGACCCATGATTGGGGGCGGGGCGTTCTTCTTATTAAAGTAGGCCTCGATCACTTCTTTGGCCACCGGGCCCGCGACCGAGCCATGGCAGGAGTGCTCGGCAATGACCGCTACCGCGATTTCCGGGTTTTCTTTGGGCGCGTAGCCGACGAACCATCCATGATGCCGGTCCGCAACATCGAGTAGCTCACATTTTTTCTTAATCGTGGCGCGTACCTGCGAGGTTCCCGTCTTACCGGAAATCTCGGTGATGGAGCTAAACGAACGCACCGCGGTCCCGCCCGTGCGGTTCACCACTTCAAAGAGACCTTCCTTCGTCAAATCGATGGCTTCCGGCGGCAGATCGATCTTACGAATCAGTTCGGGCTTAAAAACCCTATCTTTCTTGTCGTCGTCCGCGCCAATGCGGCCAACGAGATACGGGCGGTAGAGAAAGCCGCCGTTGGCCACGGTGGCAAAGGCGTTGGCAAGCTGCAAGGGGGTGGTCGCCACGTACCCCTGCCCGATCGAAACACTGACCGTCTCCCCCGGATGCCAGGGCTGGCGGTACGTCTTCATCTTCCATTCGGAATCGGGAATCAGACCGCGCTGTTCCCCCGGCAGCGAAATCCCACTCACCGCTCCGAGCCCGAAGAGACGGGCGTACTTGGCAATGCGATCCACGCCGAGCTGGATACCCAGCTGGTAGTAGAAAACGTCGCATGACTCCCGAATCGACTTGGCGAAATCCACAAACCCATGCCGCTTCCAGCAGTGGAAACGGCGTGAACCAAATTGCATGAAACCATTGCAATTGACCGCGGTGGTGGGTTTGGCGAGCCCCTCCGCCAATCCGGCAATCGCCATGAAGATCTTGAACGTCGATCCCGGCGGATAATGATCTTGGATCGCGCGATTGCGCAAAGGCCGATCCTTATTGGTACTGAGTTGCACCCAGGCGCGGGTATCGATCTCGCGAGTGGAAATAATACTGGGATCGTACGAAGGCTCGTTCACCATCGCCAGAATTTCCCCGCTCCGCGGATCCAACGCGACGACCGAACCGCGAAAGTCGCGCGCACGCAAAGCATCCGCGGCCACTTTCTCGAGGTCGGTATCGACGGTGAGGTGCAAGTCCTCTCCCGGCACCGGATCGGTTTGGATCACGTACCCCAGCAGCTTGGCACTATCGGGGTCGGCCAACTTACGCCGCCCCTTCGCATCGACTTCGACGTATCCCACCCCGTTCACGCCGCGCAAAAGGGCGTCGTACTGCTTCTCGATCCCGGCCTTGCCAATGTAGTCGCCCATCTGGAGGTTGGCCTTGCGACTGCGTTTGATATCGGTGTTATCAACCTCCCCGATATAACCGAGGAGCTGGCTCGCGAAATTTCCGAGCGGGTAACGGCGCTGCACGGTGGTTTCAATATCGACGCCGGGAAACCCTTGGGCATCGGTTTCGATCGCCGCGATCACATCCTTGGAAACATCGGCCTTGAGCAGTACCGGATGGAAAGTGGGCGTTTTGCGCACCTTAGCCAGTTTCTTTTCTAGCTCCGCCGGTGCCATGCCGAGCGCCTTGGCGAGTCGCGCATCGGTATTCTCGTCGAAGGGATAGTACTGCGCGAGCAAAATCACATCGAAGGCCGCGCGGTTATCGACGATCACTTTGCCGTAGCGGTCGTAGATCACCCCGCGGGTCGGAAAGACCCGCTCCTTTTTCAGACGGTTCGATTCGGAAAAGCGTCGGAGTTCTTCACCCTGAAGGATTTGCAGGAAGAACAATCGAGTGGCGATCAGAAAGAGGAAGAATGCCGCCAGGCCGTAAAACAGCACCACGCGGTCGCGGTACTGGCGGACTTCATCCTCACGACCGATCACAGATGGTCTCCCGAGAGTTCAATATTTATGCGGGGTACTTTGTGCGTCATCAGATCCATGATTTCCAGGATCAGATAGATTGCCCACCCGGCAATCCCATTCAAGAGGATACTCCACCAAACTAGATTTTCCAGGGACAAGACCGGCCAAGTCGGGTGAAAAAATCCTGCCACCACCGGCAAGAGCAGCCGGGAGAGCAAGGAAAGCCCAATCATGAGGGCCAGGATGGACAACGACGTTCCGGCGTAAACCACGTAGCTAATGAGTCGAGCGGCGGCAAACACCAATAGATAAGTCGTCGTGAAGACCCCCATGGGCGCGGTGCTACAAAGGGAATAAACGTGACTCGAAAAAAGGGACAAAATGATGCCTTCCGGCAGGGAACGGCGTTGACCAAAGAAAACCACGAACGGCAGGAGCAAATCCCAGCGCGCTACGAATCCGGGCCAAAACGGGAAAAAGGCCGTCTTCACCAGGATGAGGGCGAAGACCGCGAGAATAAAAAACAGCGGGTTAAGACTGTTTAGGAATCTTCTCTGGCTCGGGTGGAGGAACAACAATGAACACCTCCTCGAGACGGTAAATATCGACCGCGCTTTTCACCGTCACATTTTTGATAACCCCGTTGCGGTCGGGCTCCACGGCCGTGATGTACCCAACCAATAAACCCTTCGGAAAAATATTGCCGAACCCGCTGGCGACGACGCGGTCTTCCGCGATCACATCATCCAATCTATCGATGTATTTTAAGGTGCAAGACAGCTCGCCCGCTTTGCCGGAGAGCACTCCCCGGACGCGACTGCGCTGCACCACCACATCCACGTTACTAGTGGGATCTAAAACGGTGAGCACATCCGAATAGCCCGAAGTCACCCGTAACACCCGACCCACCAAGCCACTCGGGCTAATGACCCCCATACCGGGGGTTACCCCGTGTTCGGCACCGCGATCAATTCGCACGCCAAAATAGTCGGAGGAAATATCGTGAGCCACTACGTGGGCGGCCACGAGCTTCTGGGTGACCTCGCCGCGAAAATCCAACCCCTTGCGTAACCGCGAATTCTCGATATCGACCTCGGAAAGCGCGGCTAACTTCGTGCGCAAATAAGCTAGCTCCTTCTCCAGGGCTTCGTTCTTTTTCTGGGTATTGGCGAGCATCAGGTAGTGATCGAAAACGGTGCGACCCCCCTTGCCGAGAAAGAAGAAGTTCTTCTGGAAGCCGCCCGCGACCCCAATTAAGAGGCTGTCAATACGGCCGGTTTCACCCTTCCGGTGACGGTAAATATAAAGTGCCAGCACGCAAACGCAGAGCGTCACGAGGGCAAAGAAGGCGTATTTTTTTTGAGTCGGCACCGCTACTTGCTTTTGTCTTATCGCTATCTTATGACTACTGGATTGGCTTTGTAAACCGACCGCGTCGAATCCGCGTTTTCTCTAAGGATGGAAGCCAGCCATGTTGGAACGTTTCCGCAAATACCAAGACAACTTTATCTTCAGCCTCCTGATCCTCGCGATCGTGGGGGTCATGGCGCTCTACGGCATTGATCAATTGCGGTCGAGTGAAACTGGCCAGGGCGGCGCGGCGGCGTGGGTGAATGGCGAGCCGATCGCGAGCCGGGACTTTCAGCGGGAATTAGAATCGCGCATCGAAGACTACCGTTCAAAAATCGGCGACCAATTGGACGAGAAGTTTATCCGCCAGTTTCAGATCCCGCAGCATACGCTCGACGAAATGGTCCAGTACAAGCTGCTGGGCCAGCAGGCCACAAAACTCGGATTCCGGGTGACCGACGAGGAACTCGCCGAGAACATCCGCAAAGCCCCGGCGTTTCAAAAGGACGGGCGCTTCGATCCGGAATTGTACCGCCAAATCCCCGATCGCGGGTTGGAAGAACGCCGTTTTCGCGAAGGCCTATTGATCCGCCGCTTGCAGACGTATCTTGCGGGTCGCATCAAGGTGCCGACCGAGATGCTCGATCGCGAGTACCGACTGAAGGAAACCAAGGTGAACTTGGGTTACGCGCGCATCGATTTCAAGGCCCTAGCCGGCAAACCCAATCCCTCGGCGGCGGAACTGGCGGCGTTTTCCAAGTCGACGGGTGATGACGCCATCAAGGCCTACTACGATAGCCACCAACGGGATTTCGCCGTACCCGCCGCCGTCAATCTGCGGCAGATCCGCGTCGGCGTGCCGTTTCAGGCCTCGGCCGAAAAAAAGGCCGAAGCCAAAAAGAAAATTGAAGACATCGCCAAACAGGTCACGCCCGAAAACTTTGAATCCAAGGCGAAGGCACTTTCCGACGATGAGCACGCCAAAAAGGGCGGCGTCGTGGGCTGGGTGAATCGCGGCACCCTCGAACAAGCGATGGAAGATGCGATCAACAAGCTGCAGCCGGGCGAAGTGAGCACTCCGGTCGAAACTTCGTTTGGCTATTACCTTTTGCAGGTGAAGGAAAAACGCCCCGAGTCGGCCAAGCCGCTGGAAACCGTGAAACCCGAAATCGCCAAGGAACTCTGGCGCGAAAAACACATTCAGGAATTCGCCGATAAGAAGAAGGCAGAGTGGGATAAGAAACTGGCGGAAGGGAAAAGTATTGAGACGGATTTGAAGGCTGCCAACGTCGACCTGAAGAAGACGGGTCCCTTCTCGGTAGGGCAGGGTTACATCCCCCAGATTGGCCAGGCGGATGAAATCTTAGACGCCGTCTTTACGCTTTCGAAAGCGAAGCCCGTAGCGCCGAAGCTCTACACGAGCGGAAACGATTCTTACTACCTGCGGTTGGAGAGTGTGGAAGCGCCGAAGATGGCGGACTATGAGGCCAATCGCCAGAGCATCGCCTCGAACTTGGAGACGATGTTGCAGACGACCTTCCTCACCAAGTGGATCGAACAGCTGAAAGAAAACTCGGCGATCCGCATGGAGGCGAAGTTTGAGACCTCGCCCAATCCATTCAGCATGCAATAACTCAGGGGTGGGCCGACAGGCGCGAGAAAAGCCGGCGACTGCCCTGATGAAAAATCTCCGAGTTCTCCCCCACCGAGTCGATCAAGTGCGTGCGAATGAACGTGAACTCCCCGTCGCCGGTGCGCGGGAACTCCGCAAACCAAGCCTCGTCCAAGGACCATTGCTTGCGATTCGCGGTGACCGGAATTTCGCTTTCGTACTTCGCGCAAAAGACGCCGTATAAATAGTCAGCATCTTCGACCACGATTTCCATCATAATGCCGTTGCGCTCGTTGGGCGGGGGAGCCGGCTCGCGCCAAGACAGGGCCAGATCTTTGGCCGGTTGAAACGCCACGAACGGATCCCCAAAGTCCTTCCCGTTCAACCGCAGCGAAAAAACCTCTTCCGGCATCGAAAGCACTTCTCGGAGAGGTGGGGTATCGGGCGTGCCATCGTTTAAAAGCTGGTAAGCGCCCGGCGGAAGGCCGAGCCGAAACACCGTTTGGTACCGCTTCTGAGAAGTGAGCTCGAGAAAGGTTAGGTTCGGCTGGAGAGCGGGACCAAAGCCAATTTTCCCAATGTCGAGCCAGCCCGGCTCGGCGGGAGCGACGGGCTTTTCCGTCGAGGCACTGGGCTTTTTGGAGATTTTCAACTTCTGACACTCCGGTGCGCGCCCCGGATCCGTACGCAGCAGCTCGTTGGCGGCGCGAAAACGCCCTTCTTCCGTCGCTAAATGGACCCCCACCGGCTTCGGAGCGGTTCCTTTGTCGGCGGGTCGAATGCGAAAACCCGCGTTGAGAGCCGTGATTTCACCTTGATTGGGGACCGTGACGTGTTCCACGACGACTTTCCCTTCCAAGAACGGCCTTTTCACTGGAGGCGCTGGATCGCTTTGCGTCAAAAGACAGCCGCAAACCGAGGTCGCCACCAGGACGTAAAGGATCTTTTTCATATTTTCTCCGAGCGTCACTGCGAGCGCAGCGTGGCAGTCTCGCGGCGCTGCGCGCCGCGGGATTGCTTCGGCCCTGCGGGCCTCGCAATGACTAGGAACGAGGGTGAAACTTGCGCTGCATCGTCTTGAGATTTTCGACATTGAGATGCGTGTACATCTCAGTGGTACTGATCGAACGATGCCCCAAGAGTTCTTGAACGGTGCGCAAATCGGCTCCGCCCTGAAGCACGTGGGTTGCAAAACTGTGACGGATCATATGCGGCCAAACTTTCCGGCGAATACCCGCGATCTTGGCCTGCTTCTGCAGCCATTTCCAAAGGGCTTGGCGCGTGAAGGGTGTGTACCGATCCGTTAAAAAGAAAACTTCCGCTTCGGTAAGCCCGCTGGCCCGAATCCACTCGTGGCGGACGGCCCGATACCGCTCGGCCCATTGCAATGCTTCTTGATTGAGCGGCACCCAGCGCTCGCGCCCGCCCTTACCGCGCAAGCGCACCAGGCCGCCTTGCCAATCGAAGTCATCGGCCCGGACTCCCGCCAGCTCGCTCACCCGACTACCGGTGGCATACCAAAAATCCAGCATCGCCCGATCCCGAATCCCCGAAGGGGAATCCCCCCGCGCCGAATCAATCAGCGCAAAGCTTTCCTCGATGGTGAGGTGCTTAGGCAAGCGCTTGGTTTTCACCAGCACCGTGAGCAGCTCGGCGGGATTGGCTTGGATTCGCCCTTCCCGCATCAGGAACTGAAAAAACTGTTTGAGCGCCGAAACTTTGCGCGCAATGGAACGGGCCGAAACTTCGCGGCCGCGCAGATGGGCCAAAAAGTCGCGCAATTCGGCCAGCCGGATCGTTTCGAGCTCCAGGCGCTTGACTCGGGCAAAAACGGTGAATTGTTCGAGGTCTCGCTCGTAGGCGAGGCGGGTATTGGTCGCTAGCCCCTTTTCAGCGGAAACGTACTGCAGGAATTCGCTGACTTCCGAATGCATTTAGGGCGTCTCTTCCCCAATCTCGTCGAAATAAGATCGCAGTTTGCGCCGCAGCCACAAAATGGCTTGGGTGTGCAATTGGGAGACGCGGCTTTCGGTCACTTCCAATACGTCGCCAATTTCTTTCAAGTTCAAATCTTCGTAGTAGTAGAGACTCAGCACCAATCGCTGCTTTTCCGGCAGGCTTTCAATGGCCTTCGTCACGACTTCCTTAAGCCCCTTCAAATTCAGCTGGGCCAAGGGGCTGGGAATCTTGCAGCTCTCGAGCAAACTGAGAATGCTCTTGCGATCGCTGCTATTGAAGCTGCCCGCTTCGTCGAGACTTAAGATCGAAACCGATTTCACCTGATTGAGCAGATCGTAATACTCTTCCTTCGAGATCTTCAGTTCTTCGGTGAGTTCGTCTTCCGTTGGCAAACGGCGCAGTTTCTGCTCCAGGCGCACGTGAGCGCGCTCGAGCTGCTTCGCCTTTTCTCGCACCGAACGGGGCACCCAGTCCTGCGCGCGCAATTCATCGAGAATGGCGCCGCGGATACGAAATTCCGCATAAGTCTTAAATTTGTTGTCGCGGGACGGATCGTATTTATCGATCGCATCCATCAAACCAATCACGCCGCTGGAGACGAGGTCATCGAATTCGATATTCGAAGGCAAACGCACCGCGATTTTCTGGGCAATGAATTTGATGAGCGGCGCGTACTCCTTGATGAGCTTTTCTTTCGTCCGCTTATCAATCTTCTTCTTACCTTCGTTGTACTTGCGGATCGGCGTCGTCATGTGGGCCCCATCGTTATTGAAGCTGGCTCGCTCGAGAAGAATTTCAACCCGGAAGAAACGTCGAGGGGCATGCGCTCCAACTCCTGAGTGACGCGACGAAATCGCCGCGTGAGTTCGTGAGTTGGATACCGTTCTACGAACGGCTGCTGGTAGCGAATGGCCTCCGCCATCTTTTGCTCCCAGGGGATGATGTCGACGAGACCGACGCGAACACCCAGATTATTCTCAGTCACATCCCTAAAGCGCGCGATCACCTTTTCGGTCTCCGGTTGATTCTCGCTCATCGTCACCAGCAAACCGAAACGGCGTACCCCAAAGCGCTTCGACAACAGTTTCATTATAGCATACGCATCCGTGTAACTTGTAGGCTCGCCCGTCGTCACAATCACATGCTGGTGCGCTGCGGCGGCAAATTGCAGGACGCCGAAGTGAATCCCCGAAGAATGGTCCAAGAGAATGAGATCATGAAGATTGGAGAGCTGATCGAGCTGGTAGAACAACCCGTTACGCGTCGCTTCATCGAGTTCCTCAAAGCCGATGCGTCCCGATGGAGAAGCGATGAGGCTTAAGCGTTCACGGACCGGCTCAATCGCATCGAGTAGCGAAACTTCTCCCTTCAAGACCTTATCGATCGTGGCCTGCGGTTTGACACCCAGCGTGATACTTAATTTCCCGAGACTCCAGTCTCCGTCGATCAGCAAAACGCGCCGCCCGGCGGCCGCGTACAGACAACCGAGATTGGTCACCAAGCTCGTCTTTCCCACTCCACCCTTGCCGCTCGCGAAAGAAATTACTCTGGCCATGACCGTCTCCTTAAATCGTCGCTTCCCGATCAAACAACGTCGCCGCTTCGATAATCATTTGCTGTTCCATTCCCTCGATCGGCTTGCGCACGATGTACTTCGCCAACGATGCCGACTCAAAAAATCGGAACGCGGTGGAGAAAGCGTGAGAAACGGAAAGTCCCAAAAGGGGAAGTTTGGTCTGCTTAAGCACGTCGTAAACCACTCCGGCCTGCGCCACGAGATCCAGGCGCGTAAACGCCAGCGCCACCGGCGCCAAACGGCTAAAACGCTCCACGGTTCGTAGCAATTCGCTCAAACGCTGGCCGGCATCGAGCACAATCACCGTGCTGGCATCGCGGCAGCTTTTTTCCACCACCCGATACAGTTCGCCCTGTTCCGGAGCGACGGAAGGCGTGTCGAGCAACAAGACTTGACTCCCCTTGCGCTCGGCGGTGCTACCGGCGTGAAACGGAACGCCAATCAGTTTGGCGTAAGCCGCGAGCTCATGGCGCCCGACCACCTTGCGACTGTCGCAGCTCGCCAAACACACTTCCTGTCCCTGCGCTTTCAGCTGGAGCGCGAGCTTCACCATCAAACTGGTTTTGCCCGAGCCGGGCTGGCCCACGGCCGCCCAAGTGCGGCGGTTTTGAAAAACATCGGCCCCCAAGGTCTTAAGGCCCGCGCCCAGGAGCTTGGCCTGGATTTTTTCCAGGAACGCGCCGTCATCCCGGTCCTTCTTGGGGTAGTCGAAAATGATCTGGCGTGCGAATTCACGGGCGGCCTCATCCCCGACGCCCATCGCGTGAAAGGAGCGTTCCACGGAATCGATATTGCGAACCCGCTTTTCGGCGGGGACGTGTGCGGCCGACCGGAGCGGCACGGCCGCTTCCCGGCTCTTGGCCTTTCGCTCCATCTCTGCCGCGGCCGGGGCATTGCGGCGGCGGTGGGGAAATACTTTTTCCAATGCCGAATCGTCGATCGCCGCCTCTTCCTTCACCTCAAAGGCCGCCGTGATCTCCACGATCGGTTTGTGAAACCAACCGCGTTTCTTTTCTTCGGACGACAAGATCAAGGCTTCGGGCCCCAGCTCTTGTTTCACCCGGCTTAGTGCTTCCTCAAATGAACCAGCCTCGAACTTGCGGATGTTCATGGCGTCTCCTTAAAAGTTTTAGACCGCGGCCGAAACCGCACCGACCAAGCGCACACGCGCGAAGCTCGCAATCTCGTTGGCCGAAACGACGATGAGATTCGGAACATAGCGCTCAATCTGCTTTTTCAGCTGCGCCCGGATCAAAGGGTGGCAAAGCAAGATGGGGGTTCCCGAATTGAAAACCGTTTTTTCCAGCGCGGCTTGCACGCCCTTTACCAGACGCTCATAAAGACCGGGCTCCATTTGCAGGGTTGGCCCGCTCTCATTGCGTTGGTAGGAACGCAGCAACTGATCTTCCAGTCCCGGTTCCATCGTCAGCACTTCCATTTCTTGTCCCGGCCCCGAAAGGCGCTGGGTAATGGTGCGCGAAAGCGCAATGCGAACGTACTCGGTGAGCACTTCGGGATCCTTCTGGCTGGGCGCATGATTGGCCAAGGTCTCCAGAATGGTTAGCAAGTCGCGCACGGGCACGTTTTCCCGCAACAGGTTCTGAACGACCTTCAGCACGATCCCTAAGCTCAGATGCTTGTTCAGCTCTTCGATCACCTTGGGATGATTCTTCTCGATTTGATCGATGAGCGTGTGTAAGGCCTGGCGTCCCAAGAGTTCGTGGGAGTGTTTGCGGATAATTTCCGACAAGTGCGTGGCAATCACGGTCGAACTGTCGACCACGGTGTAACCGGCGATTTGCGCGCGCTCGCGCTGTTTTTCTTGAATCCAGAGCGCCGGCAACCCGAAGACCGGCTCCTTGGTCGCAATGCCGGGCATTTCGGCATCCGCGCCGCCCGGATCCATGGCCAAAAGATAACCCGCCATGAGTTCCCCACCCCCGACGGAAACGCCCTTGATGAGCAGCGAATATTCGGCGGGTTGAAGTTCCAAATTATCTTTGATCCGGACCTTGGGAACGACAATTCCCAACTCTTTCGCAAACTCCTTGCGCAGTTGGAAAACGCGTTCCACCAGATCGCCTTTGGCTTCACCCTCGACGAGCCCGACCAGACCGTAACCCAGCTGCAGCTCCAAGGTATCGACCTCCGGCGGAGCCGAAGTATCATTGGCGGCGGTTTCGGCGTCCTTGCGTTCTTTTTCCACCTTCACTTTTTCTTCGCTCTTCTTTTGTTGGGAGGCGATATACGAAACCGAACCCAAGATCGTGGCCAACGTGAGAAAGGGCGTCGCCGGAATACCCGGCAGCAGCGCGAAGATTACGAGAATCGCGCAGGTGAATCCCATCGCGCGGGGCTGAAAGAGGATCTGCTTTGTGACTTCCTTAGAGAGCTCATTGCCACTGGCCGCGCGGGTCACCACGATACCGGCTGCAGTGGAAACAATCAGGGACGGGATCTGGGTGACCAAACCGTCCCCGATCGTCATGAGCGTGTAAACCTGGGCCGCTTCGGCGATCCCCAAACCTTTTTGCAGCACACCAATGGCCAAACCGCCCAGGATATTGACGAGCGTAATCAAGATACCGGCAATGGCATCTCCGCGGACGAATTTGCTGGCACCGTCCATGGCTCCGTAGAAGTCGGCTTCTTCTTCTACCTTCTTGCGGCGGGCTTGCGCTTCTTCACGGTCAATGACGCCGGCACTCAAATCCGCGTCGATACTCATCTGCTTACCCGGAATCGCGTCCAAGACGAAACGAGCGGCCACTTCCGCGACGCGACCGGAACCTTTGGTGATCACAATGAAGTTGATGATGATCAGCAGCAGGAAAACGACGGTACCGACGATATAACTCCCGCCCACCACGAAGTTGCCGAAGGTTTCAATGACGTGCCCAGCCGCCGCCGTGCCCTCGTGCCCATTCATCAGCACCAGGCGCGTGCTGGCCACGTTGAGCGCTAAGCGAAAAAGCGTCGCAAAGAGCAAGATGGTGGGGAAGACCGAGAAGTCCAACGGGCGTTGGGCATAAACCGAGACCAAAAGGATGGCGATACTGAGCGTAAAGCTGCTCACGAGCAGCAGATCCAAGAGCCAGGGCGGCATCGGAAGGATCATCACCACCAGCGTCCCGAGCAGGCCCAACGCGAGAAAAATATCGCTGTGCCGCAGGATCCGATTTACTCCGAGTTTTTCCGTCGCTTCAGCCATATACTCTCCCTGTCATTACGAGGCCGACCGGTCATTGCGAGGAGCGAAACGACGAAGCAAACCCGGAGCGCTTCGCGCTGCGAGCTTGCTTCGGGCCTGCGGCCCTCGCAATGACGGGGCTACGCCCTCACGGTGACGGCTAAACGGTTGCCCCCATGGCGGACTGCATGCCCCGCACGCGGTAGACGTAGCTCAGAACTTGCGCGACCGCGGTGTAGAGGTCTTTCGTAATCTGCTTCCCAATCGGAATCTGCTTATAGAGCGCGCGCGCCAGCGGCTTGTTTTCCACGATCGGCACATTGGCACTCTTGGCCAATTCCCGAATCCGCAGGGCCAGGAAATCTACGCCCTTGGCGACGACCCGCGGGGCCTCATGCTTGCCCTGCTCGTACTTCAACGCGACGGCGTAATGGGTCGGGTTGGTCACGACCACATCGGCCTTCGGAATGGCTTCCATCATCCGACGGCGCGCGATCCGGCGCTGGGCACTGCGGATTCGGGACTTGATCATGGGGTCCCCTTCTCGCAGTTTGTACTCTTCCTTGACCTCGCGCTTGGTCATGCGCATCTGCTTTTCGATGCGGTAGCGCTGATAGAAATAATCCAGGGCGGCGAAAGCGCCGAGGGCGGCCGCAATCGTGAAGAACAGTCGTGCGAGATCGCCGAGCAGGAGTGTCGAGAGCTCGGGCACACTGCGCTGAAAGTAATGGCCCGCGGTGGCCGCGCGCGACTTGAAAAAACTCCACGCCACCCCGAAAACGACCGCCATCTTCACAAAGGCCTTTAGGGCCTCGGTCGCGGAATCGAGGGAAAACAGGCGCTGAAACCCCTTCACCGGATTGATGCGATCCCAATTCGGCGAAAGAGGTTCGGCGGTCATGTGGAATCCGACCTGGACGACGCCGCCGAGTAGGGCGGCCACAACCACGACTCCAAAGAGGGGCGCGACCATCGTGATCCAGGCCACCACACAACGCACTAACCACTCGTGGGCGATCTTGGGGGTCCAAATCTCGATCGCGGAAAACTGAAAGCTCGGCATCGAGAGTTCCGTGAACTGCCGAAGAAAATGCCCACCCAGGAGATAAAGTGCCGCCCCCACCGAAACAAAAAGGATGACAGTCAGGACTTCGCGGCTCTGGGCCACGATCCCCTGCTTACGAAACTCTTCACGCCGAAACGACGTTGCCGTTTCGGTGCGGTCATCTTGTGATTCGTCGGATGCTCCGGCCATTGCTTACCTAGACGATGCGAATCAATTGCATTAGCTCGCCGGACACCTCGCCCAGCAATGCTTCAAAGGAATCCATCAATTCGGGAGCGACCACGTACAGCGCGACAAAACCCAGCGTGATCGTGATCGGGAAGCTAAAAAGCATGATGTTCATCTGCGGCATCATGCGCGACAACATGCCGATGACGACGTTGCAGCTGAGCACCATCAAGGTGATCGGGGCTGCGAGCTGAATCGCCAATGAAAAGATTTTAGCGGTGAGGCCAATCATGAATTTCAAGAGCGCGGGATGTGAAAAGGCGCCGGTATCAAAGCCCTGGGTGACGCGGAAACTCTCGGTAAAGATCATCAGCACGTGGTGGTGCAAATCGGAGGCGAAAAACACCATCAGCGCGACCCAACCATGCAACGGCACCAAAACGGACACTTGGGCGTGGTTATCGGGATCCATCATCCCCGCCGTCCCCAGCCCCATCTGGTAACCCACGAACTGCGCCCCGAGATTGATCGCCTCAAACGTGACGTGCGCTGCAAACCCCATCAATAGGCCAATCGCGGTTTCGCGTACGACCGACGCGAAGTACCCGGCCAAGGATCCATTCGCCAGCGTGAGGTGCTGCCCCACCACCGGAAAAAGCACGAGCGAAACGGTCAACGCCAGGAGCAGTTTCACCGGCATCGAGATTGCGCTGTGTGAGAAGCCGGGGGCGAGCAGGAACAGCCCGAGCAATCGGAAGAAGATCAAAAGGACCGTCAGATAGGCGGCTTCGTTTGTCGGATAGAGTGCATTCATCGAATGATGCCGGGAATACTGTCGTAAAGCGTGGTCGTGAAATCCAAAATAAGATCCAACATCCAGGGCGCAAAAATGATGAACGCCACGAGCATGGCGAGGATCTTGGGCACGACCGCCAAAGTCGTTTCCGTGATTTGGGTGACGGCCTGAAAAACGTTGGTGAGCACCCCGACCACCAACCCGAATCCGAGCATGGGCGCCGAAAGCATCACCAAGGTCTTGATGGAGTGCCGCATGAGATCGAGAACGTGTTCGCTATTCATAGGGGGTCTCCGGGGAAATCTCTTCAATCAACCGAAGCTTTTAACCAAGGAGCCGACGATGAGCTGCCACCCGTCGACCAAGACAAACAGAATGAGTTTGAACGGAAGGGAAATGACCACCGGCGGAAGCATCATCATCCCCATCGCCATTAACACCGAAGCGACCACCATATCGATGATGAGAAACGGCAGGTAGATCATGAAACCGATCTGAAAAGCCGTCTTGAGCTCGGAGATCATGAAGGCCGGAACCAAGAGATAGGTCGGAACATCCGCCCGCTTGTTGGGGTTGTCCATCTTGGCGAGCTTCACAAAAAGCCCCAGGTCCTTGTCACGCGTTTGCTTGAACATGAAGCTGCGGGCCTTGGCTTCGACGTAAGTCAGTGCGTCGCGTTGGCTCATCTTGTTTTCTAAGTACGGACTCAGCGCTTCCTTGTGAATGCCGGTCCAGACCGGCGCCATAATGAACGCGGTCAAAAAAAGCGAGAGACCCACAATGAGCTGGTTAGGCGGTAAGACCTGGGTTCCGATGGCTTGGCGCAAGAAGGACAAGACAATCACGATGCGCACGAACGAGGTCATCATGATGAGCAGGCTCGGGGCCAGCGCCAATACGGTCATCAGGGCGATGATCTTAAGCACCACCGCCGTCTGTTCCGGACTATTGGCCGCTCCGCCCAACGAGATGTTCAGGCCGGGCAAAGCACTGGTGGAAGCGGCCCACGCCCCCGCTAACCCCATAGAAAAGACTTTTCCCAAAACCATCATGCCGAAAGCCCCACGCCGCCACGGCGGGATTGTTCGGCGATGGCTTCTTTGAAGCTGTCGCGTTCTAAACTATTTTCCTCTTCATACTGCGCTTGAAGCCGGGGCAGATTCGATAGGAAGGTGACTTGGCCCGGAGTGACGCCAACCATCACGAATTCCGAACCGACGCGCAAGATCGCAACCGAAGCCTTACCACCCGCGCCCACCGGTGCATTGGCGATGGTTTCGATCAAATGTCGGCGCGTGCCCCGCCAACCGCTCTTCGTCCGGGCAAACTTCATAAAGTACCAGGTGGTCAGCGCGGCCCCCGCAAAAACAAACAAGACTAGGATCAATCGCACCCAACCAAAGCCCCCCTTCGACTCGGCGACTTTCGGCTTGGGTGTTTCGAGCACCACCTGCTCCTCTTGGAGTAGCTTCATCGTGGCTTCGCCCCCCAACGGATAGGTCAAAACCATCTTCACGCCGGTATCCGTCTTTTGCAGCTTCACGCGATCGCGCAATTTCTCCGAACTGCCATTCACCACCAGCCTCACGCGACTCGTTCCATTTTCCGCGCTGGAGCTGATTTTTTGCAATAAAGCGTGGGGCGAAGTGATGTCCGGCGCATTGATCAAAGCGGTGGAAAGCGCTATCCCGGGAAAGGAGAGCTCCACCCGATTGTCTTCCACTCGCAAGCCCGGAGTGGCGGGCAGCGCACCGTCGGAAAGAAAACTCACTTCCGCCGTGGTTTCGCCACTGACTTTGATCGCTTGGATCTGAACGGCGGAGGCACTTCCACAGAGTGTCACCGCGAGAGCGAAGGCCCGAAGCTGTCCCATGATTGCTTCACTTCGTTCGCAATGACGGTTCATTCTCCCAGCTCCCGAATGCGTTGCGCGTGACTGACGATATCAATCAAGCGGATGCCAAATTTTTCGTTGATGACGATCACCTCGCCTTTCGCGACCACGCGATCGTTCACTAAAATCTCGAGGGGTTCGCCGGCGAGTTTATTGAGTTCCATCACCGATCCTTTGTGCAACTTCAATAAGTCCTGCACGAGAATCTTAGTGCGGCCCAGCTCCACACTCACCCGCAACGGGATGTCGAGAATGAAATCCACGCTACCGGGATCGGCGGGTGGGGTCACATTCAGTTTCAAATTCGAGGTGTCGTCGGCGAGCTTCTGCTCGGCGGTCGGCTCCGGCACGGTATCCGTTTGCGGTTTAGCGTCTTCCATTTCTTCCCCCTATTTTTCCGCAGTTCCATCGCCGTCGACGATTCGAACGGCGACATTGCCTCGGTAAACTCCCATCATCCCCTGGAGCTTCGGAATCCCTTCAATCATGATCTGCACCGGTGAGGAGCTGTCCTGATTCAAAGCCAAGACATCCCCGGACTTCCACACCTGCACGTCCTTCAGCGACTTGGACGATCGCCCCAGCTCCACGCGCACATCGAGCTCGGTTTGGGCGATCTCTTTTAGCCAATGTTGACGCCATTGCCCAACCTCCCGATCGAACTCCGTCGTCACATTGACGCTTAGATGGTGCTGGATCGGATCCAAGGCCCGTAGCTGAATCGCCAAAATAAAGGGACCGGAAAGGTTTTCGAATTCCACGTCGAAGTTCACCACCGCCACCAAATCAGACGCGTGGATCGAACCAATAAAGGCCGGGTTGGACTCCATGCGACTGTATTCGATATCCAGCGAGTAATTCAGCCGCCAGGCTTCCTTGAGATCCGAAACCGCCATGGCGCAGATCTTGCGGATCATGTTATTTTCAATCGACGTAAATTCCTCGCGGGTGCCCAGTTTGGCGAACGGGCGCTCAATGCCCCCGTAGTAAGCATCCACCAACGCGTAGAGCAGCTTGGAGGTCACCATCATCAGCATATGCCCCTGCAGCTTCGGCATCACCAAAAGGTTGAGCGATGAGGGCAAGACAATATTGGCCAGATAGTCGCCAAACTTCAGATAGTCCGTATTCGTCACCGAGATCGTAACGTTCTTCTTGAAGTAGTTGGACAACGTCACGCGCAGCAAACGGGCAAAACGATCGTGGATGCCGTTTAATCCGACGAGCTTGCCGTGATAGATCTTTTCCTGCGACGTCAGATCGTAGGCGATCCAATCGTTCTTTTTTTCTTCGCTCGTCGCTTCCGCGGGTGCCGTTTCCACGGACCCCGACGAAACCGCAAAAAGCAGAGCATCGATCTCGGACTGGGAGAGAACCTCCGACATGGGCAATAGCTCCTGGCTTTTAGTTGAAGTGGAATTGCGTGAAGTAGATTTCTTTGACCTTACCGGACTTGAGCAGATTGTTCACCGCGCGGGTCAGGTCGGTGCGTAGCTTGCGCATCCCCTGCGGATCACGCAGCTCGGCGTAATTGCGACTGGTGAGCAAAACGATAATGGCATCGCGCAACGCCGGGCGCTTGAGCGCGATTTCATCTTCCAGGGCGGGAGTGTCGAGTTCCAACTCCAGCTTCATCTGCAAGAAGCGGGGACCGCGATCGCTCGAGATATTCACGAGGAAACCGTCGAGGGGATAGAGGACGCCAAGTTCGGCGGGAATAAATTCCTTGCCCGTCGGCGAAGCGACTGGCTTCTTTTCCTCGGTCATTTTCTGTTCGAGTTCTTTGGCGCGGCTTTCGAATGTGCCCACCCGACTCCACATTTGCATGACGAGGAAGCCCATGCCGGCGGCCGCGATCGTATTCAAGACCACGACGCCCAGGACCAAGATACCCAGCTTGTCGCCGCCCTTGGGCGCTGCGGCACCCGCGGCGGCCGCGGGCGGTATTTTCTCTGCTGCTTCAGTCGCCATTTCCGTCCCCCGAAGATAAGGAAAGCTTTAGATAGAGAAGTGCTTACCTGCGGACTGTGCAATGAGGGTGCCAGCGAGCCGTGCGCACGCACACCGCGTCAGCGTCAGAACGACTCAAACGCCGTCAAGAATTTGGCGCAAACAAGTCATTGCGAGGCCCGAAGGGCCGAAGCAATCTCGCATTGCGCAGCAATGCGTCCCTCCCGGGAGAGATCGCCCAACTCCGGCGCCGGAGTCGAACGGCAAGCCAAGGCGGCCCTCGCCATGATGGGTCGCCTGTGGCATAACTAGCCCATGTCCGTCTTCGAAGTGAATTTCGATGGCCTGGTCGGGCCGACTCACAACTATTCGGGTCTATCGTCGGGAAATCTAGCTTCGGTCAGCCACGGTCAAAAGACCAGTAACCCGCGCGAAGCGGTTTTGCAGGGATTGGGCAAGATGCGCCTGATGATCTCGCTCGGGCTGCCGCAAGGGGTTTTGCCGCCACAAGAGCGGCCGAACATCGCGGCGTTGAGACGCATGGGTTTTAGCGGCAATGACGCCGAGGTTTTAGTGCAGGCGGCAAAGACTCCTTTTTTACTCAATTGCGCGAGCTCCGCGTCGTCGATGTGGGCGGCCAATGCCGCGACGGTGGCGCCGGCCGTAGATACCTCCGACGGCAAAACCCATTTCACTCCCGCAAACCTAGTTTCGAAGCTCCACCGCAGTATTGAACCCGCGATGACGTCACGGATTTTGAAACGGATTTTTGCCGACGCGAATTACTTTCAGCACCACGATCCCCTGCCCGCCTCGGCCGCACTCGGTGACGAAGGCTCGGCGAATCACACGCGGCTCGCCGCCACTCACTCCGCCAAGGGCATCCACCTTTTTGTGTACGGACGCGTCGGTGCCGATGCGAAGGAAGTCACCCAGCTGCCCGCGCGCCAAACCCGGGAGGCGAGTGAAAGCATCGCGCGGCTGCACGGCTTAGCGCCGGCGCAAACCGTTTTCGCCCGCCAGCTGCCGGCCGCGATTGATGCCGGGGTTTTTCACAACGATGTGATTTCGGTCGGGAACGAAAATGTCTTTTTCTTTCACGAGGACACCTTTGCCGAGGAAGCGCGGGTACTGGAAGAATTGCGCCGCAAGTGGGATGCGTTGGGCGATGCGCAGCTGGTTTTGATCCCCGTCCCCAAGGCGGAGGTGCCTTTAGTCGACGCCGTAAAATCGTACCTTTTTAATTCCCAACTGGTGACCTTACCGGACGGACGCATGGCGCTCATTGCCCCGCAAGAATGCGAACAAACTCCCACGGTAAAACGCTACTTAGATTCCCTGATCGGGAACGGCGGACCGATCGCCGAAGTGCACTACCCGCAGCTGCGCCAGAGCATGCAAAACGGTGGGGGGCCGGCTTGTTTGCGATTGCGTGTTCCCTTGAGTGAAGCCGAGTGGAAAGCGGTGACTCCGGGGGTGCGACTCGACTTGGCTAAGATCGAAACGCTGGAGACCTGGGCGAAAAAGCACTACCGCGACAAACTCTCGCCGGCGGATCTGGCCGATCCGAAGCTACTCCAAGAATCACGCACCGCGCTCGACACCCTCACCCAGATCTTGGGTTTAGGCTCGCTCTACGACTTCCAGGCTTAATAGCCCTGGTAGTGGATCCAGAAATACTGAGGGTTCAAATTCGCGGGGAAAACCGTGTTGGTGTTCACCCACGGGTAGAACGTCTGATCGAGATAAATATAAATCTGCGGGCTCATATTGCTGCGCGGGCAGTAATCGAACCAGAAACGATTGAAGTCGTACGGGTTGTAACCGTAGTTATTCGCGTAATTGCGCCACTGATTCCAAATCTGCGGCCACTGCGGCGCGAGCTGAGGGTTATTGCGCATGTAGTAATCGACGGGCAAAAACGGCGTGTACGCCGACGGGTAACCGCTCGGCATTTGGGGCGCGAAGCCACCCGGGTAGTACCCATTGTTTCCGTAACCGGGAAGGTAACCGTATCCCGGCGTATAGTTCGAAGGGTATCCGGGCGCGCCATAACCGGGCGCCTGGTACATCGGGCCATACGGCGATTGCCCATACGGTTGCCCATAGGGAGATTGGCCGTAGGGTGACTGTCCGTACGGAGATTGCCCGTAGGGCTGTTGCGCAATGGGAAAAAGCGCTTCGTTCTTACCGCAAGCGGCTAAAGCCAACACAAAAAGCGCCAATAAAATGTAACTACCTTTGGACATCGCTCCAACCTTCTCCTTCCCCACACCGGCAGAATGCAAGCGAATGCCAGAAGAGCGCACCGCACGAAACAAACAGAATACGGGAGAAAATCTTAGGTGCGACGCCGACAGCGGTGACAAAAAATGTCTCTATTCACTCCGGCGCCGGAGTTGAGGTGCGCGGATTCGGTCTTTCGTTTAAGATAAAATTTCCCGAATAACCGGAAGTCACCCATTTTCTTTCTTCAGACACTTGTTCTCAATCTTCTTTCGATTTGGAGCGGGCTTGCGTGGACGCATGGCTGCGGGGGCCGATATTCGGGCCTCGTGCCGAGAGGGTCGAGTGTCCAGCATTTCGTGTTGAGGAAGGCGCGGCCGGACTCGCCGCCCCCTCCGACCCCCATCCGGACCGGAGACTATCGATCCAAGGAAATTAGAGCCGACATCGAAGCCCTTCGGCCCGTGGCCACGGAAGGCAAAATCTTGTTTCGTCGCCTAAGAATGCAGGAGGCGGCGCTGGACCGGGAATCGCCCGACGATAAAACCGTGAAAGCACGTGTAGATGAAGTAACGCGAAAACTGGTTTCGGAGAAAAACCTTCGGCCCCTGGTCGAGCGCTATTTGGGGGCCGAGCGGGCCCAAAGCGTGGGCGCGGACGAAGTAGGAGATCTAGTGGAGGCTCTTACCCTTCAGCGGGAAATCGCCGTCTCCTTCGAAAAGCTGCATCGCAGCGAAGTTCGCATTGCGCGAGGCGAGAAATCCAAAGAAAGGGAAAACTACCGTCGCGAGGGCTTCGCCCTACTCCCGCTGGAGGATGAAAAAGACCTGATGAAACTTGCGCAAAATCCCCGAGTGCCCGTCCCGTTGCGACGGCAGCTGGAAGAGTATCTCCAGTGTTCGAAGTATTATGGCGGCTTTGTTCCCCACCACGCTCTACGGCAGTGGAGCAGCTACCTTCACGCTTTCAAGTCTCGATCTTAATTAGGGCCGGTGAAGGGCGTTACTCCGGCGCCGGAGTGAACGACTTAGCGAATCACCCAATCCCTTAGCGTCACATCGCGCGGGGCCTTGTCGCCGAAACGGGATTTGAGTGCGGCGAGAATCGACTTTTTCACGCGGGCGAACCCTTCCGGCGCGCCGAAATCTTCCACCGTGAAGGAAATCGTGGCTTCGTAAACCGCGTCGCGAATGGAGGCCCGGTTGATCTCCATCCAGTGTTTGGCTTCTTTGCTGGGGCAATCCAGGACCAGGTCAAATTCCGCGTACGCGGCGAGGGTTTGATTGCGATTGCCCAACGAAATCGTCATTCCCTGCAACTCGTAGGTTTGCGTAAACGGAGCCGCGGGCGGCTCGTGGTGCACGGGCGCGTGGGCCTCCGGCTCTGGTGCCGGCGCGACCACATCGCCCATGTTTTGGATTTGGATGCGTAGAATTTGAATGACGATAAAAAGGGTGGTCACGAAAATAGTGACGGCGCATAGTCCCAGCACAATCACCATCGGGCGATTGCGCGGGGCCATGCGCCGACTATTCGGCCAAGGTTTGGCCTCACTCATTTCAAACTCCCGTTAGCGATTGCGTTCGGGGATATTCTTTCGGACCACTTCCGTGATTTTTTCACTTAACCAATCGCCCATCTTAGAGTTCCAAACCACCGTGAGCGCACGATTGACAACTCCGGTGAAGAAACCTTCAAACCATTGCGGAAAGAGTTTACCAAATTCCAATCGCCCCATCTCGGTACTGAGAATTTTCAGTCGGATGTCTTTGAAATCCGCACGCTCGCCGAAGTGTACCTCGGTTTTGAGCCGAGCCCAATGGCTTCCCACTCCCAACCAACCCCCCACCGGTAAACAGGCCGAAGCCATGGAACGGTAACTGCCCTGCGCGCCCGCGTGGATCTCCTTGAGGTCGACGGTGGCCACCATATGGCCGTCATCCGTGAGTTCTAGGTCCAGCTTATCCACTCGCGCTTTCAACGCGGTCTTGTACTGGTAAAAACCCCCGCACAACCAGCTGTCCCAAGTTTTGACCTCACTCCAATCGCCTTTGAGCTCTTGATTCTCGGCGAGAAACTGACCCTGCAACGGCGCCAAAGCACTTTGTGGCAACGTAACCGCCAACGCCGATTGACTGAGCCCAATAACAATGCACAACAACGCGAGTGTATTCCGCCTCACGATTCCCCCCATGTAGTTTGGTAACAACCCCAGGTAGAGCATCGTGAGGACGGTTGCTTAAGTCAAATATCACGCGCAACGCTGCGCGATAATTTCGTGGGGGACCTTCAAAACCGCGGCAAAGCTCCGCAACCGTTTGCCCTCCACGCGCGCAATATGGCCGGAGAGCCAACGCCGGAGCGTGGTCTTGTGGATACCGGCGGTCTCCGCCACCCACCAGCGCTTGAGCCGTTGCTCGTCGATTAGGGTTTTGACGCGCTCGGTGTCGAGCTTCCAGAATCGATTTTCAGTGTGCATTTTGCCTCCTAGGGAAGCGCTAAATGCAAGAACGGGCCAGCGCCCGTAGGCGCTCGCCCGTTCTCAATGGGAATCGATTTAGGATCGCAAGGTCGGCTTCTCGGACGGTCGCCGCGAGGGCGTGGCCCGTGGCGGTCTCGCCGCGCTGTGCGCGGCGGGATTGCTTCGGGGCCTTCGGCCCGTCGCAATGACAAGGGGCTCCTCGCAATGACAGCCTAGCGCAGTGTCGAGAAGGAAACCTCCTGCGACACCGCCGTGCGGCCCTGCGGGTCTTCGATGTTCACGCGGGCCCGGTGGAAAGTGTCCGAGCGCAGACCGGTGAGCGTGATCTGCTGGATGGTCGCATCCGGCAAAACCACCGTCGTTTGATTGCTAAACGAGTTGCCCGGGCCGTACTCGACGTAACCATGGGCTTTCGCATTGGTTGTCCACCGCACCACCGCCGAATTGCGCGTGACCTGCGAGACCGTCACCGAGATGAAGGCCAAAGGCGGCGCTTTCACTTCCCACGAATAGGTCGCCGCTTCACTGCGGTTACCCAACGCATCCACCGCGACGATCGCGGCGGTGTGCACGCCGTCAAACAGGTCGGTAAAGACCACCGGCGAAACACACGCGGTTTCGTTGCCATTGTCCAAGCGGCAAAGCACCTGAACCGCATCGTCCGGATTGAACGCGATCGTCATCGTGGTTTCCGGCGTGATGGCGTCACCCGGTTCCGCGGAGATGAACTCCAAAGCCGGCGCCGTCGTATCGACCGCCCATTGGTAGCGCAGCGCACTCGAAGCGTTGCCCGCCAGATCCAGGGCCCGGATCACGACTTCGTGCGTGCCGTCGGCTAAACCGTTGGCGACGAAAGGCGAAGCACACGGGGCGGCTCCCGCCGCATCGAGCTCGCACGTCATCGTCGCCATTTCTGAAGCTTCGAAACGCAAGTCCATTCCCGCCACCCGGGTCGGGTTTTCACTCGGGTTCACCGCGATGAGACGCAGCTCCGGAGCAATCGTATCGACCGTCCAACGGAAGGATTCCGTACGGCCGAAATTGCCGGCCAAGTCGATCGGCGTGACTTCGAGCAAATGCTCGCCATCGGCCAAATCCGCCAGCTGCACATCCGTACCGCATTGCATTTCCGCAACACCATCCAACGAGCAACGGAAAACCGCCGTCTCGCTCGGGACTAAGCGGAACGTCGCCGTCGTTTGGCGCGTCGGGCTGCTGCTCGGCGAGACCATCTCGATCGTCACCGTGGGCAACGTGAGGTCCACCGTCCAGTCGTAGTGCATCGTTTCGGAAACGTTGCCCGCCGCATCGGTCGCGGTCAGCGCGAGTTCATGACGGCCATCGGCCAAATCCACGAGCTCCACCGGCGAGGCACACGCACCCGGCGTGCCACCGTCCAAGCGGCATTGCACCGCCGCCGGCTCCGATACCGTGAACGAGAGCGACAAGAGATTGAGGCTCGTCGGATCTTGTTGCGGCATCACCGAGACCATCTCCATCTGCGGCGCCTGCGTATCCACTTGCCAACGGTGTTCGAGCACCACGTTCACGCTCGCGTCTTGCGGATCGGCCGCCACGACGCGCATCACGTGCAACCCGTCGTTTAGCGCATTCACCGCGTGCGGCGATTGGCACGGCATCGCATTGCCATTGTCCAAAGCGCACGTGAAGACCGCGCCCCCCGTCGCTTCAAACTCGAAGCGCGCGGTAGTTTCGCGCGTCAGATCCGCCGGCGTCGAAACCCACTCGGCGACAATCGCTTTGCGTTCGATCGTCCATTCGTGGGTATCCATCTCGGACGTCACCCGCCAAAAGCGCAAGATCGGCATCACTAGGCGCACATCGATCCGGTGCGGGCCTTCGGCCAGCTGAGCATAAGATTTCGGGGACTCGCACTTAGCAAACGCCCCCGAATCCAGGCGGCACTCGACGTAGCTCGTGCGGCCCCAGTTCCAGTTCCGTTTAAAGAAAACCTGCATCGAGTCCACGCTCGTGATTTCCTCGGCCGGGATCGCCTTCACAATCTCCACCGCCGGCGCCACGTACCAAGCATAGAATCCGTGCTTCAGCGTCGAGCTCACCACGCCCTTGGCGTTGTAAGCCCGCACCGTGAAGCTGTGCGAACCGTTGCCGATGTCGCGGTAGTGAGCGACGTTCGAGCAAGCCGAGAAGGCCTGCGCGTCCAGTCGGCATTCCACTTTGGCCGCGGCATCGGAAACCGAGAACTTGAAATCGATCTTGCGATTAGTGATGTAAGAAGGAGGTTTCACTTCCCACGCCAGTTTCGGCGCCGGGATCATCTGCGTGGGCATGAAATAAACATGCGCCGTTTTCACGCGTTTGGCGCGATTCAACCAAACCTGTACTTTGCGACCGCTCTTTTGGATGCGCGACGCATATTGGGCAAACGTTTCGTTGCCGAACGCAATGCGGCCCAGGTCGATCGACAAAACCCATTCACCATTGCGACGTTCCCAACGAGCATATTCGTGAATGCGGGCCATGGGCAGGCGGCCCTTCACGCCGTTGATCGCAATCTGAAATTTATAGAGCCAATAACGGTGCGTGGAATGAAAGGTAAACTCCGCCACCGCCGAAAAATCGGAAGTGAGGTACTTCGCATCCATCTTCGGCAACGCCGCCGAATGCCCGTGCGGGTGCACATCGCATTTGTGCAAAGCGCCTTGATGCGCATAAGCGGTGCGGCCCATCAGACCGATCGTGAGCACAATAATAGTAATGAGTGTTTTCTGAAGTGTCCGCCAACGTACCATAAAAGAACTCCGCAACTTGTGTGTAGCTCCTACTTTACGGAGGGGGTGTGCGGGGATTGCGTTGGAATTGTGAAGATTTCTTCACAATTCCCCCTCAAACCTCTCTTTTTATGCCCGGTTTGACTTAAAACTGTGGTGGGTGTTACCCAGGCCAAAGAATCTTAACCGGGAGCTAATTATGAAGGCCGTATGTCTCATTGTTTTGGGAATTGTGATGTCAAACGGGGCATTTGCCGCCCCTCGACAGCGAACCTCGGGGGTGACCGTGCTCGAGGAATGCATTAGTATCAGTTCCACGCTCGATACTAATGCGGTTAGACCGTATACGACCTATTCCGGAGGCTGGCCGTGCGATGATCGGCACTACGGAAACGCTTGTTGGACCGCAATCCATTCCTATAAAAAAGTTCAAAAGCTTCTCATCGTAACCAAGGACGAGTACGGCCGAACCGTTACCAAAGAGGTGACGAAATCTACCGGCGAAAAGCTCAACTTGAAGGGGCCGAAAGGTCTGACGGATAAGCAACGCTCGATCGATCACATGCAGGACGAACTCACGAAGTTCATTGCCGAAAACAAAGCGGAACTCTGCGACTGACTTACAGTAAGAACGTTAAGGCCAGCTCTTTGAGCTGGCCTTTTTTATTGTCGAAGTTCGGTCGGCTAAACAGCTGCAGATAACGCGCTGCGCGATTCCGGCCCAAGTGCCTTTCCCGCCGAAATGAGTTAAATTAAGAAGAGTTTCACCAATAACAATCGAGCACTTAACCGAATGCGGCTGTCCATCCGGTACAAAATTCTCGCCGTCACGGGATTGCTACTGCTGGCGGCCGTGGGGTGTTACACCCTGCTCGCCTCTTTCATCTTTATGGAGCAGAAGACGGCGCTGCTCTTCGAGATCAACCACAGTATTGCCGTCAATACCGCCGCCCAGGTCCGATCCTCGCTGCGCCAAGTCGGTGACCAGCTGAAGCTCTACGCCGTCTCCCGCTTACTCTCCGGCAAAAGCGATCTCCGCCTACCGGCCAGCGCGCTGCGTGAGAACCACGTGCTTTCGATGGCCTTCTTCAAGAAGACCTCCCAGGGTTTTGACGCACAGAAGCTGCCTCCGGATATGCCGGCGGTTCCCGCGCCGATGGAGACATTAGCACCTCATCTTGCGCAAGCGGCCGAAGCCGGCAATGCGTTTTGGCGGGAGAAAAACACGGGTGGTGTCCCCTCGTTTTTTCTGGCAACGAAAGTCGATCTGACGATCGGGGCAAAACCCGAAGTGTATTTCACCGTTGCCCAACTCGATGCCAAACCGTTTTTCGAAGTCCTGCTCTCAGCGAATCTCTTTGAATCTTATCTGATGACCGCGGGCGGCGACGTCCTCGTTCACGTCGTGGACCAAAAGGAAGTCGCACCCGACCCGCTACCGGATCACCCGCTAGTTGAAGCCCAAAAAAATCCGGCCCGGCTCAGCGGCGTGCAGTCGTATGAATTTGGTGGCACCCAATGGTACGGTGCCTTTGCACCGGTCGGCGTCGGTGGTCTTTTTTTTGTTAGCCAAGCCAATCGATCCGAAGTCACTTCCGCGCTGACCGTACTACTCCAACGCTCCCTGCTCTTTGGATTGATCGTCGCAACCTTAACCTTTATCGCCAGTGTCCTTTTTTCAAAATCGCTCACGCGCAATCTCCGCCACCTAATGCAAGGCGCGGTCGCCATTGGCGGTGGTAATCTATCGTCGAAGATCCATGTGCGATCCGGCGATGAAGTGGAAGCCCTGGCCGAGACATTCAACCAGATGGTCGATGCGCTGAGGGCTTCCCGGGAAGCGATTGAACGTTACAACCACGAGCTGGAAGAAAAAGTGGCGCTGCGCACGCAGCAGCTGCGCGAAACCAACGCGGCAATCAAATCGGTGCAAGAAAAACTATTGCAAACGACCCAACTCGCCGCCGTGGGCGAAGTCGCCGGCCGTACCGCGCACGAACTCTTAAATCCTCTCACCGCCATCATCAGTCGCATCGAGCGTTCACGCCTGAGCGTGCAAACCGCGGGTGGGCCCGGAGACAATCCGAATCCGAACCAGCTCTTCGATATTCTCAATGGCTGGAAAGAAGATTACTCCCAGGGCGGCGTGAAAAAACTGGCCGCGTCCCTCGAAGGCCCTTCGACGGTGAATCCGGGTAAGACCTTACTCGACGAAGACCTGGCAAACCTCCAAACTTTGGCCAGTTTCTGGCAGGGGCAGACCGAGGTCGTCGCGAGCGATCTGGATTTTGTGCGCGATCAGGCGCAGCGCATTCACCGTATCGTCGATAAAATGCGCGAACTCATTCGCTCTTCGGACAAATCGGATGTGGCCTGCCGGGGCGCGGCCGAAGAAGCGGTGGCCACCATGGCTGATTTTCTGGCCAAACACCACGTGGCGATCCAGCTCAACTGGCAAGCGAAATACGATCTGGCCGAACTCAATCGCGATGAACTGATCCAGATTCTCACCAACTTATTGCGCAATGCCTATCAAGCCGTGACGGAAGCGGGCCGCCCGGGCGCCATTGAGGTCAAAGCGACCCAGGAGAACGCATCGCTTTACATCGATATTTCCGACAATGGCGTCGGCATTCCGGAAAACAACCGGCGCCGGCTTTTTGATCAAGGCTTCACGACCAAGGGCCCCGCCGAAGGCACGGGATTGGGACTGGCGATTTGTCGACGGTACGCACGCGCCTTTGGTGGCGAGGTCGACCTGCTCTTTAGCATCGAGGGCAAAGGCACCTGCTTCCGGGTCACTATTCCGCTCAAGCTCCAGGAGGCGGTGGCATGAGAGCGGCTTTAGGCGGCGTGCTCGTCGTTGTCGTCATCCTCACTGCGAAAGCCGTGATTTCGGCGGAAGCCGGCGTTGTAACCGATGACCTGTCCGTTTCCAAGATCGATGCGGCCTCCACTGGCGTATGGAACCTTGTTTCGGGAAAGCTCCACGTGCCCTGGGTGGCGAATTTTTCCGGCGATAATACGCCCGGACAAGAGGACGTGATCGTCGACGTCGGCAATGGCGCCGACGGAGTCTTCGATGCCGCCAACTTCACGCGTTTCGATGCCGCCGCCACCGCGAGCCTTGTGACCCTCGACACTTCTCGCGTCTACCAGTTTACGCAGTTCACCCTTCCGGCAGGCGTCACACTGAAGGGATCGGGCTCGCAACCCCTGCGCTTTCGTGTGCAGGGAGATGTCCTGATCGAAGGCACGATCGATCTCAAGGGGGGCAACGCGGGTGCCGCGCAAATGCCGGTCGCCGCGGCTAACGGCGGGAGCGCTTGTTGCGGTGGTGGAGCCGGGGGAAGCGGGCGAGTCACGACCGAATCGGCGGATGGAACCACCCCTTCCGCCGGCGGCGGGGGCGGTGGGATTGCCGGAACCACTTCCGGAGCCGGGGGTACGGACGGAGGCGCGGCCGGCGGTGGGGGAAATGCCTTTGCCGGCGGTGCGGGCCAGGCCGGGGGCGCAGGTGCGGGCGGCGGGGGACTCGCGTACGGAGTGAATTCGCTCTCAACCTTGGTTGGCGGAGCTGGGGGCGGTGGAGGCGGTGGCAACACTTTCACTCCCTCGCGTGGAGCGGGCGGCGGAGGCGGGGGCGGCGCGATCGCGTTCTTTGCCGGTGGAGATTTTACCGTTTCCGCTACCGGACTAATTCAGACGGTGGGAGGAACGGGAGGCCTCGGTGGCAATGCGGCCGGGATGGGCGGGGGCGGCGCGGGCGGCTCAGTTTTGATCTATGCGGCGGGATCGGGCGTCGACAATAACAGCGCTCCGGGAATTGATTCGCAAGGCGGCAGCGGCGGTAATGACGGCGGCGGCGGCATGCTCAATGGCGGCGATGGCTCCATCGGCGTTCACTGGTTCGGATTTGGTACCGGCGATGGCGGTTTCACTGGTACTGGCAACGAAAATCCGGCACCCGCCACCCCCGTGAAGCCCAAGGTTTTTTATTCCACCGCCAGCTATCAAGTGACGTCGACGGCTTACGACACCGGCACCCCCTCACCGAATTACCTTTCGTTCTCTGCCGAAACCACCGAGGGTGCGGCCGGATCCACCGTGAGTTTTGAAGTCGCGGGGAGCAGCGATCAGTTTGTTTCCGACGATACGGGTTTTGTTCCCGCCACCCAAATCACCTCCCTCGACGGCAAACGTTACCTGCGCTTTCGCGCGACGCTCAAGTCCGCATCACCGACCGCGACGCCCACGGTCGAATCGATTCGCATCGCATTCCAACCGGTTTTTGAATTTTCCATCGGCGGGTGCGCCCGTGCCCTACCCCGCGCGCTAGTGAATCAACGTCGGTAGTCCCTTTTCGAATTCCAATACCAGCGACACGCTCGCGTCCCAGTTCCAGTCCCGGCTGGCCACCGCAGCGACCCCACGGGTATTCACATTGAGCAGAAACTCCACGGAAGGCCGCAAGCCCGCCCACTTCGCCGGTAATCCTATGCGTTGGCGCGTCACGATACCGTAACCCGTGCGTCCGCCCACCGGCCCGATTTCCAACCACACGCCACCGCTCCACGGAAATTCCCCCGGATACATCCAGGTGGTTCCGATGAGCGCGGCATAGAAAGGAATGGCCTGTAAGGTGAGGTCCGTTCCGGAAAGCCCCAGCACCCGCGCCTCATTGCGCAATCGAAGGCCCGTACTGATGGGAAACGAGCGGCGCCACAGTAGATTGTCGACGAGAAAATCGGCACCCCATTGCTTCAACTGAAAATCCGCTTGGGCGCCTTCGCTCTTATAAAAAAGCGGCTGATACGCGAAATGACCTTCGAAAGTGATTCGCTCCCAATCGTAGCTGAATCCCACTAGGTACCGCTGGACCGCAAAGCCGCTGCCGTTCACCGCGAAATTCGCCCCGCTCACCGACTGGCTCACAAATCCACTGCCGAAACCAAACCACGTCCGCCGCGCGCGCGCGCGCGGTGGCTCGACGATTTCGGGCAAATCGCTGGATTTTTCCGCGCCCTGCATTTGTCCCGTCGGCGCGGAAGGAACGGGCGGCTGAGACGCGATCTGGCGAGTGGGCGGCGGCGGCAAGGTCACCACCTTGGCGACTTCTCGACGCAAGTGTTGCACGGCACTGAATTTCCCCTGGTCGCCATCTTCATCAATCGCGGCCACACGCCAATAGTACTCCGTGCGTTCCGGAAGGCGCAGAACCGCGGAAGTTTTCTTCCCTTCCGTCGAGGCCAGCTTGGTTTTGAAATCTTTTTGCGCGCTGACTTCTAACCGGTAGGCCTTCGCCCCCCGCGTCGCATCCCAATCGAATTGCAAAAAGACCGTCGCGTCGGTGGCCCACGCCGAATGCCAGATCCAGTCGACGGCCGCGAGCATCGCGCCCCATTTGCTGCCGACCGCGCCGCGTTTGCCTTTTTCCGAAGGCTTGTCGGGTGATCTCTCCGTCTTTTTCGGCGCCAGCTCCTTCGCCCCTTTCGGTTTGGGGGCTTCAATGCGCTTTTTGACGTTCAGCTCGAAAGCGGGTGAGGCGGGCCAATCCCCTAAATAGGAATGGGTGGCGCGTACCCGCCAAAAATACTTGCCCGGCGCCAGCGGCGGTAGCTCCGCACGGTTTTCCCGCAAACTCAAACGCCGTTCGAGCTTGCCGAAACTGCGGTCGTACCCCACTTCCAAAACATACCCTTCCGCATCGGGAACGCGCTCCCAACGCAAAGCCACTTCGCTCCCCTCCTTACCCTTGTAGCGTGCGATCGCATTTGGCACCCGGTAACCCGCGCGGGGAAGCACGGAAAAATGCATGACCGCACTCTGAGCGTCGGAACGGCTCAAACGCCAATAGTATTTGCCGGCGGGAAAACGGGCCTGCACCTGGTGGCCTTGGGTGGGAATGCGGCGCGCTCCCGCCATCTGCGGGCTGGTGTCCCATTCCAAAACTTGGGCCGCGTCGCCCTGCCAACGAAATCCAATGTTCGCGTGTTCCCCGTCGAAGAACGCCTGGCTGCCGGAGAACGGTTCGACCGAACGGATCTGCAGGCGAGAAATCACTTTGAGCTTCGGGCTTTCGTTCAAGGTCGCCGCTTCACCCGCCTTGAGATCAATCAGCGGCGGGATCTCCGTCTTATCGACGGAAGCACTTTGCACCGCAACGCGACCGGCCACGACTTCGATTTCCGAAGCGCGCGCCTCCCCCGTTGAGGAAAGCACAATTTCCGAATCGGGAGCGAGCGAAAGATCGCGCTTTTCGATCCGCAGCTTCACCGCTTTTGCGAGTGTGCGCACTTTCACCAGACCACGATTCACTTCCAGCGCCAGGTGCCCGCCGGCGAGCAAGGTGTCTTCGTTAAATCGCAGTAGCGTGAAAGGTTCGAGCTGGATTTCGGCGCCGTCCTTCAAACGCACGGTCGCGGTGGAACTGGCACCGGTCATGACGGTGTCGTTTTTGGCGATGGCATCGCCTTCGGCCAGGGGATACCAAGTGAGGCTGCCCTGCGGGCGGTTTTGGACCGAACGGGCTTTTTCCAAGACCTCGCCGATGCCCACGCGGGAAGCCGGATCACGCGTCCAGGAAAATGGGAGTTCGATAATTCGTAGCTGATGAAAGAGCAGCAAGAGTTCCGCGGTGAGCACCAATGACGCCACCACGAGGAGCAGAGCGTCATGGTTCTTAACCGGCGCGGAGATCGCGTTTGTTTTCATGGGAGAGAGTTTTGGAACGCTTTCAATATCTTACCATGTCGTTGTGAACGCAGTGAAGCAACCTCGCACCGCGAAGCGGTGCGGGACTGCCACGGGCTCCGCCCTCGCAGCGACAGCCTCGGCGCAACCCTCTGAATCCATTCGGCTTTAATCCCTCAGTTTTCCGCCGTAACGCGCCGATACGGGATTGAAGGAGTGTCCCTTGTCTTTGAACTCACGACTCATCGTCGTCGATGACGAGCCGGGAATTTTGGAGGCTTACCGGATCATTTTGAATCCGGATACGACCGCCACGCCCCGCATCGTCTCTTCGCGCCGAGGGGGTGCCGCCGCGGCGGCTGCCGCCCCGACCGCCGTGCCCCAAGCGGGTGCGTTCGAGGTCGTGTACGTCAACTCCGGGGAACTCGCGCTGCAGGCCATCGAAAAAGCCGTGAAGGAAGGCAAACCCTTCGCCGGCGGTTTCTTCGACGTCAAACTCGGTGCCGGCATCGACGGCATTGAGACGATCCGGCGCGCCAAGGATCTCGATCCGCAGTTACTCTGCTGCATGGTCACGGCTTATCAAGATCGCAGCCTCGACGAGATCAATAAGATCTTCGGGGCCGAGTACTCGGACCGCTGGGACTTTCTCACCAAGCCCTTCGCCCACAATGAGATTCAACAGAAGGCGCGCAATCTGGTTTCGAACTGGGATCGCCGCAAACGCGAACGCGAATACTTGGAGCAGATCAAAGCCCAACAAGATCAACTCGTCCGCCAGGAACGCCTAGCCGCGATCGGTGCGCTGGCGCGTGGGATTGGGCACGAATTCGGAAACATCCTTCACCGCATTATCGGCATCGCCGAACTGGCCCTGCAAAAAGACGACAAAGAAGAAATGAAGTCTTCACTACAAATCATCGCCACCGCTTCCGAGCGAGCGGGCGTCATCGTGCGCAATCTTCAGGCGCTGGTGAAGATGCAGGTGAAACGCGAAGCCATCAATCTCTACGAACCGATGAAGGAATGCCTCACGCTCATCGACCACGAGTTGAAAAAGGCCTCCATCAAAGTCGTGGAAGAATGGGACGGTGGCATTGGGCGGGTGAACGGCAATAAAGTGGAAATCAGTCAGGTCTTTTTGAACCTGATGATCAACGCCGTGCACGCGATGGAAGCCAAGGGCGGCACCCTCACAATCCGTTCTTCGCAACGCGGCCAGAGCGTGATCGTAGAAATCGTCGATACCGGTTGCGGAATTCCGCAGGAAAACCTACCCAAACTTTTCGAACCGCTCTTCACCACCAAGGGCGATCGCGGAACGGGCATCGGCCTCTCCGTGACCCGCAAAATCGTCACCAACCACGGCGGCGCCATCGAAGTCGAAAGCCACGTCGGCAAAGGCACGACGTTTACGATCGTCCTCCCCGCCGCCCCCGTGATGACCTAGTCATGGCCCGCTCCGAGCACCGCGTGGCGAAGCACCGGGCGAGCGGGGTGGCGTGGCCCTTCCAACGAAAAATGCTATCCCGCTTTGGGGAGTTTGATTCCGGCGAGTAGGCTCGCGGGCAATTCCATGGGCTGGCCGCTCTCCAGGAATTGCCAGAAGAGGTAACCGGGCAACGGCGCGGGGACGGAAATCAGAAACTGGCCCGCGCGTTGGAGCATTTCGGCGTCGGCGGGCTGGTGGTGAATCAAGATCTCGCCGGCCTTGGCACGGCCGCCGTGATCGGGTTGTTCGAACGCTTCCAAGTAACCGGTCGCGGGTGGATGAAGGCGCTCACGGAAAACCCACTGCCCCAACCAGCGCAGCTGCAACCCCAGGGTCATCCGCGTTTTGGGATCAAACCAAACCAAAAGTTCCGTCCCACGCGTGGAATACCATAGGCGCGGAAGTCCCACGGTCTTGTCGATGGCACCCGATTTCGGATGAGCCGAGAGCTCTAATGCGTAGGTGGTCGGCTCCAGCATCCGTCGGAAAATCTCCCCCAGTTCGAGCGACTTGTGCAGAATGCGCAGTCCCACAATTCCTTTGGACTGGTACATCACTTCCAATTGCACGGGGTGGATCTGATTGCCAATGACGATATCCCCGTTGATCTGATTGCCCTTGGTCAAACCAAAGGGCGCGGGTTCTGGCACCCACACGCCCATGCCTTCTTCGCTGAAATTGCGCAGGATGTACTGCTTGTCGTCCAAAACAAGGTACGGCTGCAGATGATCCGGCAAAGTGAGCGTTAAGGCTCTAGGTCGTCGAATGGGGCTGGCCACGCTGACTTTTCGGCATTTTTCAGCGGATTGTTGAGGACGTAGGTGCCATCTCCACGTCCGCCTTTTTCCAGCCTAAAGTGTTATCCCAAACCGATCTCCCAGCGACAGGTTTCAAGGGGATCGTGGGGACAAACCTGTTCTTGGCGTACCGACGCGCCCCAACCCGAGAAAGAAAGACTCGCGAAAACAAATAAAATACGAAACACCCGCCCCTCCCAGTCGCCAAGGTAACGGTGAAGGCGGTCGGACTCAAGGCCCTTGACGAAGTCACGGCCACCGACTTTATCTGGGCCGTGGAAGCCTTACTGGTAAAGACCCCCGCGGATTGGGCCTCATTCGCCCTACAAGATTTCAATGCGTTTTTGGTCGATCATGCCTCGTGTGAGCGCAAAGCCGCCGCGGTGGGGATGTCATTCGTCGTGCGCTATCCCGATCGCCCCAGTCTCATCGAGCCCATGATCCAGTTTGCGCGCGAGGAGCTCGAGCACTTCCACCAAGTCGTGAAACTAATCCAGTCCCGGGGACTGGCCTTGCTTCGCGACGAAGAAGACCCCTACGTCAACATCATGATGAAGGAAGTGCGGTTCGGGCGAGATGAGCGTTTCATCGATCGGCTTCTCGTTTCTTCGCTGATCGAATCGCGCGGGTGCGAACGCCTGCACCTCATAGCCACCGAACTCCACGACGAAAAGCTCAAACAGTTCTATAGCCGACTGGCCCGGGCGGAAGGCCACCACCAAAACTTTTTTCTCGAGATGGCCCAGTCATTTTTTCCCGCCGACGTTGTCGATCAGCGGTGGAAAGAGTTGCGCGAAGTCGAGGCGCAAGCGATTACCTCGGTGCCTTACCGGCACGCACTCCACTGATGTCAAAAACCATTCGAAAATACCTCGAAAGCCACGCCGAACCGATCCCGGAGCTCGAAGCCATTGCCGCCCTGGGAGTTTTTCAAGAAGCGGTCTTTGTTCCTTGCTGCGGCGAAAATGAGATTGTCGACGGCCTCCTTGAAAGCTTGGAAGTGGCGGCGCGCGCCAGCGCCAAGTCGGTTTTGGCGGTGCTCGTCATCAACGAATCCCCGCTTTCGCCCCTTCCCCACCGACGCGCCAATGCCTTGCTCTTGGCGCGCTTGCGCGACACTCGGGTGAGCGAGCGCCTCACCGTGACTTGCGTCGATCGCACGGGCGAAAAGGCCTTTGCCCCCCGTCTAGGGGTCGGCTACGCCCGCAAGCTCGGCGCGGATCTCGTCTTGCGGCTCCACGCCCTCGGCCGCGTGCAATCCCACTGGATCCACACCACCGATGCCGACGCGCGGGTGGCCGACGATTACTTTGAGTTGGAGCCGATCGGAACGGTACCGTGGGGACTGGGGCCGATGCCGGCGGGAGCGTTCGTTCACCCGTTCTCTCATTCGCGGGACGGCGACCTCGGGCGCGCCCTCGAAGCCTACGACGGTTTCTTGCGCTACTACGCCGAGCGATTAGCTTACGCCGGCTCGCCTTTTTCGTTTCCGACGATTGGCAGCACTTTGAGTTTTTCCACCGAGGCCTATGCGGCGGTGCGCGGCTTTCCCAAGAAAGAAGCGGGCGAGGATTTCTATTTTCTGCACAAGGTCGCCAAAGTCGCTTTCGTTTGGCATGGGGGTGGCGAAGTCCGTCTGGTGTGCCGGCCGAGCAACCGCGTGCCCTTCGGCACCGGCCGCTCCATCGAGCGCATCCAGGGCCTTTGGCAATCGGGGAAGGAGTACGAGGTTTACGAACCGCGGGTCTTTGATCGCTTGCGGGATTGGCTGCGGGCCATCGACGCTTTGAGTGACGGCCAGACGTGGGAAAGCGCCACCGCCCACTTCGCCCCTGAGTTGCTCGCCGCCTTAGAGACGCTCGGCGCGCCCGCTGCGCACGCGCGCATCGCGTCCGGCCGCAGCGGCAAGGACCACTTGCGGGCTTGGCACACTTGGTTTGACGGATTTGCGACGTTGAAACTGATTCACACGCTGCGGGATTCGGGGCACCCGAATATTCCTTGGCCCCGAACAAACTAGACTGTCATTCCGAGCGTAGCGAAGGAATCCCGCAGCGCTTGCGCTGCGAGATTGCATCGGGCCATTGGCCCTCGCAATGACAAGTTATTTGCGGACGCGGGCGCGCGCGGCGTGGGTGGCTTGCACCATGGCCGTGAGGGCCGCTTCGGCGTCTTCGGGACTTAGGCCTTTCAGACCACAGTCGGGATTTACCCAGAGTTGGCGGGCGGGAAAAATCTTCATCCATTCTTCGAGGCGTTTTTCGCACTCTTCTCGCGACGGCATCGTGCGCGCGTGGACATCGAAAAGGCCAGCGCCAATCGCACCCGCGTAACGATTCTTTTTGAGCCGCTTCAAAAGTTCATCGCCGCCCCGCGCAGTTTCGACGAGCAGCACATCGCAACCCAGTTGCGGCAAAACTTCGGCGATGTCGGTAAACGCACTGTAACAAAGGTGAACGTGCACCTGCACCTTGGCGCTCACCGCCCCGGCGACGACGTGGTAGGCCTCCATGGCCCAACGCAGATACTGGTTCCAATGCAGTTTCATCATCGGCAGGCCTTCACGCAGTGCGGCCTCGTCGATTTGCAAAATGCGCGCACCGGCCTTTTCGAGATCGATCGCCTCCTCGCGCAACGCCAATGCCAGCTGGTACGCGGTTTTTTGCCGCAGCTGATCTTCGCGGACGAATGACCAGTTCAGCAGCGTCACCGGACCGGTTAAAATCGCCTTCACCGGTTTTTGGGTCAGGCTTTGGGCGTGCGAAAACCAACTGACGGTGGCCGGCGATCGACGGCGCACGTCACCAAAAACCAAAGGCGGCTTCACGCAGCGGTTGCCGAGCGACTGCACCCACCCTTGCGACGAAAGTGAGACACCATCCCAGTGCTCGGCAAAAAACTCCACCATGTCGGCACGCTCGACTTCACCGTGCACCAGAACGTCGAGCCCCAGCCGCTCCTGCATTTGGATCACGTGCGCAATTTCCTCACCGATCGCCTTGCGGTATTGGTCGCCGGTGATCTTGCCCTTCTTCCATTCCTGGCGGGTTCGCCGCATGACCGCGGTCTGCGGAAAAGACCCCACCGTCGTGGTGGGTAGCGGTGGCAACCCAATCATGGACTCGGGGCGTGAAGGACGCACGGGGGGCGGCGCGCCCGCGCGGGCGCTTTGCTGCGCCTCGATTCGCGCCACCGCCTGCTTCACCTCGGGACGGTGCACGCGGTTAGAAACCGTGCGACCGGAGAGCGCGGCCTGACGTTGCTTCAAAAGGGTTTCGACGTTTTTGTCGCCATTGAGGGCGCGCTTTAGGAAGGCCAGCTCCTCCAGGCGTTGATCCGCAAAAGAGACCCAGCTCGCAAATTCCGGGTCCCATTGCTTTTCCAAGGTCTTGTCTTGCGGCAAGTGCAGAAGCGAACACGTCGGAGCGAGCCAAAGCTTGTCGCCGCTATAGAGCTCGAGCAGGCTTTGCAACTCTTCGCGCCGATCCCAGAGCGGGCTTGCCCAAACGTTTCGCCCACTCACGATTCCCAGCGATAATGTCTTGGTGCGGGGAAACGTACGCGTCTTCAGCCAGGCCGCCGTGGTGGGCCAGTACAGCAAGTCGAAATGAAACCCGTGGCAGGGCAAAGTCGAAACTTCAGTCAGCCAGTTCTCCGGGCTACCGAAGTACGTTGCCAGCAGGAGCTGACAGCCTTGGGCGCTCAACGTTTCGTAGACCTTGCGTACGACGCGAAGGTCTTCCCGCAGGAGATCGTGACAGAGGTACGGCTCGTCCATCTGCACGTACTCATACCCACGCTTGGCGAAGTCTTTGAGAACTTCGCAATAGCGGGGCAAGAGGCGATCGAGCGCTTCTTGCGTGGAGAGGCCATCCAACTGGGAAAGCTTCACAAAGGTCCATGGCCCCACCAAAACCGGGTGAAACTTCATATCGGCGAGGGCTTCGCCGTGCTCGACTTCAAACGTGAGTTTTTCCCAGCGGGGGCTGACAAAATTCTCCGGCCGGATCTCGGGAACCAAGTAGTGATAATTCGTGTTGAACCACTTCCGGACCGCCAACGGGGGCGCATCCGGATTTCCGCGGGCCATCGAAAACGTGAGTTCCAGCCAATTCGCACTCGCATCAAATCGCTTCGGCACGACCCCCAGCAGCAAAGCCATATCGAGCATGTGGTCGAAGAAACTAAAATCACCGATGGGGATCGAATCCACCCCCAGCTCCCGCTGGCGATTCCAGCGCTCCGTACAAAGCGCCTTTCCTACCGGCAAAAGATGCGCGACGCCCTCTTTCCCACTAAAGACGTCTTCGAGCGCGTGCTTGAGTTCCCGCTGGCGTCCGAGTCGCGGGTAGCCAAGGTTAGTGACGCGCATTAGGCTTTCGCTCCCAGATTCGCCGCGGCACGCGGTTGCGTAATGGGTAATAGAATCGTGAACCGCGTTCCCTTACCCACTTGGCTTTCCACTTCGATTTGGCCGTGGTGTTTCTCAATCAGTCCGTGCACGATCGACAGTCCCAGTCCCGTGCCCTTGCCCACCGTTTTAGTCGTGAAGAAGGGGTCGAAAATCTTTTCTCGCACCGAATCCGGCATGCCCGAACCATTGTCTTCCACTTCAATGCGCACGCGATCGCCTTCGCGGCGGGTCCGGACCCAGATGTCGCCCCGGCCATCAATCGCCTGCGCGGCATTCGACAATAAGTTCATAAAGACCTGATTGATCTGCGACAGATTGCATTCCACTTCGGGAATCACGCCAAACTCCTCATGGATCGTGATCTTCTCCTTGAACTCGGTCACGAGCAACCGAATCGTGTTGCGCAGCCCCTCGTGCAGATCGGAAAGACGGAAAAGGGATTCGTCCATGCGCGAAAAACTTCGCAGGCCCAGCACGATTTCCTTGGTGCGGTTGGCCCCTTCCACGCAACTGCGCGTCAAATCGAGCATGTCTTGCAAAATAAAATCGATTTCGAGGTCTTTCTCCAACTTCTCCAGGTCTTTCCGCGAGTCGTCCGGCAACGAAAGGCGATACTTCTGATAGGCATTCACCAAGCGGCGGATCTTTTCCACGTATTCGCTCAGGTGATGCATATTGCTCGAGATAAAACCGATCGGATTATTCAGCTCGTGCGCCACGCCCGCCACCAGCTGACCGAGCGACACCATTTTCGCCGATTGCACCAAAACCCCCTGGGCGTCTTTGATCTCGATATTGGCGTTGTGCAGCTCATCCACCTTGAGTTCCAAAGCCTCCCGGGCATTGGCCACATTGCGCGCCATTTCATTGAAAGAGTGAATGAGATATTCAATCTCGTAAGGGGAATCGATGGCGGGGATCTGCTCGTTGCGCCCGGTGCGAATACGCTTCATTCCCAAGACCAGGTACTCGATGGGTTCGACGATGCGATTGGAAAGTAGGAAAATCAATAGTGTGGCGCAGAGCACGAGGAAAGCGGTGAGGTAAAGCATGGCAACGCGGAGCTTGCCGGCCGCCGCATCGGCCGCGGTCATGGAGAGAAAGAGCACGAAGAAACCGGCTTTTTGGTTTTTGGAGTACGCCGCTGGCAGCTCAAAGAGGAACGCGGAAAAACGCGCATCGCCGATCGACACCACCACCGGGCTACCCGGGTTCGTGAATGGCAAACGCGAGAACGATTTTACAAAATCCGGCGGTAACGCAAAACTCGCCGCCCCAATGGAGAGGTCCTTGTTCAAAAGCACGGTGTCGACTTCCCGTCGGGATTTGAAACCGGAAAGTTCTTTTTGACCGATCTGGATTTGCGCCTCCAGAATCCCGTAGAGCCGTGATCGGTCTCGCAATACGGTGCGCACCACCGTCATCAACCCTTGTCCATCATCGCGAAAAAAACGCTCGCGCGTCTCGCCCTTGGCTTTGAGCTTGGACAAGAGGCTTTCCGGCATGAAGGAAATCTGGTGATCCCAGGCCGCCAGACGGCCGCCAAGGTAACGTCCGGTGGGCGAATAAAATCGCAGACTCGCATTCTCGGGAAACACGGCCGCGACCGATGCCAACCGGGCTTTATCGCCCGATGCCACCGCGGCCAACAATCGCGCGTTCTCGCGCTGGGAGCGCACGGAATCCAGAATGTCTTTTTCGACGCGTTGGACTTCAGCGGTAAAGGCGTCGCGTTCGGTTTCGGCGCGGCGACGCAAGGTTTCGCGCGTGTTTTCTTCAAAGACACGGGTGGCGTAGAAACTCAAGAAGATGGCGGGCAGGATGGCAATCGGCAAAAAGTACAGCGCGAGGGTCGCCTTGAGCGAGCGAGTCCCCGATCGGAAGACGGAGAAAACGCGGCGGAGTGACGGTTTCACTTTCATGGGTGGATGAGGTGCCCGAAAGGTGCCCGTCTACTTTCGGGACCGGTCCCGAAAGTAGACGGGCACCTAAAAGTACCAATGAGCGCTGAGTCCAGCGTAGGTTCCATTGGAGAAGTCAAAGAGGCGGAAAAGGTATTGGAGTTCCGCATTGATCGCAAAACCCATCGGGTGCATGAACTGAACGCCCACGGCGGGCGAAAGCAGAAACACCGAAAAACCTTTGGTGTAATCGTAGCCGGCGCCGAGAAACTGGCTGGTCAAAACCGACGGGCCGATGCTGGTCGCGGTTGTGCCGTCCGTCCACCAGCGCGCGATCGCCATGCCGAGGTAGGGGCTGACCCAATCGCCCATGAGAAAGTAGCGGCCCTTCAACATGAACGTCGAGTAATTCAAGCCGGTGCCGAGCCCGCCGGTGATGCTGAGCTCTTCCGTCACATTCACATCGGCTTCCACGCCAAAAATCGCCAGCGGTCCGCCCGCGCTGACACCGACGCCAAAACGCTTGGCGAGCTTCATCTGCTGGAGGGAAGACGCGGCGCCGTTTTCCTGGGGAGCCGCCCCCACTGAAAACCCAAACAGCAAACCCACCATCCCAATCCACTTAGAAAATGTGCGCACGGATACCTTCCTCCTGTAGGAATTTTTTCAAAGTCGCTTTGTCGACCTGTTCCGCCCGTTTCACCAGCTCCGCCAAAGTCTTGAAGAATTTTTTGGACTCTTCATCCTTCAACCCTTCCCGCAACTGGCCCGAAACGGCATTCAAGTTATTGATCAATGAGAAAAATGCCCGGCGGTTTTCCTTCCCCTTTAGGAATTGATTCGCGTCGGTCATCAAAAGGTTCAACTGATCCAAGAAATCCGAAATCGTTTCCTGCTTATCATCCAAGAATTCTTGGATGCGGCCGAAGACGCTGTACCCCTGCGAGAGCAATTGGTCGATGCGCGGCGGATCCACCCCCCGAACGACCGCGCCCGGTTGTAACGCCGGGCCACTGCCCGGAGAGATCTCGATGTAACGCTCCCCAATGATCCCCGCCATATTGACGTAGAACCGCGAATCCTGTCTCACCGCCGGCAACGCTTTTTTGGCGACCGACACCGTCACCCGGAGCGAGGGTTCTTTTTTAGCGTCCTCATCCTTGGGTTGCGCGCCGGGCAAGAGGAACTCGATGCTCTCCACCTTTCCGACCTTCACACCCGCGACGCGAACGGCAGATCCGGCTTCGACGCCACCCGCAAAATCATAGAGCACAGCGAACTTGGCCTCGCGCGAGAAAGGCGTGAGCACGCCCATCAACGATCCGAAGACCAGCATGAGAAAGACGACCAAAAGAACGAGACATCCCACCCAAAATTCTTTGCTGAATTTAATCATGGATGCTGTTTTAGCGAGGGAAAATGAAAGGAGAAAGGACTTCTATAATTATAGCGTGTAGAGAATATAGGTCACAACGAAATCCGCGATAATAATGAGAATGGAACCCTGCACCACCGCCGACGTCGCGGCGTTTCCTACCCCTTCACTGCCGGGCCGACAACGAAATCCATGGAAGCTTGCCACGATGGGTAAAATCGTCCCGAAGACCGACGCTTTGATCAAACACGCCGTGCCGTCCTTGAAGCGGGCGAAAACAAACATTGTATTAAAAAACTCCGACGCGGTGTAGCCGAGTTTGACCGAAGCGATCCACGCCCCGCCCAAGATCGCGATCGCCACCGCGATGACGGACAAACAGACACAAGAAATAACGCACGCCACCCAACGCGGCACAACAAGATACTCAATCGGATCGAGGGAAAGCAGCTGCAACGCGTCCATCTGCTCCGAGACTTTCATCGAGCCCAGTTCCGCGCCAATCCCCGCGCCGATACGAGACGTGAGCAAAAGACACGTCACCACCGGTCCCAGTTCCCGGAGCATTAGCAGGGTGGCGAAGGCGGGGACGAGACTGTCTTGCTGAAGCACCATCTTCATGTGAAACGAAAACTCCAGGATCATCATCAACGCGATGAAAGTGAGCGAGAAGGCGACGACCGGAAGGCTTTGCACGCCGATGGTAAAGATCTGGTCGATGGTTTCACGGAATCGAAAGCGGAAAAGGAGCACTTGGCGAAAAAAGGAGGCAAAAACCCGCAGCGCGAAGTTCAGCAGGCCAATCGGCTCCTCGAAAACGTGCAGCGCCGCTTCTCCCACCCGGCTGATGCTTTTCTCCGCCAAGGTCACCGCATTCCCTCCCAGACTTCCAAAAGCGCGGCGGAAAAAGAAGAAATCGCAAAGTCGGCCACGATGATGGCAACCAGGGTCTGCACCGCGGTGGACTTTACCGTCCGCCCGACCCCAACCGAACCGCCCCGCGCGTGGTACCCCTGATAGCAGCAGACGACCGCAATGATGGCGCCAAAGACAAAACTTTTCACGACCCCGGTACCGACGCTCCACCAAGTGACAATCAAAGGAATATTGCGAACAAAGTTGACCCAATTAATGCCCAGCTGCACCGTGGCGAGCAGGGCGCCGCCCGCGATTGCGGTCACCAGTCCCACAATTAGCAGCAAAAAGCTCGTGATCACCACCGCCACCAAACGCGGGACAATGAGGTAGCGGATCGGATCGGTTCCCAGGCAGCGAATGGCATTCACCTGATCGGTCACTTGCATGGTGCCGAGTTCGGCCGAAGTATAGGCCCCCACCTTCCCCGAAAGAATGAAAGCAATCAGGACCGGACCAACGTTGCGAATCGTTACGGAAGCCGAAAGCCCACCGAGAAATGCCTGAGCGCCGAAGTCCCGGAGTTGAAGATCCAATTGGATGGACATGATCGCGCCCACGAACAAACCGGTCACGATCGTCGTGGATAGGGATCGCACGCCGACCGCATACATTTGATCGATCACGGCGGACCAACGCACGCCGTGCCGTAGAAAAGTGCCAAGGCCGGATAGCCCAAAGATGAGAGTAGCGCCAATGCTCGAAATGAGCTGGTCAAAGGTAGCGACCATGCGCTTATTCTAGCAAACTAGCGAAATAAATGGGGGTTTCATGCACCGTTAGGGCGGCCCGCCGGACTAACGCGATGCCACCGCGGCCAAGACCGTTGGAGCAGGCTCTTCCAGATTACTTTGGAAAGTTTCTTGGTCGGAGAGGAAGAAGGCCGGCTGAGCGGGCTTCCACTCATTGCTACCCACTACGTTTTTGCAGGCGAGGACGGTGAAGAGGGCCACCATCAGCCACAAGAGCATCGGGTAACTCCATTGCAACAGTCTGACATTCATTCCATTCATGGCGACCACTCCCGCCCATATAACAGAGCAAGACTGATGCCAGACTTCTGACAGAACCTTTCCGCACGAGATTCGCCGCCGAACCGAAACAATGTCGCAGAACAAAACACACCGGCGAACAGGCGTGGCGGAACGAGACATCTGTCACCGCGAGGCCGGGGCCGTGGCGAACTCTCACATCGCCAAAGCAATGTGGGCCGCCGGACTACGTCCTAGCAACGTCAGAATCGATGCCACGCATAAATTCACGCGTGAGAGGGTGCTCGCTTTTGAGGATTTCCTTAGGCGTGCCTTGGTCCACGATCTGCCCTTGGTCGACGATGAGGATCCGATCGGCGATGGAAAGCGCTCCGGCCATATCATGAGAAATTACCAAGGATGTGACATTAAGCGTCCGCGAAAGACTTTGGATGAGATCGTGAACGCTGCGAGTCGTCACCGGGTCCAGACTGGTAGTTGGTTCATCAAAAAGCAGGTAACTCGGCTGAATTGCCACGGTGCGCGCAATGCTAACTCGCTTCTGCATCCCAAAGCTCAGCTCATTGGGAAATTTTCCCAGCACGTTCTCGCCGAGATTTACTAGCCGCAGTTTATCGACGATATAAGCGCGTTCTTCCTTCGGCCCTACCATCGCATGGGCCCGTAATCCGAACGCAATATTTTCCTGCACCGTGAGCGAGTCGAGCAACGCCGGAAACTGAAAAACCATGCCGCATTTGCGACGCACCGGAAAATACTGGGCCTCACTAAGATGAGTGATTTCCTCGCCGTCGACCCAGATTTCCCCTTTGTCGGGACGGATGAGACCCACGAGATGCTTGAGAGTTACCGATTTTCCCACTCCCGAACGTCCCAAGAGAAAAACAATTTCGCCTTTTTCGATCCGAAAGCTCAACCCCTGCAGAACTTTCTTGGTCCCGAAAGTTTTGAAAACTTTTTTGAACTCGATCATGCGGCCCCTTCCGTCAAAGGGCCCTCAGGCAGAGCGTGAAGGAACTGGTGCACTACCGGATTCTTAGATGCCCGTAGTGACGCCCAACTCCCCTGCTCTTCAAACTTCCCATTCCACATCAAGCCCATCCGATCACAAACTTGATGGGCTTGGCCGAGATCGCTTGTGATCATCACCACGGTCATTTGAAAGCGATCGCGCATTTGGCGGATCAATTCGTTAATGGTGCGAGCCGTAATGGGGTCTAGCCCGGCGGCCGGCTCGTCGTACAAAATCACCTTAGGGGAAAACAACAGCGCCCGCGCGATGCCCAAACGCTTTTGCATCCCCCCACTCATCTCGTGCACCAAGAGCTTCCCCTGCCCGGCTAGCCCGACTCCTTCCAAAGCCGCTTCGACCCGCTTTTCCCGGTCTTTTCGGGAGAGTTTTAGGCGCTCATTCAAGGGAAAACGGAGATTGTCCGCACAACTGAGCGAATCAAAAAGCCCGTCCTTTTGGAAGGTCATGCCAATATTCTCGCGAAAGGCGCGCCGCTCAGCTTCCGACATTTTCCTCAGGTCTTTGCCTTGAAACTTCACCGAACCCGACTGAGCCGACCGCAAACCGGATAGGAGCTTGAAAAAAAGGGTTTTTCCCTCGCCACTCGGTCCCAAGATGGCAAAGCTCTCCCCACTTTCCAGCTGCCAATCCAAACCTTTGAGTACTTTCTGCGCGCCGTATCCCGCTCTCAGGCTTTGAACGGAATAGACGGGGGTGGGAGTTTCGGCCGGGCCGGGCATGGTCTCCAATTTATCATGAAGAACCGGTTCAACCCCATCTAAACCCTGAGGTTTTCGGCACATTTTTAATTTTTCCCCCATTTCCGGAGGCACAGTGTTAAAACGCCGCCGCACACTATGCAGCCCACTATTCCAAGATTTCTGGATCCCAGTGTCCTGGCCGAAACTCTCATTCACGACTTACCGGATGCCGTTATCTTGATCGACCTACGCGAGACGGTGGTCTCCTGGAACTCCGGCGCCGAGAGCATTTTCGGCTTCAGCCGCGAACAAGCGCTCAATCGAAAACTCCCGGAACTGATTTCTCCGGAAACCGAACGAAAAATTTGCCCCTCCATGAAGCAGGTTTTTGAAGGTGCAGGTCCGCTCGTTTACCAGACCGGATGCCGGCATCGCGATGGCCGCCCGATGATTGTGTCCGTTACGATCATGCCGCTCCGGGATTCCGCGAATCAAATCGTTGGCGCCATGAAGGTCGTGCGCGACATCACCAAACAGGTCACGAACCGGCGCCTGCTATCCGAAGCACAAGATCATGCGCGCATTGGAATCTGGTCGTTCGACACCGTGAGCCGGCGTATTTGGTGGGACGAGCAAACGTACCGCATTCACGAAATCGAGCCCGGCACCGAGGTATCCCTCGACGAAGCCATCGCGTTCTACGCGCCGGAGGAACGGGAACCTCTGCGGCAGGCATTGGAGCGTTCCATTTACGGACATCAAGCATTCCATTTTGAAGCGCGCTTTTTCACCGCCAAGGGGCGCGAGATCTGGGTCCGATCGCAGGGATCTCCCCAAATTCGCGACGGGAAGGTCACCGTCCTCATGGGCACCTTTCAGGACATCTCTCAGCTGCACCATGCCGAACGGGCCCTGCAGGAGAGTGAGTTGCGGATGCAGAATCTGCTCGATTCGGCACCCATCGGTCTATTCCTCGCCGATCGGGCGGGAAATATTCTGTATGCCAATCGAAACTTCGAATGCATTACCCAATTGGATTGCCAACGCCTTAAGGAAAAATGCTGGATCAAGCTTCTTTCCAAACCCGATCAGACCCGTTTCAAGGAAGCGTGGACGCAGTTTACCGACGGTACCGATTCTTTCGACGTCGAATACAGTTTTGGCGCGGACCAGGGACGGGAACGGTGGGCCAAAGTGAACGCCGTCCGCCTCGCGGATTGCGATCGCTTTTTGGGGGTCATGCAGGAAATCACCGACCTGAAAACGACCCAGCAGCACTTAGAAGAAAAAGGTTCCTACTTATCCGGGATTGTCAGCGCCAATCCGGACTTGATCCTCTTGATGTCGATTGATGGCGTTTACCTCGACTGTTTCATCGACCCGGGTAACGATCTCGTCGAAGACCGCGAAGTGCTCATCGGCAAGAACGTGCTTAACGTATTGCCTTCGCCATTGGGCTATGCGGTTCTCGAAGCCGTTCGCCGGACGGTCTCGACGGGCAAAATTGTGACCATGGAGTACGAACTGCCGGTGCGCGGGGAACTGCGTTACTACGAAGCTCGCATCTCCAAAGTAAGCGACGACAAGGCGATTTTCATCATCCGCAATATTCTCGACCGCAAACTTGCCGAATCGGAACTCGTCAAAGCCAAGGAAGAAGCCCAAATGGCGTCCGCGGCGAAATCTTCTTTCCTAGCCCGCATGAGTCACGAGATCCGCACACCCCTGAACGGGATCGTGGGAATGAGTGGGCTGCTGCTCGATACCCCGCTTTCGGGCGAACAGCTGGAATCCGTGCAAACCATTCGCCTTTGCAGCGAGGCTCTTCTTTCGCTGGTCAATGACATTCTGGACCTTTCGAAAATCGAGGCCGGAAAGCTCGACCTCGAGCCGCATCCCTTTGAACTCCTTCCCCTGATCCGTTCGGCGCTCGATATGGTCAGTGGAGGCGCGAACGAAAAAAATCTCGTTTTAGAAGAAGCGATCTCCCCCAGTCTGCCCTCCTGGGTCATCGGCGACTCGGCGAAGCTGCGACAGATCCTGGTCAACCTGCTTTCCAATGCCGTGAAGTTCACCGAGGCGGGCACCGTTCGCCTGGCGGCCTTCGGAGCGCGCAAAGACGACGGCAATTGGAAGCTCAGTTTCTTCGTTCAAGATACGGGAATTGGCATCCCGTCCGAACGCCACACCGGCTTGTTCTCCCCCTTCCACCAGGGCGACAATTCGATCAATCGCCGTTTCGGCGGCACCGGCCTGGGCCTAGCCATCACCAAGTCGCTGGTGGAAAAGATGGATGGCAATATCCAACTCCGAAGCACGCCCACCGTGGGAACGAGCGTGAATTTTGATATTCAGGTTCACGAACGCACCGACTTTGCGCCCCCTTCGGCCCCGGATTCGATTTTGCCTAGACTGGGTGACGATTTTCCATTGCGTATCTTGGTGGCGGAGGACAACCCGATTAACCAAAAATTTGCCGTCCGTTTGCTTTCGAAACTCGGCTACCGTGCCGATCTGGTTTCGGATGGCGGTGAAGCGGTTGAAGCGGTCTTGCGTCGCCGTTACGACCTGATTTTCATGGATATCCAGATGCCGGAAATTGATGGTTTGGCCGCCACCCGCTTAATCCGCGCCCGCCTGCGGGACGAACCCCAACCCCGTATTATCGCGATGACCGCGGCCGCGATTAAGGGCGATCGGGAAAAAGCGCTCGCGGCGGGAATGGATGATTATCTATGCAAGCCGGTGAAAGTGGAGGAGTTGGTTCGCGTGCTCCGAAGTTCCGCGCTGATAGCCGAGCCCACCCCGGAAGCCGTTGTCGCCACCCCTTAGCCACTTCAAGTCACCTTGACGATCCCAGGCGGTTCTCCTAGTTTCAGTCGTTATCGCAACGCAATGCATTGCAGGGGGGCCGAGATGGAACGATGGATCAGTGTGGGCGGGCTTTTCACCATGCTCGCCATTGCGTGGTTGTTCTCGGAAGATAAGCGGCGGATTCCGTGGCGGGCGATCATCACCGGACTCCTGCTCCAATTCGGTTTGGCCCTTTTCATCCTGCGCACCGACATTGGGCTGTTCATCTTCGAAGGCGCCCGCGAAGCGATTCAGGCGGTCGTGGCCCTTTCGGACCAGGGCGCGAAGTTTGTTTTTGGCGACGCTTTCAAAGATCACTTCTTCGCCTTTAGCGTTTTGCCGACGATTATTTTCGTATCATCGCTTTCCTACGTATTTTTCCACTTCGGCGTCATGCAAAAAATCGTCGAATGGATGGCCAAGATCATGGTGAAAACCATGGGCGCCTCGGGATCGGAGAGCCTTTGCGCGGCCGCGAATGTCTTCATGGGCCAAACCGAAGCGCCGATGCTGATTCGGCCTTACCTGCAAACCATGACCCGATCGGAAATCCTCTGCATGATGTGCGGGGGAATGGCTTCGGTGGCGGGGGGAGTTTTAGCCGCCTACGTGGCGTTTGGCATTCCCGCCGGGCACTTGCTCGCCGCTTCCCTAATGTCGGCCCCGGCTTGCATCATGATCTCGAAGCTGATGCTTCCGGAAAAAGAAGTCTCGCCGACGATGGGGCAAGTGAATCTCAAGGTCGATAGCGAAGCAGCCAACGCGATCGACGCAGCGTGCATCGGCGCCTCCGAAGGATTGAAACTGGCTTTGAACGTCGCCGCAATGCTCATTGCCTTTATCGCCCTCGTGGCACTCATCAATCTAGTCATTCGGCATGTCGGAACCGGCCTCGGTTTTCCGGGGCTGTCGATTGAATACTTTCTGAGCTTTCTCTTTCGTCCCATTGCCTGGGTGATGGGCGTGCCTTGGTCCGAATCCGGTCTCATTGGCCAACTGCTCGGCGAGAAAGTGACGATCAATGAGTTTTACGCCTACATCCACATGGGCGAATTCATGAAGGCGGGTCAGCTTTCGCCGCGATCGATCAATATCGCCACCTACGCGCTTTGTGGGTTTGCGAACTTTTCCAGCATTGCCATTCAAATTGGCGGTATTGGCGCCATGGCTCCCGATCGCCGCAAAGATTTCGCGGAACTCGGATTCCGTTCTTTTGTCGCCGGGAACCTGGCGTCGTTCATGACGGCCTGTATCGCGGGAATCTTGCTTTAGATCGCTCGTAGCAGCGCGATGCACGCCACGCCGATGGTGACGCCCGCCAGCAAGTTGCGAGTGAACATCGCCACACCGATCGTAAAGAGCGAAGCGACCAACGGGCGACTGATCGCCCCAAAGCAGACATCGCCTTGCGCGAGCAAAATCTGGGGAAAGACGACCGCCGAGAGAACCGCGACCGGTAGATAGCGCATCCAAGCGATGACTCCCGGGCTGAGTCGGATGCGATCCATCACGGCAAATGGAAGGAACCGGCACGCGAGCGTGATCAAACCCATTCCCGCGATGGTGACTACGACTGGGACGGTTTCCATCGTCTCTCCATCCAAACGCCAAAGATCGGTGCCACGACCATCGCACAAAGCGTAGCAAACCAATTCAAACCCAGTTGCACCGCCATCAGGGCGGTCAAGCCCGAGATCAGCGCGACGCCAAAGGCCATCCAATCGCGAATCTGCAAGACCAAAACCACCAGCATCATCGCGGCGAGCGCAAAGTCTAGACCCAAGCCTTTGAGCTGGGTCGAGTCACCGCCGACTTGAAAGCCGACGGCGGTCCCAATCACCCAAGCAAAGTAGGCTCCATTTTGAAGCCAGGTCGCCCGCGCCTTCGTCAGCCCGCCGGAACTCGAGGGAATCAACAGGGCAAACGATTCGTCCGTCAGCTGCCAAGCAAAAAGCGCTCTCTCCCACGGCTTCCAATTCTGGGTGCGGTGGGCCGCCACCGATCCGAGGAGTAAAAAACGGGCATTGATCAACAAGGTTACGAGCACGATGACCCACGGAGGCTGACCCGCGGCGAGCAGGCCGAGGGCAACCACCTGCGCGGTACCGGCGTACACAAGGGCGGACATCAAAACCGCACCCCACGCCCCCATCCCGGCCTCTCGGGCCAAAACACCAAATGCGAACGCAATCGCGAAAAAAGCCCCCGTCAGGGGCCAAAACTCCGCCGGGATACGGAACGGGGCAGAGACCGGATAGGTAGTGGCCAATTTGTGCGGCACGGGGCGCACCCTAGCCGAGGCAAGCAATTGAAATCAAGCCAGGAAACCAACTCTTTCCGAGTCCTCAAGACAAGGCTGAGCGACGGGTGTCCTGTAAAAGCGAAAGAATCGATTGGGCGTCTTTTGGCGTATGCAACGCCAGACCGCAAGCCGGCGTCCAAAGGGCTTGTTTCAAAACCGTCGGCGCCCAATCGCCCAACTCGGTTTCGAAGCGCTCCCGCAGCTGCTTGCCCACGGCTTGGGAGTCAGGATCCAATGCTCCCGGTTCCGAAGTCGTCACCGCACCAAGGGAAAGCCGGCCACCGGATTCCACGAACCGCCGCAGCGGTTCCCGCGCCAAGAACAGCGACTCCAACGAAAGCCGAGTATCGAAGGACAGGATATCGATCCCCAGGCCCAAAATCGTTTCCCAACGCGTGTTGCTGCAGCAGTGCAGCCCCACCGCCACCGCTTCCTTCTGCAATGCCTGAACGAGCAGGCGGAGTTCCTGTACCCCCAGAAGGTGCGTCGGATTCTCGGGCGAAAAAACAAAAAGGGCGGGCTCGTCCAGGTACACCACCGGCTGCACGCCGAATGTTTTCAGGCGCCGAACCATGCCGAGCGCCCGCGCCAAAACCAGGCGGAAGATTTGTCGGCTGATATCGGCATTTTGATCCAAGCGCGCCCCGTCGGTCGCGCGCAAACTCCACTGAGCGGTCAGCGGGCCGACAATTTGGATCTTCGCCGTTTTCGTGCCGCGTTCCTGCAGCTCCCAAAGAAAGGGCTGCCAGCTGCTCGATGTCGCCGCCGAAGGTTCAAACCCCTCGAACGCCGTGCTCTCCGCCGCCTGATCAAACGCGTGTGAGAGGCGCTCATCGAAGGAACGGGCCAGCCCTACCCAAACTCCGGTGTCGATGAGCGCACTGCCATCCGTCTCGATCCGAATGCCGGGCAAGCTCTCCAGCGCCTGGGGAATGGAATACTCCCACGGGTTACGGATCGGAATCTGGGGCAAGAAAGGAATTTCGAACGCGAACGCATACTCTAGCGCCGCATCGATATTATGGTGTGGGAGACTGCCGATACCGGTCGTCGCCGCCGGAATGCGATCAAGCGTCGCCATCACGTACCCCCACCGAGAAGTAACTGGCTTGCGGGTGATGGAAGACCAGGGCCGAAACACTCGCCTCCGGATCCATCATGAAACCTTCGGTCAACTGCACCTGAATCTCGCCCGGATTCAAAAGATCAAAAAGCATGGCCTGATCGTCAAGTCGCGGACAGGCGGGATAGCCGAAGGAGTAGCGTTTGCCGCGGTACTTGGCCTGGAAGCGATCGATCATCGTCGTTTCGGGCGCATCGGCAAAACCCCAGAATGCGCGGATCTGGGTGTGCAGCATTTCTGCGTACCCTTCCGCGGACTCTAAGGCCAGCGCCTGCACGATGTGCGACTTTAAATACTCGCCCCGATTTTTAAGGCCTTCCGCGAGCTCCCGCACACCCCGTCCCACCGAAACCACGAACGCACAAATCACATCGTCGGTCTCCTCCCAACGAGGGGTCGTGCCGGCAAACCGCACTGGCCGCACGTAATCGGCCAAGCACAGCCCATTGGTTTTCTTTTGGCGCGGCAGCTCTAAGACAGTTTGCTTGCCGCTGCCGCTAAGAATATGCAGCCGATTGCCATCGCTGGCCGCCTTCACAAAGGAATAAACGGCGGACGGTTCCAACACCTCGGTACCGCGGTACTCTTCCTTCACTTCTTCCACCGCGCGCCAAATCTGAAACGATTTGGGGTCTTCGCTTTCCCAATTTCGCAACGCGGTCGCCGAGCCCTTCATCTTGTCCATCTCGCGCACGATTTTACCCGGCATCCCCAAGTGACGTCCGTACAGCATCATCGGATTCACAAACTTCCAAATCGAATCGATGGCCTGATGCCGTAGTACGTGGCGATCGAAATCGGGCGCCTTGGGCAGGTGATCCAGAAGGGAAACGGTGGCCGATCGCACTTGCGGTTCCACCACCTCCTTAGGAGCCACCACGCGTTCCCCGGCTAATGCGGTCCGGCGAGTCACCAGCTCTTCCTTCAATTTCTCAAAACTCTCCGGCGCCACGATCGCTTTAGCGAGATCGAGTCCATTCATCGCGTCGGAGGCGTAGGCCACCGTGCCGCCGTACGCCCGCGAGATCTGCTTATCGACAAAGTTTTGCGTCAGCGCCGCGCCGCCAACCAGCATCGGCGGCGTGACCCCCGCCTTGGTCAAGTCATCCGCCGTGATCACCATTTGCTGAGCCGACTTCACCAGCAAACCCGAAAGCCCGACGATATCAGGTTGGTGTTCGCGGATCGCCTGGATCAATTGCTCCGGTGGCACCTTGATGCCAAGGTTCACCACGTGGAAACCGTTATTGGACAAGATGATCTCCACGAGGTTTTTTCCGATATCGTGGACATCGCCCTTCACGGTCGCGAGCACAATCTTACCCCGCATTGAGGACTCGCTCTTCTCCATGAATTTTTCGAGGTGCGCAACCGCCGCCTTCATGGCTTCGGCCGACTGCAAAACTTCAGCGACAATGAGCTGGTTCTTATTGAACAGCCGGCCCACTTCATCCATCCCTTTCATTAGGGGCCCATTGATCACTTCCAACGGTTTCAGCGTTTGCAGCGCCTCGTCCAAATCTGGAATCAAACCGTCTTTCGAACCTTCAATAATGTACTGGGGCAGACGCTCCATCAGGGGGAGGCGTTCTCCCGCTATTTTGTTCGACGGTTTTTTTACCCGAAAATGCGCGGCGAACGCGGCAATCGGATCTTCACCGCGGTTGTAGAGCAGATCCTCGGAGAGCTTGCGTTCTTCTTCCGGAATGCTCGCGTAGCGCTCAAGCTTTTCCGAGTTGACGATCGCCAGATCCAATCCGGCCTGCACGCAGTGGTATAGGAAAACGGAATTGAGCACTTCGCGACCCGCGTTAGGCAGACCGAAACTCACATTGGAAATCCCGAGAATCGTCCGCGTGCCCGGGAATTTCTCTTTGATCAGGCGAATGCCCTCGATCGTTTCCACCGCTGAACCGATGTACTGCTTGTCACCGGTCGCGCAGGGGAAAACGAGTGGGTCCCAATAAATATCTTCTGGCGCCAAACCATACTTCTCGGTGAGCAGCCCATACGATCGCTCGGCGATTTCGAGCTTACGTTGACGCGTAACACCCATTCCTTGATCCGGATCGTCATCAATCGTGCCGACCACGACCGCGGCGCCAAACTGTTTCACCAGTGGCAACACCTTCTCGTAACGCTCTTCTCCGTCTTCGAGGTTAATCGAGTTAATGATCGCCTTGCCCTGACAGTAAGTCAGGGACATCGCGATGACCTTTTCGTCGGTGCTATCGATCATGAAGGGTACGCGCACCTTCTTGATCGCAAGCTCCAGGAACTTACGCATATCGTCCATCTCATCCCGGTCGGGATTGGCGAGACAGACATCGAGAATCTGAGCCCCACTCTTGATTTGCGCGCGCGCGATATCGCTCGCTTCATCAAATTTTTCTTCGCAAATCAGAGTTTTGAATTTCTTACTGCCGATGACGTTCGTGCGTTCGCCCACGATGACCGGCCGTATCTCGTCCGTGATTTCTAGAAAATCCACGCCCGAAACAATGGATCGCTTCGGCGCGTGCGGATCGTGGGGCGGTTTGCCCGCCGCCAGTTCGCTCAACGCGGTGATATGCCCGGCCTCGGTGCCGCAGCACCCGCCGATGACGTTGAGCCAGCCGCGGTCGATGAAACGCGAAAGCACGCCCGCCACCATTCCGGGAGTCTCCAGGTAGCAGCCGTTTTCGTCGGGCAGCCCCGCATTCGGCACACAAGCCACCGGAAAGGGCGACGATTGGGCGAGGGAGCGAATGAAATCGGTCATGAACTCGGGACCGGTGGCGCAATTCAATCCCAAATACAAAAGGTCCTTGTGTTGCACGCTGGCCAGCAGCGCTTCGATGCTTTGGCCCGCGAGCATCGTGCCCATCGGTTCAATTGTAACTGAGAGCGCCAGCGGCACGCGCACGCCGGTGTCGTCCATCGCTTGCTCACACCCCAGGATCGCCGCTTTCACGTTCCGGGTGTCCTGACACGTTTCCATCAAAAGGTAATCGACACCGCCCTTGAGCAGACCCTGGGCTTGGCGGCGAAACTCTTCCTGCAATTGCTCAAATGACGCCCCACCGGTAACGGACATCGCTTTCGTGGTCGGGCCGATGGAGCCCGCGACGTAACGCGGTTTTTCCGCAGACGTATACTTGTCGGCGGCTTCGCGCGCGAGTCGCGCGGCGGCCAAGTTGATTTCATCGGCCTTGGCGCCGAGCCCAAATTCATCGAGCACCATCGGCGTCGAGCCGAATGTGTTGGTCTCAACCACATCGCAACCCGCGGCGAGGTAGGCCTCGTGAATTTCGCGAATCACGTCGGGGCGAGTGATGACAAGGTACTCATTGCACCCTTCGTACTGCGGTCCCCCGAAATCTTCGACGGTGAGGTTGCGGTTTTGGATAGCCGTTCCCATCGCTCCATCGAGGACGAGGATGCGTTTCTTAAGGGCGGCTTGAATCGTTTCTTTCGCCATTTTGAGCCCATAACGATACCTCTGCGTGCCCCAGTTTGTCACCCTGTCGGTCGAATCCCGCCCTTTTTCTGCGTGCCCACCCCTCCCTAGCCTTCAACGACCGGGGCACGGAGGCTGCACTGTTTGCGCGGGTGCTGGGATCCGTACACGCTGAGTATTCGGAGTGATTTATGAAGTCGTTTTTGACTGCGCTGGTTTTCTTGACGTTGGGCCAAAACCTTTTGGCCGAAGGCATCGAAGCACCCGAAGTTTCCAGTAAGGTCTCCGGACCCGATGTTCAACTCACGGCCGATTGGAAAATCGTGGCGAAGGCCGCGACCTACCATCAGCCCATTGTCATGGCGATGGAAATCAAGGAAGCGGATAACTGCGACTACCGTAAGATCTCCGATAGCCAGATTCAATTGGGTAGCCGTTGCACTTACTTGAGCGGCGCGTTCCGCTATGTCTTTCAACCGGAAGGCTCGGCCTCCCAGCGTCAAATGATCGTCGGTTTCACGGCCGCCCGCTCGGGTGGTGATAGCCGTATCTTTATGGCCAGCCAGCCTATGGTGCTGCTCCAGAAATAAAATCCCGCTGCGCCTGCGTGCCATCGAACGCGGCTTGACTCAGTCGCGCGCGCCCGTGCGCCGACAGATGCAGGCCATCCTCGGCATAATCCTCTTTCTCATAAGGAAACTCCGAAAGGACGGACGAAAAGAAATATCGCACCGCGGTTCCGGCAAACTTCTCGTTGAGCCGTTCCACCATCTGACGCCAGTCTTGGTTGATCACCAGCGATAGGCGACGCGCCCGTTCCGAATCCTCGGGATCCTTTGGCGCCACCGTGGGAAAGCCTTCAATACCCTGTCTCAAGTAGGGGTACTGGGTGAGATCTTTCGTATGGGCGATGCGGATTTGTTTGCGCACCAGAGCGGAGTTCTCATGTTCCATTAAGCCAAAAACCGTGATCGCCACCGGCTTACCCTGCGTCTTCGCGTGGTCACCCAGGCGTACCAGATGTTCTTCCAAAGCTTTCGTCATCCGATCCGTCAAGACGGCACAGTAAGTGTCCCGATCGAGACTCACGTCTTTGTCACACGAATACACAAAGTCGAGATCGTTGTGCCCAATCCAGATGAGAACGTGATCTGGAAAATGTGCGCCATTCAACAAGCCATCGGCTTGCGCCGAAAGGTGGTTGATTTGGCCGAGCCGTTTGCCAAATGAAGCGTCCGGACTGCCAAGAATCGACGCACCGGCCTGCGCGTAGCAATCGGCCGTCACACTCTGGTCCCCGGCACAGATTTCCGAGTAAGAACGGTTCGAGTCCTGGGCCCGATCCGCAAACCATCCGCCAAATCGCGTCGTGCGCAGGCGAAAGAGGTTCCCAAGGGGGTTATCCGAGTAAACGAAATCGGTACTCAGGGAATCCCCGATGAGGGCTAAATGAGTGTGCCGATCCCGGCTTACCGGTTGGGCGGCGGGGTACCGATGGCCAATGGGGTCTGTCACCGCCAACTCAAAAGCTCCGTACGAAAGCGATGACGCCAAAAGTCCCGCCCCCAACGTGCGATACGGGCGCTGCCAAAGCCAGCTGAGGATAGAGGAACAACTCGCCGCCTGAGCGGGAACCAAACTCAGGCTAAGGGCGATACCAATAATGATAAGCGGCGAACGTTTCATGGCGAGCTGCTTACCACAGGTCTTGTCCGGGAATCCAACTTCGCGCTCGTTCGGCCTTCCACGCAGACTGCCGGGACCTGGCGGCTGCGCCGGCCAAATTGCGCTTCGGCCCGCAGCTGATTGTGCGCCCAGCACAGTAACCTTAGATTCTCACGCCCATTCCCGCCCCCGAGAGCGTAGGGCTGAATGTGATCCACCTCCAAAAACCGAGTTTCTCCGCAAAGCGTTCCATCGGGCCGCAGGTGCTGGCAGCGATGGGTGTCGCGAACGCCAAGATCGCGGCGTATGCCGCGCGGAATGTAGCGCGAGCGTTTCAACGATTTGGCAGCGATCTTGGTGGCCATTTTGCTTTTCGTATTCCCCGCGGCATGTGTTTTCGGAGCCCGACCCGGTTTTTCCAATTCTCGAATCAACGCTTTCACTGCGAGTCCAACCACATCGGCCAGTTTCCCTTGAGGATAGCGATGACTCAGGAGGTCGCGCAATCTCTCGATATCCTCGACCAATTCCTTGGGGCCAGAGAATTGGATTTTCACCCGGTTCTCACTGAGGGGGCTCACCGTTTTACTCAACCGATCCGCCACATCCGCCTTCGGAAATTCCGCCGCCAGCATCGCCTCAACTTCTCGAGTGCTTTTGCGTTCAGATTTTCGGAAGAGCCGATCGGCATTCGCCGCACTTACGAAAGGTGCCAGTCGCGACAGCGCCGAGAGCGAATATTTGCCATCTTTGATGTCACCATAAAGAAAAGGAAACTTCCGAGCCAGGCGCGCCGCTTGGATGCGCTTCAACGCCGAGCTTTCCGAGAAGAAATGTTTTTCAGTGAGGAATCGAAAAAGACTGGAGTAGCCTTCTTGAGCGTAGAGCTTACGGACATCCACTTCATTCAGGTACGCCAAGAGATCCGATTTGCGCTTGCGTTCCTGTATCACCAACAAGCTAAACCCGGAAAGGATCCGGGCATCCGATTGATTTGCCAAAATTCCGTCGAGTCGTCGCATTTTTCGCTCCTTCTGAGGGAACTTCTAACACGGGATTTTCGAGGGTGATTTTGTCGATGCAAATCACTTATACCGCATTTTCGATCGCGTATGCCGCGCGGCATATGAATTAAGCGTGATCGCAGCGTATCGCGTCAGATTGGCGACGTGGGAATATCCCTGCCATACCTCCGTGGTAAGAACCTTGGCGCCGCACTTTTTGCAAAAGCATGTCAAGAGACTTAGGGGAGCATCGACAGTGATTTTAGATTCCTCAGCAAAAGAAAGGCTTGCCGGGTACACAGCGCTTCCTTCAGGCGGAGTAGAGGCCTATTTCACCGTCTCGAACTCAAAGGGATCGAGACCCATCGTCGACAGGGAATTGAATTTCACAAACCCGATTTTTTTGCCGCCCTTGAGCGAGTATTCCAATTCATACTGCCCGTAAACCGGCGAACCTTCCTTGTCCCGATAAGGTCCCACGCCTTTGGCAATCCAAATCTCGACCGTGGAATTCTTGTCGGAAAGATTGTCTTGGGAAACCTGCGAGGTTACCGCCGGAATATAGTACTTCTGCGCTTGTCCCACCCGTTGCAGGATCAAAACCGAATCCTGAGTTTTGGCCGATTTCGCCAGGCATACCATTGTGTCACCGGAGGAATCGAGCTGGGTGCCACAGAGCTCGGGGACAATGTCGACCTTCGCCGCGGCAGCGTGCGCCGGGCCCACGAGATTCGCGACGAAAAGCACCGGGACCAGGAGAAAAGACTTAAACATACGACCTCCACCCCTGCCGTTACTCGTGCTCCGCGGAACCTGTCAAGCCGCTTCCGGCAAGGTTACATCGGCAAAATGCCCGGCGGACGCAGGGCTTCTTTCGGACGGGCGTAGAAGGCAAAGCGCTTCGAGAGTTCGGTTCGCACTTCCCCAAAATCGATCATGGCGTCGATGATGAGCTCACCGGCCAGGCGCAGGATATCGATGTCTTTTTCATATTCGGCGATTTTCTCGGCGACAAACGCTTTGCGTTTGTCTTCCGGCAGTTCCTGGATCTTGTTGTAGTAAACCGCGTTCACGGCGGGCTCCGGGCCCATCACCGCAACCTGGGCGGGAGGCAACGCCAGCACGCAGTCGGTGCCGAAGGCCGGACCGGACATCGCGTAGAGGCCCGCCCCGAACGCCTTGCGGACGATCAATGAGATTTTCGGTACCCGGGCCGTCGATAACGCGTAAATCAGTTTCGCGCCGGCGCGGATCATTCCCTCGCGCTCCACTTTGCTACCAATCATGAAACCCGGCACATCCGCCACAAAGAGCAGCGGCAATTGAAACGCGCTACAAAGCTGGATAAAGCGCGACGCCTTGTCGGACGAATCGACGAAGAGCACCCCGCCCTTCACCATCGGGTTGTTGGCCACAATTCCGATCGGGCGGCCGTCGAGCCGCGCAAACCCCGTCACGACTTCCTTGGCGTAGAGTTCTTTGATTTCAAAAAAGCTATTCTCGTCGATAAACGTATCGAGAACGTCTTTGATATTGTAGGCACGCGCGGGCGATTGCGGCACGATGGTGGCCAAGTCCGTGGCCGGGCGTTTGGCTTTCACCGCCGCCACCATCGGTGCCGGCAACGCCTCATTCTGCGGCAGATAGCTTAAGTAACGCTTCGCTTTTTCGATCGCGTCTTTTTCGTCGGTGGCGAGGATATCCCCGCAGCCGCTCACCGAGCAGTGCATCTTCGCGCCGCCCATTTCTTCGAGCGTAACCTTTTCACCAATCACCGACTCGGCCATGCGCGGCGAACCTAAGTACATGCTCGCGCCGCCATCTACCATAATGAGCAAATCGCAGAACGCCGGAATATAGGCCCCGCCCGCCGCCGAAGGGCCGAAGAGCAGACAGATCTGCGGGATGCGGCCCGACAGGCGTGCCTGATTGTGGAAGATCTTGCCCGCTCCCCGCCGACCGGGAAACATTTGGATCTGATCGGTGATGCGCGCTCCGGCGCTGTCGATCAAATAGAACAAAGGAATCTCAAGGCGCTCCGCCGTTTCCTGAATGCGCAACATTTTCTCGACGGTCCGCGCGCCCCAGCTCCCCGCTTTCACCGTTGCGTCGTTGCCGAGCACGGCGACCGGACGGCCGCCGATGCGACCCAATCCCGTGACCACCCCATCGGCGGCCAGCTCCGGGTCGCCGCAATTCGCGAATAGACCGTCCTCAATGAACGAATCTTTGTCACAGAGCAAGGCGATGCGGTCGCGTACGAAGAGCTTTTTCTGCTCCGGCAATTTTTCATGGTACTTCTTCGGGCCGCCCTGCCGCAGTTTCTTCTGCCAGGAACCGATATCCGCCATTTCCGCCATTATTCCCCCGTGTAACTCGGCTTGCGCTTTTCCAGAAAAGCCTTCATCCCTTCCGTGCGATCCTTGGACTGAATCAACGGACGGTAACATTCCACTTCAAAGGTGAGCGCCTTGGCGAGCGGCAGTTCAATGCCTTGACGCACGGCTATTTTCGCTTGGCGAATCGCCAATGGTCCGGCTTCGGAAACTTTTAGAGCCCATTGTTTGGCGTGGCTCACCGCATAGCCAGGCGCCACCAGCGCGTGAATCAAACCCATATCCAGCGCTTCTTGGGCGCTGAGGCGGCGCGCGAGCAGAACCAACTCCATCGCTTTGGCCATACCGATGACGCGGGAAAGACGCTGCGTCCCGCCGTTGCCGGGAATGATCGCCAGATCCGTTTCCGGTAAACCCAAGACCGCGTTGTCGCTCGCCACCCGAAGATCGGCGGCCAGGGCGAGCTCGAGCCCCCCGCCCAAAGCGGCGCCGCCAATCGCGGCAATCACGGGAAAAGGCAACTTTTCTATTCGCTGGTAAAGCGCATGCACAAAATCGAACCGAGCCAGAATGCTTTTCTCATTCATGCCCTGGCGCTCTTTGAGATCCGCCCCCACGCAAAACGCTTTCTCCCCCGCGCCGGTCAAGATCAACGCCCGCGCGGTCTTGTCGGTTTCCAAGACATCGACGAGCGACTTCAGCTCGTCGAAAACTTCTTTATTTAACGCATTGAGCTTGTCGGGACGATTAAGCATCGCCGTAACAATCGGCCCTTCCCGGCGCACCAAAACATTGCTGACGGCCATTAGTCGACTCCGTACCAGTTTCCGCCCTTGGCCCAGACTTCTACCAGTCGGCCCTGGGGCTTTAGTCCCAAATCCGTGGACAAAAACTTCAAAGCTTTCTTAAAGGCGTCCCCATCGAACTCGGGCATCCACCCCTGACGAAACGCCGAATAGAGGAGATCCTCGCTCGCCACATTGCCCGAGGCCCCTTTGGCGTAAGGACAACCGCCAATTCCGCCGGTGGCTCCGTCGAATTTGCGGACTCCCGCCGCGTACCCCGCCTGCGCGGCGGCAAGCGCTAAGCCGTAAGTATTATGCAGGTGAAGCGCCACATTCTTGAGGGGGAAAAACTGCGCCACCATAGCCAAGGTCTCCGTCACTTGGTTGGGCGTGGCAACGCCGATGGTATCGCCGAGCGCAATTTCGTCGGGCTGCAGCGTCGCGATGGTACGCAAGACCCGCGTCAATACCCCCGGATCGACTTTCCCTTGATAAGGGCACCCAAAAACCGTGGAAACATAAACGCGGACTTTTCGATTCAGTTGTCGCACGCGGTTTACCACCGCTTCGACTTGAAAAAGGCTTTCGTCGACCGTCGCATTCACGTTTTTCTGATTGAAGGCATCGCTGATGGAGACGAAGCAAGCGGTCCAAGGAATGGGAAAAGCCTGCAGCCTTTCCGCACCGCGATCGTTGGGCACAAACGCCATCAAAGGCGGCATATCGTCGGCGGCGGCAAAAATCTTCTTACAGAGGGCCTCGGCGTCGGCAAACTGCGGTACCTTCTTGGGGTTTACGAAGCTGGTGATTTCAATGCGCTGAAACTTACAGGCCACCAGCTTTTGAAAGAGCAGATACTTCTGGTCCACCGAAAGCGTCGCAGCCTCCATCTGGAGACCGTCGCGTAAGGTGACATCGGTGAATTCAAAGGACACGGCTCACTTCAACTCGATCAGCGCTTCGCCTTCATTGAGGAAGTCGCCGGCGCTTTTCAAAACCGTTTGCACGGTACCGCTGTCGGACGCGAGCAGCGGAACTTCCATCTTCATCGATTCCACGACCGCCACTTCTTGCCCCTTTTGGACGCTGTCGCCGGGTTTCACCTTCACTTCGAGAAGGGTGCCCGCCATTTCACTCTTGATCGTCTTTCCCACGTCCCACCTATCCTTCTCTTTAACTGCCGATGGGGAATGTGAGTCCCACGCGCATCATGATCGTCCAATAGCTTCCCTCGCCGACGCCGGGATCAAACACTCCGTGGTAGCGCCAGGCGAGACCCAACCGCAAATTCTCACCGACCGCGAGATCCCCGATGGCTTCCGCGTGAAGACCGAACCGACTGCTCTTCGTCGCACCACTAAACTGGTAGAAACCGGGACCGCCCCCGAGGAAAAACTCGATATCGTTAAAATTCCCCAAGAGGAAGTCGGCCGAAAGGGTCGTCCCCAGCAGGCTCAATCCACTCGCGCCGCCCGCGTGCGAGCTGTACTGAGCCCGCACCGCGACATCTAAAATCGGATTGGTGCGAAAACTCAAGTCCAACCCCACCCCCAGGGCATTATTGAAAGCCGACGAAGCCCCGCCCGTCAGTGCCACATGCCCGACCGAGGCCCCTACGTAAAATCCATCGACTGCTTGAGCCTTAGACGAAATCAAAGCCGGTATCAGAGCCAGCGACCAAAAGAATGTCTTTTTCATGGAAAAAGACTACGCGGGCCCCTTCGCAAATGGCAAGAAAACGTCCGCTTTTCCCCGGCCGATTTCGTTTTTTTCGCCTTGAAAGCCTCCTGATCTCAACCACTTCAGAAATAACGTCGGCATGCGTCATTTTCCCCTAAATCTTATGCGCAGTGTGTCGAAATGCACTGTGTCAGGCAATTGATGCACAGCGCTAGCTCGATGCATCAATCGTCCGGGCACCCTGCAGTTCGGGGGAATTGTACTTAAGGGGGAATAAACTATGGCCTTTACTATTCAGACCAATAGCTTGGCCAACACCGCAATGCGCAATTTGAATAATACCGAAGAGCGCATGAGCAGTGTTGTTTCCAAGTTAGCGACGGGTAGTCGCATTGTCCGCGCCGCGGATGATCCGGCTGGTCTCGCTATCTCAGACCAAATGAACGCAACCATCCGCTCGTTGAATCAAGCGCAGCGGAACGCTCAAGACGCCATCTCGTTGATCCAGGTGTTTGAAGGCGGCACGACCGAAATCTCGAATATGTTAATCCGTATTCGCGAACTCTCGATCCAAGCTGCTTCGGATACCGTCGGAACGCGCGAGCGGGCGATGCTGGATCTCGAAGTCCAGGAGCTCAAAAGCGAAATCACGCGCGTCGCGCGGACCACGACCTATATGGACCGTGAGCTGCTCGCCGGTGAAGAAGTTCGCCTCGAGTTTCAGGTCGGCGTGAAGAACGACCCGACGAAAGATCGCGTCGTCTTCGATCCAGGTAACACTGACTTGACCGGAAAAGGACTAGGCGTCGACGATATCGATGTCACCGAAGCGAAGTCTGCTCAGGGTGGCCTCGAAAAACTCGATTCCGCGATCGTCATGGTCAACGAACTCCGCGCGAAGATCGGTTCGACTCAGAACCGCTTGCAAACGACCATCAATGCGCAAGGTATCTACGCGGAGAACTTGATGAACGCGAAGTCCCGTATCCGTGACGCGGACATGGCAGAAGAAACGACGAAACTGACGCGGGAAACGATTCTCCGTCAAGCAGGCGTCGCGGTTCTGCAAGCCGCTAACGAAAATCCGAAACTCGCTCTCCAGCTGTTGCGCGGATAAGCGAGCTTTCCGATCCTTGAAGTCCCCCACCCCCTAAGGGCGTGGTCGGAATAGTCTGTCGCGGGAGAGGCCGGAGTCAAATCCAGCCTCTCCCCACAGATTCCAGGGGTCATTGTGTTCAAGCGAACTTAAAATCAACCTAAAACTTAAACTTAAGATTCTTAAGCTTAAGCCAAGGTTAAGTTTAAGTTTCAGGTTCACGTTAAATAAAACCGGCACCCGCCGGTATCTGCTTTTTAGCCTCCCGAGCCTCCCCGGCCCGGCCGCTCAGTGCCTCCAGTCCCGCCCCACGGCGTGACAATATGTCAAAATCTTCACTCAAGTGATTAACGCGGGATGTCGATGACAATTTGTCACGGGTTGATGCGCGGCGTCAGTCGCACTCCCGACCCGAGGTAGGCCTTGCGGCCGAACCGCCTCGTCCGGGGTTCTCTGTGGTTAAGAGGACTCCTTAGCCCATAGGAGCGAGGGGGAAGTTAGTTAGGAGGAGTACATGGGCTTTACGATCCAAACCAACAGTCTGGCGAACACCGCCATGCGCAATTTGAATAACACCGAAGAGCGTATGGCGAGTGTGGTGTCCAAGCTGGCTACGGGTAGTCGAATCGTTCGCGCTGCGGATGATCCGGCCGGTCTAGCCATCTCGGACCAAATGAATGCGACGATTCGCTCGCTGAATCAAGCACAGCGAAACGCGCAGGATGCTATCTCGCTCATTCAGGTGTTTGAAGGGGGTACGACCGAAATCAGTAACATGCTTGTGCGTGTTCGCGAACTTTCGATCCAAGCCGCTTCGGATACCGTCGGTGAACGGGAAAGAAACATGCTGAACCTCGAAGTTCAGGAGCTCAAAAGCGAAATCACTCGCGTCGCGAAAACCACGACCTATATGGATCGTGAGTTGTTGGCGGGCGAGCAAGTTCGTCTCGAGTTCCAAGTCGGGGTGAAGAATGATGAGGAGAAAGACCGCATCATTTTCGATCCGGGTAACACGGACATGACCGCCTCTGGTCTCGGCGTCGATGGTATCGAAGTCATCGAAGCTGAAAGCGCTCGCGAGGGCCTCGAAGCCCTCGATAACGCGATCACGCAGGTGAACGAGCTCCGTGCGAAAATCGGGTCCTCGCAGAACCGTCTACAGACCACGATCAACTCTCAGGGGATCTACGCAGAAAACCTGATGAATGCAAAGTCCCGTATCCGCGACGCGGATATGGCGGCGGAAACGACGAACTTGACGCGAGAAACGATTCTCCGTCAGGCCGGCGTAGCGGTTCTTCAAGCCGCTAACGAAAACCCGAAGCTCGCTCTCCAGCTCCTGCGCTAATAGCGTTTGAGTTGAAGTACGAGATAAGGAGGCAGCAGGAGGGGCACACCTTCCACCAGCCTCCCCAATCAGACCTCGGGTCGTTGATCGACAAGGTCATATCCGGTGAATGGGCAGGCCGAGTTTCGGCTCGGCTTATACTGACCGGGTGACCTAAAAACCAGCCGGGTTAGCCTTCGCAAGAAGGCTGACCCGGCTTCTTTTTCATTGAAAAGGTACCCACTTCCTTTCCAGTCATTGACTGAAAAGGTACGTGGTACCTAACTGCGAAATGACTGGAAAGGAAGTGGGTACCTTCACCGCTTCGCTACGCTCAGAACTGTGTTGAAACGATCACGATTTTATCGTCGATTGTGAGAGGGTAAACATAGTTTTGTCGACGATAAAAACCCAACTTTTACGTTTTCCCCGTTCGCGTCACATTCCCGCAAAAAAAAGGAAAAATCTCTCCCACCGAATTCTCACGCCCGAACGGGCACATTATGGGTCGCGTCACACAGTGACGCCCCGAATTATGCTTTTTTCTTTAAGGTTCCACCTCCCCTCGTCGAGAGGGACAGTGTTCGATTCAACTTCACCAATGACGGTGCGGTTGAAAATTAACTTCGCAAAGGTATGCGACCGTAGCCGCGAGGCTCGGACTCACAAGGAAGGAGGTGTTGAGACTAGAGGAGAATTTCCATGGCTTTGATCATTAATACCAACTCGCTTGCGCTCACCGCGCAACGCACGTTGGGCAATACCGAACGACGTATGCACAAAACCATTGAGCGTTTGGCCACCGGTACCCGGATCGTCAACGCTTCGGACGACCCGGCCGGGCTGGCCATCTCCGACGGAATGAACGCGACCGTTCGTTCGCTGGGACAAGCGATGCGCAACGCCCAAGATGCCATCTCCCTCATTCAGGTCTTCGAGGGCGGCACCCAAGAAATTAACAATATGCTAGTTCGATTGCGCGAACTGGCCATGCAATCGGCTTCCGATACCGTGGGCCCCAAAGAACGCGCGATGTTGAACAACGAAGTCGAAGAGCTCACGAGTGAAATCACCCGCGTGGCACGCACGACGACATATATGGACCGCGAATTACTCGCCGGCGAGCAAATCCGGTTGGAGTTTCAAGTCGGAACCGGCAACGATCCTTCCAAAGATCGCATTATCTTCGACCCCGGCAACACCGACCTACGCGCCGAATCGATCGGCGTGGGCGGAATGTCGGTCCGCGAAAAAGAAAGTGCCCAGAATTCTTTAACGAATATCGACAACGCGCTCACTCGCATCAACGAACTGCGCGCGAAAATCGGATCGTCACAGAACCGTCTGCAAACGACTTTGAATTCTCAAGGTATTTACCGCGAGAACTTAATGACCGCGATGTCTCGTATCCGCGACGCGGACATGGCGCACGAAACCACGGAACTGACCAAGGAATCCATCTTGCGTCAGGCCGGAGTGGCCGTCTTGCTCCAAGCAAATCAGACCCCGCAGCTAGCGCTGCGGTTGCTGAACAATCAGTAAACGTTAGTGTTCCGGTATTAGTTAGAGCTATGGAAAGGAAGGGGATGCGGCCGGAGGCCGTGTCCCCTTCTGCTCTTAGGCGCCGGCGGCGTCCGGAACCTTTTCCGTAAAGCCGCACTCCTTATTCGGGCAGCGGATCGAGGCGCCCTCTTTCTTCGTGTAGCGCTCGGTCAGGAACGGCGATTGGCACTGCGGGCACGGGCGGTCCTTGATCGGCTTGTCCCAAATCGCATATTTGCAATCTGGATAGCGCGTGCAGCTGTAAAACGCCTTCCCAAATCGCGTGCGTTTTTGCGAGAGCTCGCCCTGGCTGCATTCCGGACATTTAATGCCCGTGGTGATCGGTTTCGTCGTCTTGCACTTGGGGTAAGCCGAACAGGCCAGAAAACGCCCGAACCGTCCCGTCTTCACCACCATGGGCTCCGTGCAATTCGGGCACTTCTCATCGGTGGTCGGCGCCGCCTGCAACTCAATCTTGCCGTCCGCGGCCTGCTTAAATTCGCCCGTGAACCGGCAGTCCGGATACCCCTGGCAGGCAATAAACTTTCCGTTGCGCCCCCATTTGATCACCAGCTTCTTGCCACATTTTGGGCAATCCAACTCGGTCGGGGTTTCCTCGCGCTTCACATCGCGCATTTTCTCGGCGGCGTTCTTCAACGTCCCTTCGAAAGGGGTGTAGAAGTTCGAGAGCGTCTTGACCCAGTCGGCATTGCCTTCCTCGATCTGATCGAGCTGATCTTCCATGGTTGCGGTGAAAGCCACATCCACGATGTCTTTAAAATTCTCCACCAGAAGCTCGGTCACGATATTGCCCAGATCGGTGGGAATGAATCGATTCTCCACCCGCTCGACGTACTTGCGATCCTGAATCGTCGAAAGAATGGCGGCGTAGGTCGAAGGACGCCCAATGCCCTTCTCTTCCAACTCCTTAATGAGCGAGCTTTCCGAATACCGCGGGGGCGGCTGGGTCATGTGCTTCTCGCCAGCAACCTTGTCACAGGCTACCTTATTGGTTTCCTGCAAGTCGGGCAGTCGGTCCGCCACCTCATCGGGCGCGGTTTCATCCTCAGTTTGCCAGAGTTTTAAAAACCCATCGAACCGCAAGACGGAACCAGTAGCCCGGAAGCTATACTGCTTGTCGCCCTTGGACTCGAGCTCGACCGAAGTCTGATCGAAAATGGCTTGGGACATCTGGCAAGCCAGGTAACGTTTCCAAATCAAGTCGTAGAGTTTGAACTGATCGGGATCGAGGTACTGTTTCACCTTCTCGGGTGGAAACTCGGTAGAAGTCGGACGGACCGCTTCGTGCGCGTCCTGCGCGTTCTTCTTGTTCTTGTACTCCAACGGTGCTTCCGGCAGATACTCTTTCCCGTAGGAATCTAAAATCAGTTTGCGCGCATCCGCGATGGCCGTTTCCGAAAGACGCGTGGAATCGGTACGCATATAGGTAATCAAACCCTGCGCGCCCGCTTCGCCGATTTCGATCCCTTCGTAGAGTTGCTGGGCGAGCATCATCGTTTTCTTCGCACTGAAGTAAAGCCGCTTGCTCGACTCCTGCTGCATCGTGGAAGTGATAAACGGTGGATCGGGATTGCGCTTGCGCTGCTTCTTCTGGATCCCGGTGATCTTCCAGGTCCCTTTTTGGGAATCTTCGACGATTTCGTTGGCCCATTCCTCGCGATCGATCGTGAGCCGGTCGACTTTTTCTTCACCGATACGGACCAGACGCGCGACAAAGGGCTTCTTGTCCCCGGTCAGATCCGCCTGAATGGTCCAGTAGGCCTTGGGAATGAACGCTTTGACTTCCTTCTCGCGCTCGACGATCAGCCGAACGGCGACGGACTGGACGCGGCCGGCGGAGAGTCCGCGGCGCACTTTCGTCCAAAGGATCGGAGAAATCTTGTAACCCACCAGGCGGTCGAGAATGCGACGCGCTTGCTGTGACTCAAAACGATCTTTATTCAATTCGCGCGGTTCTTCGAGCGCCTTCAGTACCGCCGTCTTCGTGATTTCGTGAAAAAGGACGCGGGCGATTTTCGACTTGGGGAGTTTCAAAACCTCGGCCACGTGCCAAGCAATCGCTTCCCCTTCACGGTCCGGATCCGCCGCCAGATAGACTTTGCTGGCCTTCTTCGCCGCTTCGGTGATCTCGTCGACGACCTTTTGCTTGCCCTTGATTAAGGTGTACGTGGGCGCAAAGTCCTTGTCGACGTCGACGCCGAGCTCGCTCTTGGGCAGATCCATGATGTGGCCAACCGACGCCTTTACGTCGAAGCCACGCCCAAGGTACTTCTTCAGGGTTTTCGCCTTCGCCGGGGACTCGACGATGATCAAACCTTTTTCCGTCGCCGCTTTGGCACGACTGCCACCGGCCGCGCGCTTCGCCGCGCCGCCCTTTTTTGCTTTTGTTTTTTCCATCTTTCCTAATTCAAGCGGGATTCGGAACAGTACTCCACTCCCCTGTCCCCTGAGATTTTGTGCTCATAGCCGAAAACGGTAAGTGCCGCAACGGTTTTTATATCCTTCAGTCCCGCCGGCTCTTCCAGATTCATCGCTTTATGGACGATTTCATCCTCTAAAGCGTGATCAATAATTCCGCGGCATTTGAGTTTCCAGAGATACCCGCGAACGCGAGTGGATAAGCGGCAGGTTTCTTCGAGGGTATAGGTGCGGTGAACCGGCAGGTGTTCGCTCCAGTAGGGGCCCGGAATTTCGAGCATCACCCTCTCAATGTGCGAGACGGTGCCCTCAATCTCTTCTTCCGAAAATCCCTTCTGGGTTAAATCATCCCAGATCTCTTGGGCATCGTAGAAAAGATCTTTATTCTGTAACAAAGACTGAGACAACAGACCAAGAATGTTGAAAATCTTGTCTCTCACTCGACTCTGCTCGATTTTTTGAAAAATGTTATGTAGCTGCGAAGCCATTTTACTGGCTTCACATTCATTTTTCTTAAAACCAAACCGTTTGGCAAGCAGCGACTCGGTTGGAAATGCATTTTTTTATCTGCCGGCGTAGACAAATGTCTGCGGGCCGATTTCGACGATGCGACCCGCTTCTCTCAAGGTTTCAATGGCTTCGTGGATTTCATGTAGAGGACGTTTCGATCGTACGACAAGCTCATCGAGTCCAATGACACCGTGTTCTTGGATCAATTGAGCAACGGCGTTGCTTTCGGTTAACGGAGCGACTGCCTCTCGCGGCACACATTCGGGGGCGAGCACGTGTGCGATCTCATCGGGGGCGGTGACGAGCATCGCCCCTTGTTGGATTAGCCAGTGGCTCCCGGCAAAGCCGACCGCGTCGAAGGGGCCGGGCACGATGAAGACATCGCGCGACTGGTCCGCGGCGTGGCGCGCGGTCGTGAGCGATCCACTTTTCATTCCTGCTTCCACGACGACCACCCCCCGCGCCAGGCCGGAGATAATGCGATTGCGGCTAGGAAAATAGTGGGGGCGGGGCGTGACGCCGGGCGGATGCTCACTGAGCAGGCACCCGCCACCCTCGAG
>CAZFMF010000005.1:0-143005 GCA_964519985.1 uncultured Pseudobdellovibrionaceae bacterium | reverse complement strand
AGGTGGATACGCAGGTGACGCGCGGGGCCGAACAGTTCCAGCAAGCGGCGAAATGGTTACCCGCGTTGTCGCTCACGGTGGGGTACGCTTTTTGAAAAAGAGCCTGTTTCTATTGTTTTGGGTGAGTGTTGGGGCGTTCGGCGGTGACGAACGAAAGATCGATCTATCGACGGGAGTCGTGATGCCGTCCGACGGAATGGCGGTCTTCGAGAATCCGGCCACGCTGCCCAAATTCCAGGACTTTCTCTTCGATGTTTCGCTCTATTCCGGATCCGGGGACATCGACGCGGTAGGTTCGCTTTCGGGCGACATCAGCAAACGGTTCGGCTGGGCGGTCGGGTTTGAACGTCACGGAGATCAATATCTCGTCACACCCGGAATTGGCTTTGAACTGCAGGGCGCGTACTTCGGTCTCTCTTCGCCCATCGGTGCCGGAACCGCACTCGATCGGTTTCGCGTGGGGATGCAAGTCGGTGATCCCAAGGGAACCGCATTTGCCCTCGTCATTCGCGATGTCCCGCGCTTTCGGGCCTATACCGTGGGGGTCGGGTGGGGAGAACAGGAGCGCATCCGGGGCGAATTGAATCTGGAGCTGGATTTTTCGAATGCGTTCGATATCCAATCGGCGATCGGTGTCGCCGGAATCGCTCTATCTCCCAATTCGGATTTCACGTTCGCCCTTCGCTATCGCTTTCGAATTGTGCCCACCTTCCGCTTCTCGTTGTCGGACTTCGAACTCGGCGGGCACTATTGGTTCACGCCCCATACCGCGCTCTATCTGCTTTTCCAAACGCCCTACGCCGAGTATGTCGGCGGTCTTAAAGTCCGCTTATGAATTCGTTGGGACCGCGAAACAGGCCACCTGCCGCTGGGGGCCCGAAGGCGTCAACTCCGGAGGCGTGAGCCGGCACTTATCGAATGCCAAGGGGCAACGCGTGTGAAACGCGCAGCCGACCGGAGGATTCACCGGGGAAGGGATCTCGCCCTTCAACGCCTCGTGCTTTCTCTGTTTTTCCTTGTGGGGATCGGGAATCGGTACGGCGGAAAGCAGGGCGCGCGTGTAGGGGTGCTGCGGGTGGGCAAACAGGGCTTCGCGGTCGGCGACTTCGACCACTTTGCCCAGGTACATGACGGCGATCCGATCGGCCAAGTACTTCACCACGGCGAGGTTATGCGAAATAAAGATCATCGAAAGGTGAAGTTCGCGTTGGATGTCGCGTAAGAGATTGAGAATCTGGGCCTGCACCGAAACATCGAGCGACGAAACCGGTTCATCCGCGATGAGCACCTTCGGTTCTAGGATCAGCGCGCGGGCAATGGCTACGCGTTGGCGTTGGCCTCCGGAAAACTCATGAGGGTAGCGGCGGGCATCTTTAAGGGGAAGTCCCACGAGGGACAATGCCCGTTGGATTTTTTCCTCGAGGGCTTTCGCCGAGTACGATCCGTGCGCCCGCAACGGTTCGGCCAAGATATCGGAAACGGTCATGCGTGGATCCAGCGATGCGTAAGGATCCTGGAAAACCATTTGCACCGCGGAGCGACTCCGGCGCAGCGCTTTCCCCTTCAAATCGAGAAAATCGATACCGTTGATTTCGATCTGCCCGCTGGTGGGCTCGATAAGCCGGATGATGGCCTTGCCCAAGGAACTCTTCCCGCACCCGGACTCACCGACTAGGCCCAGAATCTCACCTTGTCGCAAATCGAATGACACTCCCTGGACGGCTTTGAGCGTGCGGGCGGGCTTGAGCCCGAACATGCCCCCGCGGAGTTTGTAGTGGACGGTAAGTCCTCGCACGCGAGCAAGTACCAAGTCGGTCATTAGGGTAACCCCTCCAAGTGGCAGTAGGCATCGTGTTGCGGTGGATAGTTTTTGACGTCGGGAAACTGGCGTTCGCAGATGTCGCGGTGGTGGCGGCAGCGTCCGACAAACGGGCAGCCCTCGCCGAGCCGACTGAGATCCGGCGGGGCGCCGCCGATGGTAGGCAGTTTGCCCTGCGGAATATCGATCCGTGGTGTCGACTGCAGTAAGGCATGGGTATAGGGGTGCTGGGTTTCGTAGAAGACTTGGTCCACCGTACCCCGCTCCATCACTTTTCCCGCGTACATGACCGCGACCCGGTCGGCGATCGACGCGACCACCCCGAGATCGTGGGTAATGAAGACAATCGCCATCCCGGTTTCTTTTTGAATATCGCGCAGCAGGTCCAAGATCTGGGCCTGCACGGTGACGTCCAATGCGGTCGTGGGTTCGTCGGCAATCAACAATCGCGGTCGGGTGGTAAGGGCCATCGCGATCATCACGCGTTGGCGCATTCCGCCGCTGAATTCGTGGGAGTAGCTTTTCAACGCGTGACGGGCATCGGCGATACCGACCCGCTCGAGCGCGCGGGTGGCTTCCGCTGCGGCCTCGCGTCGCGACATGCGCAGGTGGACTTGGAGCGGTTCACAGAGCTGCGTGCCCACCGTCAAATAGGGATTCAAAGAGGTCATCGGCTCTTGAAAAATCATGCTGATATGGTGACCGCGAATGGAACGCAGTTCTTTCTTTGAGCATTGCAGGAGATCGTACTGCCCGAAGCGCACCTCCCCACCGAGGATGCGCAAGGGCGGTTCGGGTAGCAGTCGGAGATAACTGAGCTGGGTTACCGTTTTTCCACTCCCACTCTCGCCGACGATTCCTAGGGTTTCCCCCGGAAGTACGTCGAAGCTGACATCGTCCACGGCGCGGACGATGCCCCGACGGGTGTAGAAATGCGCCTTGAGATTGCGAACTTCCAGTACCGGCGTGGCCATCAGTCTTTCGCTCCTTTCGGATCGAGCGCATCGCGCAAGCCGTCTCCGAGGAAATTGAGACAGAACAAAGTGATCGAAAGCGTTGCCGCCGGGAAGAGCAGTACCCAGGGGGCGATCTCCATCACTTCCACTCCGCTCGAGATCAAGGTACCCCACGAGGCCATCGGCGCCTGGACGCCGAGCCCGAGGAAGCTCAAAAAGGCTTCTTCTAGGATTACGGTGGGGATAGTCAGGGTCAGATAAACGATCACCGGACCCAAAGCGTTGGGAATCAGGTGTCGGGTCACGATCCTTAGACCAGAGACGCCCATCGTGCGAGCGGCGTCGACGAATTCCTTATGTCGGAGGGAAATGACCTGCCCGCGGACAATGCGCGCCATCGTCAACCATTGGGTGAATCCCAGGGCGATGAAAAGCAGCACGATGTTGCGACCGAAGTAGACCATCAAAATGATGACCAGGAAAATAAAGGGTAGGGCGTAAAGCACGTCCACCACCCGCATCATGACGTTGTCGAGTTTACCCCCGACATAACCGGCGACGGCGCCGTAAAGCACACCCACGATCATGCTCACCAGCGAGGCAAGCAGTCCGACCATCAAGGAAATCCGCCCGCCGTGGAGCACCCGCGTAAAGAGATCCCGGCCCAACGTGTCCGTTCCAAACCAATGTTGGGCCGACGGAGCCGCCAGGGTATTGGCGAGATCCTGCGTTTCAAAGCCGTAGGGTGCGATCCAGGGCGTAGCGATACAAAGCAGCAGTTGGACTCCCAGCACGATCCCACTCAAGACCGCCAGGCGATTTTTTTTCAGGCGTAAGAAAGCGTCGTGCCAGAGGCTATGGCTCTTTTCCTCGCGGTCCGGCTTAACCTGGATCCGCAAAGTCTGTAGGTCGCTGCGGCTAGTCATATTTCACCCTCGGATCCAGTATGGCGTAGGCGAGGTCCACGAGAAAATTGCACACGAAAATCAGCGTGAAGTAGAGCAAGGCGGTGCCCATGACCACGGTGTAGTCGCGATTCACCGCACTCTGGATAAATTGCTGCCCCAAACCCGGAATATTGAAAATCTTTTCCGTGACCAAGGCGCCGGCGATCAGCCCCGCTAACGCCGGTCCTAAGTAGGAAACCACCGGGAGCAGTCCGCCGCGCAGACAATGCACGACCAAGATGCGAAACTCCGAAAGACCCTTGGCGCGCGCCGTGCGGATAAAATCCTGGCTGCGGATTTCCACGAGCCCTCCCCGGGTCAGCCGCGAAATGTAGGCGGCGTAGGCAAAACCCAGAGTGAGAGAGGGCAATACGCGATCCTCCCAACTATTCCAGCCCGCGACGGGTAGCCACTGCAACCAAATGCCAAAGACCAGGACGAGGAGAGGGCCGATGACGAAGGTCGGAAGGCAAATCCCCAAAATGGAAAACGACATGGGAAGGTAATCCCAGAAGGAATTAGGTTTCATCGAGGCGATTCCGCCGGCAATCAACCCAATTCCCAAAGCCCAAACGAGCGATATGGCTCCAAGCTGCAGGGAGACGGGGAATGCGTCGGCGATCAGATTGTTGACGGTACGATTGGCGTATTTGTACGACGGACCCAAATCTCCGCGGGCCAAATCGCGCAGGTAGTTCACGTACTGCTTCCAGAGCGGATCATCGAGGTGGTACTTCGCGTTTAGGTTGCGCAGGACCTCGGGCGAAACGGCTTTTTCCCCATCAAAGGGTCCGCCCGGGGCAAATCGGATCATGAAGAAGACGAGTGTCACCACCAAAAAGAAAACCGGCACCATGACCGATAAGCGACGAACCAAATAACCGATACCCATTTCCCCCTCCGAACCCATTCCCAAACGGACCGTCAAATGGTCAGGATTTGGGCTGTGGCTGCACGCTGACGTATTTCAACGGATGGAAGTCCTGGACGTTGGTGTGCCAGCCCTGCACGTCCGGACTCTTCAGATAATTGCGCGTGTAAATGTAGATCGGAATAACCGGAAGCTCGTCGAGCAAGATATCCTCCGCTTTCGCGAAGTAACCCAAGCGCTTTTTCACATCCGATTCTCGCCCAGCCCGGTTGAGCAAGTCATCGTAGGTCTTGTTCGCCCAACCCGATCGGTTGTTGCCATTGTCCGACATGAGCAGATCCAGGAATGTGTTCGGATCGTTGTAATCGCCAATCCACCCCTGCCGGCCCAATTGGAACTGCATACTCCGCATCGTGTCTAAGTAGACTTTCCACTCTTGATTGAACAGAGTGATGTTCACACCCAGATTCTGCTTCCACATTTGCTGGAGAGCTTCCGCGATCTTTTTGTGTCCTTCGTGGGTATTGTATAGAATTTCGATCGAAGGCATCCCCTTACCTCCGGGAAAGCCCGCTTCGGCGAGCAGTTTCTTCGCTTCGTCGAGGCGCGACAAGTCCGCGGGCAGGCGCGGCACCGGTTGGAAACCGGCCGTACCGGGTGGAGTGAAGACGGTTCCCGGCGCTTGCCCCCCGCGCGTCACGAATTTCACCAGTCGATCCCGATCAATCGCGAGGTTCAAGGCCTTACGCACGCGTTTGTCGTCGAGCGGTTTTTTCTTCGTGTTGAACCAGTAGAAGTAGTTTCCAAGGTACGGACTGCCTTGGTAAACGCCCGACGTGTCTTTCTGCCAGTGCGGAAGCTTTTCGAGCGGGATTTCATTGGTCACGTGCAGCTTCCCTGAACGGAACATTTTTTCTTCCGTATCCAAGTTCTCGATGGGCAGAAAGTGCGCTTGCTTCAAACTCACCTTGGCCCGGTCCCAATAATGAGGGTTCGGCGCCAGGGTGATGATCTTGTTGGTCTCCCAATGCGAAACGATAAAGGCCCCATTGGTGACGATGTTTTCGGGACGGGTCCATTGCGCCCCGTGCTTTTCAATCGTCTTGCGGTGCACGGGGTACAGAGAATGGTGGTACAGCAAAGCGATGAAAAAAGGCGTGGGGTTCACGAGGGTGACCTTGAGCGTGTGGTCATCCATCGCGTGTACGCCGAGCTTGGAAGCGTCTTTCAACTTTCCGGTATTAAACTCTTTGCCATTGATGATGTAGTAGCCCTGGTACGCATACTCCGCCGCCGTTTCGGGCTTGAGTAAGCGCATCCAGGAATAGACGAAGTCGGAAGCGGTGAGCGCGTCGCCGTTCGACCACTTCGCATCCTTGCGGAGCTTGAAGAGATAGGTTTTGCCGTCTTTGGAGACCGTCCAGCTCTCCGCCACCCCCGGCACCGGTTCGAGAGTTTGGGGATGGACGCTAACCAGCGCTTCAAAAATATTCTGTTGGACATGGTGTTCCGGAATGCCGGTCGTGATGTGAGGATCCAAGTCCTTCGGCTCGGCGCCATTGCCGATGTAGATCACATCTTTTTCGCCGGTGCCCGATTTGCCCGTGCACCCGCCCGCGATCAGCACACTGAAGATCGCACTGGCGACAAAAAACCTTTTCGCGAAAATCGCCATCTTCGACATTGTCCCCTCCCGGAAGGCACTCACCACGTGAGAACCCCACTGCAAACCCATTGCCGATTTTGGATCAGGATCCAAAAGACCACGATTTAGTCAAAAAAGCTAGTTTTTTTAGGTGCTTAGCTTGGTTTTGAGTCTCAACGGTATTTCCCGAAATCCCTGATCTTCCAGCGAAAAACCGGGGCGGAAATGTCCCCGGGGACTTTTTGGCTCCGGCTCAGTCGGGCAGTTGTGTCCAAGTCGCATCCCAGAGCGGATCCATTTTTTCGATGATAGCGATGAGGGAAGCATAGACCGGGTGGTCTCCCTCGTCCGGCGATTCCAGTTGGCGGATGAGTTTTTCCTCGTCCATGTAAGCGGGACTGCCCAACAACTGGGTGATGTTTAAGGTGATCGATCGCGCCTCACCCACTCCGTCGGCGTATTCCCGGGCGAAAGCACGACTGGTTTGGGCCATTGCCCGATGGGTCGCTTTCAGCTTTTCAACGAGCGTGGGATCCAGGTCCCGTTGCTTCAGAATGGAGTCGGTAAACGGTTTGGGTAACGCATCCAAGAAAACCAGACGGGAGGCGAGATCCGGGGGCACGCCAATGCGATCTAAGAAGCGCGGGATGCCGCTGCCTTCGTTTTCCAAAAAGCGAACGCGCTGAATGCGTTGCAACCAGGTTGTCATGAGGAGGTTCTGCATCCGAAAACTCAGTCCGGTTTTTTCGAGTAACGCCTGCTTGAGAGCCACCTCCACCGGACTTACCGGAGTGGAAGGCAGCATCAAGAGCAATTCCGGCTCGAAATGGAGTTGCGGGGCGAGGGAGGCGTAAACCGGTGCGAGTTCTACCGGAAGGAGGCGTCCGGGACGAGTCCCACGCACCCGCCGGTTCGGCCAGGCGCTAAAGAGCAAGCCTTCCGGAGTCAGAAAAAGCAGGCGCTCCAAATGAAGGCCGCGACGCGTGGAAACCGTTTGGGTGAAAAAACCTTCCGCCCAATCGTCGGCAAACGCGGAATCGGGACGTACCCAATCGCCGCTGACCGAAACAACGCTGGGCGTGCCGCCATTCGGAAACTGAGTGGGCACTTTTTCGAACTTCCGCGCGGAACTCCCTGACCAGCGGAAGACCTTTCCATCCCGCGTTATCGCCCAAAGCTGCAGCCGTTGCGCTTTTGGGTACCCACTGATCGATTGGATTTCGCCCGGGATTTTCCCCAGGATTTCCACTCGTCCGCGATGGACGCGACTCACGCGATTCTGATCGTCGTAAACCACGTGGTCGCCGGGCCGGAGTGAAATCCCGTTGCGCAGTCCGGTCACCGCCAGCGTTTGGTGTGGGGCGATTACGGACTCCTCGGCCAGATCTTCCGGCAGGCAGGCGCAGTAGATTCCTCGGCTCGTGAATACCGTGAGCTCGGCCGTGCCCGGCGGATCTTCGGCCGCCAATCCCACTCCTACTGCGAATTCTCCCGCCGGCAGCGGGACAATCGAAATCGCTCGGTGCGGGTAACTGGTCACGAATGCCCGGCCATTGTTATCGGTCAGTGCGACCCACCCGGCCCGACTTTTCATGGAGGCCGACCGATTGAGCGCCGTCAGCCGTTGGATATTCTCCCAGGGATTGGGCGCGCTGCTGATGCGTTCAAACTGGGGATTGGGAAGGCTGAGTTTACCGATCGCCTCCGTCCGATCGGAAATGGAAAAAAGACTGTCGGCGCGGACGCCCACCGTAAAAAGCCCATCCGGGGTGACCGAAGTCGCGATCAGGCGGAAGGGCTCTTTCAGATCGGCGTGGGCGGGACCGGCTAGTCTGCGGGTGCAATCATCCAATGGCTCCATGGCGAGCGTCTGGTTTCCGGCCAGGAGTAGAATGGCGAGGATTGAGAACACGGCGCGTTATAGCAAGGTCGCTGCCGCGATTTCCACCCTGGAAACGAAAGTTCACAAGCACTTGAAATACTTAACTAAAAATGGTTTGATAGATAGCATCAGGATAGGGGGGGATGGAATGCGGACACTTGCGGCAGTATTGGTTTTGGCCCTAGGGTTGGGAGTGGCTCCGCTAGCCCGCGCGGAAGGCATTTTTCAGCCGCTGCCGAAAACTCCGCCCATTCCCAAAGAAAATCCGATGACACCGGCGAAGATTCAGCTCGGTAAACAGCTGTATTTCGATCCGCGGCTTTCCAAAGACGGAACGGTTTCCTGCAATTCCTGTCATAACGTCATGTCGGGTGGAACCGACAACCGCCGCACGTCGATTGGGGTAGGAGGAAAAGCCGGTGGCCGCAACTCTCCCACGGTTTGGAATTCAGCGTATCATTCGGCGCAGTTTTGGGACGGCCGGGCGCCGAGCTTAGAAGAGCAGGCGAAGGGGCCGCTGACCAATCCCATTGAAATGGGAATGCCGAATCACGAAGCGGTGGTGGCGCGAGTGCGAGCGATCCCGGGTTACGTGGAGCAGTTCAAAAAAGTTTTCAATAAGGACAAAGAGCCGGTCACGATCGACAACTTGGCCAAGGCCATTGCGGCTTACGAACGGACTCTCGTGACACCCGGCAGCCCGTTTGACCAGTATCTGGCCGGGAATAAGAAAGCGATTTCGACGAAAGCCCAGCAGGGTTACAAGCTGGTCGTCGAAACGGGCTGCATCTCTTGCCACATGGGTGTGAATTTCGCGGGGCCCAGCCTTCCCGCGGGCACAGGCTTTTACCAGAAGTTTCCGGTGCACGCGGACAGCGAGTACGTGAACAAGTACCAGCTCGCCGCGGATCCCGGCCGTGCGGATCACACCAAGAAAGACGAAGACCGCGGAATGTGGCGGGTACCGACGTGGCGCAATATTGCGCTCACCGCCCCATACTTCCACAATGGCTCGGCCGCCTCGCTCGACGAAGCGGTGCGGGTGATGGCGAGCACCCAGTTGAATAAGAAATTGAAGGACGAAGAAGTCGGCGCCATCGTCGCCTTCTTGGAATCGTTGACCGGACCTTTGCCGAACCAAACCATGCCTCGACTGCCGGACACGGTCGGTACGACGCTCATTATGGACTAAACTCATGGAAGCTGTTTCGCTCCAGGGCCGACGTGTACTCGTAGTCGACGACGATCCTCTCAACTTGAAATTGATGGTGGAGGCACTCTCCGTCGAGAAATTCAAAGTCGAGCAGGCTTCCAGTGGGGCCGATGCGCTCAAGAAAATCGAAGAGTTTAAGCCCGAACTGATTCTCCTCGATTACGGAATGCCCGGGATGAACGGGTTAGAAACCCTGCAGATGCTGCGCGGTCTGCAAATTTACGTGGCCGTCATTTTCGTTTCCGCCAATACCGAACAGGAATTGATCGTAGATTGCTTGGGGGCGGGCGCCGATGACTATATCCGCAAACCTTTCCGATTTGGCGAGCTGGTATCTCGCGTCAAGGTGCGATTCCGGATCAAGGATCTGAATGATCAATTGCAGGTCGCCAATGCCAAACTCAAGGAACTTTCGATTACCGACGATCTGACCGGCTTGTTCAATATGCGGCAGATGTACGACAAGATTGATTTTGAACTCCGCCGCGCCAAACGTTTCGAACGCCGGGTGGCTTGCATCATGATGGACATCGATCACTTCAAAGAAGTGAACGACACTCACGATCATCTTTTCGGAAGTTTCGTGATCAAGGAGCTCGGGGGCCTCATTGGCAAAAACATGCGCGACGTCGATTTTGCCGCCCGCTACGGCGGCGATGAGTTTCTCATCGTACTGACCGAGACCACGGATGCTGGGACGCGTACCTTCACCGAACGTCTGCGTTCCGTGATCGAAAAACATGTCTTTAACGACGGTAAGGCCACGCTGCAACGCACTTGCAGTTTCGGTTATTCGGTCTCCGATCCGGCGACCAAGATCGATGCGCGCGAGCTGGTCCGCGAAGCCGATCACGCACTCTACGAAGCCAAACGCGGTGGCCGCAACCGCGTCGGCGCCGCGACCCCCCGCAAACCCTAGTTGTCATTGCGAGGGCATAGCCCGAAGCAATCCCGCATCGCGAAGCGATGCGAGCCTGCTTCGCTTTGCTCGCAGTGACAATGTGTGAGTTTCTTCATTGAGAACGGATAATCCCTACCTCAAGTTTACAGATAATCGACGGACAAACTCAGGGCACGAGGGATGAATTATGGGATTAACGGGAATTATTGCGATTATTATTAGTATTTTACAGTTTGTGGCCGGCTTGTTCGGCCCCAAGAAAATGGACACGATGGCGTTTATCGCGGACTACGACTGCGCGCGCGTCGAATGGGTCGGAGCTCCGGCCGTCGTTGATGGTGAGTTCATGGGTACGGCGGAAGTCCGTTGCCACTTTGAAGGTTCGAATGCGGGTGGCATTGCTGCGTTACGGGCGCACATGGTGGAACAGCTTCCCAAAGACGGCGACATCCAGGGCGCGGCTCGGGTGGCGTCGTATCAAGGGCTTCCGAGCTTGGGCTTTCGCACGCATCTTGTGATGGGCGATGCGACTGCGTACGGGATGACCCACATTGCCAGCGATGGCGATTGGCTTTTGCGCAATGTCTTTGAATCGCATTCGATTGAAGCTAGCGGCAACGGCAAGTACGTGAAGCAAATCTCCGCCGAAACCCAAATCGCGGCTTTGGGCGGAAGGGAATACGAATTAACGATGGTGCATTCGCTGCGTGTGCAAAAGCCATTCGGTGCGACGGCAAGCTCGTTTAAGAAAAGCCTGATGGAACAGGCGGCCGAATCCCTCGCGGAACGCGCCGTCAGCGCCGTCCACGAAATGGCGTCGCATCTCTAAAAAGCGCTATTCGGATTGCAAAAGAGCGCCGGCTTCCTCACGGAAGCCGGCGTTTTTTTGTTTTGTCATTGCGAGCGAAGCGAAGCAATCTCTCAAACGACTAGCTATTCCAGATTGATTTTATCCGTCATCGGCTCGCCACCATCCCCCACGACGGCGGTGATTGCCCCGGCACAACCCCGCTTCACGGTGTCACGCACGCCGGCAATCCGATTCAGCGCCTCATCGGTCGCACCGTGAACGTCTTTCCAATACGGGGCCAGCTTCGAGGAGGCCCATGCGCCCGCCGCCGCCGTGCCAAACGCGATCACGTACCACCGCAACGCATAAGCGGCCGACAGGATCGGTTCTGCCTCTCCCGCGTTGAGGCTTTTGCTTAGCGAATCATAGAGAGCGGTCGTTCCGAGTGCGCCCACCCCCAAGTTGAGGATGATGACATCCAGGAAAGTGCTCTCCTTGGTTGCGCCCGGAATCGCTTCCGTCTCTTTGATCCAAGCGAGAAATGCTTCCTTTAACTCGAAATCAAACTCCGCGGATGGAGGATTGAAGCGGGTTGGAATGGGGAGATGATGCTTAGCAAAGAGCGCTCTCACTTCCCGGACCCCCCGCTGATAGTTCTCCGGTCGATGACTCGACAAGAAAGCAATGGCATCCATTAAGGCCTCGCGGTTGGACGCAACTGGGGCTCTAGCATCTTGGGTGGCCATGACCACACCGGACCAGAGCACGGCGTAGTTCGGAGAGACTACCCAACTGCCCGAGGCCGTTTGGCTAGGGACGATTGTGTACTTAATCAACCACAACCACGCGGCGGTAAAGGCCGCTAAGACCGGGACTGCCACCCACGAGGGAGTGTCCCAAAGCTCTTTCACGTCCTTGCTCATTGCAAACCCGATCGCCAGCGGGACGCCGGAGAGAATTAGTTTGGCTTGAAAGAACTTGTAGACGTTCTTCAAGTAGTTTTGCCAGTAAAAGAACCAGCTCTTGGAATCTGGGTCCGTGCGGCTTCGCAACATGTTCGCCAGGCCTTCGTCCAAAGTCTGTTCTCGGGCGATCCCACCCATATCCGGATCGAAGTAAAAACTTTCCAGTGGTCGGTAGGGATCTCGCTTGGACAACTCTTTGACGTTCTCCATTGCATCGATCTGGGAACCCGCGTGCCAGGCGGTCGCTTGTTCCGCTTGGCCGGCAAAGACCCGTGCCGTCCCGAAGAACGGGAGTGCCGGCTGAATGGAAAAGTCCTCCGGAGATTTTCCCGCCCAGACTAGCGTCGACAAAGGGTAATCGACTCCAACCTGAGTTCCGGCAATACGGGTCGCATCAAGACCGACCTTGCGCCCTCGGTTGGCATGAAACACATTCACGCCCGGCATTCCAAAGAATGCCCAGTGGAGGCAGTTTTGGTTGACCCACGCGGCACTGCGCTGGGCTAAGCTGCGGAGGAATCCCACGGTGCTGAATTTCCCGCAATCCGAGCTCGCTTTCTCACTTTCACAAGCCGTTTGGACGTAATTCTGGCGATCCAAAAGTGCGGCGCTTTCGATAAGCCGGTTCGCTTGGCCCATATATGCCTCCACCATGGCATCCGTTTCCTTCGGGTCGAGCGACAGCACCTCCGATTTATCCGCATTCAAAATCTCATTCAGCTTCGAGGTGGTGAGGTACCACGTTCGCGCGGTATTTCCGTCTTTCATCAAGAGCTTCAGAAACTGGGTCATGTCCCCCGCGCTCCCGGACATCTCGAGTGTTCCCGGGTCGATTCCCGTATGCTTTGCCACGATCGCGAGCGCGGTCGCCCGACTCGCAATCAAGCGGAGCTGCCGAGACCGGTCAAGGTTTTGGCTGAGTGCCGAAGCATTGGCATCGATCGTTGCTTGGGGGGCTAACGGCGAATTCCACGCCTTCCTGGTGGTATTCGGATCAATGCCCGCGTTCAATGCGTAGTACAGATTGTTCTGCCGCATTGCGGTCCAAAAGCCTTCTTGAGCCGAGCGGTTCATCCACGCGAAGATCGTCAACATATCGGTGAAAACCAACTGGGACATTGGCCACCAAGCCAGACGGGTCGACTCGCCTTTCACGAAACGGTGAAAGGCATAAGATGCGAGGTAAATCATGGGCAGGAAAGCGACATAGAACGATAACGTCGTGGCCCATGAAACAACATTCAAAGCGGCCTTGGGATCCGAAGAATATGCTTGGTTCGCCAAGAACGACGCCGCGTTATTGATCGGCGAGGTGACCGCGTTGACGGCCGCCGGGCCCATTGCGCCCTTTTGTTCCGCCGCCACCCCTTCTTCCGCGGCATAGGCGTAGATTCGGCTCCCTACCGCCGTCAAAAACGGGAACGGCTCGGAATCCGGACTGGCTACAAAGGTGCCCGCCGCCAGAGTGAGGCCGAGCAAGATCATTTTAGCGGGAGTCAGGATCTGCTTCTTGACCGCTTGGAATCTTTTCCAGTAACCCCAGCGCCGGGCCTGAACCTGCTTGTCGTGCTTCACCGCCGCGGAAATGGCCGCCTGTGCGTAAGAAGTCGTCGTGGCCGTAAATTTGATATTGGGGTTCGCTTTTTGAGCACTCTGCAAACGCTGGCGCAAGACTTCCCAGTTTCCGTCTGGTTCGGAAAGCACGTGTTCCTGGCGCGGGCGTTCCGCTTTTTTTGCCAAAGTCGACTTTCCGAGAATGGGATTGCCGCTCTCGTCTTTACCCGGCAGTCGCCGGGCATTTCGGATCGACCAAGCATTTCCGCCGTCCCGAAGGCGCTGCGCGGAGATAGCCCGGTCGACCTTCCAATTTCCGTCGGCATCCACATCCTGTTGTAAGGAGGCGATCACGGCGGCTAACTCTTCCGCCCGACCTTCAAACATCTCGAGAAGCAGGCTATAAACTTCCGGCGTGGGAACGCGAATGTAAGTCAAAACCGCCGTGTGCTTGATGCAGTTTTCGAGACTGAGGTAGAGGGAATTGCGGGACAACCAAAGCCGCCGTTCCTCTCCATTCTGCAAGACCGTCACAATCACGTCGCCGGTATCGATGATGTCGGGCAAGTCGACACCCAGCAGCGTCTCGTAAACCCTCGCCGATTTGGGGCCGTAAAACTCGATCTTCGAAATCTTCATATCCCGCTGAAGCGAGAAGTTAAGAACGGGATAGAAGTTAAGGGGCGCATAGAAGCCGAAGCCCTTTGCGGCAGCGTCGCCCACAAATTCATCGACCGGCATCAGGTCGAGTTGGTAGTTGATCTCGCTTCTGGTTTCCCGGCCAGTGGTTTTTACGGACAAGACCACTTCAGGATCGACAATCGGGGCCGCCGCCAAGTCGGCATCCAAAAGCGATTGGCGCACGGTTCCGCCCAATGCGCTAAAGACCAGCTTGTTTGAAGGCTTCTCGTAGAAAACCTCTACCTGATCCACAAAGTCGGAAATCGGAACGGGGGGGCGCGCAATATTTGAGTCTTTCAGGTCGATAGTGCGGTTCGGTCTAACGGCTTGCTGGCGGATAGCCGTCCGGAAAGCGCGCGTGATGAAGCCGGGACGGTCGACAATCTCCAAAACCTGTTGAGAGACACGGTTCGGATCGGCCGTCCGAATCTTCCCTTGTTTGACTTCCTCGATCAGTCTCCGCAGGCTGGGCGGTATGGCCGCCGCGCTAGTGGCTTCCGTTTCGTAATTCGCGTTGGAGGGAACCGGAGGAATGTTGTCGGCTGGATCGGCCTGTTGGTTATACTCCCGAGGAACGTCTTCTTCCGGGTTCGGACGGTTTTCGTCGGCGGGTGCGGCGATGGCCATGTGCTGGGTCGGCAAGACCAGCTGAGTGACGAGCGCGAAAACTAAAAGGTGAAGAAGGCCTTTTGAGGCGGCTTTCTTGATTTGCTTCTTGGACCCCCGAAACCCCCGGGAAAACCCACCCAATCCGAACTGCATTTCGACTCCTATGTCCTCACTAGGACATTCCGGAAGTGCCCCACTTGCCGCGAGAGGCCAGCTGAACTGTTTCCCCAAGAATGCCCGGTTGCTTACGAGCTAAAAGCTCTACCATGCTTTTGCCGCACTGAGTTAGTGCTTTTTTCAGCGGAAAAACCGCCACAAATTCGATGAGTTCGCTTCGAAATCGGCATATTTAATGCACCGTCCCAAACGTCGCATTGTTGAAAGGAACGCGAATCATGTTGGGTCGAGCGTGGTTTTTTGCGCTTTTTTGCTTCTCCTCCACCCTCTATGGGTTTGGTTACCATAGCGGGCCCTACCCCCTTTCCTTCCGTTCGAGCGAACTTTCCAATTGTGGCAATCGGCTCTTGGAGGCGGTGGTAAAGAAGCGATTTTCCGGAGAAACCGGCTCCGTCAATTTCGCTCCTCCCGGGGCCCTGCGCTTCGGACAGGGGTTAGACGAGTTCCTGCGAGCGGCGCAGGTTCCGGAGAACTATGTCCATCTGATTGGTGCGTTGATGGCTCGGCTTTTGATGTCGGATTGGGAGGGCGATTCGATGCTGCGGGACCCGATGCGCGTGTTGCAAAATGAGTCGGCGCGTCGCGGGCTGACGATATACTTGTTGAGTGGTTGTACGGGCAAACACGATGGGCTCTACGTCTGTCCCCAAAGGGATTTCGAACTCGCCTCTCTTTTCCACCCAGAGTTTGCTAGTCGGGAAGATGAAGAGTTCCGGGTTTTGCTAGCGAGTCATGCGCCCACTTACCCTCCGATGATCATTGCCAGCACTCAACTCCTGATTCCCAGCGACAACCCATCGGAAGAGGAGGAGCGGGCGATTCAGTGGGTGGGAGTGCTCTTTCATGAACTTAAGCACCACACCAACCGTAAGCTGATATCGGACTATATCAAGGCCCGCCTTTGGCGGCGAAATCAAGGGCGGTCGGGCGAGGGATGGCCGACGGACACGCTCTTTCGCTACGTAAACCATGAGGGGCGAGTTCCTCGCCCGGAGCGTGGGGTGTTTACGATTTTTGAAGAAAGTACCTCGGAGAACGCTACTTTTCGCGTGATTGCGAAAGCGTTGGAGCAAAGCGACTGGGAGCGGACTCGGACGGTCCTGGCCAAGGCACAGGTCGATCACGCTCGCATTAAGGTTGAGGCCATTCGGGAGGGGACTTACGGGCGTTCGGCGGCGCGGTTCCTTGAGGAGGGCATCGACCTTCCCGATCATATGGGACCCATCAATGAATCGAATTTCTTCCTGGTGGGAGCCATGATGCAGGAACAGATGGCGGCGACCGTGGCACGCTATGAACAGGAAATGGGCGTGATTCTCCCCACCCCGGAGCGGTTGCCGGTTCCGAGTTACAACGTCACCCCGCTGATCGCATCCCCCTCGTCCGACACGGTGCCGTAAACCCTCCACGCAAAGTCGTTTATACTGAACGTTCCACCCTCCCGAGGAATTATGAAAAAAAGCGTGGTGCTCGCCTTGGCGACATTGATGGTTTTGGGTGCGTGCGGTCGTTCGGCCTCGGACGACCGCTTGCCGCTCGACGGCAAAACCGAAAAACCCATTCGCAATGTTCCTAAACGTTGGTCTCTGTTCGGCGATTGGCCGGTGGATGTGCATTTTCAAACCCGCGAAATGGCCGGCTCCCGGATGGTGCAATTGCACGCGACGCTCGCCGTGCAAGAGTCGCCCCCGGTCGCCCGTTTGAACGAAATGATTACGCTCGCAAAATATGCCGACTTGGAATGGGTATCGCCGCGGCCCGGCGACTGTGCGCTGACGCAGAAGTCTTTCGATGCGGCGATGACGAACGGCGTTTTTACCGTCGATATCCAACTCTGGGGTTGGGACAAGACCGGAACGCAAGTCTGTCAGGATTTTTTAGACCGGGCCAAAACGCAAGGAGTCGAAGTGACGCTCAAGAAAGTTCCGGTGCGCCTCAGCGCCGCGGTGGAAGAAGTTATCCTGAGATTGAAACCGTCAAAGTAGAGCGCCACCGAAAAAGAGTCCCAGGTGGGCGTTCGAGGCAAATGACCCCGCCGGGAAGAAGCCAAGAAACGGTTGGAGCCAGAATCCTTCCCCCGCATTCATCGTGTACCGCATTCCCAATCCCAGATTGATCTCTCCCTGTTTCATCAGGCGAAAGATCGACGTGCCTCGTTCACTCTGCCAGGTGCCTTCCGCCAGACCCACCAGCCAAAGCGAATCAGTCAGTACGTAAGCCAATCGTGGACTAAAATAGAATTGCAGATTCGTAGTGCGGTCATTGTAGATCCGCACCGTCGGTGTCAGGGAAAGCGAAAGCATCCAGCGGCCGCCCGGAAAACGGTAGTCGAGGGAGTGGCTGGTTTGGGGACCGAGGATCATCCCCTCATCGCGGCTGACGGCAGTGATGGGCAACAACGCTTCGATGCGCACCCAATACGTAAAGCCATTCGCTTCAATCAGCGTGCCTTCAATTCCGGCACTCGGATCGAGGAGCTGAAAGCGCTCGCCTTGCATGGGCTGAAGGACAATCTGGGGCGTGAGCTCAAAATCAAATGGACCGAAGGCGGGGGAATGGAGCGTGATCTGATTCACGATCTGAATCGGTCCGCCCTCGGCGCCGTCGACGGTCGCCGTCTGTCCATTCCACTGACTAAAGGGATTGGAATAGGTCCAACTGTAAAGATCGACTCCGAACGAAGGCGCGCCGGGTGAAACATCCTCGCTCAAAGTACCGGTCGGCGTGGGGGCTCCCCACGTTAGTGCCGATACCCATAGAAGCAAAAACGCTGCTGCCCGCAAATAGATCTCCGATTCGGAAACCTAGAGGAGCGGCCCGCCGAAGAAAACACCTAAATGCGCGGCACTTGCGACGCGTCCAAACGGGTACACGTTCAAGAACGGCTGTACCCACAGCCCCTTGCCCGCGAGCGAGGAGTAACGGAAGCCCACGCCCAGGTTCGGCGGCGAGGCCTGGGTGATTTTGTCGGCACCGCGTTTGATCTCGGCGTAGGTCTCAGCCAAGGTCACCAGCCACCAAGAATCGTTGAAGAGATAATACAAACGCGGGCTCGCGTAGAGGAATGCCGATTTTTCGCCGTTGTTAAAGAACGTCACTTGCGGGACGATCGTGGCTTCGACTTTGAATTTGCTGTCGGGGAAACGGTACGCGATGCTGTTCACGGCACCCGGAGTCGCAATCATTCCTTCCGCGCGGCTCTTGCCTAGGAGCGGAACCGCGACATCATAGCGGGCCCAGTAGGAAAAACCGCCCGACTCGGCGACCGTTCCGACGATACCGACGGTAGGATTCCAAAGCTGGAAGCGTTCACCTTGCATGGGTTGAATCACGAACTGCGGCATGACGACGAAGTCCATCGGACCAAAGGCCGGCGTATGAACGCTAATTTGGTTTACGATTTGCACGGGAGAAGCGGGTGAGCCGTCGGCGGTGGGTTTCAACCCATTCCATTGCGCCAGCGCGTTGGTGTAGGTCCATCCGTACCAATCTACGGCGATGAGCGGGCGTCCGGGTGACGGCGCCGTCTGCTCCAACGAACCCGACGGTTCCACCGCGGCCATCGTGAAATCCGCCGCGCTCAACGCCAAAGCCAAGAAAATCCAAAACGATCGGAACTGCATCGTTTCCTCCCAGAAATCGATTAGGCAGGCATGCTTGCCAGAAGGCTAAAACGATTTCAACGAGATTGTGTCAAGGCGAACTGATGCGTTAGAGCTCGGGTTGAGGGAGCGTTTTGCGGGTGAGGGCTGGCACGGTAGAGCCCGCGACGGCGACGCGATTGCGGGTGCGTTTCGCGTAGTACATCGCGCCGTCCGCGAGTTGGACCAAGCGATCGATGTCCACTCCGTGATCCGGACAAACGGCGAGGCCAACACTGATTGTAGCGCGCAAGGGCACTTCGCGAATGACGAACCGGCGCTGTTCGATACTACGGCGCAGCCGCTCCGCCACTTCGGTTGCTCGCCCCAAACCGGTATTGCGCAAGAGCACCACGAATTCGTCGCCGCCGTAACGGAACACGACGTCCCCGCGACGAACGGCGTTTTTTATGATGCGCCCCAGGGCGCCCAGAAACTCGCTGCCCACCAAGTGCCCGTGCCGATCGTTGACGGCCTTGAATCGATCGACGTCGATAAATAGCAAGGAGAACGGTTCTTGTTTGGTTTGGCGGTATAACGCCGCCGTTTCCAGTGCGAAGCGCAGGTACCGGGAGTTGTACAGACCGGTGAGGTCATCGACAAAAGTCTGCAGTTTGAGCTTCTCGACGCGCTGGAGATTCACGAGCGCGAGTTCGGCGTGTTCCACAATCGCCACGGCCTGATCGAGCTTGGCCCGCGTCAATCGACCCCGTCCGCCTAGTAAAACCAGGACACCGTTTTTTTCTCGTCGGCAACGCAAGAGAATGCGCCGTTCCCCGTCGGTGCCCCGCAAAACTTTGCGGCGTTGTTTGCCGAGGCGCTTCAATCCCGATTGGATTTCTTTTCGATTTTTCCACCAGACCGAGGTTTGTGCGTCGAGCAAAGCTTCGAGGGCAGCCAGGGTACGTACGCGCAGCGATGCATCGGAACCCGAAGTGGATATCTGGGTGAAGGCGCGGCTGACATCACTCTGTGGGAAGGCTTTGCGGCTCACTGTCCCGTGCCGGTGGCGGCAGCGCAGCAGACAAAGCGCGAGTTCATCCGGGCTGACGGGTTGGGTTAAAAAATCCGAGAAGCCTTCGCGCAGGCACTGCATGGCGAGCTGCGCGGAATCGCGACTGGAAATAGCCACGCGATCGGAATCGGGAAAGGAGGTTCGCAAGGCCTCCCAGCTCGCCGGTTCGGCGGTCACATCCTCGTCGATATTGAGCACCAGCGCGGTTGGGGTGGGCCCCTTGGGGAGGGAGGCAATGGAGTCGACCCAGTCGACCCGCGCCCCGAGCTCCGCGAGTCCAACCCGATGGGCGCGGCGAAATTCGTCCGGCATTCCGATAAAGACGATGCGAAAGCTGTCGCTCATAAGCACCAGTATAGCTCAGGCATCCGGCGGGGTAATAGGTGCCAGGTAAAGGAAAGGCGAATGCCGCAGCTCCGTGACCCATAGCCAATCCCGCATTTCGGGTGGCAAGAGAGAAAGGGTCGCCGAGGATCGGGCCCGCGCCCAGGTATCGTCGGAGAACATTTCGAAAAGCCCGCCCCCCGCTTCGATTTCATTCACTTCGAATTCCCCGGGCGCATAACCGCGCGCGGCGCCCGCCGCCAAAAGGGTCTCGTAGTAACCCCCAAGCTCGTCGACTAAGCGGTGCTCCAAAGCCTGGGTTCCTGTCCAGACGCGCCCTTGCGCGGCTTCGGCCACCTTGGGTCGGGGTACCGAGCGTTGTTCCGCCACGTATTGGAGAAAACTGTCGTAGTAATTATGGAGTCGGCGTTCCATCACGGCGCGTTCCGTCTTGGTCCAGGGACGTTCTTCCGAATACAGCCCTGGATACGGCGCCTGGGTCATGACTTCCTTATGCAGGTCAAGAAAACGATAGAGTCCAGCGAGGTTGAACTTGCCGAGGAAGACACCAATGGATCCGGTGACGGTCATCGGGTCGGCGAAAACGCGATTGGCCGGAGCCGAGATATAGTACCCGCCGCTCGCGGCAACATCGCCCATCGACGCAAAAACCGGCAGGTGGGTCTTGAGCTCTTCGATCTGCGAAGCGATCTGCTGGCTGGCGAGCACCTCGCCGCCGGGACTCGAGACGCGCAAGACGATGGCTTCGGTGCGTGGGTCCGACTTGGCGCGCTTGAATTTTTTCTCCATGGTCGACGGGGTCACTTGATCTTCTCCACCGAGCGCCAGCAACCGGATTCGGTTGGGGAGAATATTCCCCGCCGCGACCACTACGGTGACGCGCGGAGGCAGCGCTAGCGCATCGCGGCGACGCCGCATCACGGGAAGGATCCATTCTTCCTTTTCCCGTTGCGCAATCACCGTGGAGAAGGAAGCAAAACCATCAACCAAGCCCTCCTTCTTTGCTTCGTCGGCGCTGAGTAGGCCCAGGTCCAAAAGTTTCTTCCAACGATCGGCGTCGATGCCGCGGCTTTGCCGCAGCACTTTCTCCAGGGTGGCCTGCAAAGATTTCATTTCCTCTAACGCGGAGGTGCGGGCGTCCTCCGAACTGCTCTTACGGGTGAACATCTCGGGCGCGGCTTTGTATTTCCCGGCGGCGAGGAACTCTCCTTCCACTCCGATCTTATCGAGGGTGCCCTTGAGGAAATAGCGTTCCGATTTCACGCCCAGCCAGCGGATCTCACCGGCGGGCTCCAAGTAAATTTTGTCCGCCGCCGAAGCCACCATGTACTGCTTGATGCCGGCGTTGCCCAAAAAAGCTTCGATGCGCTTTCCACTCCGACGCACCCGAACGAGGGCGGCGTAAACTTCATGCGCCGAAGCGAGGCCGAGCGGGAAATCTTCAATTCGCAGCAAGAGGGTATGGGTGGTCGCGTCTTTTTCGATTTCCTCTAAATCCCGTAAGAGATCTAGGAGCGATGGGCGCGCGGCGGCGAAAAGCGATCCGGAGGATTTTTCGTCGGAGAGTGTCGGTCCGATGCTGATCCGAACCGCCTTGGGGGGCGCCACCGAAGTCGCGTAGGGTTTGGTGCCGGATTGAAAACCGACGACAAAACGCTTGCTTCGACTCTGGGGTTGAATCGTAGTGAAAAGGGAACCTACGCCTAGGTGGATCTGCAATCCCATCAACCACTGATAGTCGGAGTGGTACCCGACGCGAAAACGCACACCCTCACTCACCTGAAGTCCCAGCACGCCTTGGGCCGCGACGGTTTTGAGAAACGCATTGCCCGGGGTCGTGGCATCCACCGTTAATTCCAGATTTGGGAGCGGGCGAAATGCTAGGGAGGCCGTCGATAAAATCGGTTGGCGCACGCCGGACAGAAGGGGTTCGTTTAGTTGATCCATCAGAACGCCGATCGAGAAATATTTCGATGGGCGATACTGTAAGCCCAGGTCCCACGAATCCATCGCCGCGCCGGAATTGAAACGGTAGAGCCCGAGCCGTGTCCCGAAGAAAACCCGGGATCCGATCGGAATACCGGCCGCGAATTGGTAGCGGTTTAACCCGTCGAACGCCAACTTTTCAACGCCGAAGCCGAGGTATCCCCAGGCAAAGGCGAACGCCAAATCGTCGGGACTGCCGGTGTTGCCGCCAAAGGCGAACGACGTAGTCAATTCGGCGCCGTTTAGCGCGGTATCAAAACCCAGGGCCGCGGGCTGAATGAAAACATTGCGCGCTTCGTAAGAGCCCGCGGTCGAAAGGCCAAGGTCCAAGCCGCCGTGGAGTGGTCCGGCTCCATGGGCGAAGAAGGGAAAGAGAGAGACGATCAAAAACCAGCGGCGCAAAATCATGCCGCATTATGGACGGAGCCACCGAAACTGGAAAGTGCGCAATTCGTCGAGTTGGGGTCGCCAAGTTTGCTTCACCCCGCCCACTTTGGTAAGAGCGGATCGTGGATCCCTTAGAAAAAGAACAGCTGCGTCGACGCATGGCGTTGCGGATGCAGGTCATTTTGGAATCGGGCAAGTCGGTAGCCTGCGTGAGTGGGCACTACAACGAAGAGCCCGGCTCGTGCGAACTTTGCCATGCGCAGCACGCGGTGGAATTGCTCGTGATTCGCAATCGGGCGGGAAAAAAATTCCATGTCGCTCCCGCCTGTCTAAAGGAAATGGTGCGATTTCAAGTCACCGACGTGGAGGATCTCCCACGGTGGCTAGATAAGCTGAGGGACCTTAAAACCGAGTTCGATCGGCGCAAGCAGGAGCAGGAGCGATTGCGCGAAGAAGAACGCCGGCGCCTCGAGAAGAAAGTCATCGTCCGCAAGCGCGAACCCGCGGCCGGTGTCTAGTTCCCCATGTTTCGGATTGAAACCATTGCCATCGGCGACGAGCTCCTGACGGGGCGCATTGCTGACACGAATAGCGCTTATGTCGCGGGCCGGCTTTTCCCGCGCGGCCAGCGTCTCGATCGCATCACCGTGGTGGCCGATGATGAGAGCCAAATGCGCACGGCTTTTTCCGAGGCCGCCGCGCGCGCCCAGGTGGTGATTTGTTTTGGTGGGCTGGGACCGACGTCGGACGACAAAACCGCGGCGGTGGCGGCGCGGTTCCTGAATTCCACATTGATTGAAGATGCGGCTTCGCTCGAGCGCCTGCACGCTTTCTTGAAAGCACGTGGTCGGCCGGAAACGCCGCAGGTGCGTAAACAGATTCAATTGCCGCGCGGCGCCCGGCCCCTACTGAATTCGGTGGGGCTGGCCCCCGGCTTTGCGTTTGCGGTGGGGGAAACGGATTTTTATTTTCTCCCCGGAGTACCCGCCGAAATGAAGGTGATGTTCTCTGATTTTGTCCTGCCCGAACTCGAGCAACGTCTCGTGGCCGCCGGTGCGGAAACGCTTTTTTCCCACACGTGGAAATGCCTCGGCATTCCCGAGAGTGAATTGCAGCGGCGCATGGATGCGACCGAAGCGGCGTTGCCCCCGCAGGCGTACCTCGGGTACCGCACGCGCTTTCCCGAAAACCATCTGACGCTTTATTGGCGGAGCCCTGTCATTGCGAGGAGCCCGAAGGGCGACGAAGCAACCCCCCCGGAGTTTCTTCAGCAAGCGGACGCGATTTCCCATTTGGTCGCCGAATGGGCTTATACCGACGAGGAGTTGGAGCTTGAAGACCTCATTCTGCGGGAGTTGAAGGGTACGGGTAAGACGGTCGCTTTTGCCGAATCCTGCACCGGCGGCCTTTGCGCGCAACGTATGACCCGCGTGCCCGGCGCCTCGGAAAATGTTTGGGGTTCGGCCGTCGTTTATCAAGTGGACGCGAAACGCGTTTTACTCGGCGTGGAAGCGGGTAGCCCGGAGGATGCGGTTTCGGCCGACTGTTCCCGTCGACTCGCGGAAAATCTAAAAGCACGAAGCGGTTGCGATATCGCCGCCGCGGTGACGGGCTATCTCGGGCCTTCCGGTGGCACCGATCAAGATCCGGTCGGGACGATTTATATCTGTGTTGTGGGCGAAGTCATGATCGAACGCCGGATCACCCATCCCGGTTTGAATCGGGAAGCGAGTGGCTGGGGCGCGTCGACCTATGTGCTCAACGAAATCTGGAATTACCTAAAGAAAAACGGGAAATAAAAAGCCGCCACTGCGAGCGAACCCGCAATGACGGCTAAAGATTGCTTCGCTTACGCTCGCAATGACCTAATTACTCTTCGTCGCCGAAGCCGTACGAGGAGCTGGCGCCAGCCGCGCCGGCCAAACCGGATCCGACCGAGAACAGCGTCGGAGCTTCCGTGGTCTTTTCCATCGAGCTGCTGGAGCCGAAGGGGGAGACCGGAGTCAAAGTGGGCTTTTTCGCCGCGGCCTTTTTGGGCGCCGAGCGTTTTTTCGCCGCTTTTTTCTTGCCGGTTTTTTTCTTAGCGGCCTTCTTGCCGCCGGCTTTCTTCTTGCCCGCTTTTTTCTTCGCGGGTTTCTTTTTGGCAGCTTTTTTCTTAGCTGCTTTTTTTGCTTTTTTCTTCTTGGCCATCGGTGCCTCCTAAATTTTTTTTCGTGCCTCTCAACAGACGACAAGATCGATTAACATATTTTCTGGAACTCATACAAACGTTTTGAATTAATTCGGAATCCGGCGAATTTCTGATTGCAAACGTCGTCAAAACCGTTTATCCAATTAATATACCTTAGAAGTTATCTTTATAAATTTTAGTCGGGGCAGAACAGGCTTAAGGCTTCGTAGTTATTCAACGGGGACGGGGGGGACTTATGGCCAAGCTGGCTAAGTCGCGTCGCGAGAAAACGACGACTAAGGCAAAGGCATCCGTGCGCAAGGTGGTGGAACGCGCACTTTCGATGCGTTCCAAAAACAACAACAGCAATAACGCAGCGCCCGAAAAGGCGGTGGAGAAGGCGGCAGCCACTCCGCCCACGAGCACTGCGTCACCAGCCAAAAAGATTTCTCAGAAATTCTTAGAGGCGATGGAAAAGCGTAAATCGCAAGGCGGTTGGGGCGCGCGTAAGGGTTCGATGTTTGGAAAACCTGCGCGGCGCGGTCGCCGTCCGAAAGCGAGCGCGGAGTACACGCCCGAGAATAGTAACGAGGAAGGCTACGTGCTGGAAGAGCAGTACGAGCGAATCGAATACGACACCGGCATCAGTTACAAATCGCAGGGTGGCGACGATGGCTCGTTCAGCTTGGACCGTTTCGACGATTTCGACGAAGAGTTGAATTTCGACCGATAACGGGTTGAGATACGGATCCTTATGGCGAAGACCCAGGCCGCTGCTCGCACTCCTGATCTACGTGAGTTCATTAAAGAGAACGATCAGCGCGTCTATGATTTCAGCTCCTATCTTTTGGCGGCGGATTTTGCCGTCGAGGATTTGGTTCTGCTGATTTTTCGGGATTTCGGTGACGCCTATCGACGTATCCACGGGATGACCACCGATGGCGTGCCGCCCGAAGAAATGCGGCTGCGCCTATTCCAAATCGCCTGGCGCACCATCCAATCTGCTCTACACCAAACGTACTATCCCGTCGTGGGCGGGCGCGACACGCGCTTGCTCAAAGGCATGGACGAAGATCTGTTGCCGGCTCGCGGCGCGAAAGATGGCGCGGCGCGCGGAGAAAATCGCGTGCGGGATCGCTTGGCGCGCGTGGATGCTGAGTTGCGGGCGCCCGTCGTCTTACGCGACATCTTGAAGTTTGAAGATGAAGAAGCGGCCCGCATTCTCGGACTGCGTTGGGGTGTTTACCGCCACCGCCTCCATCGGGGACGCTTGGACTTCAAGGATGCCTTGAAAGGTCTGTCGATGGGACAGGCGAGTGGGCGCGGCGCGTCGGCCGGACTGTAGGAAGAAGCCTCTATGGTAACGACCTGTTTCTTTTGTCAGAGCATGCTTTCCGATTATTTGGAGAACTTGCTCCCCACCAATCGTCAGGACGAGATCAAGCAGCACATCGCTTCCTGCAAACAATGCACGGAAGTGCAGCGCGATCTGCAGAGCACTCTGGATTTGGCCCACGGACTCACGTCGAAACCGATCAGCCACGAAACGGCATTGCGCATTACGGAAGCGTGCCACGCCGGCACCAAGAAATTTTCACCGACGCGCGCATCGCGTTGGGCCTTTGTGGCGCTGGTGCCGTTGCTCATTTTCGGAACGGTCGTCGTCGTTTTTCCGGATATCTTCCCCTGGGTTTCCCGCATTCGGGTGCGGTCGGATGAATCTTCGTTCGTGCGCTATTTCCCGATTTTGGAAGGCGCGGGAGAAATCGTCGAAGAGCACGGCAACTGGCTCCATGTCCGCGAGCCCGCAATGCGCAGTCTTTGGGAAGAAGGGGGTATTTCGCCCGAAGAGTTTGAAAAGAGCTTTACCGGCAAGCCCAACTTAGGCGAAGAAGTGAAGTGATGTGAAGTTCGCGCTTGCTCAGATTAACCCGACCCTCGGCGATTGCGCCGGCAACACCCGGAAGATTCAGCAAAAGATAGAAGAAGCGGCCGCAACGGGGGCGACGCTCGTCGTTTTCCCCGAGTTGGCGATTACCGGATACCCTCCGCAGGATCTCTTGGATGTTCCTTCGTTGGTAGAAAGCAACGAACACTGCTTGCGCGAGTTGGCGCGGTCCGCCACGTCGATTTCCGCGGTCGTGGGTTTTGTAGAACGCAATCCTTCACCGAACGGAAAACCCTTCTTCAATTCGGCTGCGCTTCTGCAAAAGGGAAAGCTCGCCGGCGTGTATAGCAAGCGGCTCTTGCCGACTTACGATGTCTTCGATGACGAGCGCTATTTTGAAGCCGGCACCCAACCGTTTTCCTTCGATCTACAGGGCCAGAAGTTTGCCCTCTCCATCTGCGAAGACGCTTGGAATTTCCCCGGTTTTTTGCCGCGGGGATATCCCCAGCAGCCGTTGGAGGATGTCCGGGGTGCGGACTGGGTCGTGAATCTATCCGCATCGCCGTTTCACCTGGGAAAACCCAACCGGCGCGAAGCGCTTTTTCGGGAAATCACCACCTACACCGGGGCCGGGTTGCTGTTTTGCAATCAGATCGGGGCGAATGACGACTTGATCTTCGACGGGGGGAGCACCGCCATGCGCGCGAACGGTGAGCTCTTGGCCCGCGGCGATTTTTTCCGCGAGGGCCTGGTGCTCGTCGATAGCCGGGGTTCGGGAGCCGTGGTCCCTCCCCCGGGATCGGATGCGCAGTGGTTGGAAGAAGCGTTAGTGCTTGGCATTCGGGACTACGTTCGAAAGTCCGGAGCGCAGAGGGTCTGTCTGGGCCTGAGCGGCGGGATCGACAGCAGTGTGGTCGCCGTGCTCGCGGTCAAAGCGCTCGGGGCGGCGAAGGTAAAGGGGATCTTGCTGCCGACGCGTTATACGTCGGAGGCGAGCAATCAGGACGCCCTGGCGCTCGCCCGTTCGCTGGGTATCGAGACGGCGACTTTGTCGATTGAATCCCTCTTCCAAGACGCGGCCGCGACGCTGGAAAAATCCGTGGGCCATCGGCCGCAGGGGCTCACGCTGGAGAACTTGCAACCGCGCTTGCGTATGACGCTGCTCATGGCCGTGGCCAATGAGGAAAATCGGTTGCTCCTCAATACGACGAATAAATCCGAGTTGGCCGCCGGATACGGCACGGTTTACGGCGATTTGACGGGAGCGATTGCCGTGCTGGGCGATCTGACGAAGCATCAAGTTTACTCTCTCGCCCAGTATTGGGGGTCCAAGAGTGGGATCTCGGAACGCGTCGTTCAGCGGGCCCCCTCCGCCGAATTGCGCGAAAACCAAAAAGATGAAGATTCTTTGCCCGCCTACGCCGAACTCGACCCCATTGTGGAAGAGGCTCTCGAGGCCAGCGCGGACGGGAAAACCTTACTCGAATCGGGCCATCCCAAAGCGGCCGTCGAGACATTCCTGAAGCTCTACCGCCCGAGCGAATACAAGCGCCGGCAGGCACCGCCCATCCTCCGAGTCTCGCCCCGCGCTTTTGGTCGGGGACGCCGCATCCCCGTTGCCTCCTCGAAACCTTGGTAATAGAGTCCGCGCTGTGTTCACCCCGCGTTTCAATCAGGTTTTGGCCGTCGTCACCGCCGTGGCGACTTGGTTGCTGCTCATCGCCGGCGCCTTGGTCACCAGCACCGGGTCGGGCCTTTCCGTACCGGATTGGCCCATGTCCTATGGGCAATGGATGCCGCCGATGGTGGGCGGCGTTTTCTATGAACACGGTCATCGCATGGTGGCCGGCACCGTCGCGTTGTTGACGCTTTTTCTGGCGGTCGTGACCGGACGCGTGCAGCGGCGTGCATGGGTGCGCACGCTGGCGTACACGGCTCTCTTCATGGTGATTGTGCAGGCAGTACTCGGCGGACTCACGGTCCTGTTGCGCTTGCCGCCATCGGTCTCGATCTCGCACGCCATGTTGGGCCAAACTTTTTTCTGCGTCATCGCCGTCCTGGCTTGCGCCACGTCGCCGCGTTGGGAGACGCGGTCGCCGGGTTATCGTCCAGGGGACCGCAAACTCTTTTACCTTTCCTTCGCCATCTCCGTAACCTTTTACCTACAACTCTTCCTCGGCGCGACGGTGCGCCATCTCAAAGCGGGGCTAGCGATTCCGGATTTTCCGACGGTGTACGGTGGTTTCTTCCCGCCCGTCTGGGGTCTGCAAATTAGTTTTCACTTTGCGCACCGAATGGGCGCTTACCTCCTTTGTGTCCTCGTGTTGGGTTTCGCTCTGCGGATTTTGGCGCGTGAAAAACACGATCGCACCCGCGTCTTTCTCGCCCTGGCTTGGATCGGCCTGCTGACCGTGCAGTTGCTCTTAGGGGCGATGACGATCTGGTTGCGGCGCCCGGTAATCGTCACCAGCGCCCACCTGGCCGTTGGCGCCCTATGTTTAATGGTCTCGGTACTCTTGAGCTTTCGTTTAGGTTGGGCGTCCTGGCCCGCCCCGCGCGCCGCCGAGCGTGTCGGCTGGGCGGAGCCGGCATGACGGCGCAATCGCAAACGCCACCGACTTTTTTGGCCGATCTCATCGATCTCACGAAGCTCAGGCTTTGCGCGCTGGCCCTGGCCATGGCGGCCCTGGGTTATTGCGTGGGGAGTGGCGAGGCGGTGAATTGGAGCCGCTTAGCAGTCGCCTTAATTGGTACGGCGTTCGTTGGGGCCGGCTGTGGCGCCGTGAACCAGTGGATGGAGCGCGATATTGACGCGCTCATGCATCGTACGCGCAATCGCCCCTTGCCCTCCGGGCGAATGAATGCCGAGTTTGCGTTTGGGTTTGGGCTGGTTTGTTTAGCGCTCGGTTTTCTCGTTCTGCTGGTCGGCGTCAATCGCATTACCGCTCTCCTGGGAGTCATGACGTTTCTGACTTACCTCGTTGCCTACACGCCGATGAAGCGAACCAGTTCGGTGTCGACGTTGGTGGGCGCCATCCCCGGCGCGATGCCCCCCTTGATGGGATGGACGGCCGCGACCAATCGTCTGGATCTCGAGGGGTGGATTCTCTTTGCGATATTGTTTCTGTGGCAGGTTCCCCACTTTCTCGCCATTGCGTGGATCTACCGAGAAGACTACGCCCGCGCGGGTCTGCCGATTCTTTCCGTCATCGATCTCGAAGGGGGGGCGACCAGTAAGCAGGTCTTGCTCTACTCTTCGATGCTCCTACCACTGTCCTTGGTGCCATCGCTCATTGGGCTTACCGGCCCCGCCTATTTTTTTGGCGCATTGATCTTAGGATTGGGCTTTTTCATTTTTAGCGTTTACCTGGCGATTTTTCGAACCAAGATCTATGCCCGGCGTCTGTTTTTTGCTTCCATCATCTATCTACCCATTCTCGGCATCTTAATGGCGATTGATCGCCTGCCGAAGTAACGCGGGAGGGCCCCATGAGAATCCTTTGGCTCGCTACTCTATTTTTTGCGGCAAACCGATTGGCCGCCGCCCCGGCGCCGCTCGCCGGTCTTCCGCCGTTTGCTTTGACGACGAGCGAAGGGAAGACGTTTTCCAAGAAAGATTTGCGGGGGAGCGCTTGGGTGGTGGATTTCATTTTTACCCGCTGTCAGGGACAGTGCCCGCTGCTCAACACAAAAATGGCCGAAGTGAAACGGGACCTGGGGGTGGTGAAGGGATTTAAGTTTCTATCGATCAGCGTCGATCCCAAACACGACCGGCCGAAAGTCCTTGCCGCCTACGCCGCAAAACTAGGGGCATCGCCATCGGAATGGATTTTCGGCACCGGTGGAAAGAAAGAAATCGACGCGTTGATCCGCGATGGCTTTAAACTCGCCGGCGGGAATGGGGACACGATCGCGCACAGCCCGCGTTTTGTTTTGGTGGATGGCCAAGGCCGCATTCGCGGCTACTACCAAGCGATGGATGAAGAGAAGCTTTCCGAGCTGAAAAAAGATCTGCGGGAATTGTCGGCCGAAGCAAATTAATTGCCCCACGGTCTTCCTGGCCTCAGGGATCCAACGGGACAAGCCGAGGTTGGAAAGAGCGTGGGGCAAATCGAAGCTTTCCCATTGAGTAAACGTTTTGGAGCGGGGTGGCAACCTGAACGGTTACGAGTTTGTTTGCTGCACAGTGTTAACTGCTTGACAACTCGCAGCGTTTGCCCAGTTTTTTGTTGCCTTTCCGCGTTACCGCCGCAATTCTCGTGCATGGGCTTGGCGGTGGGGCCACGCCCATTCATGGGTGGGGTAGGTGGGCGTTCTTGGGCGGCGATATAGCTCTTCTCTGATCCGTATTCTCATTATCTTTGCTTTCTTGATGCCGCCGGGATCGGTGCGTCGAGCCGAAGCTTTCACGGCTACGGGGTCCGAGCGGGATCCGCATACCGCGGTCCGACTTCCGCCCGCGATCGAAGCCTTTCTTCTCGTTTTGATTGGCTCGGCCAATTTAGATCGCAAGGGCGCGGTCGAGTTCATGGATTATCGTCGGTATTCCCGGCGCGACCAGCTCTTGCTTTTCAAGTCCTACTTGAAAGAGATTGTCCGGATATACAAACACCCCAAACGCTACGTCGGCCCGCCCATTTACAACCTTGCGCAGTACGTGAAGCACCGCGAACCCACTCGCGTTTTCACCGGCTCATTGCGGGGCGATATGGAAGCGCTCTTCGATCGGATGCGTGGTCCCGATCGGGTGAAGCCGGCCGTAGTCACCGAACCGAAAGATTTCGGGGACACCACGGTCCAAATGGACGCGGAACTCTTTGAATTCGACAAGGCGGAACGCCTGCACAAAATCGTGGAGGGGATCGTGGGCAATGGCGATGTGTCGCCCACGATCGTCGCGAGCATCTTGTCGGGGGCTTTGGGGGTCGCGTTTTCGACCCGGGGGACGGTCTCACTCCTGCGCTCGGTCGAAGACCACTTAGGCAACGCCGGTGCCAAACCCGCCGTGCCGCCGGTGAGCGAGGCGGAGGTCGCCGCGTTTGAAGATGATAATAGTGAAACGGCACTGACCGAAGACGAGCTAGATGCGTTGACGCAGCCAGATACGGCCACGGGATCGGCGGGGCCCACTATGCCACCCGGACTGAGCAAATCGCAGCGAAAAAAATGGCGCCGTGAGCATCACTTGGCGCAATTGGAAGGTAGCGCAGCGGGGCCGCTTCCGGTCAGCCCGGCGCCTTCCGCGACACCCAAACCTGCGCCCGCGAAAGTCGAACCGGCGAAAACGGCCGCGCCGAACGACCCGGCGCCCACGGCGCCTCCGAGTGTGACCTCCGCCGTGGGCAATCTCGCCTTGGGGACGATTTTGTCCGCGCCGAATTTGGGGAACTGGGCGGGAAAGGGGGCCGATGCCTTAGAGGCCTACCAGCGTCTGGCCGAAAGTGAAGGCCGGGTAGTGGCTTTTCTCGATCAGTTAGAGCAGATGCAGACCGCCGATCAGGCGCGCGTGCTGGCCGCTTTCCACCGCCAACTCCATGATGTCGTTTTGCCGCAGATTTATCGCATCGGCACGGCGGCCGCGGAATCGCCGGAACTTCGGGCGCTGGCCGAACAAGATCCGCGGGTGCACGGGCTCATCAAAGTTTTCTTCGACGAGTATTTGCAAACCCTACCTTCGGACGTCTTGAAGGATATTATTTTAGATCTCATGCGGGCGCCGCTCGAGACGACGGATTATCAGTCGCTCAGCATCGTGCTCACCCATCTGCCGCCGATGGCCCAGCAATTTTTCCAGACCGTATCGAAAAAAGCGGGGCTAGGCTCCTTTGCGAACATGTTCAAAAAGATCCGCGATGACAGTTGGGAAGTGCCGCTCGATCAGATTCAGCGCATTATCGACGAGGACGTGAACAAGTATCCGTTGTCCAATATCCGGTTGTCGGGCAAAGCGGGAAAACTCTTCCAAATGGTCTACGCCGATTACGACAATGGCGACGGCACGAAAACACCGGTGGCCGTGCGTGTGTTGAAACCCGGCGTCGAAAAACTACTGGATGCCGAACGGGTGGTACTGCGTCGTCTGGCCGCTCAACTTTCCGCCGCGTTGCAGTCCAAGAATGGTCGCGGCCCGTCGAAGCGGCGGCTCGAAGAATTGATCGAGATGCTCTACGCGGGTTTGCGCGAAGAACTCCGCATTGACGTAACGGTCCAAAACCACAACGACGCGGCTGAACGCCTAAACCGGCAATTGGAGGTCAATATCGCGCCGTTTGGGAAATCGAACCTCGATATCTACGTGCCCAAAGCGTATCCGGCACGGCCCGAATCTCAAGTCATGGTGATGGAGTTGGTCAGCGATGTGCCAAACAAGGAGATTCTGGAGCAGTATTACCCGTCCCTACCGAAGGAGTTCATGGATGCCCTGGTGCAGCTGACTTCCGAGGAACTGCTCGTTACCCCGATGCAGGCGGCGGTGTATCCGGAAAAGTTTGCCCATCGGCCCGGCGCTCAATTTGGTTTTATGCACGGTGATTTGCACAGCGGGAATTTCTTGCTGCGCGTTCCGAAAACCCGTACCGCCGTTCCCCGCTATTCCGCGGCCCTCATCGACCTGGGCCTTGTGATCCGGCTGGATCCGGATCAGGTCCGGGAGATCATGCAGCTCTGCGTGGGGGCCTCCTACAACAGCATTCCCTTTATCACCGAAGCGCTGTGGAATTTGCGTGATGTGAATGCCATGGGCAACGTGGACGACCGTCAGGTACGGCGGGCGCGTCACTTATTGGAAACTCTGGTGACGGAAGAAGTGAAGGAGCTCAATCGAAGCGGGAAATATCGGGGCCCGGCCGAATGGGTGACTTTGGTTTGGGAAGATCTGGACGAAATCGCCTTGCCGTCTTGGCTGATCTCCTTGGAGCAAGGCTTCCACGCGCTGCGCGCGTCGTACGATGATCTCTGGGATGCGAACGATAAAGAAGCCGACAAAATTCGCCAACGGGAATGGTTGAAGCACGAGACACGCTTCACCCAAACGCACCGCGATCTGATCTACCAGTACATGAAGAAACGCTTAGCCGGCCGCAAGGGTTGGGGGACCGTCTATTGGACGGAAGCGAAGAATTGCGTTTCGCGGATTTTTGGACTGTCTCGAAACTAGGTCATTGCGAGGAGCACGAAGGGCGACGAAGCAACCCCGCCGCGATTGCGCTGCGAGATTGCTTCGCTACGCTCGAAAAGACATTACCAGCCGATGTTGAGATCGAAATCCCAGCCGTAACCGCCAAGATCCATCGCGAATCCACCATCGTAACCGTAACCGGCGCCGTAGCCATAACTGTAGTCGCCATAGCCGCCGAGCAAGCTGTAGTCGCTGTAGCCGTAGCCGCCATATCCGTAACCACCCAACAAGCTATAGTCATTGTAACCATAGCCGCCGTACCCGTTGCCCATTCCGTAGCCCTGATTGCCCCAAACCGATCCGCCCATGCCGACCGGCGAGCTGTAACGGTGGTTCAGAATCAACGGCGAGTTCCAGATACTGGAGCCGTTATTGTAACCGGCCGGTCCCATCGAAACCGGTGGTACCGTATTGCGCGCCAACATCGGGTTTAGGTAGCCCAGGTTGTTTCCGTAACCCATTCCGCCGTAGCCCATATTGCCGTACCCCATCATCGGGTTGGCATAGACGCCGTAGTTGTTGAAGTTCGAAGGGTAGCCGGACGTGTAGTTATAGTTATTGTAGTTATTGTAACCGTAAGTGTTGTATCCGGGGCTCGAGTACGGGTAGCCGTAACCTTGTACCGGCGTTTGGTACCCGGGGCTGCTGTACGGATATCCGTAAGGCTGCGCCATGTACGCCGTGCTCTCATCCGCCACCGGGCGGCCGCTCGACGAGGTCGTCGCCATCGCTCCGTGCGAACCCGTCACCGTCGACGCGTGCCGCGCCCGCAAACTCTGGACGCTCTCACCATACGCCTCAGCCGGAAAAAGGCTGAGCAAACAAATCGCCGACAAGAAAACTTTTTTCATCACACACCCACCCAATCAAAAACTCGGTCGCACCAAGCGACGGGCAGCCATAGAGCATTTGCCGTACCAAGACGGAATACGCAGTCCGTAAGACTACAGGGGTGGCCATAGGCATGCGCGCAACGTCCGCGGGACGAAATGTGTCAAGCAGGTGTCTAGAGGGTAAACATGCTCTCGACTACTCATTCGGTCGCGTGGACGAACGACGACAAGAGCGAGGTGAGGCCGAAAAGAGTTAGAATGCGTACCAAGAACCCTCCCGAAGCCGCATCCCGTTATCCACGGGAAGCGCACTCCTCCTAACCCTTTCGAGCGCCAAGCTCAAGGGTGCAGATGGGAGGCTATTTCAACTGGTTGAGCAGTTCCTGAGCTTGCGGGGAGGCACGATCCGCGGGGTCGGCCGCAGCATTGAATTTGTCGGCAATCGTGGTGTTCAAGCCATCGAAGTCCGCCAACCAATTGCGGCTTTCATCCCGGCTGACCGGGGCGAGATCGAGTTCCATTTCGTGGTCGCCCGAAATGAAAACGAACCGATCACGGTAGGGCGAATGGGCGATGGCCGCCAGCTGCTTGTAAAAGCCAACCGCTTCCTTGAGCTGGGTTAGGGTTACGCGGCTAAAGCCGTCGGGACGCCCGGTTTCGTCGAAAATCGGCTGCAAACGGTACTTATTGATGAAGTGAAAGCGTAAGGCCGCGACCTGGTGCGCTTCGGAGTAGTAGCGCCCCCCTTGGGTAATTTGTTCGTCGATCAAAGCCCCAAATTTCTCATCCGGCATATAGGCGGCGAGCGTCCCCAGTGCGTAGTACCGAGTGCGTGCACCTTCCGGATTGTTCCCCACCGTGTTCACCGTTTTGAGTAGCAGGTAGCTCAGTTCAATGAGATCCGTCGGCGATCCTTCTTTGCCGCATTCGCGCGCGTAGGGGGTGAGGGCCGCGAGGCGTTCGTACTCCGTGGCCGCGTCGAGCCGCGGATCGGTGAAGGCGAGTCGCCCACAGGTTTGGTCGAGCGCCTGCATTTTCACTTTCGACAGAAGCTCACCCTGTTTGCGATTGCTCTCCACGACCTGATCCCGCGTTTCTTCGGTCATGCGCGCGATGCCACAACCGGAAGTCAGAGCCAACGCCGTAAGGGAAAAAAGAATCGCTTTCATGGTGCTTCCTTACTCAGTGCGATCAGTTCTTGCCGGTGATGAGCGCTTTTTTGACTTTGGCCATGTCGGCGTCCTGGGTTTTGCCAAACCAGATTTTCCAGAATTTCAGCCCCAGTTCGGCATCGCTGGTTTGCAGGGCGTTGGGAAGAGTGGAGACCAGGATCGAAACGAGGTCCTTCCCGTTCGTCCGCGTGGCGGAAATGAAGTCGATCGTATCACCCGGGGCGACATTAAAGGTGAGTTGATCCATTAAGGCTTTGATCGCGACATCTTTTTTTGCATCGATGCCGTTGTCTTTCAGCGCTTCGGAAAACTTGTCGCGCAGCGAGCTGGCTCTGAGCGGGAAAACGACGTTGAGGCGCAGGGCCCGCACGGGGATGGCTTTGAGTTCGTCGAGAATGTTCGTTTCCGAAAGCGTGGCGCCGTCCGTGACGTAACTGCGCGCGACATAACTGGAACCCAGGAGATTGTGCCGGGTGGCGTAGCCGGAGAGCTTTAGCACGGTATCGATTTTTTCATCGTCAATCACCACGTGGAGCCGCTCGGAAACGGCGACCCGATAGCGATTGTTCTCGATGAGGTTGGCGACCGTGCCCCCTTCGTCCGTTACCTTAATGGTGCCCGCAAAAGCAGATGTGTTTAGTGTGACGAAAGCTACGGTCAGCGAAAGCAACTTTTTCAAAGGAACCCCCAATTAAAAAAACCTACTTCGGGTATGGTTCGACCCGAACCGACTGTCAAGTCTAGGTCGTCGCGGCGCGCCGCGTTTGACGGGGAACCACTCACTGCGGATCATTCGCCGTGGGGGATAAAATCATGGGGACTCGTCTTTTTTCATTTCTGGCCATTTTCTTGGTATTCGGTTCCATCGCGGAAGCGCGTTTGATCTGTAAGACCAACGCGAGCGGCAAAGCCGCCATTTTCGATTTGGATGCCAACCGGTTTCTCGATCAATACTATTCTCAGTCGGTGACCGACTGTAATCGCATCGTGCGGGCAAGTTTCGGGAGCCAAACCTGTTTGTCGAATGCGAACGGCCGATTGGCGATCTACGATCTTGCCGCCCAGAAGTTCATCGACGCTTACTATTCAAAGACCGTCGATGAGTGCATTGATTCGTTGCACACGTACCATCCGAAATTGAGCTGCCAGCAAGGCAAGGACGGTTACGCGATCTTCGATAAGGCGCGCAACAAGTACATCGATAAGTACTACGCCAAAACGTCGTACGAATGCACCCGGACCCTGCGCGCGAGCCGACGCGGTTTGACTTGTGCCTCGAATGCGAACGGCAAAACGGCGATCTACGATTACGACAACGATCGTTTCATCGATCAGTACTATTCCAAGACTCTGACCGATTGTTTGGATTCGATCCGCTAAGCCGGGGTCGAATGGCGGAAGGCACGTTGTGGAGTAGCGGGTGTTATTACCAGATCCCCGCTTCGCGCAACTGCGCTTTCGTCAGTTCTTTGGCGGCCATTCCGCCATAGCCGGTGTTCTCCGGTGCGGCTTTGCGATCGCTGAATTGCAACACGGTTAGGTAGGCTTGCTTGCCTTTTTGCAGGTGCGCAATGAACCAACCCAGTCGTTGGCGCGGATCACCGTGGTAGTAGTGGGAGCCGGTTTTTCCACTGAGTCGGAATCCGCCGGGCGACGTTTCTAAAAAGGTGATCTCGCGCGTTAGCTGCAATGACCGCTTCGAGGCGGGGAGCTTGTCGGTCCACAATGCCTTCATAAACTCGAGCTGCTCGTAAGCGGAAATCATAAGCGCGGGACTTTGATCGGGTGGAACTATCCAGGCTTCCGTCAAACCGGCCGAGAGATCTTCGTTCCCGTAGCGAAAACTCTTTAAGTACGTCTGAAGTTTCTTTTCGCCCATCTTGGGCGTGAGACGTTGAGAAAACCAAACGACGGAATCTCGCATCCAGGTCTTGGCATTATGATCCTGGTTCACCGCCGGGCGCGGATCTACTTTGCCATCCCATTTCAAAACTTCGTTCTCATCCTTCAAGACACCGGAATCGAACGCCATCACCGCTAGCGGCACTTTGAAGGTCGAACACGGAGAGAATCGCTCCTTACAGACCGCCCCGCCGATTTCCGACACCATTTTTCCGGCGGTGAGATCGTAGAGGAGAAAACACCCCCTCTTTCCAGAGAAGGGATCCGCCCAAAGCGTGCCGGGCAGGAGGGCGGCGGCGGCGAACAAGACCGTGAGGACGCGAAGAGAGTAAAGCATCGGGGATTATTTTAGAGAGCGGGCCCGCATTGTCACTCCAGGAATGGAGGTCCTCACTCCGGCGCCGGAGTCGATGCGGCGTTAAGGGCCGACGGTTTCGAGATCGGGAACGGACCAACGGTTCGATTCGGTGACCGTGAGCCCCGACTGGCTACCTTCGCTGGCGGCCTCAAAGCCGAGCGCGTAGAATTGTGGGTATTCCCGGTGGAAGAAGTTGCGAATTTTGCGGAGCGCCGTTTCCTTAACGACCGGCGCCCATGATCGATTGTTTCCCCATCCGTGGGAGATCTCCTCTAGCGAAATCCCTTCGAGGAAATTTTTCTCTAGGCACTCTCGTTCGCGAAACTCCAACATATCGAACGCTTGATTCAGGGCGGCTCCCAACAAGAAGTAGTCCATTTTTCGCTGGGTAATCGCGCTGGGACGGCGGTCAGCCCGATCGGCTTGTTCGCGGTGGACTCGCTGTCGCCAGCGTCGACTTTGTGCCACGCCGTGGACAGAAGGGATTTCAGCCGGGTGATCGTTTACCGCGCCGATTCGCCGTTTTCGAGCGCCCCAGTAATCCCAGATTTTTCGATTGGCAATGCCGAACGTGTAAGTCACCACGCTGATTTCCGGATCTTCGAATTTCCCGTTGAGCGCGTTTTCCCAGGTCGCTAATAAGGTTTCCTGCAAGATGTCGAGTGCCTCATTGCTATCGTGAATTGTGCGCCGAATTCGGGGGTAGTGAAGGCCGGAGAGCACCATGAAAAATTCTTCCGCCGCCTCCGAATCGCCGAGAACCACCTGACCGGCGATCCTCCGGAGATAGTCATTGAACGATTGGTTGTTCCCAAAATCGGAATGGAGGTGGGGAAAGTTCAGGGCGACAAGGCTGCCGTCACACCCGGGCGTGAGTGGCCGATTGGGAAACGCGGGACCCGCCAAAAAGCTGATCAGCAAAATGAGATTGCGATGAGATGAATACAAGTGCCCGCTTATAGCGCAAAGCTTTGTGAGCCTCAAAAAAAATAGCTTGAAGGACGCTTTGGTGCCAACGAGATTCTACGGAAAGTTAAAGAAAACTAGCAAGATAGCCGATAAGTGACTGGTCTTTTATGCGACGCCTCTATTTAACATTCTTGCTCTGCGCGGCCCCATCTCTCGCGGAGACCCATGAACAAAGCAAAGGGCGTCCGGAATCACCGGATCATTGCCAAAGTTTTGTGTCGGGTTCCATCTCGACAATCCCCATTGGCGACGTAGAGCGGTATGCCTCCGAGGTTCTACCGAACGGGCGCCAAGCCATTCTGTCGTCCGATGATGGGAAGATACATTTAGTCGACCTGGAGGATGGGTCAAAGCGGTTAATCTCCGACAATAAAAAAAGCCGCCCACGGATCTCACTATCGCCGGACGGCAAGCGCTTGGCGGCGTGGCACGCGAAAGAACTCGAGCTACTGGAACTTCCGAGCGGGAGGAGCCTAAAAAAAATACCCCTCGATCTGCATTATTTTTCCGAATCGGCTTTTTTGAAACAGGGTTCGTTGCTAGCGGTCAAACAGGATAGGGAAACTCAGCTTCTCGATGCCGAGAGCCTCGAGGTGCTTCTAAAAGCCCATTTCGGCGCGGGGCCATCGAGTGATGCAGTGGTTTCGCCGGATGGGAAATACGTTGTCGCCGCGGGGAAGGATGGCACAGCTCATCTTTTTGATCTCGCAACAAAAGAAGAGGTTCAGGTCATCCGGCCAGAACACCACCGCAGTCTCGACTCAACCGACGCGGCAAAGGTTTTCTTTACTCCTGACTCCAAGCACCTGGTGAGTTACGAGGACTCGGCCGAGGTCCTCGATATCCACAACCTTGCATCGGGAAAATCTCGTAAAACCAGGCTTCCGTTCAAGTGCTGGACGGTGGGGCCTAGTGCGGACGGAACCCGGATCATTGCCGGAGGCATGGGGCTCGCATCCATTGATATAGCGTCGGGAGAGGTTACCAAGCAGAAAGAAACACCCGGTTACTATGCGCGCAGCTTCACGCCCGACCAGAGTTCTTTGTTGATGATTGGAGACGTGGTTTCTCAGGGTATTGCGCTCTACGATGTGGACACTCTGCGCCCGAAATGGCTTAACACGGAAATCGCGCCCAACCTAGTCGGTGCCCAATCGAAATTCTCTCCGGACGGAAAATCTCTGGTCACCTTTCCCCCGCAGACGGGAGGTCGCTTTCTGGTGGATGTCGAAAGCGGGCGGGCAACCCCGTTCGTTTCGAAGTCGTTGGCCCATTTTAGTGAGCCCAAGTTTGCCGGAGGAAATATGGTCCTCGAAGAGAACGGAGGTTTGATTTACATCAAGGACTTCAAAATCCTTTGTGCTTCTTCCCGGCTCTCGGTAAGCGAAGGCGAGGCAAATCTTAAGCCGCTCTTCGAAGATAGTCGCCTGTGCGGAACCGCATTCGACGAAAAAGCCTGGGATATGGCTGCACCACCCGTCTCCGGCTCGAGTCTCAACGCGGAACTCGCCGGCAAATACTTGGTGCGTTTTCAAAGGCCGAAAGGCTTTGATCCCGAAAAGCATCTCTCTGTGCTCACCGCGATCCTGCGGTCTTCATGGGTGGAAAAGCAACCCGATTTGATCCGCGGTGCTTTGGAAACGGTGATGGCCGTTTCCCCGCTGCTCTTCGACGACCTCGTCCGCCAATTCCCGTCGCTCCTTCAGTTGCCTCCACTTTCTTCCGATCGCAATTGCCGATCGGAACCGGAGCTGACGGGTTTGGAAAAAACGGCCAAGAAATATTTGGAGTTTCGGAAAGCGGCGAATCCTCCCCTGCGAACGCGGGCCGCGGATTGGCACAGTCTTTCCCTGCTTTCTCGACTCCTGTCGAAACTTCCGGAGAGTGAGAAGGAAAGCTATCGCGACTACATCGCCGAATCGCTTGCCCACAGCGCGGCGGACACCAGCGCTTTTCAGGGAGTGTTTTTGTCGAAACTTTATAAGTTTGCGTATCACACCGTGAAGCCTTGGTTTGGCGATAAGCCGTCGGGGCTCACCGATTTAACCATCGTGCGCGAAGCCGATCGCCTCCGCCCGATTGTTTTGGGAACGCTACCCATCGATGGCGATGCCGCGACGACCACTCGCTTTGGATTCCACGCCCGCGCGTTGCCTCCGGTTCCGTTGAGTATTGCCGCCAATACCACCCCGGGCCCGCTCGAGCTGCCGGGGCTCGACCGGGAGATTCAGTGGAAACATGGGAAGAATGAATACAAGGCTTCGGTGAAAGTGGATCTGGTGGCGGGACGCAAAGGCTTGGTGGATAACTCGACGGCGTTCCCTTATGACGACTTGAAGAAGGACGGGGTGTTATCCGGGACCGTCATGGCGGGTTCCAATATTGCCAATGCCGGTTCGTTAATGGGTGACTACCTGGACTACTACCAAGGTGAAGGGTTTGTATTCGGTGAAGCGAAACCGATTGAGGACACGCACGGTTGGTTGAAAGAGGAAGTGACGAGTGGGCGGATGGACTACTTCTTGAAAGAAGCGCACTCGGACGGGGATGAAAAAAACCTTTTTCGTTTTCCGCAAAAGGCCGCGGTACGAATCGGAATCAAAGCGGGGGCCGATGGCGCCCGAGAGGAGATAAAACTCATCTTCCCCGTGAATGTTGCCGGTACGGGGATGCTTTTATCCAACGAAGAATTTGGCACATGGATTCGACACCGAGAAAAGGAGGGGAAGGGCCCTCTGGTTTACTTCAACACGAGCTGTTGGTCTCACACCAAAGCCGTGCATGAACTAGAAGCGGCGCAATCTCCCCATTTGGTGGTCATTCCCACCCTTACGACGGCCAAAACGTTTGGTACGTTTCATGGAAACGCGCAGCGGATTCTTCTCGACCGCTTCCGAAACGGCGATAACTACCAAGAGATTCGTACGGCGATGCAGAGGAACGATGGCTATCGGAACCGGGTCAAAGACGTTTACCTCTTTCCCGATGAACGGGACTACGATCGGTACATCACGAGTGTCCTGAAACTCCCCCTCCAAATCTCCACTAGGTTACAGGACCAAGACGGACGCCTCGTAAACATCGATGAGAATTAGGTCTGACCGTGAGCAGGCTTTTCACTCCGGCGCCGGAGTGGAAGTGTTGTCAGTAAAGTCCCCTTTCAGCAATTGGAGGTAGTCCTTATAACCGAATATCCGGTTTCGCCTAGCGCCGGTGGTTTCACGCAGGATGCCGGCCCTAACCAGAGCCTCCACGGCCTTGGCGGCGGTCGGCTTGGTGGTGCTGAGTAGTTTTACTACCGTACCTATCGTCAGAACGGGATGGTCCGATAGAAAATCATGAAGTCGCAATGCTGGAACGAGCGCTCTGGGATTTTTTAACAGCTTCCTACGATTTTTTTCAAAGAGCTGAAATATGTTTCGGGAGGTTTGTATTGCCTCATCGGCCATTTCGGAAATTCCGGTCAGAAAAAAAAGGGTCCATCCCTCCCAGTTTCCCTCGCGTCGAACTGAGTCGAGTTGGCGGTAATACTCCTGCTGATTTCTCCTAAAGTACAAACTCAAATACAAAAGTCGGGCGTCTAGACCCATCCAGGCTTCAAAAAGAAGTGCGACGAGAAGTCGTCCAAGTCTACCGTTCCCATCTAGGAAAGGATGGATGGTTTCAAACTGCACATGAATCATTCCGATCCGGGTCAACGGGTGCTCATTGGGATTGGCGCGATGAAGATACTTTTCGAAGTCGCTCAAGCATTGCTTCATTTCAGCGGGCGGCGGCGGGACAAAGTGTGCGCTTCCCGGCCGAGAGCCCCCAATCCAGTTCTGGGTAGTTCTAAAAACTCCGGGATTTTTGGTTGCCCCCCTTACCCCGCGCATGAGTCGCCCGTGGATATCTCGTATTAGCCGTAATGATAGCGGCAATCCCTTTGGATCATTCAATTGCTTTCGGCCGTACTGAAGCGCATCCAGGTAATTGCAGACTTCGAGGACATCTTGATTCGTTTCAAAATCGTTGGGCGCTGCTTCGTAGTTAAGCAGATCCGAGAGGGTGGCCTGAATACCTTCGATTTGCGAGGAAAACACAGCCTCTTTTCTAACAAAGGAATAGGCAAAAAGATCGGGGTTGGGGAGTAGGTCTAGAGCGACGGTAAGCGCTCCCAACTTTCGTTCGGCTTCAACGAGTGCCGCACTCAAGGTTTCGGACCACTCCAACGGTGGAGAAGGTGGCAGCGGAGAGGGAATGAAGGCCCGAACGTTCTCGCCCCCTGCCGATGTGATCAGGTAAGTGCCGGTTGAACGGATCATATATTTAGTAAAGCATAGTTTACTAATGTTTTGCACTAGTAAAGTGATCTTTACTATCAATCGGGAGGGTAAAAGCAGGTTTGTTAGTGCTAGTCGCTTCCACCGGTATTGGAATGCCGGGGCTCGCAATGACGGTTTCACGCCGTCATTGCGAGGACGAAACCGCCCTCTATACCGACGGTCTTTCACTCCGGCGCCGGAGTGGAATCGTCGGATCGGGCCTTTTGGAGCGACTACGTCGCGTGAGGTTGAGGTTAATCTTGAGTGTTAAGCCTTTAGGATTTCCCGAGGATTTGTTGCCGGAAAGACGTTGGTAAAATATCGGGGCGGCGGGAATTGAACCCACGACCTCTTGCACCCCAAGCAAGCGCGCTAAACCCCTGCGCCACGCCCCGACATAAGAGTACAGAATGGGTAGGGATAACCTAGATTTCGCCGTTTTGGAAGTGTTTGAGCAGGTCGGCGGGAGACTCAAAGACCTTCCAGGCGCCGGTGAGATAGGTCTTGTCCCAGCCCCCGCAGCAAAGGGCGATAGTACGCACTCCGGCGAGGGCGGCCGCTTCGATGTCATAAGGCGTGTCCCCCACCATGACGACGGAATCGGCTGGTAGATCGATTTTCTGAAGGGCCGCTCGAATGATATCGGGGTCGGGTTTCGATTCTTCTGCGTCGTCGGAGGAAGTGGTCTCGCTAATGAGGTCCTGGATGTTGGCTACCCCCAAAAGGGAATCGAGGTCTTCCCTCGAGGCCGAGCTAGCCACGACCACTTTCCAACCGCGTTTTTTGAAGGCCTGGATGAGCTCGCGAGTGCCATCGAACGGGCGGACCATCGGCAGGTATTTTGTTTTGAAAGTTTCACCACGAAGCCTGGCAAGTTTCTCGCCCCGTTCGGAGTCTTCGCGGAATCCCGCTACCCGCGGGATGATTTTGTCGCCGCCCATTCCAACGAGCGAGCGCATCACGGGATAGGAAATGGGAATGTCGAAAGCCTGGAAAGCATCTTTCCACGCATGAGCATGCGGATCATTGCTGTCGACGAGAGTTCCATCAATATCCAAAAGAACACCTAGAATCGCTTTCATAATGGACGAGAATGCAAAGGGCGCGCCGAACCTAAGGCTGTTTCAGCCGAATCAACGGTGGGCGAGAACCATCAGCATCGGACTCGATCTCAGTGAAGAGGGCGCTATTGGGAGGAATCACGATTTTTTGGTCGGGTCCTTCTCCCGAGCGAAAAAGTCGCACATGGTTGGAAGTTCCATAGATACGCTGAACTACCGGCATCTCCTGTGGCTTGATCAATCCGAAATGTTCCTCGGTTAAAAGTACGAAAACGTGGTCAAAGTCTGGGCCTAGAATTCGAAGTTCGTGCAGGCGTTCGGGGTAGCCCCGGTCCCAATGGGCTTGCAGGTGACCAACGACCCGTTTCGCGGTCCGCTCTGATTCTTCCGGGGTGAGAGTCGTTTCACGGGCGTCCAGAACAATGCGCGGGCTTTGTCCGCCGCGTTTGAGGCTCTCCGCCACCAAGTTCTTAAGCGTGTCGCTTCTTCCGGTCCCACATTTCTTAAACTCCACGGTGCTCGTATGGGTCGTCGGAACTAATGCGTGCGTTTGGGAGCCTGGCTCCAGACGTGAGACCATGCTAGCGGCATGCGTGTCCATATCCGCTTCGGGACTGCGTTGGTTAATCGCTTCCGGACGCGCCCTGAGTTGGTGCCCTTCCATCGCCAAAAGTTCGGCGGTTGGACGTTCCCGCGCGAGAAAGACGCGTTGCGATTCATCAATCGAGCCGGGATGAGAACGGACTAAGGGGCCAAGCAGGGCCATGTCGACAAGCGTGCGTCGTTCCGTTCGGTTGTAGACCAAAACCGCTTCGCGAAATCGCGGGGTCGGAAGGTCTTTGAAATGGCTTTCGATGCGAACGAAACCATGCCAAAGGGGGAGTTCGTTAAAGGAGTAGAGGAAGACCGGGCGGTAGATTATGGGGACATCGGCCGAATGAGATAGGGAAAGGATGGCCGAAAGCAGGGGAGTGTATTCCAAATGGAAGGGGAGAAAGTGTAAAACGACCGGAACGTGCCCCGCATTTTCAAGTTTTAGGACGCAGGGGTCGACCGGGTCTTTTGTCGCAACGGCACTGAGGCTGAGCGCGAGGCCAAAGGCCCAAATAGCGAGCTTTCGCATTTGCGCGGGTATAGCAGAGCCGCCCAGTGGGAACTAGTACTCTTTGATAAATTGAGACCACCCCGCGGGCTTTACGTCTTGGCCTATTTCATCTCATCGGAAGCGTCCGGAATATCCGCCTCCGTGCCCGCCGATCGACCCATGAAGGTTTCAACGAGGCTAAGGACGTTTTGATCTCGTCCGCGCGGCTCACGCAAGATACGTGCGAACGTACGGGGCACGATCGCGAGAGACGGATGGTTACTAGCTTTCTTTGATCAAATGAATGAGCTGGCGTAGGTCGGTTGCCAAGGACTTCAGGAGCTTGGGGTCCATCGCTTTGGGTGCGGGGGGCGGCGGAGTTTTTGAGGCTTTGCGCAGCTCGATCAGCTTTTGCTTAGCACCCTGGAGACTGAATTTCTCCACGTGGAGAAGGTGGTGGACAAGGCCTAGCAGCTGAACATCTTTGCGTTCGTAAATGCGTTGGCCGCTGCGAGATTTCTTGGGGCGGATGGAACCGAACTCATTTTCCCAATAGCGCAGCACATAGGCTTCGACACCGATGAGTTCCGCGACTTCACCAATCCGAAAATACTTTTTACCTTCCGGCAAGCGGACCGTGGCCGCGGCCACGTCAATTTCCACGGAAGGGGGAGGGGGCGGCGTTTCTTCAATTTCGCGGCGTTTCAGCAGTTGGTCGCGCAACGAATCGAGTAAAAGTTTGTAGCCTTGCTTCTCGGAGTCTCTAGGAAGTTCGCTGTCTTTCATGCCTACCCCCGTCTGCATGAAATATTAACACGTTAAACGGGTGGCGGCTAATCGCGCAGCTGAGCGCCGTGCTTGTCTTTGACGTTCTGAACGATCTTGTCGCGCAGCGACGCGGTTTCCGGTTCTTGCAGAGTGCGATCGGGCGAGCTGAAAGCTAGCCGGAATCCGAGGCTCCGCTTGCCGGCGGCAATGCGTTCGCCCTCGTAAACGTCAAAGACGCCAAAGTTCGAAAGTAGATCCCCGCCCGCCTGCTTGATAGTTTCACTCATCGCGGCACTCGAGATCTCTTTGTCGACGAGGAAAGCGAGATCCAATTCTACCGCCGGGAATTTAGAGGGCGTTTGGAATTTCACGCCGGTGCGCTCAAACTTGCGCAGGGCGCCGAGGTTGATTTCGAACAAGACCACGGCTTCGGTCGTATCCAAGACATTGTCGCGTACCACCGGATGAATTTCCCCGATATGGCCGATCTCCTTAAGCCCCAGTTTCACGGTGGCACTGCGGTGCGGGTGAAAGAGCTTAGAGGTCTGCATCGGCTCGAAGGTCAGAGAAACGGTGGTGAGCTGCTTCACTAAGATTTCCAACAGCCCTTTGGCGGTAAAGAAATCCACGTTGCGCGACTCGCCGTTCCAGCTCGGCGGAAGCTGTTTGCCCGAAAGCAAGGCGCCCGCGTAGAGCGTCTCTTTCACTTTCGTTTCGACCTTGGGTTCAGTGCGGTAGGTGTTGCCGACTTCGAAAAAACGTTGATCGCGCAAAGAGCGATTGTGGTTGTACGCGTAAGTCTCGAGCAATGACGGCAAGAGGCTCGTGCGCAGAACTTTCATGTCCTCATTCAGAGGGTTTTGCAGCGTCACGCGATTCTCGTGCAGCAAACCGTATCGGCCAAGATTTTGCTCCGACGTAAAACTGTAGTGAATCGTTTCGCGCAAACCTAGTCCGCAAAGGATGTGCTTGGCCTTGCGTTCAAATTCCCACCGGCTTTCATCCGGGCGATCGTACATCGCCACCGACTGCGGGAGCTTCAGCGGAATCGAGTCATAGCCATTGAGGCGCGCGACTTCTTCGATAAGGTCGACGCTTTCCTTGAGATCCTGACGGAAGGTCGGCAAGCGCACCGAAAGCACATTGACGGATTTTCGGTGCGAGCTGATGCCAATGGAGTCGAGCAACTCCGCGACCGCCTCGACGGAGATATCGTTCAAGCCCGCGATGCGCCGGACGTCGCGCATATCGAGCGCCAAGACCGGCTCACGCACGCCAAATTCATTGGTGTCGATCGCCGGGTGGTAAACGTTGGCATTGAAAAGATCCTGAAAGAGTCCCGCGGCCCGATCGCCGGCGGCGGCCACGACGGCAATGTCGCTCGCCTTTTCAAAACGCTTTGAGGCTTCGGACGACAAACCGAGGCGCTTGGCCGTCTTGCGAATCTGTTGCGGCTGAAACGTGGCACTCTCGAGCAAGATGGCGGTGGTGTCGGCTTCAACCTGGGAATTGAGTCCCCCCATGATTCCCGCCAACGCAATCGGGCGATCGCCATCGAAGATCAAGATATCGCCGGGTTCGAGCCGGGCGGTCGAGCCGTCCAGCAGCGTGAAGTCTTGGGCTTCTCGGCACGGGCCGATGCGTACCGTGCCGCTCTGGATGCGGCGCAAATCGAAAGCGTGCAGGGGTTGGCCGTACTCGTACATCACGAAGTTGGTGACATCGACGACGTTATTGATCGGGCGCAAACCCACCGATTCTAAGCGTTGCTTGAGCCAGTCCGGGCTCTCGCCGATTTTCACCGTGTCGATCACGCGCGCCACGTAGCGCGGACAAAGCACCGGATCATCGACTTCCACTTTGATGACGGAAGACGTTCGGTGTTGCGACATCTTAAACTTGGTCGGTTTCGGATCGCGCAGTTTGGTCTTGAGCAAGGGCGCGATTTCGCGCGCGAGCCCAATAACGCTCAAGCAATCGGCCCGATTGGCGGTGAGTTCGAGTTCAAAAACGATGTCTTCGTCTTGCTTGCCGCCCAAAAGGCGCGAGACGGGATCGCCCAGTACGGCGTGTTTCGGCAACTGCAAGATGCCTTCGGAATTGTCATCGATTCCAAGCTCCGAGGCCGAGCAGATCATGCCGCTGGATTCCGTGCCGCGGATCGCTGACTTTTTAATGCGGATGCCGCCGGGGAGGCTGGCGCCGATTAGCGCCACGGGCACGATATCGCCTTCGGCGATGTTTTTCGCTCCGCAAACAATCTGCAAAGGTTCGGCGCCGGGCTCAGGACTCACGATGACGCGAGTCACTTGGAGCTTATCGGCATTGGGATGCGGCTCGATTTTTTCGATGCGTCCGACTACCACGCTGTCGAGGCCGGCGGAAGGCTGACGGATGCCGCCCACTTGGATCCCGCGCATGGTGAGCTTTTCGGCCAACTCCGACGCCTGAATCTTCACGTCGGGCTTCAACAAGTAATCACGGAGCCAACTGATCGATAACTGCATGAGTTAGCGCTTTCTCAAAACTGTTCCAGCATTCGCCGGTCGTTTTCAAAATAGGCTCGCAGGTCTCCCATTCCGTATTTAGTCATCGCAATGCGTTCGAGACCTAAGCCAAAGGCAAAACCGGTGTAGCGGTCGGGATCGTAGCCCACCGCGCGCAAAACATTTGGGTGCACCATTCCGGCGCCGCCAATTTCCATCCAATCCGAAGGCGCGGGGGCTTTGCCGCCGCGCGCTTTGGGATCGCCCCAGAGCATGTCGACTTCCGCGCCCGGTTCGACGAAGGGAAAGAAGCTCGGGCGAAAGCGCAGCGGGCGGGCGCCGAAGAGTTCTTTCACAAGGTAATACATCAAACCTTTGAGGTCGGAGAAGGAGACCGTTTCGTCCACCATCAAACCTTCGAGCTGATGAAACATCGGCGTGTGGGTTTGATCGTAGTCGGAACGGTATACCTTCCCGACGGAGATAATCTGCAGCGGCGGCTTCATGTTCTTCATCGCGCGAATTTGCACGGGCGAGGTATGCGAACGCAAAAGCACGGGCTTTTCGATATAGAAGGTGTCTTGCATGTCGCGAGCGGGGTGGTGCTCGGGAGTGTTCAAGGCTTCAAAGTTGTAAAACTCCAATTCCACTTCGGGGCCGCTCGCCACGGAAAAGCCGACGCGTCGCAAAGCCTGAATGGCTTGTTCCATCACGCGTGTGATGGGGTGCAAAGAACCGGGAGTGACGGTATACGTGCCGGGCAGAGTGACATCCAAACGGGGAGTGTCTTTGAGTTCTTGCTCCACTTGGCGCTGTTCGAGTTCGTCCTGGCGCGAGGTAAAGAATTTTTCGAATTCACTTTTGACGGCGTTGAGGGCGGCCCCGGCTTCGCGCCGCTTTTCGGGGGTCAGGTCACGCAGCTGAGCGAGCAGACTCGTAATGAGCCCTTTTTTGCCGAGGTAGTGGACGCGCAGACGCTCCAATTCACCGGTGTCCGGCGCGGAGGTAATTCGGCTACGGGCCTCTTCTTGGATCCGTTGAATATTATCGATCATGCAGCTTGCGGCCGCGCAAGCTCCACAAGCTGAGTAAAATGGGCAGGATTTCTCACTGCGAGATCGGCAAGAATCTTGCGATCCAATTCGATGTTCGCCTTCTTAAGGCCCGAGACAAACTTGGAATAACTCAGATTGTGAACCCTGCAGGCGGCGTTAATCCTCACCTGCCATAAATACCGCATTTCCCGCTTAAGCGTTTTCCGATCCCGGTACGCATAACGGTCCGCACGATTCGTATATTCGCGTGCGACTTTGACAATACTTTTGGCGCTGCCGAAAAAGCCTTCCGCTCGTTGGAGCAGCTTTTTGCGTTTAATTCGACCGGCAGGACCGCGTTTTACTCTAGGCATATCACTCTCGTACTACTTAAAAAATCAAAACCCCGAGCGACTTACGCCAGGAGCATTCGCTTCACCTGAGCGAGATTGCTTTCATCGACCATCGTCCCCTTACGAAGATGACGGCCGCGTTTAGCCGATTTATGCTCGAGCAAGTGGCGACGAAAAGCTTTTTTTCGTTTAATTCGACCAGAACCCATCAGCTTAAACCGCTTACGGGCGCCGGATTTAGACTTCATTTTCGGCATGGCCGTTTACCTTCCCGGTCACTGACCGTGGCCCGATTCTCCTGAAGCGTTTTCATTTCCCTTGGGTTTCGGCGCAGCGCCGGCCTTCTCGGTGGAAGCAGCTTTAGGTTCGGGTTTCTTCCCGGCCTTGGGACCGGGTCCAAAAACGAGAGAAAGTATCTTCCCTTCCATCTTCGGATTGGCCTCAACCATACCCGAAGGTCCAACCATGTCAATAATCTGCTTGAGCAGAACATGCCCCAATTCCGCATGGGCAGCCTCTCGGCCGCGGAACCGGACTGAGACTTTGACCTTATTGCCTTCCTCGAGAAACCGGACGATGTGTTTCACCTTGAAATCGACATCGTGCTTGTCGGTTTGGGGGCGAAATTGGACCTCTTTAAGGGTCGAAACCGTCTGGTTCTTCTTCGCGACGGCCGCTTTCTTCTTCTGCTGGTACTTAAACTTGCCGTAATCCAGGATCTTGCAGACCGGAGGAACGGAGTTGGGGGAGACTTCGGCCAGGTCTAAGCCCAGGGCCGTGGCCATTTCGATGGCCTTTCGGGTCTCCATGACACCCAATTGGGCGCCGTCGGCGCCGATGACGCGGACTTCGCGGGCGCGAATACGGTGGTTGATGCGCAGGCCGTCTTGCGGACGGGAGTCTTGTCGAAAACGTGGGTTAAAGGGTCGAATGGGTCTTTCCTCCTAAGGGTTGACTGCCGGGCACCTGAAACGATTTCAGATACTTATGAAACTCTTCCCAAGACATAGGGTCTAGGTTTTCGCCGGTCGATTTGCGGACCGTTACCGTGCGGGCTTCTTGTTCCTTCTGACCCGCGACCACCATCCAGGGAATCTTCTTCAACTGGGCGTCCCGAATCCGGTACCCCAGCTTTTCATTTCTCAAATCGGTCTCGACCCGGATGCCCCAGCCGTCCATGGCCGTGGCGAGTTCCGTGGCATAAGCCGATTGAGCGTCGGTAACACCAATGACGACCGCCTGCAAAGGGCTAATCCACGCGGGGAGGTGGCCATTGTGGTGTTCGAGCAAAATGCCCATGAAGCGCTCGAGGCTACCGAAGATAGCGCGGTGGAGCATGATCGGTCGCTTGGCGCTATTGTCGGTGTCGACGTATTCCAGGCCAAAGCGTTCGGGCAGGTAGGGGTCATATTGGACCGTCCCGCACTGCCAATACCGGCCGATGCTGTCGCGGATGTGGAACTCGATCTTTGGTCCGTAAAAGGCCCCTTCACCATCGGCTAATTCGTACTCCAGGCCTTCCGCCTTGAGGGATTCCGCCAACTGGGCGATCGCGTGATTCCAGCCTTCGTCGGTGCCCAGGGAATTGGCCTTGGGCCGGGTACCCAAGCGGACCTTGACCTGATCGAATCCGAAAATCTTGTAGACCTCGTAGGTGTCCTTGATGACCTTGCGCACTTCCGATTGCACCTGGTCGGGCGTGCAGAAGATATGCGCATCGTCTTGGCTAAAGGTCCGAGTGCGAAAAAGCCCGTGGGTAACGCCCGCGCGTTCGTAGCGGTGGAGCTTGGAAAGTTCGGCGAGTCGCAGCGGCAAGTCGCGGTAACTGTGCAGGCTCGTCTTAAAAAGCGCGGCGTGACCAGGGCAGTTCATCGGCTTGAGCGACATCGTCGTTTCGCCTTCGCCGCCCGGGTCGGTGAAAAACATATTGTCGCGGTAGTTGTCGTAGTGACCGCTGGTCTTCCACAACTCCGTCGTCATCAGCTGCGGGCAGATGACTTCACGGTAATCCTTGCGCATCCGATCGCGGATGAAGGACGCCATCAAATTCCAGAGCATCGTGCCCTTGGGCAGATAGAACGGCATCGCCGGCGCAATCTGCAGAAACGTGAAGAGTTCGAGTTCTTGTCCCAGTCGACGGTGATCGCGTTTGCGCGCTTCTTCGATACGGTGCAGGTGCTCGTCGAGATCCTTTTGATTCGCGAACGCGGTTCCGTAGATGCGTTGGAGCATCTTGTTCTTTTCGTCGCCGCGCCAATAAGCGCCGGCAATCGACGTGAGTTTGAATTTTCCTAGGCGCTCGGTGTTGGGCACGTGGGGGCCGCGGCAAAGATCCGTGAAATCCCCTTGGGTGTAGACGCTTACTACCGGATCTTTTAGATCGTGGATAATTTCGGCCTTGAATGCTTCGCCGATCTTCTTGAAATACTCGATCGCCTTATCACGCGGCCATTCGTCACGCTTCACCTCGAGCTTACGCGCCGCGATTTCTTCCATTTTCTTTTCGAGCTTCGGAAGATCATCCGGCGAGAGTTTTTGTTCGAGATCGATATCGTAGTAAAAGCCGTCTTCGATCACCGGGCCGATGGTGATCTGGGCTTTCGGCCAGGTTTCTTTAATGGCTTGGGCGAGCAGGTGAGCGGTGGAATGGCGCAAGACTTCCAGCGCCTCTTTGCTGTCGCGCGTGATGATCGCCAGCTGGCAGTCTCCCGGCAGCGGCCGGTTCAAATCGTATTCTTTGCCATTCACCTTGGCGGCAACGGCGGCTTTCTCCAGTCCACGGCCAATCGAAGCCGCTACCGCTTGGGCGGTCGAGCCTTCCGGAACTTGACGGACCGAGCCGTCGGGCAGTGTGACCGAAATGTTTTTCATGAATGGGCGGTCATGAGCGAGAGGTGGGCAAAGCTTGCATCAACGCAATAGATAAACCTTCCTTGCATGCCAAATCAAGGGGGAAATCCGATTATAGTTCGGGGCCGTACTCAAAGTAATTCCAGCCACCACGTTGGGTTTTAATGGCGCTGAGCAACCAGTCGGACTGTTTGAGAGTCTGAAGATGTTGCACCGTTTCCGCTTGAAGGGATTCAGCGGAGAGGCAGTCAATCTGTCCTGTCCTTACCAGCGCCCGCCACTCTCGCGAGATTGCTTTGCAAGTGTCTAAGGTCTGGGTCGACCGGAGGCAGAAAACATACTCTTTCCCTTGATTCCAAATTGATACTTCGGGGCGAAAGGAAAACTGGCCCCCGAGCTCGGAGCGGCGGCCACCGGTAGGTGTGCAGTGCGTTTGAATTCTATCTACCGGTCGGCATTGCCAGACGGGCCCGTATCGCAAGTCGTTCGGCCGAGTGGAATGCGTTCGAGTTTCTCCTTCCTTTTCTAAATCCTGAGGGGTGAGGATGCCGTAAGTGGGGGTTATTGGAGTTGCCTGTGCACGCTGTTCGCCTCCTGGCGAAGCACAACAGCTTAACAGTCCCGCCACGACCGCATTAAGGAGAGGACATCTTCCCGTAAAGTTTGAGCAGATCCGCATAGATTTTTTTTGATTTTGGATCGGTACGGCGTAGGACGTCTTTATACTCTCCCGCCGCTTCTTCCCAGGTGGCGATCCGCTTGAGTCGAGCGGAAGCCAATCGGCGTTTTTGAAACAACCACCGAACCCCGGCCGCAATATTGAGAACGGGATCTTCTGCGCCCTCGCGCGAAAGGTTCACCAAGAAATCTTTGAGCTCTCCCTTTTCATTGGAAAGAATCGCTCGCGTTTGGTCGGTCACTTGCATTAGACCGCGCGCCGGATTCCCTCGGTTTTTCACTGATACTGTTCGGCGAAAGCTTGATTCGCTGGCGATCAGAGCTTTGACGAGTTTGGCGTCGAGCAGCGGCGTGGGTTTGAGCACCTCATTCCAATATTTTGTCCATCCGACGATGAGGTGGTCAAAACTGAAAGAGTTGGGGAATTCTTCCAGTCCCGGAAGGCGGTTGGCAGCGGCAGTTCCAAAGTATTTCGATGCCATTTCCAGCATTTCGTCGGCATATAACTGATCTTTTCGACTGGGATTTCGGCGGCAATATCCCTGAACGGGATTATTTTCGCGGGCGTGTTCTTTTACCCAATGTTGCCCGGCAGCACACAGACGCCAGGGATGTACGGGAGGTCCCGGAGGACCTAACCGTTCTTTCTTTTCTCGTTTCTTCGCTTCCAGCAATAGCCGGCGGGAAACGTCACCGAACTTCGCTTCAACAAATCTCTTACGAAGTTCTCGCCGACGCTTCTTTTCTTTCAAGAAACGGGGGAATTCCTCGAGTGCCTCGAGTAAACCCGGGGGTGCCTTAAGTTTTGCCGTGGCTTTTGCCATTCTTCCCTCGCTTTAGAAACTGCTCGGCAAACGCTTCTTGCTCAACCACGTTTAACTCAGAAAAGGCCGCCTTTGAAATGACCATGCGCCCTTTCGAACCGGAGTTGTCGATTAAATACCAATCGTGGGAAAGAGGGCGATAGAGATCCCAGAAGTTCCGAAAACAGCGTGGGTAGTGTCTGGCGACCGTCGCAGCTGGAATCGCATGCCCACCGGCCCTAACCCGAGATTCTATCCGCGAAAGACTCTCCGCGACACCGTTCACAAAAACAAAGTAGGTCGTGATTTGGTAGTCCGTCTTAATGGCAGCCCTTAGGAAAGGTAGCCAAGATTTTCCCGAGAGAGTGGACTCAAAAGAAAAACTATTCCCCTGTTGAATGGCTTCTTGAACCGCGGAGACCATCAATCGACCGGCGGCAAAAGCGGCCACTTCTTGCTTGAGCGGCGAAATCCCGCTGGCGATAGTATCGGCATTGATAAACATGCCGGCCTTTTTTCTGCCGAGGAGAAACGACTCGGCCAAGGTGCTTTTGCCACTGCCATTCGGGCCACCGACTATTTCGATTGTCTTGGTTTTTGTGGGTTTCACTGCCATGGGCGAAAAGTACGCGAGGGAGTCATAGCTGTCATCCTTCCGAGGAGAGCGCCGTCGACTTTCGCTTGAGAGTTGTTAAACTATCCTCATGAAACGACAATTTCTTCTAGTTCTCGTGCTTGGTCTTACGCGTTTCGCGTTTGCTCAAGAAGCTCCTCGTGAGCCGGACTCGCAGCGCGGCGGCAATCATTTCTTTAACCTATCCCTAGTGCCGAAGGCGCAGATCTATCCGGTGACCGACTCCGTCACGGGCTTCACGTTGAGCTTTTGGGGTGAGAACGAGCAAACGTCGCTGGCCATTGGGATCGTTAACGGGACGCGCGGCCATAGTGCGGGCTTGGCCATCGGTGGGATGAACTATGGGGACCACTACACCGGACTTATGGTGGGCGGGGTGAACCATACCAAGATTCAGTTTTCCGGCGGCCAGGGTGGGGTGATCAACTACGCCGAAGGCGGAATGACGGGTTTCCAAATTGGTGTCATGAACTACGCGGGTAAGATGAACGGTGTTCAAATTGGGGCGATCAATTACGCGGAGAACGCATCCGGAATCCAAATCGGTATCGTGAACGTCATCATGCAGACCAAGAGCTGGTTCGACGGCTTTCCGTCCACCGTCGCCCCCATGATGCTTCTCGCCAACTGGCGTTTCTAGTCTTTGCGAGCTTAGCGAAGCAAACCCGCATCGCGGAGCGATGCGAGATTGCTTCGGGCCTTCGGCCCTCGCAATGACTACACGTACGTTAGCCAGTGTTTGAAGGCGGGGTTTTCGCCGCGCACTACCTTAAAGAAACTGTCGGTGAGGGTGCGGGTGATTTCGCCTGGCTTGCCGGTGCCGATGGCGTGTCCGTCGATTTCGCGAATGGGCGTCACTTCCACTGCCGTGCCGGTGAAAAAGACTTCGTCGGCTAGGTAGATCTGATTCCGGGTAATGAACTCCTCGCGCACTTCCCAGCCATGGCTCTTGGCTAGCTGCATCACGCTATCGCGGGTGATGCCGGGGAGAATCGCGCCCTTAGGTGGAGTAATGAGCACGTTGTTTTTCACCATGAAGATATTCTCGCCCGAGCCTTCGGCAATGTAGCCCTGCGTGTCGAGCAAGATGGCTTCGTCATGGCCGTTCAGCGTGGCTTGACGCCGCGCGAGCACGGAGTTGAGATAGTTGCCGCTGAGTTTCGCCCACGGCAAACCGGTAGCGACATCGGGGCGGCGGTAACTGGACACCGCGACCTTAATACCTTTGGTGGCCCCTTCATCTCCCATGTACTTGCCCCACGGCCAAGCGATCAACGCGGTGCGCGCCTTGGCGCCCTGCGGCAGCTTCAGACCGCGAAACGTATCGTCCACGAAGGCAATGGGCCGAAGGTAGCATTCCTTAAATTCATTCTTCCGAATGATCTCGGTCGCCGCCGACATCCATTCGCCGAGCGTGGTTTCCATCACCAGATCCAGCGTATTGCACGAATCGTTCAAACGGCGGAAATGCTCTTCCGCGCGAAAAATGGCCGTCCGTCCATCGGTCGTTTGGTAAGCGCGGATCCCCTCGAATGCCGCGGTGCCGTAATGCAGGCTATGCGAAAGCACGGAAACTTTGGCATCGCCGTAGCGCACCATTTTTCCATCCTGCCAAACGAATTTGATTTCCGATGTATCGACTGACATGCCGCGCTCTCCCGAAGTTGACGGTAATTGGCGAAGGGTATTGCCGTTAGGTTTTCTGGTCAATCCCCGGCGTGTGCCCTATAATGATGAGTAGCTCCTTTAAGAGCCATTTCTTTACCCAAACATCACCATGAAGAAACTTTTCCGCGATCCGAACCGGTCCGCCTTCGTGTTCATGGCGCTTTGGTTTGTGGTAAACGCCACGCCGGCCCGGGCCAATATCATTGAAGAACAGTTGGCCGAAATCGGCACGGTTCCCGACGAGGAGGTCGTGGTGGTTCAGCGCAAATACACGCGCAAGAATCATCGACTCGAGTTGACGCCGGTGATGTTTGGCGGCGTTCCCTTCGGCACCGTTCGTCGCACTTTGTTTGGCGGCGCGAGCGCAACGTTTCACTTTAATGACTGGCTGGCCATCGAGCTTCCCGGCTTCGTCTACACCAAGACTTTTTTCAGCAGCTTCACGGACGATATCAACAAGGAGCAGGTGGGAGCCAAGATCAACATCGATGAGCAGCGTCTCCTGTACTTTTTGACCGGTGGACTGCAAGTCACGCCGTTCTACGGAAAGCTGGCCACCTTTTCGCAATATATCGCCTACATCGAGCCCTTCTTCACGCTCGGGGCAGGTCTGGCCAAGACCGAGAGCCACGGATACCTCACCGTGTTTCCGGGCGTCGGCTTTCGGCTTTTCTTCAAGGAATGGTTTTCGATGCGTTTCGATTTCCGCGACTACATCTACAAAGAGCAGTCGACCGATCGGGTGACGGGCGCGGATACCAGCAAGCTAAGAAACAACTACGCGTTCACGGTGTCTTTGAGTTTCTGGCTGCCGAAGATGCCGAGCAACTAAGGGGATTCCATGAAAAGGGCGGTTTGGGCGATTCTCAGCCTTACCATTCTCGTCGGGCGTCCGACGTTCGCCGAACGTCGTGCGCAAGCGCAGCCGCCGCGATCTGCGCTCGAATTGGGTAAGCTGCAATATGAAAAAGGCCGTCACGCCCGCGCCATCGAGCTTTTTGGCCAGGCCGTGCAAACGGCGGCTACCCCCGGCGATCGCAATCTCGCTTACTACTATCAAGGTTTAGCGCTCTTCGAACTCGGCATGTACTACGCGAGCTACACGTCGTTCCGCAATGTGTTGCTCACCGCCGATGCGCAGAACAAACAGGTTTACGAAAAAGCGATTAAGAACGCGGTTATCATTACGGACAAATTGAATATGATCGAGCGCGCGGGCAAGGCCCTGCAGGCGCTACCCGGCAGCTTCATCTCGTCCAGTGTAGCCGCGCACTCTAACTACGCGATTGGCGCTCATTACTATAGTGTCGGCGACGACAGTAAGGCGGCGAGCTACCTGAAATCGGTGCACCCGGAGAATCCGTTCTTCGCCAAAGCGGCGTTTTTGCTCGGCGTCGTGGCGACGCGGCAAAAGAACTACAAAGAGGCGATCGCGAACTTCGAACGGGCCATTCAGGCGTGTGGTCGCGAGAAAGACAAAGCGGCACTGAAGGATCTCGCAAAACTCAATTTGGCGCGCTCGGCCTATTCCGCCGGTCAAATCGAACGCTCCATCGAAATGTATGCTCAGTTCACGAGTTCCTCACCGCACTGGCTGACGATTTTGCTCGAAGCGAGCTGGCCGTTGCTACGCGTAAACGATACGACGGTTTCGTTAGGGAACTTGCACACCGTGCTTTCGCCCTTCTACCAGGAAGACCTGGTGGGGGAGGGGTACGTCTTGCGCGCCACGATCCTATTTTCCCTCTGCAAATACGAAGAAATGCGCCAGACCTTGGCCCAGTTCTTCACGATCTACGATCCGATCCTACGTGCGATGCAGAATGAGTCGAGCCAAATGGGTAGCGACAACTCCTACTACGAAGCCTTCGCTTCGGGTAAGGGCTTGAACCGAGCTTTCGTGAACTTCGCCAAGCGGGACGAAGGTATTTCGAAATCAATGAAGGTGCTGGAAGTTTTGCGGCGGGAACGCAGTGACTTGGGACGTCTCGGTCGCAACGAGCAGATCCAGCGTTTGGCGAAACTCGTCGACGAAGCTATCGCTCAGATGGAGCGCGAGATCGGTCAAGACCTGCGTAAGATCCACGGTCGCAAGATGCGCGAACTTACGGCGCAGCGCGAACAAGCCAACTATTTGAAGGTCGAAATCGTCACCGGCGAGAAGGAACTGATCGAAGGCCAGAAGGGCCTGCCGCCGAAACGCGTGGTCGATGTGGAAACCAGCGTGGGCGAAAACTACCATTTCTGGCCGTTCGCCGGCGAATATTGGGAAGACGAACTGGGCACATACGTTTACACGACGGAGAGCAGCTGTGTTAACTAAGGCGGCTGTACAAATCTTGACGGTGGCGGCGATTGTATCGACGGGCGCTTTGGGTGCACGGGATACGAGCCCTTACAAAAATTTCGAACTGACGAAGAATACGAGCAGCGGACCGAGTGGCGCCGGGAAACTCTATGTTTCCGAGCGATTCTCGGTGAAAAACGCCATCCGTCAGAAAACCCCTAAAGTCGATCTGAAAAAGTTCCTCTTCGCGAAAGAAGCTTTCTTGTCGGAGAAGCGCGAGGAGGCGATCAAGCTCTTGCGTCAGCAGATGGATTCGGGTCTGAATATCAATCGCGAGAACATGCTCTTGCGCTTAGGCCAGCTCTACGCCGAAAAGTACATGGAGCTGAGTTATCAGGAGACCGAAATCCTGACCGCCAAGCTCCAACAGTGGGAAACGGACAAGACCGCGGGCAAGAAAACGGCGATGCCCAAGCCGGACAATACCCGCTCGAAAAAATACTTAAAGGATGCGCTTACCCTTTTCTATGAATTGGAGCGCAAGTACCCCAAGCACCCCAAAATCGACGAAATCATCTTCTTTATCGGCTTTGTGGAGATGGAAGGCGGCAAGCGGGATAAAGGCGCGAAATATCTCGAACGCTTGGTGAAGCAGTTCCCGAAGAGCCGCAAGTATGAGGACGCCGTCATCTACTTGGGCGACTATTATTTCGACAAAAACAATTTCAAGGCGGCCCACGCGAAGTTCGCGATCTTAGCCCACCAAAAAGATTCCCCGATGTTCCACTACGCCAATTACAAACTGGCCTGGTGCGAGCTGAATCTGATGCGCGGGGATAAGGCGCTTCGGGACATGAAGCGTCTGGTGAAAGATCTGGAAGGATCCAACGACCCCGCCAAGTTCAACTTGCGCGAGCAAGCCCTTCGCGATCTCGTGGTGTTCTACGGCGATGCCGGAAATATCGACGACGCGATGGATTTCTTTTACGACACTGTCGGCAAAGACAAGGCGATCCAGAACCTACGCCAGATCGCCGACATCATGCGCACCAAAGCCCGGGATGCCGAAGCGATCAAGGCCTACCAGCGCCTGATGAACGAAGCGCCCGATTCGGTCGAAGCGCCGATGATCCAGTTGGGAATCTACGAATCGCTCAATCGCATGGATAAAACCGAGAAGGCGGTCGAGGCGCTCGCTTACGCGCTCGATCACTACGGCCCCAAGTCCGACTGGGCGTCGAGTTTCCGGGGCGACAAAGCGGAGCTCAAGAGCACGCTGAAGACGTTGGAAGAAGAGGGGACTAAGGCGGCCTATTTCTACCACGCCTCGGCCCAAAAGGGTTCCAACAAGGCGCTTTACGGTTACGCGCTCACGCTCTACGATTCGATGCTGCGCAACTATCCGGAGCACGCGGACCGCAAAAAATTTCTCTTCTACAAAGCGGAAGTTTTGTACGGCCAGAAAAAGTGGCTGAACGCAGCCGACGCTTACATGGAAGCGTCTAAGATTACGCCCAAAGACAAGATGACCGACGAGGCGGTTTACAATGCGCTGCTGGCGTTGGACCAGCTGACCGCCAAGGTCGAAAAGATTGAGCGTTATACCGAAGAACAGCAGAAAAAGATGGATATGGATCCCCGGGATATTCCGGAGGGCGAACAGAAATTCATCGAAATCGCGCAGTACTATATGAAGGAGTACCCGAAGGGGTCTCGCATCGTGGACGTGCAGTTTCGCATCGCCGCGATTTACTACCGCTACCATCACTTCGATCGGGCGATGGAGCTCTTCGTAAAGATTGCGCAGGACCACCCGAAGCACCGCAGCGCCACCACCGCCGCGTACATCGTGCTCGACGTTTTGAACATGCAGAAGAACTACGACGGCCTCGATCAGATGGCCCGGAAGTTCGCGCAGATGCCTGACCTCGGCGATAAGAAGTTCCAAGCCGAGATGAAGACGATCAGCTCTCAGATCGGCTTCAAACAGGTCGAAAAGCTCGAAGCCGATAACAAGTGGGCCAAAGCGGCCGAAACCTACATGGCCCTCTATAAATCGGATCCGAGTGGTGAGCTGGCCGAAAAATCCCTATACAACGCGCTCGTGAGTTACGAAAAAGCGGGCGAAACTCTGAAGTCGCAAGAGGTAACCCGACAATTCATCGCGAAGTATCCGAAGTCGAAATATTCCGAGACTTTGATGCTAGCGATGGCGAAAAACGCCGAGAAACTGTACGACTTCGAAGAAGCCCAAAAGCTGTATCACGATTTCCACAAGAATCAGCCCAAGAACAAGGAAGCCCGCAAGGCGCTCTACAACTCGGCGCTATTCGCCGAGATGTTGGAGCACAACGCGGCGGCGGTGGAGCGTTACAACGAGTACACGCGCTCGGGTAACGTAAGCCACGAAGAAGCCAAGGCGATCCAAATCAGCTTGGCCAAACTCTATCGCAAGCAGGGCAACTGGGAAGGTTTTGCCAAGATTTACCGCCAACTCGTGCGCGATACCCCGAAGGCCGAAGACAAGCTGGTCATTCTGGGCGACCTGGCCCGCCAATACGATTCGGCCGGAAAGGCGTCCGCCAAGCAAGACACGGTCCGTGAAATTCGCGCCCTTTTCAATGCTTCGGGCAAGTCGGTGAAGAACATCGGCATGGCCGCCTTTTACATCGCCGAAAATGAATACCAGGCGATGGCGAAACAGCGGGACGCGTACGAGAAAACGGAGATCCGCTTCCCGGTTCAAGACCTGGTTTATTTGGTGGGTTTGAAACAGCGGCGCCTGAAGAACCTCGGCATGGGTTACGACAAAGTGATCGACTTAGGGGTTCCGGAGTGGGGAGTGGCGGCGCTTCACGATAAGGCCGAAAGCTTCGCGAACTACGGCATCACGTTCCGGAAGGTGAGCATCCCCGCCAAAATGAAGGGCGATGAGCGCAAAGAAGCCGAAATCGGCTTGAAGAAACTCGAGTCAGAAGTGGTTACCGTCTTGGATAAGCAGGCGGAGGAGTTTTACAAAGTCTGCGCGCAAAAGGCGGTTGAGTTCCATGTGACCAATGAGTTTGCCGGCAAATGCCGCGCGCGGGCCAAGGCGGAAGCCGCGGTGGAAGTGGGCGGCCAGTCGCCCCAGCCCAATGTGGCTTCGGATCGCGTGAAGGCCTGGGACAGCACCGTACCTAGTCCCGACGACAAGGGCCGCTACCTCGATTACCTGGCCTCCATCGCCGGATCGCGCGGTGAGGGTGTCGAACGCAAGATCAAAGACTTCGTTGCCAAGAATCCAACGGAAAAACGGGCGCTATTCATCCTGGCCACGCATTACCACAAGGTGAAAAAAGAAGAGATGGCCCAGTACTTCTTCAACCAGCTCGAGAAGGATTCGAACTTTGAGTGGAAGTCGGGAATCTACAATAGCCTGGGTCTGCAAGCATTGGCCGAACGCAATCGGCCGGCCGCGTTAGAGTATTTCCAGAAAGCGACCAAAGCCGATCCTCCGTCCGCCGCGGCGCATACGAATTTGGGTGCGATCTATCTGCAGAGTCGTAGTTACTCGGACGCCGAAAAAATGTTCCGCCGCGCCGAGGCGATTGACGACCAGTCGGAAGAGGCGGTTTTGGGTCTAGGCGTCGCGTTGGAAGGTCAGGGGAAGTTCCAGGAAGCGCACGACGTCTACAACGAGTTTATCGGCGAGAACCCCAAGGCGATGGCGGTGCTTTACAATGACGCGCTGATCCTGGGCAATCGCTTGGGCCAAAAAGAAAAGGCGCAGCAATTGATGACGCGCTACATCCAAAACGGCGGTCGCGAATCGGCTAAGGCTCAGGAAACGCTCAGAAACTGGCGATAAGACAAAGAGATGAAAATACATTTTTACATTCTGGCCGGTCTGCTTTTCTTGGTCGCGGTGACTCCCGTGTTTGCGGAAAAGCGGGTGCCGTCGGCGGCCAAGTCGAATCCGAAAGCGCCACCGTCCGTGAGCAGTCGCGGCGACTCCGGCGACTACGTGATCGAGAAGCGATCGGACGGAACGACCGTGAAGTACAAAAAGAAAACGAGCTACGATTTTGAAGGGGTAGGAATCGACGGTATCCACAACAAGCCGTCGGGCTCCTACGTTTCGAATATCAAAGACGTGAAGGCGAGAAGCATCATTCGCATGCGCGAGAACTTCGATGCGGAAGTCATCGATTCGTCTCGGCAAATGAAATAAGGGCCGCCATGGAAGCGAAAACGAACGATATCGTCCCCATTCGACTGGATGTCATCGGTGAGGACGGCAAGATTGTCCACGCCAGCGAATTTGTGAAAGAGAAGATCGTTCTCGGACGCATTCTCTCCGCCGACGTTCGCATCGACGACCCGCGCGTTTCGCGTATCCACGCCCTCATTGAAGTGCGTAACGGCAATGTTTTGATCACCGACTTGGCGAGCTCTCACGGCACATTCGTCAACGGGAAGAAAGTTGTCGAATCCAAACTCTCCTTCGGCGATACGCTGAAACTCGGTTACATCGAGATCAAAGTTTCCAAGGGCTCGGGCGTTGCCATGAGCTCTCAGCCGTCCTTCGAAGGCCGCCCGGTTTTCGACGGCGAGTCTACCCAAGTCGACATCCCTCGGGATGGCGGCGGGGGCAAGGACGAGCGCCGTACCAAGCAGCCCACGGAGCGCCGCAAGAAAGACGCCTTTCCGGAAGAGAACCGGCTGACCGATCGCCGCGACGGTGACCGTCGATCCGAGCAGCGCAAAGGTGAGCGTCGCACCGCCAAGGAGGATCCGCCGCAGCTTCCCGAAAACGTCGACAAAGACCGCCGCGCCGGCATGGACCGTCGTTCCGACCTCGACTACGAACGCCGTTTGGGCGATCGGCGTCGTGGCGACCGGCGGGTTTTCGACATTACGAGCCTGGAACGCCGCATCGAAGATCGCCGCAGCCGCCGTTCCGACGACGATCTGCTGCCCGAAGAACTCGAAAAGGCGTTCGAAGCCCCCGATCACGCGCGGGAGTTCGAAGTCACGGCGCTTTGGGGCGACCATATTCTCGATGTTTCGAACTATTTTGATCCGGTCGTGCTGACCGTCGGAGAGTCGCCGTCGAACGAATACATCATTCCGAGCGAAGGCATTCCGGAAGAGTTTCCCCTGATTACGATTGAAGAAGACGGTACCGCCTACCTGGCGTTCACCGATGACATGAAGGGCACGATCCGCGCGCGCGACAAGATCTACAGCCTGTCCGACTTGCGCGAAGAAAAATTCGTGAAACGCTTTGCCGATTACTACGTCGTCTCTCTGAAGCAGGAAGACTTCGCGAAAGTCTCGATCGGCAATATCAATTTTTTCATGCTCTACGTGCGTCCGGCTCCGCGCATCAAGGCAGCGCCGCTATTTGAGAACGACGCGATTTTCCTACGTACGCTCATTGGCTCATTCTTGCTGATGGCGCTCTTAATGGTGGCTTCCAGCTTCATTAAGGAGCCGCTCCCGGTGGCGATCGACATGGTCCCGGAGCGTATCGCCAAGGTCGTCATTAAAAAGCGGCCGAAGATTCCGGATGCCGTCGTGGTGAAGGACGCCAAGACGCAGGAAGGCGGATCGGTGAAGGGCGAGGGCGGCAAAGCCGCCCAACCCGAAGGCGAAGTCGGCAAGCCCGACGCGCCGAAAAAGCCCGAGAAGCCGCAGGCGATGGCGCCCAAGACGGAACAGAAAAAACCGGAACCGCCGAAACCGGCCCCGCCGGCGCCTCCCGCGCCCGCGAAACCGGTCGCCGCCGCGCCGAAACCGGCGCAAAAGGTTGTGCAACCGCAGCAAGCCAAGAAACTCGGCATGCTCGAGGCGCTCAGTCGCAGTGGTTTCAAATCCGACTTGAACAAACTGGTCAACAACACCGGAAATACGGGCGGCTTCGAGTCGTTCGATAAAGCGGTTTCCGGGATGCAGGGTAAGTCCATCGAGCAGTCGGCGGGCGCCGGAGGCAAAGGCCTCAAAGGCGTTGACGTCGGCGGCGGCGGCAAAACCATTGGTATCGACGGACCGTCGACCGGTGGCTTGGGTCGTGGGTTCGAAGGCAACGGCATCGGCGAAGGGATCTCGGGTCCCGGCCGGTTGGGTCAGAAGGGCGAACACTCGGTCAATATCGTGTCCGAGAACGTTCAAGTCCTTTCGGGGCTTCCTAAAGACGTCATCAATGAAGTCGTGCAGCGGCACCGTTCCGAAATCCGTGCTTGTTACGATGCGGCCCTGCAGCGTAATCCAGGTCTGCGCGGTAAGGTGGTCGTGGCCTTCAACATCGCGCCGAATGGGATCGTGCAGTCGGCGAGTGTTAAGGAAAGCACGCTTGGCGACAGTGCGCTCGGTAACTGTATCGTGGCACGCGTGAAGTCGTGGACGTTCCCGAAACCGGAAGCGCCGGTGGTGACCGAGGTCTCGGCGTATCCGTTCTATCTGAATCCGGCGAACTAAGTCATTGCGAGGGCCGAAGGCCCGAAGCAACCCCGCATCGCGCCAGCGATGCGCCGTCACGAATCCATCTCGCCGCACCAAAAGTGACGTTAGATTTGCCCGGCGAAAAACTTCGTGAAGATATCACCCTTCGGGCTATCGTTTACGACGGCATTGGGGGAAGGCTCCTTGCGCGGGACCAGTGCGGCCCCTGATTTGACGGCAGCAATTCCCCGCTGCGCAATCTCCCCATTGTTCTTCTGCAGCAGTCCTAAAAGCGACCGATCCATTTTACTCGCCGCCACCGGAAGGGTCGCGATCAGCGATTTCGGTAAGGCTTCTTGCAGTGCTTTCACCGTCGCTTCCGAAACTTTGGGGTTCGTTAATCCCGCAATGGTCAGCTTAACGGGCAAGGGCACGACCGTCGTGGCCGCGACCGATGCGATTCCCCGCACCGAATCACTTTTGATCAAACTTTCTACGGCACTCTTCATGTATTTCGACGCCGTCTCGATGGAACTCTCCGGGATCTTGGCGGGGGATTGCGATTCCTTCGCGACGGTCTCCGTTTCTGTCTCCACGGACGTCGATCCCGGCGGAATGCTGGGAGTCGCATACGACTCCAACACCACGGGTTTTTCGGGCGCTTTTTTCACTTCGGCGTAAATACCCGCCGTTCGGGTGATGGGTGCGACGGCCTTATCTTCGTCAACCTTCGCGCCCGCACTGGCGGTGTTTCGGGCTACGGCCTCAGGAAGTTTCGCCGCCGCTAGACCGGTTGCGGTTGCCTCGGCAACGGCGGCCGCTTTTGCGGCGCCTCCGATCGTCGTGGCGGAAGCCGCCAGCGTGACGGGCGGTTGAATGGCGCTTTGCGTGAGTTTCGATTGGGTGGTCGGAACCTCCGGCTCGGCGGTTTCCGTCGCACTCCCTGACCTGGGCATCGCCTTCATGACATCGGCGATTTTTTCCTGAAGACCGGGTTCGGCCGAGACATTGTTCGTGGCGGGAGTGGAGGCCGTCGTCCCGTTGCTGTCCCCGTAGTCCGTCGGGCGGGAGGTGGCGCCGGAGCTGCCACGATTACCCGCTTGCGAAACGGCCTTCCCAAGGTCCGACTCGATTTGACTATTGTCGAAAAACCGCGAGGTCGAAGGGGTTGAGGTCGCCCCGGAAGCGGGGGCCACACTGGGACTCGTGGCAAACGGGCTCCCGATCGCACCGCCCACGATCTGGGGTGAGGGCGAGGCCGTTTGAACGGTGTTTGTCACCGGGGCATTCGGGATCGCTTCACTCTTGGGGGCAGTGTAATTAGTTCCCCCCAAAAGATTGCTGGCGTAATTGGTGTAACCGCCGGTTTGTTGGGCTTGGCGATCGATCGCACTCCCCATGGCATAACCCGCCGCGGCTCCCGCGACGGCGCCCCCGATGCCTCCCAGCGCGTACCCGCCGACGGCGCCCACCGCGGCACCGGTCCACCTGGCAAGCGAACCTGGCTCGGATTTCTCCGCGTCCACCTGGGCCTTCGCGACTTCTTGGATCCCACCGGCCATCAGCTTTCCCGCTTCGAACGCCGCATCGCCCACGGCCTTTTTGGGATCGGCGGTGAACGTATTGAGCGCATTCCAAGCCGCGGCCCCGTAACCTTGCGCGAGTTTTGCGAGTTGCTCCACCTTCTTTTGGGTGCGCGCCTCTAATTGCTTAGTCCCGCGATCGATGGCGCCTTGGATCTTGGTCTTTTCTTCACCGTCCGGCGCCTTCGCGAGTTTGTCTTGGAGAAGTTTTAGCGCATCCTTCAGGGCCGCTTCATCGAGCCCTTCGAGTGAGCCATTGGGATCCATTAGCGCGGCGAGCGCGGCTTCCAGACTCGCTTTTTGCGTGTCGGACATCTTTTCCTTTTCCGCTTTTTCTAAATCTTTGGCGTGTTGGGCGATCAACGCGTCGACCGCTTTTTTTAATTTCTCCGCTTCGTTCGGTTCGGGTTGGGCGAGGGAGCTCCCGTTCGTATCTTGGCCATCGGCTTCGGTGTTTTCCGGTTCGTTGGAAGGGTTCGCGTGCTGGGCGTAGGTCGGCGCCGCCGTCGCGCCGGCAAGTAGCAACGCCAATATGTAGGTGCGCTTGAACAAGGCCCCGTCTCCCCGAGGCTTGATTTTGCAAGCCATGCGCCGGCAATGGCGTGCCTGCCTGGGCGAGCGAAGGGGGTGAAGGCTGGCAGTATACCGTCGCTTGGTCGCTCAACACCTCTAAATTCAATGGATTTCGCCGTTTAGGCTGCGCGCCTTTTGGACAGAACCCAAACAGCGTCTGGAACCCTGGCAGTTGCCGGAATGCGCCATTAACTAACGGGTATCTTTAGGGTATTCTATTGAACATCGTCACAATTGATTTGAGTTACGGCTGAAGGTTCGACAGGGAGACGGAAGTGGAAAACACACTGATACGGGTCCTGGGTTGGCGCGCCACGATCCTGCACGGGGATCCCACGGTGGCGGATCGTTGGGAGTGGGTGAAAGCAAATTTGGTGACGGGCCCGGTCTGGACTTTGGAAGCGGGCTGCGGGACCGGAGCCTTCTCGCTTTACGCCGCGCGCGTCGGCAACCGTGCGATTGGGCTTTCGTTCAGTGAGCGCAACAATCGGGTGGCGGCCCAGCGCGCGCGGCTCCTGAAGTTACCAAATGTGGAATTTCGCCAGGCGGATTTGCGCGAACTGGAACTCCTAGCGCCGTCACTCGGGATTTTTGATCAGATTCTCTGTCTCGAAACGATCGAGCACTTGCTCGATGATCAGAAACTCGTGCGATCCCTCGCATCGCTGCTTAAACCCGGCGGGCGTTTGTTGCTGACCACACCATTCAAGGATCACCATCCGTTGATCGGCGAACCCGGCGACCGAGAATACCGCGCGACGGTCGAAGATGGCGGGCACGTGCGATTTGGTTACACGGAAGCGGAACTTCGCGCGCTGTTTACCGAAGCCGGGCTAGAAGTGACGCAAGTCGATTTTCTGAGCGGCTACATCTCACAAGGACTTTACACGCTGATTTGTCGGCTGGACCAGCGCATCCCCCACCGGTTGGCGTGGGCGATCACGTTTCCCCTTCGGATTTTACGCAAACTCGATCGTCGCGTGACGCGATGGATGAGATACCCGGCGCTGTCGATCGCCCTCGTAGGAAAGAAGACATGAGGAGTTGGATTTTACTTCTCGCTCTAAGTGCGGCGACCGCCTTTGCGGGCGACGATAACCAGATGAAAGGGAATGCAGGCGCGATCGCTCCGCTTCTCCAAAAGGTGATGACGGGCACCGAGGATGAACGACAAGCGGCGAAGGAGAAACTCTTGGCGATGAATCCGGGAGGGTCGGCGCTGGGTCTTCCGGCGGTGACCGCAACCGTACTAGCGGCGCTGAAGCATCCCGATGCTGAAGTTCGAGAAATTACCTGTCGCTTCTTGCAAAACAAGCGTGTCGACCATGCGGAGTTGTTTCAGCAGGTACTTTTGCTGTATCGGAAGGACCCCAGCGTTGAAGTCCGGGCCGCCGCCCTGGCTGCGGCGAACGGACCGATTTCTGCGACGATGGCCGCGGATACCTTCGAACGACTGCGGGCAGCCTTATCAAAAGAGCCTTTAATTGCCGCGGAAGCCGCTGACTTGATCTTGCGACAAGTGTATCGGAGCACCACCCCCACTGAAGTCGCTCGAACCCTATTAAACGAATTGCAATCTGAGTCGTCGACGGCGCGTCAGGTTGCGGCGGAAGCGATCATTCTGCGCGCCGAGGCTCAGAAGAACTACGAACTTTTGCTGGAGGCGGCCACCGTCGCGAAACCCGGAGAGGCTGAGATGATTTTAGGCGCGCTCGCCCAAATGACTCCCAAGGGACCCAAGGTGATGCACAAGTTACTCGAGAAAATGCGGCAGGGTTCAGCGGCGGAGCAAAAGGCGGCGCAGGTTGCGGACGCCCGTCTCGCGGAGTTGGCCGGGGGAGCCGCGGTTTCGAAACCACCCTGTGATGACACCAGTAAACTGAAGAAAAGAAAGCGCCCATGACCCAGTCGGCGGTACTGCATCGACTTTTGTTTCGAGTGCGGCCGGCACCTTTAACGGGTTTACTGAAGCGAGTCTTTCGGATCGGCCGAACGGACGTCGAAATCCGCCTAGGCGCACGTTATCGCGTTGACCCGGTTTCACACTTTGGTCGGGAAATTCTGGACACCGGGATCTACGAGCCCGCGATGACTGAACTAGTGGTCGAGTTGATTCGCCCCGGCGATGCATTCCTCGATGTGGGTGCCAACGAGGCTTACTTTTCAGTACTGGCGGCCTTAAAGTCGCGGTCCGGAAAAGTTTTGGCGATTGAACCGCAAACCCGCCTGCACTCCGTGGTGGAAGACAATGCGCAACTCAATGGCGTGCCCAATCTATTACTATGTCCCGTGGCCTTGTCGGATGCCGCGGGTCAGATCGAGTTGGAACTGCCGCCAGATGCCAACACGGGTGCGGCGAGTTTTCGCAAGCAATGGCGTTGGGGTGGCTCGCGCGAAGCCGTTCCGACCGAAACATTAACCGCCGTCGCGGACGCGCAAGGCATCGCGCACGCGCGTCTCATTAAGATCGATTGCGAGGGTGCCGAACGCAAGGTCGTCGAAGGCGCGGCTGACTTCTTGTCCGCGCAGCGCGCTGATTTCGTTTGTGTCGACTTTCATCCGGCGATTGCCGGACCGGAAGACGCAAAGTGGATCGATGCCAAGCTTCGGGAGTGGGGGTACCATCTCACTGAATTGGCGAGCGGCATCTGGCTCTATTACTTGCCGGCGTACCAAGGCGATCTTTCCCGTCTGCGACCGGTTCGAGAGATTCACGCGATTTAGGGGGAACGGGATGCATCGATTTTTCCTTTTATTGTGGCTGTTCATTCCCTTCCATTTGCTCGCGGCGGAGCGCGCCCCCGATTCGACTAAGGCGGGCCCCACCGCGCAAGTCGGACCGATGTTGGGTGTCGTCTTCGGTTTTGCAACCGGTGAACCCACACGGGCGGGAACGACTCGCAATGCCATGAGCTTTGGCGTCGGAGCCGACGTTCCCATCGACCACCGTTTCGCGTTTTGTCCCGAGTTACATTTTATCCAGCGCGGTGCCACTCCCCAGTTCTTTGAGGTCGCCGGAGTGAACGTCTCGGGCACTTTGCGACTGAACTACTTTGAACTGCCCTTGCTCGCCAAGATCCGGATCTCCAATGAACGCTTCCGGACGTTCTTCGTGGTGGGGCCCAACCTCGGGATTGCCACCAATCGAGATATTTTGGTGTTGGTTTCGGCCGATCTCTCCAGTCGCTTCAGCGCGTTCGACCTCTCGTTTATCGTCGGATACGGAATGGATTACTCGCTTCCGGGACTGGTGCTGACCGCCCAGCTCCGCGGCCAAAGCAGTATCCTGAATATTTCTACTCTGGCGAATGAAACCTTCCGTAACGCCAGTGTCCAACTTCTGACTGGAGTCAGATTTTAACCAGGTCCTACTTTGCACCACTATAAAGGTATTCGAGATCGGCGGCAGTGAGCTTTTTCGCCAGCTCCAGGGATGCGACGGTTCGCCGAACCTGTTCGACGGTCAGCGCTCCGATTGCGAGGAGATCCGTGCGCGGATGGGCAAGCACATACGCATTCATCATCTGATCCAGCGTATAGGCGGTCTGATGGGTGCGATTGAAGCTCTCGGTGAATTCCACCAATCGGTGCCACCGGGCCTCGTTGGCCGGGGTGAAAATGGAGGCATGGACATTCTGCCAGTAGGGATCCTTGGCTTCTTGTTTCAGACGAGCGGCTTCCTTGGCATTTTCCCACTTCGGCTCGGGCTTGTCTAAGATGCTGAACCCACCGAGCGGGGAGTACGGCATAATTTTGATCCCTTTTTGAAACTCCGGATCCATCATTTCCGCGTGAGTGACTTGAACTCCCAGCGCGTGAATCGTGGTTTCGCTCATTTCGAGCAAAGAGAAGTAGGGACTGTTGATCGCCGGTTTAAGCAATTCCGGTTGCGCGCTGGCCAGCTCAATCGATTGGTTGACCCGGTCCGTTTTCCAATTCGACCAACCCAGGATCCAAAACTTGCTGGCCACTTCATTAACGCTCAGCGCCTGCATGATCGTATTTACCGGTGTCTGATCCCGCGGAATGGTTTTGAATCCGACGGCGTCACCATCGTCTCGGTGCATCAGGTAGACGGTGATATCGCCGTCCAGGTTTTTCAAGGTGTGAACCAGTTCTCCACTCACTCTTTCCGAGATCTGTTCTTCGTTTCCGTAAAGCCGGCTGGCATAAGTGCCCGGTGGAACTTCGGTCAGCGGGAAACTTCCATCTTTTGGCGATCGCTGCGTTCCCGGGGGAAGGATTCCTTGGCCAGCCAGTTCAAGTCCTAACTCGAGAGAATGGGATCCCGATGCTAGGTGTTTTGCATCGAAGAGATCGAACGGGAACCCACCTTTCGACAATACATAGAGGCTGCGATCGGGATTGGGTTTGAGCGCGGGAGAATAGTAGAAGGCATCGTCACGGATTGCCTGGGCCCGCGATTTTTTCCAGATGCCAAGCTTGTTCTCTACTCCTTCAACATAGATGGGCGAGGTGTCAAAAAAGTTAATCCCGTGCTTCGCCGCTTCGTCCAACACCTTGAACGCCTCTTCTTCCGATACCTTCGGTTGGCTGTCCGATGTCCAGCCGCCCTGCAAAAGGTGATCGGTTCCCATCACCAAGCGCGAGAATTTTCGGCAGGTGCCGTCTCGGCAAATATCAACGGTGGGCATCGCAATGGACGGCGCGTACACCGCTTCGGGAGCGCCCGACTGCACTTTGCTCTTCGAACAGGAGCCCACAATGATGAGCAGTACGGCGAAAACCAAAACTCTGGAAACAACGGAAGCACTCTTGGACATGGTCGGCCCTTTCTTGGATCATCGCATCCAATTGCGATGGCGTGAATCACCAGAGAAACGGGCCGAAGTAAACAGGGTCGGTCGGAAGTTTGCAAAATGTCAGGATTGGCTACGTTTACCAGCCGGCATCCGGACAGAGGACATCTTTGCTTTCCGTTCCATCATCATTGCAGTTTCCCTTGCTTGGGACACGGCGCGGAGCACCATTTTAGCCGAAGACGGAATTCTCGATCCCCATTGCACGCCGTGTGCGAGTCAAACCCACCCAGTCTAGAGTCGTAGTATCTAACGATGGGTTCATATTTGTACGAATCACGCCGGGCATGGAACTGGGAATACTGCCAAATGGAAGAATAGTGTTTGTAGGGGCCCAAAAAACATTCCGTACAACACTGATCCCCGTCCCAGGGTGGAAGTTCAAAAGCAACGTTCCCAGAGAACTCACAAGTGTGCCCGGCAAAGCCCTCGCGATCCGGATAACCGGCCCGACCATAAGGCGTTCCCCACACACCGGAGTAACCGTAGGTGAATTTTAGTTTCCTGCCTTCCAGGCGACCTTGAATATGAAACTGCCGCAGATCTTTCGGTGGAAGTTTGGAGTAGTCATCAAACCTTCCGCTCAAATCCATTAAAGCCGAAACCGTGACACCACTGTTTTTAGCCGTAACCCCTATGCCGTATCGTTGCGCGGACCGATCAAAGTAAAAGTTTACGTCTGCCGATCCGACGTAACTTTTTGGACTTTCCCCCGAAACCTGCGAAGTACAGGTTCCAGAAAGTGTGGCTCTGGCAACGGAGGCGAAAAGGTCCGATCCGTAAAACACCCCAATTGCGGCAAGTACGATACGTAAAGCCATTTTATTTTGCATTTTAGTTCTCCACCCAAGCCATGAGTGCCCAATGAGTCGGACTTTGTGATTAGTTAATGAGTTCGTCAATATATTTGTCATATTGTACAATTATTTATTTTAACTCATTGATTCCAAGCTTTTTGAGTGATTTGTTTTCTCTGTGCCCAAAGACCTTAGCTCCGGCCCTTTGATTACAATGAAAGCAAAGCAGCCGAAGGTTCTCCAGAGTGGACTTACCGCCCAAGGCAATCGGGTGAATATGATCGTAATTGAGGTTTCGGGTGCTTTGACACTCAGTGCAGCGGCCTTGATCTCGCTCCCAGATCTTGAACTTTAGCGCTTTGGATAGGTAGCGACCATGGCTGCTTTCCAACTCCGGCGCCGGAGTTGAACTTTTTTTGTCGCCCTCCGCCGCGCGCTTTTTCCCAAATCGCTGGGCTTTCAAAGCTTCTAAACTGAGCTCCGACATCGACTCAAAGAGCTCGGCATAGCTCATGGAAGTACCGCGCACTCCCAACAAAGACCGAACTTGCTCCAGCTTCGCTTTGAGTTTGTCCGACATCAGAAACTTAATTTCCGTCGCGGTTTCACTCACCACCCGCTCCCGCTCTTTGGGAAGAGCGGCCAACGGCTGAATTTTCAATAGTTCCTTCTGGCCATCGCGGGTGGATTTGTTTTCCAGCTTGGCCAAAACTTCCAGTTTCTCTCGCTTCTCAACTGGGCGTTCGGGGCGAGATTTATTCATTTCGCGAAACAACGACTGGGCTTGTTGTACGTTGCTCAGGCTCAGCTCACCGCTAGCGATCTTCGCCTCCACTTCGGGAACTTCTTTGATGAGCCGCATCGCCGCAATTCGCCGGCCCGCGCGCCCTTCGCTGTACTTTAGCTCTCGAACGGCAAACTCAAACAAGCTTGCAAACCCCAGCTCACTGAAAAGCCGGCGCCTTTCGACTTCACGCAGCTGATGCAATATTTTCATCAACTCATTCTGCTCGATTTGAACACTTTCCTTGAGATTCAAGATTAGTTCTTTGTCGCTGATTGATGTGAGATTCATGGTGACCGTCTCCAATTACATACATGTGTATGTAATTTGGGTGATGTAGAAAAGCAAGAATAAAAACCGATTTGTCGTCGATAAAAATCTACTCCGGCGCCGGAGTGGCGGTTCGATGGGGTAGAGCCCAAATCCGCTTCGCGGATTTAGATGCAATACTCATATGCATTTGCATACCGCAGGATTCAAATCGCCGAAGGCGATTTGAATGGAGCGGGACACGGTGTTCGGACCCACGACCCCCACCTTGGCAAGGTGGCGGCTCTAGCCTATAGAGTTAGTGCCACAAGCCCGACCCACCGCATATGTACTAGGAGCCCATCCGGGTACATATTTCCCACATTCTCTTCGATTGGAGACACTGCATGGGCTTTCAATTCCTTACATCGATCATTTGCTTTCTTACTCTGATTCCGGCGATAGGTTGGGGAATTAGTCGTACGTACACTCCAGTTCCCCAGGGCAAATCCGGGTTCAGCGGTTTAGCAACCAACTCCGTGCTAGACGTCTTTTTTAACCAGTCTACTCTTTATGTGGCAACCGATGGGGGCCTTTCCATTTCCACCGATGGGGGAAAGACTTTCATTACGCGTACTTCTTTAGGGGGTAATCAAGTAAGGAAAGTTTATGCGTCTGGATCCGATGTCTACGCGGCGACAGGCGATGGCCTATTCATTTCCGCCGATGGCGGAGCAACCTTCTCCATTCGCAGTGCCAATGGACTCGCGAGCACGCGCATAAATGACATTGTCGCAAAAGGAAGTAGCGTCTATCTCGCGACCTCGAAGGGATTATCCATTTCGCGTGATGGTGGAAGTACCTTTACCAACAAAACGATTGCCAATGGATTGCCCGACCCTTGGGTGGATTGTGTGCATGTTTCCGGTTCGACCGTTTACGTCGGTACGAGTAAAGGGCTTTCCGTTTCTAATGACGACGGAGAAACTTTCACAACTATTTTAAGTGGCAATATTGAGGACATTTTTGTGGAAGATGTATTTGTGCTGGGTGCAAACGTATTTGTGGCCAGCCGGGATGAGGGGCTTTTCATTTCCAATGATGGTGGAGCTACTTTCGCAGTCGCACAAGAGGTGCGATTTCCAGTGAGATCAGTTCATGCACAGGGCTCTACGGTCTGCGTATCCGGCTTGTCGGGATTCGCCATATCCCGAGACGGTGGAAAAACATTCACTAATAAAACGATCGCCGATGGGCTAGGAGCGGAAGATGTATCCGCTGTTTTCGTCTCGGGTGCGACCATTTATGCCGGTACCGCGCAGGGCCTTTCCGTCTCCACGGATTCCGGGGTCTCTTTTTCAAACACAGTCTCCCCCGGGCTCGGCAGCAATCAGTTGAACTCTATCCATGTTGACAGCGGCACTATCTATGTTTCGTATAACCGAGGGATTTCCTATTCGGCCGATGGTGGCAAGACGTTTACCCATCGCACGCAGACTGATGGAATCGCCAAGGGCTTCGTGGGGGGCGTCGCAGCGTCGGGGTCCAATGTGTACGTCGTCTCTACGGGCGGACTGTCCATTTCGAGGGACGTCGGTAGGACCTTTAAAGTCGTAAAATTATTGGGGGGTCCTGTAGAGCTCGCGTTTGATGTTTTCGTTTTGGGCTCCAATGTTTATGTGACCACTTACAAGGGGCTCGCAATTTCAACGGACGATGGAGTCACCTTTTCGCTCAAGACAAAAAGGGACGGACTTATTGCCGACAATACTCATCGCGTCTTCGAATTTGGCGGCACTATTTATGTTGGCAGCAGTTCCGGACTTTCCATCTCGAAAGATGGGGGTAGATCCTTTACCGGGAAAACCAAAGCCGATGGATTGGCCGGGAATAGTGTATGGGCCGTCTATGCTTCCGGAAGCAAGTTGTATGTGGGAACCGACAACGGTGTTTCCATTTCAGTCGATGGGGGGAATACTTTTGTAACTAAGACAATAGCCCATGGATTGGGCAGCAATTTCATCAATGACATTTACGCGATGGGATCCGATCTATATGTAGCCACTGAAGGGGGACTCTCGGTTTCGTCCGATGGTGGAACATCTTTTATTAACGAAAAAGTAAATACTGGAAACTGGAGCAACGCAGTTCGGAAGATCTCCGTCTTGAACTCAAATCTTTACCTCGCCGGAAGCTCAGGGTTGTATTTCCGCGCTCCCTGAACAGGGGGCCGTCGTAAGGCGAAGGTTTTACTTCGGCGCCGGAGTGGCGGTTCGATGGGGTAGAGCCACCAGTTGGAGCGGGACACGGGGTTCGAACCCGCGACCTCCACCTTGGCAAGGTGGCGCTCTAGCCAACTGAGCTAGTCCCGCATTGATTAGAGAACGAAAACTAGGCGGTTTTTCGGCTAAACGCAAGTTCGGACTGAAGGTCCGCCGCACGCTTACGGGGTCGAATCGGGCACGATTTCGGCGGTGTGACCGGCCGTGGCTTCCGCCAGAATGAACTGAACTTCTTCACGTCCTAAGGCGTGCCCGCCAAAGTTGAAGACGAGTTCTTTGCCGCGGGGAACGAAACTAGTGATTTTGCCCAATCGGGCGGCAATCTCGCCCTCGGGCTTTCCTTCTTTTTCCATCTGAGCCCTGATTTGCGCCTTTTTCGCGTCGTTAGCATCGTTAAGGGCCTGGGCAAGCCGGGTGAGGTTTACCGGCACGTTGCCCGACTTAGCGAGGACCACTATTTTCCCCACTTCGTTCCCGCTACCGGCGAGTTCAAGTTTCACCGGTCGACGTCCCGTCGGATTGTGGGCGTTGGCCATCGGACTTGCCGCCCAGTCGGCGAAAAGATGTCCGGTAATCACCTGCCCATGGCCATAGATGATCGAATGAAACGCCGATTCCAGCTCCGCGGCGCGCGTTTCGGAGCCCGCCTTCTTTTTCATCACGTTGGAAAGATCGGTGGTGAACTGCACGTGGGCCTCGCGAGCCTTGTCGTAAGAAGTCCCTCCCACCTTTTGGTTAGGTCCACCTCGAGCTGCATCAAAGGCCGCCGCCTTTTCATCGACGGTTCCGGGCTTCGTTCCGCGCGCGGGATCCGTGGCTTCGAGCAGCAATTTTTCTGCCTGTTGGGCGGAAAGTTCGAGCAGCTTTTTTTGGTCAGCGTGGCTCAACGCTTCACTGGTGATGCGATCGCTACCGGCGATGTTGAATTGTTTCAGCACCTCACTGTGGCTCTGCATGATCGCCTTGGAAAGGGCAACTGACTTGGCGGCATCAGGATTTGCGGTTTCGTATCCATCGCCACTGAAAACGAAGAAGTCGGTGAAGCGACCGGATGTCGTCAACATCTCGGCGAGCTTGGGATCGGCAATGATGCGGCGTTGGAGCTCGGGATTGCGCAAGATTGCCAAGACCTCGGCAGCATCCGCAAGGTTGTCGGCGCTGAGCAGGATGCGACCCGACTTGTCGCCGTAAAGGTCTTTATGAAATTGTTTGAGGGCGGACTCGACATCTACCTTGCCGTCTCTCAAGTTTTCCTGAGCCGCACGCTGCAAACGACTAATGACTTGAGCCCCCGAGTTCTCCAAAGGATTGGATGGGGCGTAGGGGCCATGGTGATCGATCACAAAAACAAGACCGTCTCGGTTGATGGGTTTTCCTTGAGCGTCCAGGACCGCCGTATCGACGAACAATACCGATTCTCGCGGGAGCCGTTCGACGACGGATTTAGTGATGCGTCTTCGAGCTCGGTCCATGGCGACACGATCGTTCGGATCCAATTCGCCCCGCTTCACCCATTCATTGATTAGGTTTTGAATGCGCTCTTCTGCGCGCAACCGTCCAAACTCTTGCTGTAGGTGAGCCCGGTACCGGGCGGGGTTTTGGGTCGCGGTAGGAAGCTTTCTTTCGGCGACTTGGGCATCGGTGAGGCGAGTCGCTTCCCGGAAGAGGTCTTCGATACGCTTGGGTGTTTCGATGGTGATCGGAAAATCGGTGAGTCCCTTTTCGGCTTGCCGCCGCCAAGCCGCTTGGAGCCGGCTGGCCGTTACTCGGCAGTCTTGTACGCTTGCCCGCCGTTCCGAGATCCCGCTTTCCGGCGGGGTTGCACGTAGGGGTGCCCCAACTCCGAGAGTCAGTGTAAGCAGCAAGACTCGGTGAAAAAGGGTGCGCAAGGAGGTTCCCCCTTTCTTCTTTTCGGTAAATAAATTCAGAGACTTAAATTATTTCCCGGGCCTGTTTAAGCGAGTTCTGCTATATACCGCCGCCATGCGTTGGGTTTTGGGAATGCTTTGGGTTTCGGGCTCGGTTTTCGGGATGTGTCCCGAGTCACTCGTCAGCGCCCTCGAGGCTCTTAACGCACCTCCTTCTCCCTCACTCCTCAAGTATCAGCCCCAGGATGAAACCGTTCCGGATGTCCGGTTTTCCGAGCCGAGTCTGATGGTTTCCTTAAGTGGGTCGGTCAAAGCCCAGACGGAGGTGCGACGGTGGTGCGGCGAGCACCCTATCGCTCTCTATGGTCGCCCCTATCTTTATGACGGCGAGTGGGTGGTGGATTTTCACTCCATTCACACGCATAAGAGCGGATCGCGCCTGCTCTGGCGGATGCCTTATTTAGATTTTGTCGAGGGGACACGCCTCAACGCGTCTATTCCAGCGCGCTAATCGGGATCAAAGGAACCGTCGGCGGCCGAGTGGGCAGCGTTTGGCTGACCTCGTCGAGGGGGATCCAACGGGCGGGGAGAAATTCCAGGGCGCTTACCCGGCGGTCATTGGCGGTGCGGGGGCAATCACCGGAGAAGATGAAGGTGCCGTTGTGGTCTTCCACACGAAGGTTCAGAAGCTTGGCCACTTCGGTCATCGTTTCGGCGACCGTCTTCGCCGGGGCACCTTCGGTGGAGTTCCAATCAAACTCTTTGGCGGCACAATCGCCGGGAATCATATAGCTGAAACGCTGCGAGGGCGGCATTTGGCGGCGCAAGGCCACGGGCCGAATCGCGCCTTCGGGCTCGCCGAATTGGAGTTTTAATTCCGCCAGGAAATCCCGGAGCGTGACCGCGCGCGCCGAGATCGATTTGATCTTGGTGTTCGTCTCGTCGAGCGAGACTTCCAAAAAATGATCCGAGGGCGCCTCCAGGTCCGGCGTGCGCATGAAGTCGTAGCGGCCGTGCGTGCGGTAACGGCCATTGAGCAGACGGACCATATCCGAAACCGCGCCTTGAAACGAAGTGCGGGTGTCGGCCTGGGTGACCATGGAGAAAACCAGCTGGTTGCCGTCGCTCACCACCTGATAGCGGTAGGGCTGAAGACTGGGTACGCCCGAAACCGTCTCGGCAAATTCTTTTTCAATCGCGCGTCGTCCCCTTTGAATCTGCTGGGGCGAGGATTCGTGAATCACAAAGTAGACTCGGGAAATGAACTGCGCGGTTTCGGCCCCGGCCAGAGCCGAAGCACTCTGGGCCACCGCGAGAACCGCGGCCAATCGCAGGGATTTATTCATGCGTGCTCACCGTTTCGAATTCCATGCTTTGCAAAAGCTGCGGCCGAACGTAACGCACCTTCACTGAATTGCGATCCCGCGTGCGGATGGGCGAAAGCGGGATATTGGGGGAAGTTACCGCGGCGACGTCTTCGGTCACTTCCGCGGGGCGAAACGCCGGCGAGAAAAAAACGACCGACAAGCCGAGGGCGACCGCGATTCCGGTGGGGAAACCCCAGGAGCGCACGAACAGACGGGCCGTCGACGGACGGGCGCCGCGAATGTCACTGAGCTTCCACCCTTTGAGAATAAGGGTCTCATCACGCTGCAAGCGCGAGTACACGCGCATGAGCGAGGAGGCGACTTCCGGTTCGGGTTGAAAGAAGGAATTCCAGGTGGTGCGTAGGTGGTTGAGTTTTTCCTGACACGGCACGCAGCGAAAGAGGTGGGTCTTCGTTTTGAGAAGGGCCCAACGGCTCATCTCTCCGGGAATCGAAACGGTTTCCAGGAGGGCTTCGGCACTAGGACAGCTCGGGCGTCGCATGCAGCGCTCCTTTCCCAAATCCGTCCCCTAAGACCGAGATCAGCGCGCGTTTCGCGCGAACATACGCCTGGCGGGAGGCTTGTTCCGTAATTCCAACCCGGTCGGCGACTTCCCGGTGGGAAAGCCCCATCCCATCGCGCAGCCAGAGGATTTCTGATTCGCGTTCGCCCAGGGATTCCATCGCCACGGAAAGTTCTCGCAGTTCCACCGCGGTTTCTGCCCGGCGGCCGTGGGTTTCCGGCAAATCACCAATCGCATCGATCGCGATGTGGGGCCGCTTGGCTTCGGGGGTGCGGGCGACCTTGTCGATCAGGCAATTGCGGACGATTTGTAAGAGATACGACTGCACGGCAATGTCTTTATGCGATTCCAAGCGATCGACGCTGAGCAGAAACCGCACGTAGGTCTCCTGAAGGATGTCCTCACACAAAGGACGGTCACCATTGGTCTTCCACATCAAATAGCGCATCAGACCCGGTGAGGTTTTTTGATAAAGCGGCAGAAACGCTGACTGGTCTCCCGCTTTGAGTTTTTTCAACCAACGCTTTAAGTTCCCCGGCATAGCTGCATTCGCCCCTTATGAATGAGACGTAAACGTGTGTTTCCGTGTGACGTCCCCAACGAAGATTTCTAACGATATCCTTTCGTTCCCAATATAGGTATAAACCACGCGGAAATGACCGCGCCCGCGAAAAAAGTGAACCTAAAGGGCCTCAGGCTGTCGGCTTTGGAAGAAATCATGGCTTCCCATGGCCATCCGGCTTACCGAGCCCGCCAACTCTTCCAGTGGATTTACCAGAAAAATGTCTCTGATTTCAAAGAGATGAGTGACTTAAGCAAGGCGTTTCGGGCCTGGCTAGAAGAACATTTCGAGTTGCCCCGCGTCACGACGGCCGAGGCGGTCCATTCGGACGATGGGACCGTGAAATACCTGGTCCAGCTGCACGATGGCGAAAAGGTCGAAGCGGTTTTCATTCCGACGGAAAACCGAAACACTCTCTGCGTTTCGACCCAAGTCGGTTGCAAGCAGGCCTGCGCCTTTTGTGCCACGGGGTATCAAAAATTCACGCGCGATCTTCAAAGCTGGGAAATCGTCGACCAGCTTCTGAGCCTCAAATTTCCGGGCCGCGTCAGCAATATGGTTTTGATGGGCATGGGTGAGCCCTTCGATAACTACGCGAACGTCATTCAAGCGTTGGAGATCCTGCAGCACCCCATGGGTTGCCAAATCGGTAAGCGGCACATCACGGTTTCGACCGTGGGCCTGGTGCCGCAGATTCAGGCGTTTGTGGACGCCGATGTCGGCAAACTCGCCATCTCGCTGCATGGAACCACGGATGAACAGCGCACGCGCATCATGCCGGTGAACAAGAAGTATCCTTTGGAACATCTACTCAAGAGCTGTCGTGAACTCCGAATGCCGGGGCGGCTTCGGATCACCTGGGAGTATCTGATGATCGATGGGATCAACGATACCGAGGAAGATGCCCATCGCTTGGCGGAGATTCTCAAAGGCATCCCGAGCAAGATCAACCTGCTCGCGTACAACGAAAACCATTTTGTGGATTTTAAGCGTCCGCCGGAAGCGCGCATCTTGAAATTTCAGTCGATTCTTTTGGGGCACAACTACACGACGACCTACCGTCGGAGTCGGGGCCGGGATATCGCGGCGGCCTGCGGGCAGTTGCACCACGCTTCGGCCGCGCGTGAGAAGCGCATTGCCGAACTAAAGGCCACTCATCAGCTTCTTCCAGTGCGCCCCGAAAGCAATCTCGCGACCCCGGTCACTCAGTAGTTTGCTTGTCTCGCCTTCCCAATTGTCCCGAAACCATTCGGCGGCCTGCCGCGCGAATTCCGGAAACGGTGTGGTTTCAAAGCCGAAGTCTTTACGGGCCGCGGAAATATCGGGGATCAGGTTCACCATATTGGCGTAAGGGCCGGCCATTTCGCCGAGCACCGCGGTCGGTACGCTCAAGAATTCCGGCACGATCCCCAGCGCGCGCGCGCTTTCTTCGACGAAATCGCGTAGCGTAATGACCTCGCTCTGTCCCAGAAAGTAGCTTTTGCGCAGGGTCTTTTTGCGGTGTTCGATCACTTGGAGGAACGCGCGAGCCGTATCCGCCGAAGACAGTAAGCGAAAGCTCTGCGTCCCGCCGTCCCCCAGCAAGATCGGGCCGCCTTGGAGCAGGCGGGCCAGGTACCAAAAACCGCCTTCATTGGGATCATTGGGGCCGTACACGACCGGCGGTCGTAGGATGGTCCAGGGGACCTTGCGCTGCTTGGCGCATTCGCGTTCCGCTTCCAGTTTCTCGCGCGCGTACTTCCAGTGGATATCGTTCGGATCTTCTTGCGGCGGTTGGTAGTCGAATTGCACGGCGCTTTCCGTCATCGGCTGGGCGTAGCGATTGGGAATAAAGCGGTAGACGGAAATTGTGCTGCAAAGAATGTAGTGCGACGTTCCCGAAAATGCTTTGAGGGCCGCGCGGACATGGGCGGCGGTATAGGCGATATTGTCGATGACGGCGTCCCAGCGCTCGGCCTCATTGGCCCGCTGCAAGTCTTCGGGATTTTCCCGATCCCCCTGAATATGTTGGTGGGGCGGAAGGTCGGTGGGTTTTTGAATGCCGCGAGTAAAAACCCCGACGTTATGACCGGCATCCGCCAGTCCCCGGACGATTTCTTTGCCAAAGAACTTCGTCCCGCCGAGAATCAATACGTTCATGGTCTCTCCTAAACCAGATCGGGAACGATCTGGCGGATGCGCTCGAGCTCCGTGCTCATCTTCTCCCATTCGGACATGAGAGAGCGCAGCCTTTCTTCCAATCCGCCCAATTCCGACGTCAGTGTCTGTGATTGGTCGGCGGAAAGCCCATCTTCTCCTAGTTTGCGCCCAATTTCATCTTTCCGCGCGCCGAGCGATTCCATCTCGCTTTCCGCGCTGTCGATCTTCTTCTGCAACGATTTCGCCTGATTCTTGTACTTTTTGCGCTCCTCAAACGAAATCTTGGGCGCGTCGTTGGCCACCCTGGGCTTATCGGCCGGCGCTTGCGAGGGCGCCGCGCGGTGGCCTTCGAGGTGGCGTACAAATTGGGGGTATTTTTCGAAGAAGGTTTCGAGATTCCCCAGGTGGTCGATCAGCTTGTGGTCGGCGGTAAGGTAGAGAATGCGCTCCGCGATATCGCCGACAAACTCGCGATCGTGACTCACAAATACGCTGGTGCCTTCGAAGTTGCGGATTGCGTCCTTCAAGAGCTCCTTCGTCTCAATGTCCAAGTGGTTGGTGGGTTCGTCGAGTAAGCAGACGTTGATGCGGCTGGTGAGAATGCGCAGCATCGCGAGTCGAGCGCGTTCGCCCCCGCTTAAAACCCGGGCTTTCTTATTGATTTCGTCGTCGCCCAAGAAGCCGAAGGCCCCGAGCCAGCCGCGCAGCTCTTCGTAACTCACTCCTACCGCGCGCGAGCGCAAGTTATCGAAAACGGTGTCGTCGAGCGAAAGCTCGTCGAGCTGGTGCTGACCGAAGTAGCCCATCAAGACATTGTGCCCTTGCAACACCTGACCGCTGACGGGTTTCAGCCGTTCGGCCAAAACATTAAGCAAAGTCGTTTTACCGGCGCCGTTGTCGCCCATGATCGCCACGCGTTGGCCGCGGGCAATATCGATCGACACATTTTTTAGAATCAGATCGGCATCGTCGGAGTAACGGAAGTCGAGGTTGGTCGTGGCCAGCGGAAATTTTCCGCTCGGGCCGCCGTGGCGGAAACGGAACTTCAGATTGAAGGCGAAGCCTTCGATGCGCGCGAGACGGTCCTTTTGCGCGGTGAGTTCCTCGCGCAAGGCTTCGGCCGCCTTGAACTTGCTCTGCGCGCGATTGGCCGTATTGGCTTTGGCGCGAAAACGCATGAAGAAGTCCATGTTCTCGTCGATTTTGCGCTGCGTAGTTTCGATCTGCTTTTCCACTAGGCGCTTTTCCTCGCCGAGTGAATCACGGAACGTCAGGTAGTCGCGTTGATTGGGGCGGAAAAAAAAGCGTCCGCCGTGCAAAACGGCGAGCGAATCCGTCGTCCGTTTCTGTAGCGAAACGTCGTGGGTCACCATGAGCAAGCTGCCCTTGTACTCATTGGTCAAAAACTCTTCGAGCCACTGAATCGACGAGATATCCAAATGGTTGGTGGGTTCGTCGAGCAACAAGATTTCCGGCTTTTCAACCAGGGCGGCGGCAATGAAGACCCGCAGCAGCCAGCCCCCGGAGAGATTGCCCATCGGCCCGTCCATCCACTCCTTGCTAAAGCCCAGGCCACTCAGGGTTTTACGGGTCTCCCACTCGGCTTCGATTTCGTCGAAATCTTCGGGGTCGATGCCTTTACCGAGTCGGCCCACGATATAGTTCACTGCCGTGTGCCCCATTTCGTGGTTCTTTTTGATGTCGATGACGGCCGAATCGAGGAGCGATTGATCCAAAAAACCCATGCGGAGCTTTTTTCCGCCGACAACGATGCATTCGCCGGTGCTGGGTTCCGTGCGGCGGGCCAGGATGCGCAAAAGTGTGGATTTCCCCGACCCATTACGTCCGGCCAATGCCACACGCATGCCTTCGTAGATACTCCAGTTCACCTCTTCGAAGAGGACCCGGTTCGGGAGGCGAACCGATACGTTTTCCAGGACGAGTTGAGCGTTCATTGACGGCGACTTGAAGGGGATGAAGTACCCTTAAAGTCGTTGGGAGGCAACTTATCTGTCTTGGATGGGTCGCGTCCGGACATTGCCGGTGGAAATCATATCGAGGATCCGCTGGTACGTGCCGGGGACGGTGCTCGCTTCCGACACGCGGTCATGAAACGCCTTCTCCTCGGCAATGGCGGCTTCCATCAAGCGGGTGGTCTCCGTGACTTCCGGTTTGCTGGCTAAAGCGCGCTTCGGTGGCGCGGGCGTTGGCGACGGGAGATCTTCCGAGTGCTTCCAATCCTGTAAAATCTCGGTGGCGGCCGCAAAGACTGGCGGCACGGAAGGCTTTTGCGGCTTGCTTGGAACGACGAGTGGGGCCAAAGGCGCGGGCGAGACGGGTTCCTCGTCCATGGGTTCCGTCTCTTCTTGGTTTGAGAAGAGCTCCAAGTGCGGATCATCGCCCCAGGCTACCGCGGTCCAAATTGCGGTGACCGAAAGCAATAGCGCAATGAAGATGCGACCCAAGTCCGACACACTTCCCCCTGCCTTCTTTCAATGCAACGCGATGGCCACAATACCCCGCACGGGGTGTGCACCGATTTGGCTGGTCGGCATACGCATCCTTGACGAATACAGGTAAGGGGTTGTTTTCAGGCGATTTTACGGCGTTTTGTGTCGGTTTCCGCTCCGCTTGAGGTGTCAGATCTTCGGTGGTACCAATTGGCGCATGGGAATGAACCTCGTCATCGAAACCGTTCAAGATGTACTTCGTGATCACGGCATCGCGCCCGGTGAAATCGGCGCCGAAACCGTCTTGTTACGCGGGGCCGGTTTGGATTCACTCGGTTTGGCCGAAGTGATCGTTCGCCTCGAGGAAAAAACCGGCAAAGACCCCTTCCAAGGCGGATTCGTGAATTTCCAGACCGTCGGGGAATTGGCCGCCCTTTACGATGCGGTCTGATTCACTTTTTCTTTTTCCCGATCGGGAAGTAACGCGCGCGGAATTCGATTCCGTTCTCGGCCAGCAGCGGGAAGTTTTCGCCCCCGGGAAAACGATTTTCGCCGGTCCGGGCATCACCCTCGAAACCAATGCCTTATTGGTGCTTGGGCCCGAGAGAAATCTCACCGTGGTCTTGGGCGATTCTGCTTCCGGGCCGGCGCCGGCAACGGGGGGATTGGGAATTTTCACCACCGGGACTTCCGGAACGCCGAAACTCGTTTGGCAGGATTGGGCGCGCCTGCGCGCACCGGGACTGTGCGTTCCCGAGCGGTTGCGGAAAAGCCGCTGGGCCGTCGGTTACAACCCGGGGAGCTTTGCCGGACTCCAAGTTTTTTATTCCGCCGTCGAAAGCGAAGGAAGTCTGGTCTACCTGCCGAAGGATATCGAAGCGGCTTGTCGTAGGATTTCCGAAACGGGGGTGGAAATCCTCAGCTCGACGCCGAGCTATTGGAAGCTTTTGATTCGCTCCTGGCCGAAGAATCTCCCCAAGCCGAAATTGAAGCAAGCCACCCTCGGCGGTGAGGCCGTGCACCAAGACGTTCTCGACGCGATTCGCGAAACGTTTGCTCCCGAGAAAACCACCCATATCTACGCGTCGTCGGAAGTGGGAACGGCCATCGTGGTGCAAGACGGGCGTGAGGGGTTTCCGTCATCGTTTCTGGAGCGCAAAGGGGACGTCGAGTTACGGGTCCGCGACGGGGTCTTGGAAGTGCGTTCGGTCCGCGCGATGTTGGGACGTGGTGAAATCGGGGATATCGCGGGGCAATGGTTTCGCACCCCTGACCGCGTCGAATTGCGCGGCGATCGCGCCTATTTCATCGGACGAGAAGATACGGTAATCAATCTGGGCGGCATCAAGATCGTCCCCGAGGAGATTGAAGCGGTGATCAACGGCTTGGATGGCGTGGAGGACAGCAATGTCTTCGCCAAGAAGAGTCCGATCACCGGTTCCGTGGTGGTGGCGGAAATTGTTTTGAAGACGGGCCATTCGGCGGCGGTGCCGGAGCTGCGCGCCCGGCTCGCGGAAAAACTGGCGCACGATCGGATCCCGCAGATGATCCGTGTCGTCGACAAACTGAAGATGAATGAAAATGGAAAAAAATCGAAACAGTGATCGTCATGTCGTCGTTTCCGGAATCTCGCGCGGTCTGGGACTCGCCATCGCAAAAGACCTGCTTGGCCAGGGTTACAAAGTGTCCGGCTTCAGCCGCAAGCTCTCCAATGAAGTGACGGAGCTCAAAGAGCACAATCCGGATTGCCTGTTTTTCAAAATCGCCGATGCTTCGGACTCCGCGAGCCTGCAGGCATTCTGCACGGAAGCGATTACCGCGCAGGGCAGCGTTTACGGTTTGGTGAACAACTCCGCCATCGCCGTCGAAGGAATTTTGGCCACGCTTCCCGAAGTGGAAATCGAACGCATGCTCGACATCGACCTCAAGGGGCCATTGGTTCTCACCCGCATGCTCTTGCGCGACTTGCTTTCGAGCCGGCAGGGCGGGCGCATCATCAATATCAGTTCTATCGTCGGCAGCCGCGGCTACGTGGGCCTCGCCACCTATTCCGCCTGCAAGGCCGGTCTCGATGGCTTCAGTCGTAGTCTCGCCCGCGAAGTCGGGCGTCGCGGCATCACCGTGAACTCCATCGCCCCCGGCTATATGGAGACGGAAATGTCGGCGGGCCTGAACAATGATCAGTTCCAACAAATCGTCCGACGCACGCCGTTGGGACGCCTGGCCACGGTTCAAGACATCGTGCCCATGGTGGGATTCCTGCTTTCGGATGGGGCCGCCATGATTACGGGACAGACGCTCACGATTGATGGCGGGATCACCTGCTAAACAATTCTTAATTGAATGCAAACAAAATTTAGTTTGACTGGTCAGTTGGGGGGGCGAGTATCGTTCGCTCAACAATCAAGCAGTACAACTTAGGAGAATAGTCATGAAAACAGCAGTTGTATTTCTGTTAGGTCTCGTCACGTTCTCAGTTTTCGCCGCGACCCCGCTGGCGCCGGAAGATTTCACGGCTCCGACCTTCGCGGGGACGGCGTCGATGGGAAGCAGGCCCACGGGTTTGATCTTCTTCGATTCCACGGACAATTCATTTAAGGGCATTAACCAAGCCGGTAATCCCGTAAATTTTTCCTATGGCACGGGCAGCGCGGTTTATAGCTCGGGGGCTTCGGAGGCGATTGAGCGGGCGAGGATCGAAATCACCGGTTCGGCGTGCAATGTGACTTCACGCTCGGGCAATTGGGTGGCGCTGACCGGGACGCGGACGTCCACGGGAACTTGTGAACTGTCCATTTCGGGTTTCAGTGGCTCGGCACCCACTTGCACTTGTGCGAGCACTCAGCCGAACAGCTCGGGTTCGAAGGGTTTCTGTCTTCAACCGACCGACCACACCCAGTCGGCAACGGCCATCACGATCCAATTGATGCAGCAGGTGTCGAGCAACCCGGTGCAAAACATCGACTACGTGGACACCACCGCAAACATCATTTGCATGGGCGCTCGCTAGTAGAAATTGGTAGCTGAGCCCCTGTTTACTGCGGTAAACAGGGGCTCAGCAGGCCAAAATGAACTTGAAAACGCCAAACTCCAGTCGTGCCGAGTACCTAAGCAATTTAGTACGAGATTGGGTCTCTACGGAATCCGCCGAGTCACCCTGCGAGATACCCTCGCATCTCGCGGACATGTTGCTGCGGGAAGAAGAAAACGCCACATTGCACCGAGACCAATGGAGCAATTGGGAATACTCCTTCAGTGACCGGTTCCACCGGGGCAAACTTTGGGAGCCCGAAGTTTCGGAGTGGGTGTCGGAAGTCCGACAAAAGGCGAAGGCCAAAGGGAAAGTGGTTGGTCCGATGTGGCCGAATGGCCATCGGTTCGCGGTCTGCCTGTCCCATGATGTCGATCTGGTGAGCCCCCGTATCAGTGGGCGACAGCTCCTTCGTCGAGTTTTCCAAGCTTTTCAGGTTGCAGACAGCGGAATCCTTGAGAAATGCCTCCTGGCGATCCGGCGTCTAGTCGGCAGCACCCGGGCGTTGGCAAAATTGCCGGAAGCCGATCCCACCCTGGGGGTCCTGCTCAAATTGGAAGCCGAATTAGGAGTGAAGTCTTCTTACTTTTTCCTGATGCCTCAACACGGCAGCATCAGCAAGTACGACATGTGGTACCAACCGCAGGACGCGGTTCAATTCCAAGGGCGCAAGACGAATGTCGCTGGATTGATTCGCCACGTAGCCGAGGCGGGCCACGATGTAGGGCTGCACGGCAGTATTTTTTCCGCCCGTTCGGCGCCCATGTTGCGGGCGCAAAAGGAAGCATTGGAGGGTATCGTCGGCAAGGAGGTCGTGAGCACACGACAGCACTACCTTCAATACGATCTCGATACGACTCTGGCCGCGCAAGAAGCGGCGGGCTTCCGCGTGGATTCGACCCTCGGATTCAATCGCAACATTGGTTTCCGGAGCGGTGCCTGTCATCCGTACCGAATGTTTCACGCCAAGCAGGGTCGGGCCACTTCGGTGCTTGAACTCCCACTCATCATTCAAGACGGGGCGCTCATTGCGCCCAACGCATTGGAATTCGATCAGCAAATGAGTCGCAAAGCCATGGAGACCCTGCTGGAGCGCGTGGAAAAGACTGAAGGGGTTTTGACTCTGCTTTTCCACCCCGATCAATTCGACAAAGTCCGAATGGTCGAGCTCTATCGCTGGTTCGTGGAGCTGGCGCAATTGAAGGGTGCGTGGGTCACTTCCGCCGCCGAAATCGAGAAATGGTGGAGCCAGCGCGAAGCCGGAAAGGCCCTGTCGTGCTAACCCTCGAAGTCGTTCGCGGCCCGATCTCCCTGGAGCGCAAGCAGGCGATTGCCGCGCTTTACGGTAGCCACGATCCCAAATACCAGGATATCGACTTTCTGACCCATCTTTTTGATCGCAATCCGACCGGCGCGTCCTTTCATTGTTTTGCGCTGAAGGATGGAGAGCCGGTCGGGCACCTGGCGCTGTTGCCACTATGGATCCAAAAGGGGACGCAGAAGATTTTGTCGGCGAAGGCGGAAGCCTTTTTTATCCGGCCCGACTGCCATCGTAACACCATTCAGATAGGGGCCAGCGACGTTTCACTCTCGGTTGCTGTCGCGCGTTCGCTCTACACGTTCGCTCACGAGTCAGGCGTAGAAGTGATCCATATGATCGCGGCCCGGAGTGTCGGAGTGATCCATCGCATGGCGGGCTGCAAGGAGGTGGTCCTGACTCCGGAAGTTCTGCATTTTCAGCGCGAGGCCTCGGGCGCACGCGCGACGCGAATCTTGGCCTACCTCCAAAAACCCTTTCTTTGGGCCTACCAGGTGGCGGCGGGTCTAGTTTCCATGCGGTTTGAAACCCGGTTTGCCAATCGCGGGATTTCGGTTCCCGGTGATAGGTGGACGATTGCCAATGAGCCGGCGCTTTCGGAGTGGTTCTCGGGAACCGGAAGTTTGCGCCGCGCGCAGCTGGGAAAGTACCCAAACGCCGTCCTGATCGCCAAGACGGCTAGCGGTGCCGACCGGGTGGTAGAAGTCGTCGAGTGGACCGGTTCTAACGCCCGCCAGGGATTCAAAGGTGTCCTTTCGCTCTTCAAGCTCGCCAAAGAGGCGGGGGCGGGACGGATTTCAATTCCGGTCTCGACCCTTCCCACCGATTTAGGATGGCTAAGAACCTTTCTGCGACTGTCCGGGTGGGTCGCCAAAGATCGGGAGGTGCGGCTTTTTATCTCCGCCAAAGACGCCTTCTTCACAAAGCCAGAGTCGGTTTTTCTGACTCCCTACTTCTATTCGACCTTTTAATTCTGTCCAAAAGCATCTCGATCTCGGAAGAAGTTGAAAATGGGCGCAAAACAGTCGAAACCAGAGGGGTGTCGAAGCCAGTCATAGTCTTCGGGGGTGGCGGCCACGCCAAGGTGCTGATTCAGTGCCTTGAGCTGCGGGGTCGAAAACTGCTCGGAATCCTCGATCAGAAACTCTCTCCGGGGACCCGCGTGCTCGGCGTAGAGGTATTGGGTGGGGAGAACCTTCTCGATCGCTTTACCCCGGAGCGCATCGAGCTCGTTAATGGGATCGGGTCGCTGCCGGGCGTTCGGACCCGGGCGGAAGTCTTCCTTCGGTTTAAACAGCTCGGGTATTCTTTCGCCAACGTGATTCACCCTGCCGCCGTCTTGGCGAGGGATGTGGAACTCGGTGAAGGGGTCCAAATCATGGCCGGGGCCATTCTCCAGCCTTCCGTCTTTGTCGGCGATAACACCATTATCAATACCCATTCCTCAGTCGACCATGACTGCCACATTGGCTCCGACTGCCATATTGCACCGGGCTCAACTTTGAGCGGAGTGGTGACGTTGGAAGACGGAGTCCACATCGGAACGGGCGCGACCTTGGTTCAGTGCATTCGGGTGGGAGCGAACTCGGTCGTCGGGGCGGGTTCGGTGCTCTTGGAGACCCTCGCTCCGAACACTCGGTACTTATCGGGCTTCGTCAAACGCTACCAAACCGTCGAGATTGTGCACCGCCACGGACAACGCGCGGATATCCCGGACGGTGACGGCATTGGCCAAACGCCGGGTTAGAAACCCTCGCGCCTGCTTGTAGAGCCGCTTCCAATCCATTTCACTGCATTCGCCGGGAACGGCGTGGTGGAGCAAGAAGGGTAAGGCCAAGGGGCTCGCGTATAGCCAGCCCTCGCGGACCTCGGGGTGCATGCACCAGGCCTGTTCTTTTCGCCGGAAACGCTCCGCCCATACCGCGACGGTCGGCCGGAGAACCGCGGGCAGCGGGGCGATCGGGTAGTTGGCTAAAAACGCATCCACGGCGGGGCTTATGACACAGGTAAAGTCAGATTCCCAATGGAGTTTTTCGGAAGGTTCTAATTGTGCCGGGGAAGGCATAATCCCTTAACAATCTAAGCCTATTCTATTCAATGTCGGCGATTCGCTGGCACCCAAGAAAATTCAAACTGTTCAAGAGGTACGTTGGTTATGGTTAGCAAGATTCTAAGCAATACTTTCCTGTTTCGTCTGTTCTCGCAGGAAGATATGGAAAAAATTCTCTCCATTGCGGAGCCAGTGAACTACGAACAAGGTCAGACCATCTTCACGCAAGATGAGTCGTCGACCGCGATGTTTTTCCTGAAATACGGATCGGTTCGCGTCTCGCGGCAAACTCCGTCGGGGGATGATCTCTCGATGGCAGTCTTGGGAAGCGGATCTAACTTTGGTGAAATGTCCTTCGTGGACGGCTCCCGCCGGGGGGCTACGGCCACGGCGTTGGAACACACTGAAGCGATTCGGATCGATTTCGAACGGTTGAAAGAACTGTTCGAAGCGTTTCCGACGCTCGCTTCGAAGTTCCACCAGGCCGTCGCGCAATCCTTGGCCACCCGCCTGCGGGCGACCACGCGCGAGACTGCGGCGACTAAGTCGCGTGCGACTTTGCCGCTCTAAACGCGCAGAACACTTTCTACCAATGTCAGAAGGGACGAGCGATCGTCCCTTCTTTCTTTTTAGGGGCTTAGGATTTCCGATCCGAGCTTTTCCAGATCTTCGTTGCCTAAGGTTTTCAGGCGGGCGCCCAACGCTTTTTTGTCTTCTGGTTTCATATTGCGGGCGATGGCCTTCAGGGCCGCTCCCGTACTGAGGGTCACTCCGCCTACATCACTCGCGGGGGCGCGGACATTCGATTCCGCATACTTCACGATCAAGTCGATCCCTCCGGTTCCCAGCGCGCCGGCCGCGCGAGCGGCCGAAATGCGCGTGGTCATCTCCGGCGAAGCGATGTCTTCGGCGAGGTTTTTCATCAGCGCCGTCTTATCCAGACTTTCCGGGAAGCGAGCGTTTGTGTTTAAGCCCTGAGATTTGTACAAATCCACCAAGACCGATTGGGCCGTGCCCGTGGGTTGGAGGAAAAACGCACGACGCACTTGCGCGAACGCTAGCTTACGCGATTCACACGTGGCTTTCGCCTGCGTGATGACCGGGGCCGCCTTGCCGATTTCCATCTCCGCTTCTTTTTCAAACTGATACAGCTTGGTACCCGCTTCGGCGGCCATGGCCTTTGTGCGCTGCGGGCCCGCGAGACCTTGCGCACGGATGCGATCCGCCACGGCGAGGAAACCCACCGTGTTGAGAGAGCCGGACCCGCCGTTGGCCGCTCCCGGAGTGGGGATGGCCGTCTTCGTTAGGAGGGTTTTGATTTCGTCCGCGGTGAGGTCGGGCACGAGCGCGCGCGCGCCGGCCACGGCGCCGGCCACCATCGCCGAAGCCCCACTCGTTCCACCGAAGTTCTCCGCCTTTTTTCCATCCAGAGTCGACTGCAGGAGGCGATCGCTGGGGGCGGAAACCGTGACTTGCGCGCCCGAGGCCGAAATCGCCGAGGGATAGCCCTCGGGGGTGAGGCTTCCGACTAAGATTCCCGGGAAAGTGTTTTCGTTGCGATCGCTCTCCAAAGGCCATTCGTTCGAAGCGGCGGCGACCAGCACGCTCCGTTTGGCCAGACGATGGAGAACCTCTTTCACCGCATTGCTCTGGTGACCCAGTCCCACCGCAATCTCGATCACCGAGGGTGCGCCCTTCTCTTCGAGAGTGTCGAGGACCTTCAGGTAGTCAGCGTGGCTGCGCACTTCAAAGAGGTGGGTCACTTCCAAGGGGGCTTGGAGCGTGAATGGGACGGGGCCGGTCAAAAGTCCCAACGAGAGGGCGCCATGAGTCCCTTCCGAAGTTCCCGGCAGGAGGGAGGACACCATCTTTTTCTGGAACGCGGCGGGCTGCTCGCCGAAGCCCTGATCCAAGATCGCCACTTTCACCGCCACGCCCATGCGCGCGGCGTTTTTTGGAAAGGCGGCAAGATCGGCGCCGGAAAGTTCTTGCGCCCAGAACGGGGTCAGCGTGCCGTTTTTTAAGAGCGGGTTTTCGTAAGTCGAGTTGAGACTGCAAACATCCACCACCGGAGGTGCGCCTTGCGGTGTCTCACCGGATTTATTGCGCGTGAGCAGATCGTAGTTGATTTCGCATTCGGCCACGACCGAGGCGGATTGGTATGTCTCGCAAAGTTTCGCGAGTTGAACGAAGTCACGCTGTTGATCCGTCTCTTTCGGCAAGACGAAATCATAGGGCGATCGCTTCGGCCGGTAGACCAGCACCATGCCCTGCTGCTTGTGCAACTGATCGCGCTTCGCGTAAGTGTTTTTGCTCGCATTTCGGAATTTGACGATGATTCCGTGCGCTAACTCCGTGGGCGGAAGCGCGAAAAGAGGGTTAGGAAAGAAAAGAACGAACGCCGCCAATAAGCCGAGGTGAGTTTTTTTCATTTCCTATACATTATACTCCATGGTCTCACCCAACTGGCACAAGCACGTACACCCGCATGGCCCGCTGCAGCAAATTGCCGGAAACACTTGGCAGGTTACGGGATCGCTGAGCAAAGGGCATGTTCCCCGCAATATGGTGGTTCATAGAATGCCGAACGGTGGACTCTGGCTCCACAGTGTCATCGCGCTCGATGAGAAACGCATGGCGGAACTCGTGGCGCTGGGGCGCCCGGAGATCCTAGTTGTGCCGAGTGGGCTGCACCGGCTCGATGCGGCCGTTTACAAAGAACGGTTCCCGCCGCTGCAGGTTTTGTGTCCCGCCGCTTCTCGGGGGGAAGTGGCGAAGAAAGTGGCGGTCGATGGGATTTGCGAGGAAGTACTACCCGCGCGGGGCATCTTGGTGATCCGCGCCGATGGCTTGAAAGACACTGAACTCGCTTACGTTCTTTCTGCGCCGGAAGGAAAAGTCCTCGTTGTCACCGATATGCTTTTCAACCTGCCACGGCTGCCCGGGATCGATGGATGGCTACTGCACTGGATCGGAAGCACCGGTTTTTTTGGGATCACCGTCATTGGTCGCCTCTTTTTGCTCAAAAACAAGCGGCGTTTTGCGGAATGGTTGACGCAAATGTCAGGGATGCCCGGACTGTACGCGATCAGCGTTGCTCACGGTGATGCGGTAGTGGGAAACGCTGGTGAAGCGTTGCGCGGAGCCCGGGCGCGGCTCGGGGTTTGAGGCCCCGAGAGCGGTGATGACAGCCAGTAGAAACTTTGCAGCAGACACCAGTAGAGCGGGTGCCGGAAGTAGCCGCCGAATTGGGTGAATGCGATCAGGGCCGTGATGCCACCCGCGAGCATCCATGGTCCGGAGCGCAGGACCCGCAAGAAAAGGTAGAGGGTCAGCCCCATCAGAGTGAGGGAAGCGAAGGGGCCGGCCATCAGCGCAAAATCGATAAAACCATTGTGCGATTCGGAGTAGCCCAACGGACTGTCCACCCCCGAGAAGGAAGTTCCGCCGAAACCAAATAAGGGGGAACTGGCTAAGGAAGCAATGCCATGATCCCAAAGTACGAAACGGTAGTATCCCTTTTCTCCGTCGGCATAATTGATGGCCCGAATGGTACTGAGGATTTTTGGGGAGATCACAATGAGTCCCAGCAGCGGCAGGCCATAGTAGAGATCAAAGCGTCGCTTCGACCGGCCTTTTCCCGACTGAAAATACGCGTTTCCGAAAACGAAAAAACAGATCACCAGCGCGCCCGCCCAGCCCACGCGGGTGCCGTGGCTGTAAGTCATCGCCCCGGTAAAGGCGGCGGCCAGACCGGCCAGCGCGTACACGCGACGCCAAACCGGGTTCGCTTCCGTTTTGAACAGATAGAGCGCAAAGAAAGGCAGGGTCACGAATAGCAATGCAGTCTGATTCGGATTGTGCGCCCAACCCATGTACCGATAGCCCCACCACGGTTCGAGATCGAACATCGCCAGATAGGTTTCTCGGAAAATCGCCAAATAGGCGATGGGCGCGGTCACCAAAATGGTGGCGAGCATCGTCCGCAAGAAGGACGCGTCGTGGCGAACCCGCAGATAAAGGAGGATGCTAAGCGCGGCCGAAGCGGATATGGCGACAAGGTCGCGAATGATCAAACCATGGGGTTTGATCGGTAGCAGCGAAGCCGAGAACCAGCCAGCGCAAGCTAGGGCGATAACGATCGAGCTCGCGCCGATGAGAAAAAGAACGTCCGAAGTGAGCCGGATGGGTGTGATCCGCAGGCTCGCCAGCATCCAGGCGACCAGCAAAAATTCCGTAGGCCCTAAACCTTGCGGGCTGAATCGGAGATAAGTCATGGTGGAAACGACGAGGGAAAACCCCAGGAAGTAACCGCTTCCCACCCAAGTGAGTCCCTCCTCCAGCCATCGGGGAAGGGAGGGCTTGGCAATGGAGAGTGGTGGGGACATTGGCTGGAGAAATAGCACTTTTGCCGCTACCCTACAAATCTGCTAAATGTCGGCAGTGCGAATGAATCTTAAATCTTTGCTAACGGCCTTTGCATTGCTTTCGATCGGAGTCGCGATTTCCCTTGCGACCTTTTTCCGCGCGCCCAAGGTTTACTTGGCCAGCGCGGAGATGGAGGTGGGTCAAATCAAAACCACGTACCTCCGGTCGGTGAGATTGGAGCCCTTGGTTCCGCTGGACTATATTCTGAAAACCAAGCTGGGTTTGGAAGTGGGAACGGACTCTCTTTCCGACGCTTCGCTAGTCTTTGCTCGACGCCTGCCCCGTGTGGAAATTGTTCCGTCCCCAGAGAGCGAAGGTCGGGTCAAGCTCTTGGTCTACGGGACTTCGGCGGCGGCGGCGCAGGAAGTATTGACCAAGTCGGTTGAGGCCATTGCGGCGGAGCACAAGGCCGCTTACGAAGGAATTGGTTTGGAATACAAGCGCTGGACGGCGTTGGAGAAGCAATGTCAGACGGCGCTTCAGCTTGCCGAAACGGGCAAGCCCGTTTCGACCAGCGGCCTGGCCCCGTGCTTTTTGAAGGCTCAGTTTGAAAGCGCGGGTGTTTGGCAGTCGGCCCAATCGGTGGAATTGACCCCTGCCCGCGTTTTGAGTGAATCGCCGACGGCCGCGCCGATCCGATCTCACTTACGCCAGCACCTCATTGTGGGACTCTTGCTCGGGGGCGCGCTCCTAGGGGCCTTTCACTCGCTCCGGCAGCTGCGTCGCGCGCGCGCGGCGCTTCCCGCTTAGGCCTTGTAGGCGATCGACGTCCAGAACGGAACTTCGTCGGAAAAAGAGATTGTCCGGAAGCCTGCATTTTCCAGCGCACGGCGGATCTGCGCTTGCGTGAAACGCTTTTCCAGTCGAGTGCCAAACCGATCCAGCGCGTCGGTTCGCATCGTGTAGAAAGAGAAGTTCCGATAGGCGGACAAGGGCCAGGTGCTCACGTCGAAGCCGGCACGTTCCCCCCAATAGGCTGCGGTGGCCAACGGGAGGTAAACCCCGACGGCAAGAACATCGGCAACCAAGAAGCGAAGCCTAGAGGGTAACCGGGCCACCACGCGCCGGATGGCATCGCTCGCCTTCCAGAGCCAACGGTACCAGCGCGGGCGATTGTCGAAGGCATAGTAAAGATAAAGCAGAAGCGGCGCCCCCGGCCGAAGCTTCTGGTGAATGCGTTTCAGCGCGGACTCCAAATCGGGAAGATGATGAAGAACGCCCAGACTGTAGGCGAAGTCTAACGAGGTGTCTTCGACCGGAATGCGGTCCGCCGAGGCATGCAAGAATTCCACGTTATTGGCCAGTCGGAGGTTTTGCCGTGCGACCGACAGTGCGCTCTCACTGGGATCGACGCAGTAGAGTTTTTTAACCTTGGGGGCAATGTGTTTCGCCCAGCGGCCACTGCCCGAACCAATATCTGCGCCCACGCCGCCATCCGCGGGCAGAAGGCGCCAGGGGAAGAGGCGAAAGTAGGCTTCAAAAATGGATGTGCTTTCATCTTGTCCGAGCGCACTTTGATTGAAGCGGGTCCATTCCTCCCCGAACCCCTCCACCGTTCTTAAGTCCATATTTTCGGGCATTCCGGCAAACCTAATGTTCCCGGCGCGCGAGTGTCAACTTCACGGGGTAGGGAACGCGGAGCGAGGGTGCGAGGGGGTCACGTGACCCGTTGAGGGGTCCTCGCCGCCCTTCCCGCAAAGTCTGCCCGGGCGTCGGGCGAATGGAATTGAGCGGTGAAAAGGGGCGACAAGTCCCCTACCACCCGTCCTAGCGCGACGCCCCCATTTTTCTTACTAACTCCTTGATTTCTACCGAATCTATGATTACATACATTTGTATGTAATTGGAGGCCATTATGCATTGGAAAACGATTCATGAAAAAGCCGTTCGAGCATCGGAGACGTTTCGGCTATCGGAGGGCGCGCTGCTGGAGAGTCTGATTGAGGTAGACACCCATCGGGTGTTTGAGCAATTCGATTTGGGCAACACCTTTGCTTACTGCGTGCGTGAGTTGAAATTGAGCGAGGATCAAGCGCTCGCTTTGATTCGCGTGGCGCGTAAAGCCAAGGAAGTCCCTCAGCTCCAAGAAGCGGTTGCGATTGGTGCGCTGACGGTATCGAAGGCGAAGAAAATCGCTTCCATTTTGACCCCTTCAAATCAGGCGGTTTGGATCGACAAAGCCATTGGGCTTTCGGCCCGGGCGCTTGAGCGCGAAGTGGTTAAGGTGCAACCCCGAGAGTTGATTCCGGATCGAGTCAGGCCGCTAACGGAAACTTTCTCCGGTCTGCATTGCATGATTGATCGTGAGACCGAGGCCTTGCTCGAAGAAGCCAAAGATCTGGTGAGTCGCAGTTTAATGAGCTCGAGCGATGTCGGAACGACCCTCAAGGCGGCGCTGAAAGAGTTTGTGGAACGGCATAGCAATGTTCGTAGGGCGCGGCGCGCGGCCGCGAAGGCAGTGGCCCCAGGTGGGCGGGCGGAAGTTAAAGCAAAGCGAGGTGGAAAACGGGTCGCCTTGCCTGCGCCCATTCAGCACTCGATAAACCAACGCGATGGGGGGCAATGCACCTACGAGCATCCCGAACATGGTCGTTGCGAAAACCGTCGGTGGGTGGAGCTGCACCACCAGGTGCCGGTGGCTCGGGGTGGGAGTCACTCCGTCGATAACATCGTTACGCTTTGTACTTTTCACCATAAGGGTGCTCACGGGACGGGCCGCATTCGGGCGGAACGTCTCGGCAGTGCCCGAACTCGGGAGGTGGTCACGTGACCAGTTACGTTTATTCTAATTTCAAAAGGGGAGCAGAGAATCGAGCGCAGTATCGGTGGGTAAAGCCGGGGGAGAAACCGCGTTTATCGACGGAGAAAACGGGCGCTAACCCGGCTCACTGGGACTGGAGCTGGCTGGTTTCGCTGGCCCTCGGCGTCGGGTCTTCGGCGGTGGTGTTTCGGCTTTTTTGATCCGGCCGGAGGTCCATCAGGGGTTTTTCGAAGAACCGGTAGAGCAGGTAGGAAAGCGTCCAGACCACGGTCATCCAGGTGAGGGCTTTCAGAGCGCCCAGGCCATCGGGGAGCCAGGTATTCCAAACGGAATTAAATGGAATCTGGAGTTCTAGGTGGACGAGGTACGCGGAGTAGGAACAAACGCTGAAGAAAGTCATCGCGCGGGTTATCCGTGCGCTGGGCGAAGTCAGAAACTGGAACGCCGGGAGCATGAGCGCGAAGCCCAGCGAAATCGTCGGGTAGAGCGCAACGCGATCCCAGACCAAAGTTGGCGAGGTTTCAAGTCGCGTAACCCAGTTCAAGGCGAGAAGTTCGAGAACGACACCCACGGCCACGAGCGGGATTCCTCGCCCCCAGCGGCGAGCAAACGCATGCGCGAGGTAGGCCGCGAGCACGCCGTACATTAGGGAGTCGATTCGAAAAATCACGATCCGACGCATGTTTTCCCAATTGCCTTCCGGAGCGAAGAGCGCACGCAGAGCCGTGGGGACAAAAAGAAAGAATGCGATGACGGATAAGATCGCGGCCCGGCGCGGTAAAAGCCGCGCGGCGAAATAGCCGCTGATCGGGAGTAGAAGATAAAACCATTCTTCCACCGCCAGGCTCCACGAGGCGCTAAAAAAGCCCGGGATTTCTTGGGTCAGATTTTGCGCGAAGACGAGATAGCTCAGCGGACGTTGCACGGGGTACGCGTGGTAGAGCGCAATCCCCGCGCAGAGGATCAAGAAAAGATAGTAGTTGGGGAGGGTCCGCACCCAGCGACGGACATAGAAGGTCATTAAAGCGTGGCGGGTAAGCGGCTCGCCGGCCAGAAATGGGCGCAAGAAAATTCCCCCGACTAGGAAGCCGCTTAGGACAAAGAAGAGTTCGACGCCAAAAAGACCGGCGTAGTGAAGCGGGTGGAAGAACGCAGAGTGCGTGGCTAACGTGCCTCCGGCGTGATGGGCCAAGACGAGAAAAATGGCCGCCGTACGTAAGACATCGAGGCCAAAGGAGCGATGGGTTTTCATGGGGCGATCTATTTCTTGATCTTACCGCGTTCCCAAACATGGAACTGCAGGCTCTTCACCAGCGTTCCGGCCATCTGATTCAAATGCACGGGAAAGGTCTTGATGCTCTTGGTCGAGATTCGGCGCGACGAGAGCAAATCCAAAATAATGATCTCCAGGGCGCAGGAGTGGAGCCAGTCGACTTCCGACTTGAAACCGCAGATGGCGGTGAATCGGGTACGGGCCAGAAACTCGGAAAGCTCCTTCTTGTTCGCGCTCAAGGTTTCGCAAGACCCAAAGTGAATGATACGGTCTTTGCCCTTGCCGGTGAATTCGTAAAGGTCGCGCAGCGGGACTTTTTCGTTTCCAATGTGGATGGCGCCCGGGGCGCCGTGAACGCCCAAGTAGAGTATCGGAAACCCTTGGTATTTGGATTTCAGCCACTCCTGCACTACCCGGCGAAATTCGTCGCGGGTCGATGCGGTGCGGTGGATGTACGGGATATTCCACTGACTTCGGAGCAGGTCTAAAACGGGCACCAGACTTCGCCGACGTCTAAGACCTTCTTCCCAGTCTCCTTCGAGGCACAAGATTCCGTTGCGGATCATAGCGGTTTGTCTTCAGTAAGAGATTTTCTAAAGGGTACCAGCTACCTACTCACAATACATCGTTAACATTTGTCTGGCTTTTGGTGGTCAGCGTCAAATTCGCGCGTTGACACTCAGCCCCTTCCTAGGAAATTTAGCAGCATCAGCAATTCTTAGGTTGGAGGGGTTCTTGATTATCTTGCAAAAGTTCCATGACGGCGGAGTGTTCATGTATTTCATCCTCATCTTCGCCGTGGCGACGTTGGGGTTTATCATTGAGCGCGGTCGCGCGCTCTATTCGAAAGTGAAAGAGCCGGCGGCCGATTTCCGGCAAAAAATCCTAGCGTACTTGCCCAAGGGGGACTTCATGGGCGCCGCTAACGCGGCGCGGGATGCGCAACCGCCGACGGCCTTGAACGCGATTGTCGAAACGGGCTTGCGTCTGCGCGGCAATGCCGCGGGCGAAGAAGAGCTCCAGGCCCGCATGGATGAAAAGCTGGCCGAAGAGATCAGCAAAATCGATCGTCGCACCGGCTTCCTGGCGATGTTCGGCAACGTTTCCACGCTGCTCGGACTCTTGGGAACCATCAGCGGGATGATTTCGTCCTTCGCCGCGGTGGCCAGTGCGAATCCGGCCGATCGCGCGACGATGTTGAGCGCCGGTATTTCGGAAGCGATGAACTGCACGGCCTTCGGATTGCTCGTGGCGATTCCGGCGCTGGTCGCGTACGCGATCTTCCAAAACCGCACCGATCGGATTGTCACGCAGCTGACGCAGACGACGGCCCAGATTTATCACGATCTGTTGTTTTACACGGAAGGCTCGGAAGCACCCGCTTCGGCCAAACAACCCGTGACTCGGCCGGCCTCGGCGCCCGGCTTGAGCACCCAACCCGTGGGGGCTTAAATGGCAGGCGCAGGACCGATGATGCCGTCCTCGGGGGGACGGCGGAGTCTGGATGCTGAGATAAATCTCGTCCCTTTCATCGACTTGCTCTCTGTCTGCATCTGCTTTCTTCTGATGACGGCGGTGTGGATTCAGATCAGCACCGTGCAGGTGAAGCAGAGCCACGGAACTGAAGCCGCTCCAACCACGGCCGGTTCTTATGAGCTGGATGTTCGCTTCGGCGGGCCCTTGCTGGTGGAAATGGTCCTGAAAAAGAACGGGAAGAACGTCAAGAAGGCCTCTCTCCAAGGGGCGGATACCAAAGCGTTGCTGGCGTCGATGGACGGACAGCTCTCGGGTTGGCTGGCTGGGATCACCCCGGCGGCGCAACCCGGCGTGCCGGCCGTATCACCGGTCACCGCCGCGATGATTTCGCCCAAAGCCGGAGTGAGTTACGGCGACCTGGTTTCCGCGATGGACGTGTTGCGCAAACACCAAATCGCGAATCTCGGGGTGGTGCCGGTGGGAGAAGGCAAATGAGTCTGGTCGCGCACACACTAAAACCGGGCGTCTTCGAGCACCACTTAGTCGGTCGGGGCAAGGGCCGCGGAGGCAAGCGCAGCATGCTCTCGGGGCTGATGCTGACGCCCATGGTGGACATGTTCAGCCTTCTCGTTATCTTTTTGCTACAAGCGTTTTCGACCTCTCCGGAGTTGCTGGTCACGATCAAGGGAGTGACCTTGCCCAGCGCTTCGACGGGTAAAGAAATCAAAGATGCCCCCGTGCTCGCGGTGGCACCTACCGGAGTCTTCTTGGATCAAAAAGAAGTCGGCCCGGCGGAAACCGTGCTTCGTGATCCTACGGCGCTGCTGAAGAAGCTAAACGAGCTGCGCAAAATGTGGATCAAAAGCAATCCCGGAAAACCTTTTCCGGGCGAGCTGACGCTGCAAGCGCACCGTGAGATTCCGAGTACGACCATATCTCAGCTGATGGCGATCCTTCCGAGTGCTCACTACGGATCGATCCAGTTGGCGGTGATATCCGGCGGTTAAGTTTCGTTCGATCTGGGTTTTTCGGGGGGATTGGATGGCATTAAAAGATTGCTTCGCTGCGCTCGCACTAACGGGGCGTAGGCTCGCAGTGGCGGGGTTGGTTTTTTCGGCAAACATTGCGGTGGCGGTGGCGGATCCGCAGCTGGCACGCGATGTGGAGGCATTACGGAATTCGCTCCCGCTGAAAGATCCGGCCCGTCCCACGTTGACGTTGCGCCTGGCCGACGTGCTTTTCGACCAAGCCGTCGACTTGGCGGGAAACCCGACCGCCTCGGAAGCCGAACAGCAGCAAGTGCTAAGCGCCCGCAAACGGGCGCTCGGTCTGTACCAAGAAGCCTTGAATGGAACGCAGTTTCACGCCGGTGCGCAAGGTGCGTTGGCCTATAAGATCAAGTTCCAGCTCGCGCGCCTAAACCAGGATCTCAATCAGATCGACGCGGCCAATAAATATTGGAAAGAGCTCGTCACCCAGCAGGAGTTGATCGACCTACGTAAAGAAGCCGCTCTGCGCCTGGCGGAGTACTACGAAAAGCAAAAGACCCCGGCCGCGCTGAAGGAATCCGATACTTATTACCGTCTGGCGATCGAGCTATGTGGCGAAGGCGATGTTTGCGCGTATGGCCATTTCCGCCGCGCTTGGGCACTGCGCGAAGCCGGCAATCTTCCCACCGCGATCGAGGAAATGCAGATCGCGCTCTTTGATTCCAAGGGGCAGGTGCGCGACGAAGCGTTGCGCGATTTGATCGTCTTTCTCTCGCTCGAGAAAACCGATGGGCAAAAGGCTTTGCTGCTGGTGGAGCAACTGGCGCAAAAAACCGGTCGTCCCACGTTGTTTGAAGATCTCGCCGAAGCCTTTTACGCCGAGGGCAATCGCGAAGCGGGAACGCGCGCGCTGGAGCACGTCAATGCCCGCACCCCCTCGCTACCGAGCCAAGTGCGCTTGATGGAAGAGTATTACGGTCTGCGCAACTGGGAGAAGTTTCGCGAAGTCACGGAACAAGCCGGGCGGTCGCCGATTCCGGAAGGCGGCGTGGACGCCAAGACGGAAAAGATCATCCGTCGTCTGAGCGTGCAGTTGGACGGCGAGCGGGCCAGCCGCGCGGAATTCGCCGGCGATTTTAAATCGGTGGTGCTGTTGTACATGCACCTTTTTCCCAAGCACAAAGATCAGTTCAAGATGATGGAAGGTTGGATCGCGGCCGAAACGAGCCCCGAAGCCAAAATGAAGAAGATCGACGAGTGGGTAAATGGCCCCGACCTCGGTCTTTCGCTCGCCGATCAAATCAAACTGCGCGAAATCCGTCTCGCGCTCGCGGTAAAGGGCAAGGACTCTCCGATCATCGAAACGGAAAGCGCGAAGCTCGCCGAGGTGGTGAAAGATGCGGCCCGTGTGCACGAGTATCGTTACATCCAATCGGTGGCGATGAAGGAACAAGGCCGCCCGGATGATGCGTTGGCGCTTTTGAAAACCTGGGCGGTACCGACCGCGGTGCAAGACACCTACACGTTCCGCGGTGGTTTGCTGATCATCGATATTCTCGTCGACAAAAAGCTTCCGGCGGAAATTTCCAAGGTCGCCGGCGAATGGCTCGATAGCCCGCAGGTGCAATCGGCGGCCAAGGCGGCCAAAGAGCGCAAGGTTTGGGACCAAGGGTTTGAGTTGATGGCGCGGGTGCGCGAAGAAGGCCGTTTCGAAGCGGCCATCGCGATGGGGGAAACGCCGGAGGCGCTGAAGACCTTCCAAGAGTATTGCTTGAACGGAAAGTTCCAGCCGAAGTCGTGCGAAAATGCGCGGGTCTTGGCGGTGAAGTTGAAGGACCAGAAGTCCATTTTGACGCTGCTCAAAGCCATGGGCAAAACGGCGGACCTCGCGGCGGAATATGAAGCGGCGGGTTTCTTTGCCGAATCGGCTGAGCTGCAGGAAAAGGATCTGAGCGACAAATCGGAAGACACCGAAATCTTGAAGGTCGCGCTACTCTACGAACTCGGCAACCGTTTCACCGATCGCAATCGCCTGCTGGGCGATGTCACCAAGCGGATGAAGGCCCGCAAGGCGGCCGGCGCCCACGAAGAACTGATCTTCGCCACACTTAAGGACGCCAAATTGATTGGCCTGGAATCGCTCGATCTGCCGTGGTCGGAGGCCAACCGTCTGCGCATCGCCAATCAGTTGGAGCTCGAGGGCAAGGGTAACGAGCGGACCAAGAAGGAACTGCTCGCCAGCACCAAAGCAGCGGGCGTGGCCTGGTCGCGGCACGTGCTCGATGAGCTTTCGAAACTCGATGCGGCTCAGCGCAAGATTTCGTTTTACGGGCGGCAGGGGCAGGCGAAATTCAAACAGCGCCTCAAAGCCATGGGCACTTTGGATACGGCGACGGAGAAATACTACGGGGGCGCGGATACCAAAACGCGGGTGCGGATTGCCGCACTGTTGACCAAGAGCTACGCCGATTTCTCGAAGGAAATTCTCGACAGCCCGACTCCGGCCGAACTGTCGCCAGAATTGTTGGCGGAAGTGAAAGCTTCGCTGGCGGCGATGGCCGAACCCTTCCAGAAAAAGAGCGCCGATTTCTTAGGATTGGCCAAAGCCCAGCTGGCGGAAATCCCGCAGCTTTCCGAACGGGCCGCGCTCGAAGCGTTGCTCGTTCCGGAAACCGAGCCGGCCAAGATTGCCAAGGTGGACGATCCGGCTCCCGCTCCGGTTACCGCGGCCGCGGTTTCGGACGAAGTCTACAAGCGGGCCCTGGGCGTACTGCACCAGGATCCGGTCTCGGCGACCGCGCTGGGTGAGATCAAGGGTTTCTACGAGTCTCAGGGGAAAGAGCGGTTGGCGTCCTACTTCCAAGGCCGTCTATTGCAACTCGGATCCGGCAAGGGGGATAAGTGAAGTCGATGGGTGTTCTCGTCTTGGGGATGGTTTTTTTAATCGCGGGGAGCGTCCGTGCGGCGGAAACGCCGGCGGCCGGGGCGGCGGAGGCGAAACAGCCGAACGTGCGCTATCGCAAAGCTAAGGACGTCAATTTCGAAGAGTTGCTGCTTCAGGGGCAAGTGAAACGCGGTGAGATCTCGGTGGTCACCGGGGACGCGCAGGACGGGACCGATGGTCTCTTGCGCCTGCGGGAAAACTTTTTGGATCGTGTCGCGGTAGATGCCGGGGAGGAAGTGCAATGATCGCAATTGCGGCGGCCAACGGAAATCTGATCCGGGCTATCCCGGCCAACACCGAGCGGACATTCGGTTTTCATCGCCTCTTCGGATTTATCAGCGAAGAAGCGTGTGAGCAGCGCCTGCGCAATCGCAAAGCGCATGGGCTCTCCATTAAACGTTCGGAGTGGTTGTTTCGCTTCAAGCTTTCCCCCAAGTCTCAGGGTTGGGAAGTCGCGGCCCTGGAAGGTTGTACCGCGAAAGCGGTGGGCGACGGCAGCTGGCAATTGACCTCGCCACAAGGCACGTACACCGTGGCGCAGAGCGCGGTGCTCAATGCGGAATTGGCGGCCGAAACGCGTGACGAAAAGAATAGCCGGTGGCTGTTCCTCTTTGCGTTGCTGTTTTTCGCGTTTGCGCTGGGCCTGTGGTGGCTCTCGCCGCGCGAGGAAGAACTGCCGCCTCCGATTCCCGAGCCGGTCACCGTGACGGTGGTTCCGCCCACGAACGCCGTGCGGATCCCGGCGCCGACGTTGACGACGCCGCACCCGGAACTGGCGACCAAGCCGAAGGATGACGGCGGCAAGCGCGCCGTCGCGCAAAATCTTGGTTTCTTGGGCATGCTCGGCCAAAAGGACTTGAAAAAAGCCGTCGGCGGAATTCCGTCCGGCATGCAGAACGTCAGTCCCGGCGCGGGCCTCGAGGGCGACAAAGGTTCGGGTGGCGAAATGCTGGTCGGTCTGGGCCAGGGGGTGAAACGCACCACCGTCGGCAACACCGGCGTGGCTGGTCTGGGCGGCGTGGGTGGCGGCAAGGGTCCGGGCGGCGGAGCGGGCGGTTACGGGGATACTTTGGTGGGCTCCGGAACGGGCGCGGGCGTGGGTCAGGGCAATGGGCGATCGCTGATGTCGCTTCCGCTATCGAGTGACATCGAGCTGGATGGCGGTTTGGATAAAGCGGTCATCGCCGCTACGATTGCCAAGTACTTGAGCCAGGTTCGCGCGTGCTACGAGCAAGGCCTACGTCGCAATCCGGCGATGGCGGGGCAAGTGGCCATGGCATTCGAAATTGGACCGACGGGCAAACTGAATTATGCGAAGCCGGGAAAATCTTCCCTGGGCGACGCGGACGTTCCGGAATGCATCGCCGGACGCATGATGACCTGGGATTTTCCGAAACCGATTGGCGGCGTGAGCGTGAAGGTCAACTATCCCTTCTTGCTACGTCCGGTGAACAGCTAAAGAGGAACGCGCGATGAAAAGACTCTCAACCCTTTTAACGACCCTCTTAGTCACGGCGGCTTGCACGCAAAATCCGTTTCCGACCAGCGGTCGGGTGGTGCAACGCCAACCGGAAAAACCCGCCCCGGTGGTTCCACCGCTGGTGCTGGATTCGCCCGAAACCGTCGAAGTGATGGAAGGACAGTTGGCGGAGTTTCCGATCAATGTTTCGGTGCCCAAGCCGGGTAAGCCGCTGCTATCGATTCAGGGATTGCCCGCGGGTGCGGTCTACAACCCGGAGACGGGAAAGGTCACCTGGACCCCGACATTTCAAGACGCCAATGACACTCGTGACTTGAGCGTCATCGTCCGCACTTATCCGTTGAAAATGCAATTGAGTAGCTCGGAAGATCCGGTCACGGTCACGCAAGGCTCGACGCTTCTCGTTGTTCGCGATGTGACCCGTCCGATCAAAGTGACGCTGCCGGCGCCTACGACTCCAACCGAGTTGAAGGAAGGCAAGCTGCACGAACAGATCATCGACGTGCAGAGCGAGGATTATCCGAACGGGCCATTCGAAATCCAGATCAAGAACCTGCCGGTCGGCGCGCTCGTGCAGCGCGATCTCACCAATCCGGCGCGCTTCAAGGTGATTTATACGCCGTCTTTCCGTGAAGTGAATGTGAACGAGACATTTAGTTCTTTCAGTGTCTTCGTGGATAAAGCGTTGGAAGTGAGTGTCTTCGGGCCGCGCGGGGTCACCACGACCGCGAACACGACCTGGCGCATTTTTGACGTGCGGGAGAAAGCGATTCTCCTCTCGCCGGTGAAGATCACCCAGGGTACGAGCGTCTCGTTCACTATCAGCGCCGAAGATCCCAACGGGGAAGAAGCGCCCTCGTTGTCTTTGGCCCCGCGCCCCAGTTTTGGTCTTTCCGAACTCAAAGTGGAAACCACGAATCCCGGTAACCCGGCCCGGGGCGTGAACCCGTCGACGGTGGCGAGCTTCCGGTGGGTGCAAATCCCGCCCGAGAAAATCGGTACGACGGCGGATGTCGTCATCCGGGCGTGCGTGAAGCGCAGCCGTTGGGTGAAAGATTTCTGCACGGATCAAACGGTGAAGGTCACCTTTACGTTGGAGAGCCACAAGGCGCCGATCGTAGATCGCGGCGAGTTCCCCTTAGAAGCAACGAAGTACGTCCGCGAACGGGAGTCGATCTCATTCCCGATCCTCGTGAAGGACGGCGAGTTTAATAATACGGCGCCATCGGTAAAGATCCTTCCCGATACTCTGAAGGACGAAATCAGCTACTCCGGCGGGCGACTGATCATTACCGGTAAGAAGGCCGGGCGGAAGCAGTTCCAGCTCGTGGCGACTTCGGTTTTCGGAGTGGTCCAGGTCGAGAGTTTCCTGGTTGAAGTGCTCCCGGCTAGCTGGCCGTCGGTTTTGCTCTTCGGCGATAGCCCGAGCGTGACCGAAGTCAAATCGACCTCGGAGTTCTTTGAGGAAGTTCCGCAAGTCGCCAATCCGGTGACCCAACAGCGTGATCCGCTGCTGCTCGTTCTGCGCAAAGCCGCGTTCATCGGTACGACTGCGTTCTTGGAACCGACCGTGATCGATTCCATGGAAAAGCTGGCCGCGCAAATCGATCAGGTGGTTGTCAGCACCCCGCTTCTCGATAAGCTGGAAAGCAGTTTGAAGGCAGAGTTGGCGGAAACCGGCGTGACGGTGAAACCGCGGGTGGCCGATTTGACGGGCTATGAACTCGAAATTGATGCCGCGAGTGGATTTCAGTCTCCGCTGAATCCGATCAAGCTGGCCGGCAAAGCCACCTCGGAGTCGGCATCGCCGACGCCCATCACGTTGGGCGCAAGTTGCAAACCGTTGCTGAACTTGAAAAAGGCCGGGGAGGATCCGTTGGTGATCGCGGCCAAATGCACGCGCAAATCGAGCACCCCCGCTAAACCACGCTATTTGATCGTAGCGGGATTCGAGTTTGCCGATATCCAAACGACTCCGGCGGACAACCGCTTGGTTAAAAAGTGGATGAAGGACTTGGTGGTACAATGAAAAACATCCGAACAATCCTTTTGGCGATTGCCCTGATTCCGGCGGCCTTGAACGCGGCGGAGACGCCGCCTTCTGAAACTCCGGCGGCGCAAACCGCGACGCTGGAAGAGCAGCTCAATGCTCTAGGCACGCCGGGCAATGAAGCGCCGGCTGGTCTAACCGGCGAGCAACTCTACGCAGTGCAGACCCGCTACGCGCCGATGCAAAACCGTCACGAGTTTTCGCTGGGAGGCGGGACGAATTTCTCCGGGGACGGTTTCTTGCGTACCGGAAATCTCGACGCCAGCTACCGTTTCTACCTCACCAACCGGTGGTTTCTCGGGTTAACCGGTAACTATGTTTTCAACCGGTTTACCAAGGCGGGGGCGGCCCTGGTTGAAAACAATAACTTAGTCGCCGACGTAGCGGTGACGAAATACCGGGCGGATCTCAGTCTGGGTTATCACCTTTTCTACGGAAAGTTCCGCGTCTCGATGGACGAGGTTTTCTATCTCGATCAATACGTGGCGCTCGGGCCCGGGTTGGTGGTTTTGGATACGCGTCGAAGCTGGGCGGGTGTGGCGGATGTCGGTCTAGCCCTTTGGTTTGGACGAAACTTTTCGATGCATGTTGGCGTCAAGGACTACATCTTTTACGAACAACGTCGTCTGACGGGCAGTCTGGTCAATAATTTCGTTGGCTATCTGCAAGCCGGCTACGTTTTCGGGGGTTAAGCAATGCGTTGGTTGTTGATTGCACTGAGTCTCGCTCCGGCCGCGTTCGCGGAAAGCAAAGGCGCGGATGCTCTTTTGAACTCCGTGGGCGGGCAGCCCGCGGTCCAGGAAGCGGTACCCAACATTGGATTGGTGAGCTCCGAATTGAGCGATCCTTTCTTGATCCAGTTTTTCTCGCACGTTCAGGTGGAACGCGATCTCCCCTACGAAGTCCGTCTCTGGGCGCAAAAGGTCATGAAGAAAGATTTTGCCGGGGCCGCCCACCTTTGGACCGCGATCCAAAAGCACCTACCGGACAAGTTTGAGCCGGCGGCGCGGACGGCGTTTTTGTACAGTCTTTGGAAGTTGAATCTCCCGCAAACTTTCTTTGACGAGTGGACGACTAGCTTAACGCGAAAAAGTTTCATGGATTCCACCATGTCGCTGGCGTTGGATCAAACGATCAACCCCGGCTTCGACAAGTGGTTGTTGGAAAATGCAGTGGTAGTGACGGCGGAACAAGAGCGGGTTCTCGCGGCGATCGACCTCTCGCGGGGCAGCCATTTTGCTTCCCTACGGGCCTGGGGCGCGCTGCGTTCTGGAGAAAAGGCCGTTCCCGTATTGGCGCTCTTGCCCGCGGATCACCCTTTGAAGATCCCGCTCGCGAATACGGTGGCGTTGGCGCTCGCGCGCAAGGGGGATTTGCGCGGAGCCGGGGCCGTGTTGAAGCAGCATCTGGAGCCCGCGATTGATTCCCGCAAGGACGTGAAAGGGCTTTCGAAACACTATATGCAGATTGCGCGCTTACTCTACCAAGCCGGCTCGCTCGATGGGGCGGCGGACTTCTATCAGCGCGTTCCGGATGGTTCGGAAGATTTTCTGAAAGCCCGCGAGGAACTCGCGTGGGTTTGGTTGCGCCAGGGCGATACGGGTAAGGTGCGGGGTGAACTGAAAACGTTGCGCAATGACGTGTTCAAGAATCGGTTTGCGCCGGATGTTTACGTCGTGCGTTCCATCTCCAATTTGAAGCTTTGCTACTACAGTGAAGTGGAAAAGGAGCTCAACGCCTTTGTGGAAACCAATAGGGTGTGGGCGAATAAGATCGAAGCCGCCCTGAAGGCGGAAGATCCGCCGCAGGACGAAACCGATTTCTTCACGGAAGCGGCTCAGCGGGCGAAAAAATCTCGCATCGCGGAAGCCGAGTTGTTGAACGCATTGACCACCCAGAGCATCACCGCGACGTTGCCGGCGGTGGGACCGCAACAGCATTGGGAACGCGCGCGGACCCGAGCGTTGGTGGCCCTGGAAGCAGCTAAGAAGCAGTCGGCGGATGAGGTCCGTCGCGCCTGGAAGAACCGCAAGCAGATTCTGACCGAAGCGATCCGCAAAATGCAGTTTGTGAAGGTTGAACTCTTTAGTCAGGTACGTACGCTGAGTCGTCAAGCGCCTACGGATGGAACCCCCAGCGGTGCGGTCTCCGCGCTGGAGCGCGACACCGGCAACCGACTCAAGGCCGAAACGCAGAGCGCGTTGAAGGTGGCCGAAGGGGCGGAACTGAGTTTTCCATTCGACGGGGTGATTTGGCCGGATGAGCTTTTCAAGCTGACGTCCGTAGCCCAATCCCGCTGCCAGGAGAAAGTGAAGCGGTGACCAGGGCGGAAGCCGTCATTGCGAGGAACGGAGTGACGAAGCAATCTGGGGTTTGCTTCGCTACGCTCGCAAAGACGGTCTTCGTCGCACTGACGGTTTTCGTCGCGATGGCCGTCCTCGGATGCAGCCGAGACGCCGGGTTGCTCCACTACTTGCGGGATGTTCCACCGAAGACCTACGACGCCGTTCACAAGCTGAAGGAGCTGCAGGGAGAAACGAAAGTCGATATCCTTTGGGTGATCGACAACAGCGGCAGCATGGGCAGCTACCAGCAAGCGCTGATCCAAAACGCCGATCTCTTCATCACCGACTTCGTCACCAAGGGTGGTTTGGAGTGGAAGATGGGGATCGTCTCGAGTGCGATCAACGAGAAACCCTACATCGGGTTCACGCCCAGCGATCAGCTGAACCACCAAACGGCCAACGGGGTACAGAAATTCAAGGATGCCGTGCGCCGCCTGGGGACGTTTGGGGACGCGACGGAGCAGTTCTTTACGCCGATCCGCAAGCACCTCGACGCTTTCCCCGATTTCGTCCGCAAGCCGGCTAGTCTGACGGTGATCTTCCTCACCGATGCGCCGGACCAGAGCCGCCTGCCGGCCAAGACGCTCCTTAACTATTTGGCGGGGATCAAGGGCGATTTGAGGCGGGTGATTGCTTACGGGGTCTTTGCCGCGGTCGATTTGGGCTGCCAGTTTACGGACGAAAACTGGAACTACGCGGGCAGCGGCTACGAAGAGATCATCAACGCGACCAAAGGAAAGTTTTATAAGCTCTGCGACACCGATTTCGGCAAGAACCTGGCGGACCTGGGCAAAGATCTGGTTTCCCGTATCAAGCGGCCCTATATCCAACTGCCGGACCGCCCGGTGGTCTCGACCCTCCGGGTGATTTATCGGGGCAAAGACCTTCAAGGTGGGCCCGTGGATCACGATGGCTTTTGGATCTATGACTTCGATCTCAATCGGATCGTTTTCCACAGCCTCGACTTCGCCCCCGGCGACCAGGAAGAAGTCACCGTTCAGTACCAGCTCGCGGATGAAGAGCCACGCTGAAGCCGGAGCGCGAGCCTAAAAGCCGTGGTCTGGTGGAATACACCCTGCGCTGTAAATCCCCCTTTCGTACGGAACGCTCGTAATGTCGCTCACTTAGGGAATACGGGGTGACGGCCGCGCGAAAGTTGAACAGGGGCCGCGTCTAAGTATGAAAAATACCATTTTTAATTCAATGACTTAACTCGACTGTTCCCGCCCGGCCACTGGCCGGTTCCTTGCTTTTCCATTCATTGAATACTGGGGGAACTATGAAAGGTGCATTACCTTTACGGATTCCGATTGAGTCTTTCATCGTGACGGTCGACGAGCGCGATCCGAAACGCGCCCGCCTGATCTACTTCGATCCAAAGGGCGTTCGTCATGAAGTCTCCATCCGCAAGAGCACGATCGACGCGGCGATCGCCAAGATGGACGGTAAGCCGCGCGCCATCGCCCGCAGCTCCGGGGGTCTGGTCACCGCCCAGCCGTATCAACTCGTCCTCCATCACTCCGTGGCCGAAGGCATGGACCAGGGACCTGAGTTGCGTATTAAGGTACGATTCAAGGAATTTGTCCGCGACGAACGCGGCAAGGTGACATCGGGTAATGTCATGACGGTCACCAAGAACATTCTCCCGGAAGAAGTTCTAGATGAAGTTTCCTACGACTTGAAGTCTTCGCAGAAGTTCCTGCTGGATCTCGGCCAGGGTGCCGTTCCGGTCAGCATCTTCTCTTTCGTCTCCGACGCCGCCGGTGAAAACCAGGCGCTCTTCGTCGAAGCCGATGCGATCGAGCGCGCGATTCGCACGCCGGCCGGGAGCAAGATTCTGGTTCAGCGCTACAAGGTCACCAAAGACCTAGTGCGGGTGGTTCGGGATCTCGAATCCGCGACGGAAGTGCTCGGCAAATCGCAAGCGAACTACGACCGACTGAAGAAAATCGGAAACGTCATTCCCGATGCATTGAAGGTGGGCGAGCCCATCGAAATCCCTTCGGGCTTGAGTTATCAGGCGATTAGTGAGCTATTGCGGGAATCCGCGCACCGTCGCAATCGCCAGTCAACCGAAGATGTGACGTTGTCCGAATATGACCTGCGCGACGAAGGTTGCGTGACGTCGGACTTCCTCCTCTTCATGGAGCCAATCTAGGTTTTCCGATTGATTAGTGGTTCATCATGCGCGCCAAAAGGCGCTTTAGGCGCCCTTCAAAACGCCAGTGGTGACCCGAGTGTCCGCCCGGATACTCCGCCAATTCATGGGGCACGCCGAGCGCGGAGAATTTCTTGGCGAGCTGGCGATGGCAAAATTGCAGACCATGTTCGTCCTGCAGGCCCGCCTCCAACTGAATGAATTTCAGCCGTTTCAAATTTGCGTGCGATCGGTCCACCATCTTGACCGGATCCCAAGCCGCGTAGCGTTCCCAAACTTCGGGGATCACTTCAGCCGTTTCCAAGTCGAAAAAGAGATCGCCGTATAGGGGCGGGTGATTCACATTCGGGGCGTAGCACGGCGCCATCGCTAACGTCAGAATCGCGTCCACCTGGCCACCGGGAATATTGCGCGCCATCGGCTTGGCGAGGACTTCCTCCACAAACTTTGCCACCCCTCCGGCCTTGCTGACTTCGATAACCGCCTTAATCGCCGTGGGCCGGAACGACATTTCATAGAACCCATCTCCCGCCGAGCTACCAATCCAATGAAAAGCATCCGGCCGCTGCATGCCGATAATCAGCGCACCGAACCCGCCACTGGAGTGCCCCGCCACGATCCGAAAGGCGGGATCGCGAATGGTTCGGTAACGTTCGTCGACGAAGGCGACGAGCTCGTCGCAGACATAATCCATGTAGTTCCCAATCGCGGGAGAGTTCACGTATTGACTGTGTCCCAGCTTGGAAGTGCAGTCGGGAAAAACTCCGATGAAGGGCGCGAGACTGCCGTCGGCGACGGCGGAATCGAAGCGTTTGGGAAGCGGCGTGCCGAAAGCCGAATCGTCCGTGATGTAGGTTGCGCCCTTGCCGGTGAAGCCGGCGAGAAAAAAAACGACGGGATAACGCTTCGAGTCATGCGTGGCGTAGCCGGGCGGCAGGTAGATCGGAAAGTCCCGCTCGTGGGGATCCCCCATCGGAAAGCCCTTGATCGCCCGACTCGTATGACGCACCCATTCAATCATCGGGCTAGTATTCGCGTTGGGCGCGGCCGCGTCAAATAAACGGATCATCCTTCGCGGCGGAAAAGCCGAAGAGATTGTGAGGGTTTCTTCATGATCGCGCTTTTCGAAAGAACCGGAGATCGAGTCATTTCGGTACTCGAATTCTGGGGCAATATCCTATCGATGATCGGTTTGTCGTTCCGCGCGGCGGTTTTCGAGCGGTCGCACGCTGTGCGCGCCACTTTGCGCGTGATCGCCGCCCAAACCTACTTCACCGGCGCGCAGGCGATGACCCTCATTTTCATCGTGGCTTTCAGCACGGGCTCGGTTTTGGTTTTCTATACCACCAACCAATCCAACCCATTGAGTGGGGGCGATCTCGGTTCGGCGCTTTTGTACGTGATCGTCGGTCGCGAACTGGGTCCCATGATTACCGGCTTTATCGTGATCGCGCGTTCGGGTACGGCGGTGGCCTCCGAGTTGGGAAATATGCGCGCGAATGGTGAGACCGATGCGCTAAGAGTCATGGCGATTGATCCTTTGAGCTTCATTGTTTTCCCGCGCCTCGTCGCCGGGATCTTAAGCGTGGTTTGCTTAGTGCTCTACTTCGACTTCATCGCGCTGATGGGCGGCTTCATCACTTCGAATTTCCTAACCGACATCCCGATGGCGACTTTCATTACGAATTTTATTCACCAGGTCGAGTTGGAAGACATTCTGGTCGTGTTGATTAAGAGCTTTCTGATGGGCGCGACGATTTTCTCCATTTCAAGCTACCAGGGATTACAGGTGCGCAAGAGCCACCACGAGGTGCCTCAAGTCACCATTAAGGCGGTGGTGGTGAATATCATCTCCGTGACCGTGATCAATTTCTTGCTGACCGCGGCGGTGTTGGTACGCCATTTCCGGGGGACGGAACTATGAACGGCGTCTACCCTCTCCCGCACGCCGAGATTTCAAAGCTGCGCTTCCAAGATCTCGGCTTTGGCCACCTGGGTGGCCACAATCTTTTGGTGAATGTGAATTTCCTTTTTCCCAAACATCCGATGGTGCGCGTGAAAGGCGCGGAGGGCGTGGGTATTTCCACTTTGCTGCGCATTTTGGGCGGGATCGAATCGCCCACTTCCGGCGACTACCTCGTCAACGACCGGGACCTGGACAGTTTTTCGCGCACAGAACGGGCCGCGATTCAACTGGCCTTTGGCTACGGATTCGATCACGGGGGACTGCTTTCAAACGTCACCCTGCTCGATAACTTGCTTCTACCGATGAACTACCATCAGCTGGTTCCGGCGCGGGAACGGGAGGGGCGGGCTTTGGCCTACCTTCGGCATTTCGAAATGGACCGCTACGCGAGTCTGCTCCCCGCCTTTGCCTCGGCGGCCGCCCGCAAGGCCTGTGTTTTGGCGCGAGCATTTTTGCTTTCGCCACGCATTCTGATCTTGGACGAACCGACGCAATCGATTCACCAGGCCGGAGCGGATCGCTTAGCGGAACTCATTCGTTACCACCAAAAAAATCTGGGGCTGCAACAGGTTTTCTTCGCGACTGAAGATGCTTCGTTCTTAAAGGGCTTTGAATGCGAAACGGTGGAAATCGCGCATAAGGGGCTGATTCGACGATGAAGAAGACCTCCAAATTTGAGCGGGGCTCCAGCATTTTCATTGGGGGCGCCCTATTCGGCTGCCTGATCTTCTCCGTGCTGATGATGACGAAGAAGGGTTGGTTGGAGGCCAAGATTTCCTACGAAACGATTCTGGAATCAGGAAATGGCGTCCGGGTGGGTTCCCCGGTGGAAATGGTGGGAGTGCGCATCGGCACCGTTTCGAGCTTGGAGTTGGATGAGAAGAATCGCATCCGTACGCGCATCAAGGTCTTACGCAAATTCCAGGATCGGATTCGCGAAGATAGCCGAATCACGCTCGCCCGCCAGTTCATCGTCGGCGACAAGACTTTGCACATCAGCCCCGGAAACCCCAAGTTGAAACGGGTGGCCGAAAACGGGATTCTCGAAGCGGAAGACTCGGTCGGCGTCATGGATCTGCTCAACGGCCGCAAACTGAGCCCGTACTTCCAGACGATGGAGCTCGCCTTAGCCGAGATGAAAAAATTGGTCGATATGCTCCTCAAGGCCAAGGGCTCGGAGAAGGTCGTGAGCTCACTCGTCGGGTTGCCGCGCATGATCACCGGCGTCACCACCGCCTCCCGCGAATTGTCCAAAGTAGGGCAGCAGATGAGTACGGACGAACGCATCGGCACACTCGTGGCCAATTTGGCGTCCACGACCGAACAAATCAAAATGTATTCGCCCGAGTTCGGCAAAGATTTCTCTGCCATCGTCGCGAATATGTCGGTTTTAAGCGAAGAGTTTAAGAAGGTGATTCCGGCTTTGGCGGTGATCGCTCCCGATTTACCCAAATCAAGCCAGCGGTTGGTTCAGGCGTTGGATGAGGCTGTCATTGTCCTTAAGGCCATGCAACGCTCTTTCCTGTTGCGCGGTTCTGCACGAGAAGTCCGGGAAGAAGAGCTGAAGCTCAAAGAAGAGCAAGAACGCAAACCGGCCAGCGAAGAAAAGGTCGATTAGCCGGGAACGGCGGAAAAACCCGCCGGCCGGAAATCGAGCATCCGAAACCAACGCGCCACTTTGCACATCTGGTAACCAAGGTCGATTTCCCACCATTTCGCGGCAAACTTCGCCGAGGTCGGCGCGTGGTGATGGTTGTTCTGATAGCCTTCGCCCCAAACGAGCAGTGCGACCAAAGTATTGTTGCGGGAATTATCGTTGGTCGCAAAGTTGCGGTAGCCGAAGCGATGGGCCAAGGCATTGACCATCCACCCCTGAATGGGGTGACTCATGATGCCGAACCAGTACGCGAGCCCTAAAGCCCAATAACCCAGTCCCAATCCCACCGTTAGCGAGAGAAGGCCGTGCACGATATAGGGCACGTACCATAGACCCTGGCGATTCAGCGCGTTCACCGGAAAATCGAGATCCGACACAAAGGAAACATACGACTTCTGCCGCGTGATCAATCCGCGCAGTGTCTTTTTATAGGATTTTAATTGGCCGTACATCAGCGGCATCACGCCCTGATAAACCGGGCTGTGGGGATCTTCGGGCGTATCGGAATAGAGGTGGTGGCGGCGGTGCATGCAAGACCACGCTTTCGGATCGAGGCCGGTGATCCAATTGCCCGAATAAATCACCAACTGGCGAACCCAGGGACGCAGCTTCACGGCCCCGTGCGCCAGGCCGCGGTGATACAAAACGGTGATATAGAAGCTATTGATCAAGTAGCCGACAAGAAAGACGAGGAAGCAGAGGAACCAGTACATTTATCACTCTTTAGGTTAGTCTAAGGGCCCCTATGCTCCGCTCATACCCACTGACCGTCAATCTTTTCTTTACGCTCTGCGCTACGGCTGTGGTCGCCGCGGAGATACAGACCAACTTCGTTCACATCCAACAAGCACCGGCATGGTTGAACGAGCAAATGGTGGAGAAAGCGACGGGACCGGTGCAAGACTTTCTACAATGGCACCTGCATCGTATCAGAGTGTACGTGCATAAAGATCCCGCGGCGTTCCAAGCGCTCCACGGCGCCGGCCCGATGATCAAAGCTTTCTTCCGTCGCTCCGACGGAACGCTCCACCTCGGACCCGAAGTGAACGCCGAAAATTTTCAGCCGATTTTTTCGCACGAATTGGTGCACGCGATTTTTTATCAGAAGTACAAGCAGGCAATTCCGGCATGGTTGGAAGAGGGGTTAGCGAACTACTTGGGGAAGACCACCGGCGTGGACTACGCGTGGTTGGCGCAGCAGCCGTTTCAAGATGTGCGTACGCTTACCCATCCCACGCGCGATCCTTCGGGACTGAGACACCACTACCAAACCTCTACGGCGCTGATCGAAATGATCGTCGCTAAGTGTTCGTTGTACGATCTGTTACAGCTCTCGGTGGGCGCCAAATTAGAGACGTATTTGGGAACGCTTTGCGAGATCGCCGATATCAATCTCGCCTACCGGGATTGGGTGAAGAAAAAATCGGCGCCGAAACCGGTGGTGAAAGCCACTCCCAAATCGAAACCGACTCGATCTTCAGCCCGGCCCTGAAAGGTCGCTACGACCCAACCGCCCCCCGCGGGACTGGTCCAGGACCAGTGGCTTTATGCTGGAGCCGATGATGCACCGAACACAATGTGATTAGATTTTCTACCGAGTGCTGCCCACCCTCGCTGATGGGAATAATGTGATGTTGCTCCGTCCATCTTCTCTCCTGGCAGCGACCAAACTGCGGATGAACAAACGTACATCTTTCTTCATCTCGCTTCTGGACCGCCCTGTCGATGTGTTCCGGAACCGCGACACGCTTTCTGTCACGGATGGCCGCGCAAACCTTAGGTTTATCCTTGGGTGATTCAGATTGCCGGCCGGGACGATGCTTTTTCACAAAAGGAAGCAGAGCCGCTTTTAATGACTTATTCATATCGGCGGAGCTTTTTTCACTGCGACTTACGATATTTTGGGCTTCACGCAAGAGAGCTTCCGTCTCACGGTCTACCATGCACCGAAACTCAGAAAACCCGTCGGAAACGGGCCGCAAACGATCGGCAACCGCCTCGCGAGGATTTTTGGCGACGACCGCACGCTCCAAATCTGCCGTTGGAAGTGCGACCGCTTTCTGAATCCATTCCTCATGATTCTCCGGAGTCACAACGGAAGCAATTTTCTTGGCGCGAGAAACGGTAAGGGTTCCTTCGACGACGGCTTGCGCCAGGGCAGGCACTACTTCGGATTTTCGCACTACGCGAATGATCCCGTACGCTTGATCTTCACTGAGTCTCAACCGCTGCACGCAGTAAGCGAACGTGCTGGTTAGCCCAAACCGATCGAACAATCGATGGCGATCGACCAAACGGATGGCTTCAACTAACTCTGCTTCGCCACCCAAAAACTGCGCCGCTACCCGCACCGCCCAAGCATCGATTTCTTTCCATGTCATACTTGATAACCCCAGTGAAATACATACAAAAGTATGTATTAAGTTTTGGCTGGAAAATCAAGGTTTATCGTCGATAGAATGATAATTTTATCTGGTGGATTCGCCATTGAATTCCAGCAACTGGTCTGGGACCAGTTCATTCAATGTCGAGGTTCGTGGGGGGGTAGTAAGGCCCGTCATTGCGAGCGCAGCTTATGGCGCGATGATCGCGCCCAAATAAAAAATAAAGTAAACACCTATAGCCGAAAAAGCGCGCCGTTCGTGGTGGCGCAATCCCGCGTCATTTTTTTTGATTCGGTTTGTAATCAGTTTTTTTATCGCTTGTGGTGGGTGAGGGTCCTAGTAAACTATTTTGTTTTACTGGAGGTTCCAATGCGTACTTTTTGGCTGGGCTTGGCAATGGGGGTTTTCCTGTCGGCGTGTGGTACCCAAACGGCGGCGGTGAGTCGAGGGGTTGGGTCGGAATGCACTCAGAGTAGCGACTGCACGGAGTCGGGCCAAACCTGTCTCTCGTTTAAGGGAGGCTACTGCGGGATCAAAGACTGCACGGCCAACTCGGGCTGTCCGACCGGATCGGCTTGTGTCGCCCATACCGACGGGTCCAAGTATTGTTTCTTGCAGTGCACTGAAAAGGCGGATTGTAACGCCAACCGCACGACCGCCAATGAGGCGAATTGCGCGGCGAACGTGACTTACGTCGAAGCGGCGACGACCGGAAAGGCGTGTGTGCCTCCGGCGGCTAGGTGAATTGAATCCCGTTCTCGGTTAAGATTCTGTTTAGGGGGGCAATCCATGTCAAAAAAAGTAGCATTACTCTTAGTGTTGGTTTTAGCGCCGGGTTCATTGCAAGCCGGCCTTGGAATTCAGGGAGGTATCGGCCTGAACCGCCTTTCGGCCCCCACGGGGATTCAGCCGGGTGATTTCACCGGGCTGGCCGCGGGATTGGTTTTTGAAACGTCGGTAGGTCCCTTTCTCTCCATTCAGCCAGAAGCCATTTTCATTCTGCGGGGGTCGGATATCGTCAGCGCCAGCTCGGCCATCGCCACCGCCCGGTACAACACCATCGAAGTTCCGATCTTCGCGGTGCTAAAGCTGGGGATTTTGCGTGTGTTCGGGGGGCCTAATTTCGACATCAACTTTGGCCATCGGTTGACGAGTTCGGGCGGCGTTACCTTTATCCCGAAACCGTTGGATATCGGCTTCGCCGTGGGACTGGGATTTGAGTTCGGTCCGGCATTCGTGAACGGCCGCTATTTGGGTGGCTTGGGCGAGCTGGATGCGACGACGGCGGGTTGGAAGTCGGGCGGATTTCTCTTTCTCGCGGGCTTGAAAATCTAATTCAGCTGAACCCCGAGCAGGCGCCCGAGGAAATAGGTACTCGCGCCCGCGAAGCTCCCCAATAGCATCATCCGCAGGCCGCTGCTTAGCGCCGAGCGGCCGGTGAAAAGACTCGCTACGCAACCCGTCGCAAAGAGGCAAACTACCGACAATAGGACGGAGGCCCGCTCGGGACGGGAAACGTGAACTAAGAACGGCAGAAGAGGGATAGCCGCCCCCACCAGAAACGCCGAAAAGGATGAAAGCGCCGCAACGATCGGAGAGCCCAGATCGCTGGGGTTGAGTCCCAACTCCTCGCGTGCCAAGGTATCGAGGGCTTTTTCCGGATCGGCGATGAGGGCTTTGGAAGTCCGTTCGGCATCGGCTTTGGTGAGGCCGCGGGCTTCGAAAATCAGCGCCAGCTCCGCGGCTTCCTCCTCGGGATAAAGCTCGAGTTCTTCCTTTTCGACCGCCAATTGCTTTTCGAAAAACTCCCGCTGGGATTTGACGGAAATGTATTCGCCGCAGGCCATCGAGAACGCCCCGGCCAACATTCCCGCGAGCCCGGACAGCAAAATGAACTGGGAATCGAACGCCGCTCCGGTGACGCCCAAGATTAAGCTCGCATTGGAGACGAGTCCGTCGTTCGCACCGAAAACCGTGGCCCGCAACCAATTTCCCGCGCCGAGATGATGGTGGCGCGATCCCACCTGTGAAATCTGCTCGGGCTTGGCGTGATAGGAAATGGGGTGATGGTAAAGCGACATCCCCCGGACTTTCATTGCCGCCAAAACGCTTCGCAAGGCGCGCGGTCCCAATTGTCGAATTAAGACGGCGGCAATCCGGGTGCGCAACGAAGGCGTGAAGTGCGTCGGGGAAAGACCCGGCGTGAGTTTCGATTCCCAGATCGCGGCCTGCTTTTCCGCTTCGCCCGCGAGTTTTTCGAAGAGCCGCCGCTTTTCGGCACTGGATTCCGCGGCCGCAATGACGCGATAGAGATAGGCGGACTGTTTCTCAAGCTGCCAATTGTGGGAAGGGTTCACGTCATAGGAAATGTGGACTTTAGTGCCCGGTATGTCAAACTACCGCCCGTGAGTCAGTTTCGGTGGCTGGGACAATCGGCGGACGGCGAAAGCGTGACCTTGCGTCGGTATCACGGCGAATTTGCCGCGCCGGCCTATGCGACGCCGGAGTGGTTTACGGCCAATCCTGAGAGTTGGCGGGTGGGCGCGGTGCTCGATGTAGAGACTACCGGTATGTCCCATCAGAGCGACAAGATCATCGAAATCGGAATTCGGGCTTTTCGTTTTCACCGTGACACCGGCGAGATTCTGGCGCGCGACGAGGGCTACGGTGAATTGCAGGATCCGGGCGAGCCGCTGAGCCCCGAAATCACCCGGATTACCGGGATCACGGACGCGATGGTGCAGGGGAAACAAATCGATTGGACGCGCGCCCACGCGTTGCTCGATAAGGCGCAGATCGTGATCGCCCACAATGCCTCATTCGATCGGCCGTTCGTCGACAAGATCTGTGCGATTTCTGGCCGCAAGATCTGGGGGTGTTCTTTCCGCTACATCGACTGGAGGCAGAAAGGATTTCCCAGCCAAAAGCTCGAGATTCTGGCCATCTACCACGGGTTTTTCAACGATGCCCACCGGGCCCTGGCGGACGCCGACACCGTACTGCACCTATTGCAAATGCCGGATCCCAATCTGGGTACCCCTTACTTTAAAGAGCTTTTGGGCAATGCCCGCCGGCGTTCCGCCCTGGTGATCGCGCTCAACTCGCCTTACGAAACGAAAAGTCTTTTGCGGGAAAGGGGCTACCGTTGGAACTCCGAGCGAAAAGTGTGGATGCTTTCGCTCTATGCCGACGAGTGTGAAACCGAAAAGGAATGGCTCACTCGGAATGTGTACGGTGGGGTTTTTGGGGGGCTGGTTCGCGAGCTTTCGCTTACCGACGGCTTTAAGCCGCTATCGACGTTACTGGGCGAGGTTTAGATTTCGATCTGAATGCCCATCTCGACGACTTGGTCGGGAGGGATTTGGAAAAAGGCCGTGGCCCTTTGGGCATTGCGCGAGAGCACGGCGAAAAGCTTTTCCCGCCAGACCGACATTCCCGCTTTTTCGCTCGCTAAAATCGTTTCGCGGCCCAAGAAGAAAGTGACCTCGGGAAGCGAAATCGGAATGCCGACCGAACCGAGCTGGCGCAAGATCTGCGGCACGTTGGGACGGTCATTGAAGCCATACTCGGCCAGCACACAGAAAAAATCGTCGCGCAGCTTTTTTACCGATACCCGGTTTCCGAAGGGGATATGCGGGACATCGCGTGTCGCGATGCGAATGATCAGGACGCGTTCGTGCATGCACTTGTTGTGGCGAATATTGTGGACGAGCGCGGTCGGGGCGACCGTCATGTCGCTGGCCATAAACACCGAAGCCCCCGGCACGCGTACGGGTGGTTTCTCGTCGATCTGCTGAAAGAGTTTTTCGTAGGTCACCGAATTGACCGACATATAGTGAGCGAGGATCTTGCGGCCGGTCCGCCAAGTCGCCATCACGAAGAGGACGGCGCCCCCGATCATGAGCGGGAACCAACCGCCGAGGTGGATCTTCAGCAGATTCGAGCCGAGGAAAGCGATATCGACGACCAATATGACGGCGAAGACCGCGGCGACCTTGGCGAAAGACCAATTCCAAATCCGGTGGGCGAGAAATCCAATCATGAGGGTGGTGATGACCATCGTCGTGGAGACGGCAATGCCATAGGCGGCGGCCAGATTGCTGGAGGAGCGGAAGGTCATGGCCAACCAGATGGACGCAGCGAAGAGCATCCAGTTCACCACCGGCACGAAGATCTGCCCTTTTTCTTCCGAAGAGGTGTGACGGATTTCGATACGGGGAAGGTACCCGAGTTGCACCGCCTGATAGGTAAGTGAAAACGATCCGGCAATCACGGCCTGGGAGGCGATGACCGAAGTCACGGTGGCCAGGCCCACCAGCGGGAGTAGGGCCCAGGGAGGGGCCAACATATAGAACGGGTTCACGGTGGCTCCCGCCTGCTCGATCAGGATCGCCCCTTGGCCGAAGTAATTGATGATGATGCCGGGAAAAGCGACCAAGAACCACCCGGCGCGGATCGGGCGCCGTCCAAAGTGCCCCATGTCGGCGTAGAGCGCTTCCCCTCCGGTGACCACCAGAAAGACCGCGCCCAGAACTTCGAACGCCAACCATCCTTCCCGCAGAAAAATGGAGAAGGCGTACTGGGGATTCACCGCCAGGAGCACACCCGGATGTTGAGCGATTCCGTGAATACCGAGCACGGCCAATACCGCAAACCAAAGCACCACGATGGGACCAAAAAGTGGGCCGATCGTTCCGGTGCCGATGCGTTGCAGGCTGAATAAGACAAACAATATAACGATCGTAATCGGGACGACGTAGTCCTGGAAAAGAGGGGTGGCGATGGCCAGCCCCTCCACGGCGCTCATCACGGTGATCGTCGGGGTGATCATCCCATCCCCGTAAAGCAAGGCGGCGCCGAAAAGACCGATCAAAATGAAATAGTGTCGTACCCGCTCGGAATGGATTTTCTTTTCCGGTTGGACGAGGGCCAGCAACGCTAGGATTCCGCCTTCGCCGTTATTGTCGGCGCGCAAAACCAGAATCAGATATTTGATACTGATGACGAGGACCAGCGCCCAAAAAACGAGCGACAAGATTCCCAGAACATTTTCGGGGCTGGGCGAAAGCTGGTGGGCGTTGAAGCACTCGCGAAAGGCGTAGAGCGGGCTGGTTCCAATGTCGCCGAAGACGATGCCCAGCGCACCTAACATGACCAAAGGGAACTTCGTCTTTGGGGCCGTCTTCAAGAACTCACCTGGTGCTATCGGCGAACTCTACTAAATACGGTCAGAGTCCGGCAAGCGGCATCTGCGGAGATTGGGCGACGAGATCGCCCAAGATCGCCGTGGCTTCTTCGACCAGCGGCGACTCGACGTCTTCTTCCGTATCACCCGCAACGCCATTTTTTTTCTTTTTGGACTTCTTACCCGTCTTTTTTTCGGCATTCGCCATTTTGCGAATTTCGGCGAGTTTGATCATTCCTTCGTTCTTCTTCGACTCTTCTACCTTTTTGGTGATTTCGGCGAACTTGGTATTCTTGGCGACTCGCGCTTTCGACTTCTCCGCGAGTGATTTCACTACGGCATCGGAAATGGGTTCCCATTTTTGGCCGGCTTCCGAGGAATTGGCATCCCTGGAGAGGAACGGCTTAATCGCCTGTTCCGGCAACGAGTAATCCAGAGTCTTCTCTCCCACCTCGGTGTCGTTAAACGTCGGGGGGAGTTGAACGTGGGAGGTGACGCCCGCATGCTGGGTGGAGTTGCCGCCGGGCAAGAAGAACATCCCGGTCGTCACCTTCATCCCGCCGATATTCAGCGGCAGATTGGCGACCGCCTGGACGGTACCTTTGCCGAAGGTGTGGTCGGAGCCCACGATTACCGCGCGCTTGTAGTCGCGCAGAGCACCGGCCAAAATTTCCGATGCCGAAGCGCTCGCCCGGCTAATCAGAACGACCATCGGGCCGGCGTAGGCCACGCCGTTTTCTTCGTCATTGAGGATTTCTTCCGACGAATCACTCGTTTTGGTCGCCACCACCGCCCCGCGATTCAAAAACAAACCGGAAATGGCCACGGCCTCTTCGAGCAGCCCGCCACCGTTGCTGGCTAGGTTCAAGACGATACCGCCGACTTTCTTGGCTTTCGCCTCATTCAGAAGCTTGCGCACGTCCGCGGAGGAAGATCGGGTGCCTTTCTTGCCGCTTCCGTAGAAGGACGGGAGGTCGACGACGCCGAGCTTGAGTTTCTTGCTTCCGATCGTTTGATCGACGTAGCGAATCTTGGCCGCCTGTTCTTCGATATTGATCTTGTCGCGCACGATGGGAACTTCGAAGCTCTTAGTGGCCTCGTCCTGGCGTAAGACCGTGAGTTTTACCGTCGTCCCCTTTTTCCCGCGGATGAGTTTCACGACATCCCGTAAGTCCATGTCGATGACCGAAACCGGTTTGCCCGTCGCCTGGGCCACCGCGATGATCTTGTCCTGGGGACGGAGCATCTTGGATTTCTCCGCGCCGCCACCCTTGATCAGGCTTTCGATGACGGTAAAGCCGTTTTGCGACCGGAGCACGGCACCGATGCCCTCGAGCGATAGTTCCATCTGAATCTGAAAGTCTTCCATGCTGTCGCGGGACAGGAAGGAAGAGTGTGGGTCCAACGCTTGGGCGAAGGCTTCGGCAAACACTTCCAGTTGATTTTCTTCACTGCGTTCGTGGATGCGCTTGGAAACCAGCTCGTATTGGTGAGTCAGTTGCTTCTTGGCTTCCGGCATTTTCATGTCGGAGAGCAAGTAGTTCGACATTTGAAAGTGAATCAGTTTGCGCAGCAGCGCCTTGCGCTCGTCGAGCGTTTTTGTGTAATCGCGCTTACGCGGATCGAGTGCCAATTCCACGGTTTCGTCGAGCTTGTAGTCCTTACCGAGAAACTCTTTGGCGAACGCTTCGTTTTCCTTGGCGCGGGTCGTGAGCAATTCATTGGTGGTTTTCAGCGTGCCGCAATCGCCACCATTCATCGATTCGAACATTCCCATCAGTTTGGGGCGAATTGCGTCCACGTCGGATTTCAAAAGCAGGTTTTTCGAAGGATCGAGTTCCTTGATGAACTGATCGATCGTGCGTTCCTTGAGCTGGGGGGTCAGCTTCTTCGCGCTGTAGTGATTCTTTAGGTAGATGCCGAACATGGTCGGCAAGATTTTGCATTGGAGTGCGACCGGGAAGGCGCGGGAGCTGAATACGAGCGCGATAGTGATGACGAAACGGAAGGCGACGTTGGACATTAGAAATCTCCTCACTTGAGCGGGCGACATCATACGAGTCCCGGCTCCATTTGAAAACCCAAGGGCTAGAAATTCATCGGAAAAATCGGGCTAAACCTTGAACCGGCCTTAGGATTTTAGACGACGCGCTGGGTTAGGGTGTGACCGGCAATCTCAACCGTTTGCGCAAAAATGCCGAAAAGACAGGGAACTCCCTCGGAAGGAACCCTTGTCGGCCGCTGAGAAAAACAGGAATCGAGTTTTCGGTGGCCTGCTGACGGCGGTTTTCCTTCTCATCCCCGCCAGTTGCGGCGACATCGTCACTGGCTACAAGGAGCCCGCGATTGACACGGGACAATTGACCGCGGTCGCGGAAGACGATGCGACCACGGGAACCGCGATCGGTATTTATTCCGGCAAGGATCACCACTGCGCGGTTTTTAGCACCGGCAACGTACGGTGCTGGGGAAAAAACACGTACGGCCAGCTGGGCTACGGTAATACCAGTTCGATCGGTGATGATGAAGATCCTTTAAGCGCCGGCGATGTGAACGTCGGTTGCACGGTGAGCTCCATGGCCCTGGGCGCGGAACATACTTGCGCCCTTTGCAATTCCGGCAAAGTCCGCTGCTGGGGGAACGGTGCGTCCGGACAATTGGGCTACGCCAGCACCGGCGTTATCGGCGACAATGAGCTGCCTTACCTTTCGGGGGAAGTACTGGTGGGAACGACGGCCACCCAAATCGCGGCCGGCGCCGCCCACACTTGCGCTTTGACCGCGGCGGGCAATGTGCGTTGTTGGGGCAGCTCGGCTAAAGGGCAGCTGGGATACGCGAATACCACCACGATCGGCGACTCCGAAAACCCGTCGACGGCGGGAAATGTGAATATCGGCGGCACCGCTACGGCCCTCACCGCCGGCGCCGCCCATACCTGTGCTTTGATGTCGACGGGTGCGGTCCGTTGCTGGGGCTCCGGGGAAAAAGGAGTTTTGGGTTACGGAAGTACCGACAATATCGGAGACGACGAGACCCCGGACAGCGCCGGTGATGTCTCGCTCGGCGGCACCGCGACCGCGATTTCATCCGCGTACCTACATACCTGTGCTTTGATGGAAAGCGGCCGCATCCGTTGCTGGGGCGACAACTCTACGCAAGGCGTGGGCTTCGTGGATACCAGTAACAATGTCGGCGACGACGAAACGCCGGAAGATAAGGGCGATGCCCGCGTCGAGGGCAAGTTTACGAAGGTCGTGGTGGGCTACTTAGAAACGTGCGGCTTACTCAACGATGATTCGGGAAATTGGCGTTGCTGGGGAGGTACCCCCGATGTGCCGTTTGGCATCCCTTTCTCCACGGTCTCGGGCGGCGACTCGAATTGGTGTGGCATTCATTCCAGCGGGCGAATTCGTTGCGCCGGGTTGGGGACGGACGGACGCTTAGGAAATGGTTCGCCTTCTACCGTCGCGGTTTGGCCCTCGGTTGCGATCACCGTTGAAACACCGGGTTACACTCAGGACGATCCCCTTTTCCAATACCAATGGCATATTACGAACACGGGAGTGTTGGGCGGAACGCCGGGGGAAGACGCGAACGTAGCTCCGGTTTGGCTGGAGGGTAATCGCGGCGACGATGTCCTGGTGGCGGTGGTCGACGATGGTTTGGAAATCACCCACCCCGATCTTTACGCCAACGCGCTGATCGGCAGCAGCTACAACTACACCAACGGTTCCACGGATCCCGGGGGTACCAGCGCTTCGCACGGAACCTGCGTGGGGGGAATCATCGGAGCGCGCGACAAAAACGGGTTCGGGGTTCGCGGCATCGCCCCGCGGTCCAAGCTGGTCGGCTACAATATGTTGCAGGCATCGACGGTGGCCAATATCGCAGACTCGATGACCCGCAATAGCTCTAGCGTTTTCGTTTCCAACAATAGCTGGGGACCCACGGATGCGGTTGGCTCCTTCACCACCGCCGACTCGACCTGGCAAACCGCGGTGAACACCGCGATCACCAGTGGCCGCGGCGGCAAGGGCACTTCCTTTTTCTTCGCCGCCGGCAATGGGCGGCGTTCCCTCGTCACTCCGTTTCCGGATACCGATCGATCGACCTACGACGGTTACGCCAGTTATTGGGGCGTAACCGCGGTTTGTGCGGTCGGTGACGATGGCACGGTGGCGACTTACTCCGAACCCGGATCGAATGTTTGGGTTTGTGGGCACTCGCAGGGGTCGGCGGTGACCGCCGCCGTTTACACGACCGACCTCGTCGGAATCTACGGCTTCAATACGAATCTGGGTAGCGACATCACGGATCGCGCCTATACCGCGGTCTTCAATGGGACTTCGGCCGCCGCCCCGATGATCTCCGGCGTGGCGGCACTGATGTACAAAGCCAATCCCAATCTCACTTGGCGCGACACGCGTTTGATTCTCGCCAAGTCGGCGGCTTCGAGTGCGGCCTGGGGACAAAACGGCGCGACGCCGGCGTACAATATCAGTTATGATTTTGGTTTTGGAATCGTCGATGCGGACGCCGCGGTGCAAATGGCCAAGACCTGGACGAATGTCGGGGCGCTAAAGACGGTGCAGCAGCCCACTTCCGCGGTTCAGGCCGGAGCGGGGGCGGTGGCCGACAACGGAACGTCCGCAACTTCGACCATCACGGCTTCGGGCACCGGTATCAGCAAGATCGAATTCGTGCAGGTGGAGTTGAATCTATCGCACACCGATTGGGGAAACTTGGACATTCAGTTGGAGCGATCGGGGGCGATAACGACCATCAGTCGATTGGCGGTCCAACACCAGTGTTATGATTCGGCGACCGCTCCTCAGGCCCATATCAATTGCTCGGTGTCGGGAAATACGTTCAAATTCGGAACCGCCCGGCATTTAGGGGAACCGGCGGACGGCGATTGGACCTTGGTGATCAAGGACCAAGAGGCGGACACTAAAACGGGTACCTTCACCAGTTGGCGGCTGACGTTCTATGGAGAATAAGATGCGCTATACCTGGCTTCTCATCGCCGCGGCAACCTTCGGCGTTTCGCTCCTCGCGGAATCCGGCCGATACACGTGGAGAGAAAACGGCGTCACGCGCGAAGTTTTCCTCGTCGAGAACCGCGTGGCCGATTTCAGCGTGCCGGGAGTTGCCGTGCGCACCGTCCCCCGGACGGCTTTTCGCAAATCATTGCAGACCGGATTGCCTTCTCACCAATCCCCCGTTTTCAGCGACTCACTAAACGGCGGCAATCTGCGCGCGCTACCGGGTGGGATCGTTGTTACGTTTCCCAATGCGGTTTCTCGAACCGAGGCGGAGACCTGGGCCCGTCGTCACGGCGTGGAAATTGAGAAGCGGATCGGCACCTCGGGACCCATGTGGTTGATGAGAACCGAACCGGGTTTGCCCGGATTGGAACTGGCCAATCGGCTGGGCGAAAGTGCGCCCGATGTCTCCGTCACACCGAACTGGTGGATCCACTTGGTGTCCAAGGCCGTGCCGAGTGTTTCTAACGCGCCTGCGCCACGGGTCATATCCAGGCCTTCCGTCCTGAAGTAAATTCTCTCCATCAGGGAGGGGATCATGAAAAACACTTTCAAAACTTTGGCGCTCGTTCTGACCGTCGGCTTTGCTCCGCTGGCCGGGGCGAACACGGAAGGCATTTTTTCCGACGAACTCATGGAAGATGAGGCGATTGAAGCCCGCCAGCCGAACACTTTCGGCTTTTGGGAGTGCCGCGCCCAGGCGCCGCGCTTAATTCGGGTTTTCAAAGCCAAGGGCCAGGGCTTCCGCGACGATATTCAAGACCAGGCGTTAGACGCCTGCAACGCGGTCGCCGTGTTTCAGTGCTGGCCTCTGGGGTGCACGGAAACCCGAGTCCGATAGTTTTCGCGCTATTGGGCCAAGTGTTCGATCCGGAAATGGGCACGCTTGAGCTGGTGCGCCCAAACTCCGAGCAGCCAGATAGCGACAATGAAGAGGCCGACGGCGAGGCCTACCCAAATGCCACTCACCCCCCAACCCTGGCGGAAGCAGAGGAAGAGGCTGAAGGGGAGTCCGATCACCCAGTGACCGACGAAATTGGCGATCACCGGGGTGGTTGTGTCGCCAAGCCCGCGCAGGGCACCCGTCAATGCCGTTTGCATTCCATCCGAAATTTGGAAAATCGCGGCGATGATCAAAAGGTTGCGCGCGATCGATAGAACGCTCGGATCGACGCTGAACGCCCCTAAGATCCACTTCGGGGTGGCCGTCATCACCAAGGCGGTTGCGGCCATGAAGGTCACGGAAGCAACGAGTCCCATCCAACCCATGCGGGCGGCTTCTAGCGGAGCGCGCCGCCCCAGCGATTGACCGACCAGTACGGAGGCGGCCGCGCCAATCCCGAGCGGTACCATGAACGTCGTGCTCGCCACATTCAGCACGATCTGGTGGGCAGCCAGCGATTCCGCATCCAGGCCGCCGGCCAGCACCGTCGACAAACCGAAAACGCCGACTTCCATGATCATTTGCATCGCGGCGGGAAAACCCATGGCCACGAGGCGGCGAAAGGCGGTTGCCTGAAAGCGGAGGAAACGCAGCGGAATGGCGCGTCCTCCTTCGGTCCCCGTGGTGAGGACGAAGAGCAAGAGCGCGGCGGCCATAAAGACGCGGCAAAGGCTCGTGGCCACCGCGCAACCATCCGCTCCCATCGCGGGCATTCCTAGCTTTCCGAAGATGAACGTCCAATTGAAAAGCACATTCAGGAGGTTGGCGAGAATGAGAATGAGAAACGGCGCAAACGGGCGACTGATCGCCTGCAGGTAGTTGCGGCACGCGCCGAACAGAAAAACCGGGAAGAGTCCTACCGATAGAATTTTCAAAAAGCTCGAGGTCTCGGGGACGACGAGTGGGTTGATCCCCAAGGCGGGAAGGTGATGCGCCGCCAGATACAATACGCCCGAAAGTGGCAAACCGGTAACCAGCGCCAACCAAATCCCCTGCCCCAAGTAGGTGCGGGCCAGATCGGGTTGTTTTGCACCGTAAGAAGTCGAAACGAAATAGTCCATTCCCGCCAGGCAGCCGATCCCCACGGTGAGTGTCCAACCGAAAAGCGCGGAAGCGACTCCGACCGCGCCGGTGGCGGTGGTTCCGACGTGGCGCACAAAGGCCAGGTCGACGAGCCCCATCACCATTACGAGGGTATGGGATAGCGCTACGGGGAGTGCGAGTTGGAGAATTTTTTTCATTCCGCCCGAAATTGTACGATGGAAATTGAAGGATGTCGCAGCTTAAGGAAAGTCGCGGATTGGCAAAAGCCTAGAAGATTGAGATCCTCGGCCAATCGGAGGATGTCGTGGGACGCATTCTGATTGCCTTGGCGTTGTGTCTAAGCAGGGGGTCTGCCGTCTGGGCCACTACGTTGGAATTGAGTCCGAGCGTGGCGGAGGAAATTCTCTCTAAGACCACGACGCTGGTTCTGAACCCTCCCGAGATTGAAACGGAAGACTTTCAACTCGAATGGTCGGGCAAGCCGATCGACGGCGTGCGGTTTGAGATATTGCCGGGCAGTTTGCAGTGGGTTCGCACTTCGGAAGTGCTGATGTTGCCGCGCGGGCGCATGGCCCTCCACGTCGCGAATGCGAAAACCGGACAGATCCAAAATGCCGGTTACACCCAATCCATGGTCCCGGGCGCCGATGGCGCCTTGCAGGCCGAGTTGCCGATTGCCCTCATCTCGGGGGACGCGAACCCCATTCGCGTTCAATTCGAGCGGGGTGGCGAAAAAATCACCGGGACCTTGCAGGTGAAACACTCCGGGCGAGCGGGGAGCAGCCGAGTTTTCACCGATAGTTCCTGTTCCCCCTACCATGTGGAACCGATCGACGAAGTGCTCGACCCCCAAACCTGGGCATACGTGGGTTGCCGGTTGGTTTACACCCGTCATGATTCCAAGCTCATTCCCAGCTTCGACGTCTTGGTATTTTGGGACGGGGTGAGCCAAAGCATTCGCGTCGATGACGTGGAGACAAAGGCGGCATCCGTCTCGGTCTGGGCCTTGCGCTTGCGGGCCAAACCCGGAAGGGTGCGTTTGGAGTCGGGCCCCCGGCGCTTGGTTTTGGGTTATCGGGTGCGCGAGGAGCTACACCTAGGTTCGTTCGGCTTGGGAGTTGGCCCCTACACCTATCACTACGCGGCCGATGGGGATCCGGCCAAAACGGTTTCCACCACCACGGCGGTGGCGACCCTCTACGGTTCTTGGTTTCTCACCGAGTACATGCGGGTGGTGATGTTCAGTGCCGTTCCGGTGCATCGACTACCCTTTAGCGACACCGGTATTTACCTGCTATTGGAGCAGACGAAGGTTCTGGATAACCGAGTTTCCATTAATCTCCTCCTCGGGGGCCATGGGATCTTCTTCCCCTACCTCGGCGGAGCGCGATTTGCGTTCAGCTTTCCCCAAGGGATTGAGGCGATTGCCCAGGATCTTCCATTGCGCCGCCACCGCCTTCATTTGGGGGCTTTCATGTACCCCTCGATCGATGGGCGCTCCTATTACAACGTTTGGGTGCGGTGGGCCTATAAGCGGACTTTCGTCGAGTTCAACTATATTAGTTGGGAAGAGTCCATTTCGGCGGGCCGAGTCGCCTCCCAAGTATCCGGAGTTTCTGTAGGATTCCCACTATTTCAGTTCCTATAGGGCTTTTTTGGCGGATAGTCTCAAACTCTGGACACGGGGTGTCAGATGTTGTAGCGTCCGAATCGTTCACCGAGGTTTTGGGTAGTGAAGAAGCCGTTCGCGCGCAAATTTTTTTCGATCGCTTTCGTCTCCGGGCTGGGATCTTCGTTCGCTTTGGCGGATACGAAGTATACCGAAATCTGCGGAACGCCCGCTATGATGGCCTCTTTGCTCGGGCCGCGTTTGCTCACCGACGCTGAATCCAAGGCGGCGGAAAAGGGCATCCTGGCCGCTAACAAGAATTTCACCGAGCGAACCTTGCGAGAGCAGATTGCCAAGGATGGTTTGTTTGCGTCGAGCCCTTACGCTCCAAATGACCTTAAGGCCGAAGAAAAAATCGACAAGATCTGTTTGCTTCTAGCGGTCGGCGGCGTCTCTTTCAGTGTCAAAGATTCCATCGAGCGCAATAAAGATGTGGCGAACAAAGAAGAGGCGGCCATGGCGGTTCAACGCGCCATTCGCGAATCCGATCGGCATTGCTTCAGTCACTTGCACTCGCGCTAGAATAAGGTCCCACTCAACCAAAGATTAATCGAGGCCGTCTGCGTCCAGCTCGGCGGGGTGTTCGTGCCTAACTGTTCCCGGCGAAGGCCATCGTCGAGCGGTGTGGACGTCATCAGATACGTGTAGATACTAAATTTCGGACTGACGTCGTACGTGACGCCCAATTCCATCGGCATGAAATTGCGGCGGATGGACGGCCAACCGATGTTCTTGGAAAATTCGACCGTGGTGCCAAGACGAATCCCCACTTTTTCATTCGCGGCGTAGTTGATCGAGGGGTTGATGTAGATCGTGTATTCGGGCTTGGCGTTGGTGCCACCATTTTTCACATCCTGGATCGCCAGCGCATTGCGGTCCGAATAGAACCAGATCCGGGGCTGGAGCAACGCGAAGACGGACCAGTTGCTGCCGTCCGGATTCCAGGAAAATGTCGCAAACGCGCCCGGATTGAAGATCAACGTGCGTTCGGTTGGAATCTGCCCCGCGATCGCTCGGATCGGCACGTCGGTGTTTACCGCTCCGGTGATGGCCCAATCGTCACCGTGAACGAGTTTTCCGGAAATCCCAAAACGCTGCCCCTGGTGCCGGAACTCCCAAACGTTCGTGATGACGAGTTGATTGCGAAACTGGACATCCAAGGCGAAACGTTCGCTGAATTTCCATTTCAGCGAAATGAGATTGAAGAAATTCAACCCGGTGTCGGATGCTTCCCCGGTCATTCCCGGCGGATAAGACAACGGCAATCCGAGGCCCGGTCCGTAAAAAAAGCTATTGTAGTTTAGGCCGAAGTTTTTCTTGATCCAGTCTACGGAGGACCCGGATTTGTCCTCTTGAACCAAGTCGGGCGGCTCGTCGACGGCGTGCCCGGGAGCGGCGGCGGTAAAAGCAGAGATAAAAAGGAAGGAAAGCAGGGTACGACGCAGAGCGCGCAAGCCGACGAGATCCATGATCCCCCCCATTACTGTCTAGTAAACCGAGGGGATCCGGGCGGAGTCAATCAGCGCAGCGGCATGACCCCGCCCCAATCGAACTACTTCTTGTCTGCTTTCTTGTGCTCGGGGTGATCGCACTTTCCATGTGCGCATTTACCGTGATCGCATTTGCCCGCTTTGTCGCAGGATTTGCAGTCGCATTTGTCACTGCCGCCCTTAGCGCAGGCTTCGTGGCATTCCTTGGAACAGTGGCAATCGGCCGTATTGCCGGCGAAAGCCGAACCGCCCATCGCCAATAACGCGGCGAGAGCGAGATGATTAAATTTCATGGGAGTCTCCTTGGTTTTGTGTGGCTAACGTTAGACGTACTGAGAGTTATTCTTGTGACCCGTCGACAAATCGTCAACGGGGGAGCAACCAAACTTCGCCGAAGGCGGTAAGGTTCCCCGGCGCGCCGGTGAGTGACATCACGCGGTAACCGAAGCCTCGGACGAGATCTTCAAGCTCCTGGGTGGTGGCACCGTATTGGTGGATGGAAGCGGGATGGACGGATAGCAGCACCTTAGGCTGTTTGCCAAACTCGCCGGCGAAAAGGCGTCGCCCGCCGCGCAGCGCAAAAATCTCCGCGCCCTCGATGTCCATTTTAATGACGTCCGGATGGCGGTCCAGTTGCCCGGCCCAGTAGTCGAGGGAGCGGGCAAGGACCCGGATTGTTTTTTTGCGCGTTTTGTCCGGGGCCGAATACCCCAGCCGGTTGCTGAAGCTGGCCTCGTTGCCGTCGTCAATTTCGAACGCCATTTCCGATTGCGAACCATCACTGATGATTTCTGGAATGGAACGGCAAATTCCCTCTAGGCCATTCAGTTTGAGATGGGTGCAAAGGTGTTCGTACGCACTGGGTGCGGGCTCCCACGCAACGATGCGTCCATTCTCTCTTACACGGCGACCCGCGAGTAATGAGTAAAGTCCGATATGGCTGCCAACGTCCCAAACCGTATCTCCCGGTTGTACCGCCGCCAGAAAACTTCGCGCCGCCATCTTCTCGTAGAACGGATCGAGGGACCGCCACTCGGGATTCACCCACGTCTTCTCCCCGTGCAGGCGGATCAAAACGGGGCTCCGGCCCAGGGTCAGGAATCTTTGCCAACGATCCCGCAGCCAGCCGCGCACGCGGTTGTCCGGCGACAGCACCTGCGCCAACTGGCGTAGGGCGGGATTAAGGCGGCCGAGCATTCGGCCCATTACTTCGTAAGCCCTTTCAGCTTGCCGACAAAGTTGGCCGCCGGAACGGCAATGTTGGCGTGCTTGCGGTCATACTCATCGAGAATCAGACTTTTGTCCCCATCTTCACGGTACTCGGCGACCGCGATGCCGACCAGGTAGGCTTCTTTGCCCTTCATGATGAAGATCGGGCCGCCGGAGGCGCCACGCCCGTTGTCGCAATCGTGTAGGAAGGTCGTGGCGCGACGTTCGGTTACCTTGCAGCCCGCGTGAATGCCGGCGGTTTTTCCCAGTTTGAAGTTGCTGGCGTAGCCCACGTTCGTAATCACGTCGTGTTCGGCCGCGTCGACTCCCATCCATCCGTAGGTATCGCCGAGGGGCTCGGACAATCGGATGATCGCCCAATCGTCGCCCCGTGCCTTGTCGGGCTCCCTCGTCCCGGCCCAGATGAACTCCATCCACGATCGATCGACATAAACGTTGTTGATGAGATTTGGATAAAAATAGGTGAAGTTCGATTGCACTTCCCCTTTATCGTAAACGCAGTGGGCGGCGGTCAGCATCAAGTCGCGGCCGACCAGTGTGCCGGTGCATCCGGAAGAAAGTTTTCCGATCGTGCTCCAGGGATATTTGTTCGACGTCATTTCGACGCGATTATCCGTGCCGAAGACATTCCATTCTTCGTCCGAGGTCCAAACCTTAGCGTGAAGTGAAAAACCGAAAAGCAAAACAAAAGCTACTGCCAGACGTACCGACTGCAACATCCGTTACCCCCATTTTTTCAACCCTAAGAACAAACTGTTCAGGATTTCTCCGCCCTTGTAAAGCCCAGCTCGGCACGGCATCGCGTCACTTCTCCGACTTAATCCCGCTACTCCCTTGACATTAACCGCTCTCCAGCAAAAGCTTCCCCCATTGGGTTGGGCGCCGTGTGGGTGGCGCCAGAATTAATTAATCTGGGGGTATTTATGAACAAGGCCTTTACGCGGCTTGTGATTGTCCTACTTGGGGTCCTTTCCATTAACAGCGTTTTCGCAAAGCCGGCTGGCTGGGCCCGCGACCGCGGGTTCCATGGCTGGTATTTAGGCGGAGGCTATACCGGCGGCTACGGTTGGGGTGGCTACCATTCATCGACCGAAGCAGAAGGTTACTTGCGCGGAATGGGGGCTTACTTCGATGGCTTGGGGAACCTGCGGGTGAACACGGCCATTGCGCATAACTATCTCCAGCAGGCGTACACCCAATATCTGAATAACTCCAAACTGCGCCTACAAGTCTATTACGAGCGCAAGGAAATGCATGATGCGTACTGGGCGAAAAAGAACCCGCCCATGACCCAGGAAAAGCGCGATCGCATTGCTAAGATGGGCCTTCCCGCTCGCTTGGCGGCGGGGGACCGTAACTATTCCACCGGGGCCTTGAAATGGCCGGCGATTCTGAAGGGGGACGAGTACCGAGACGATCGGGCCGAAATCGAAAAGCTCTTCTCCGAACGCGCGGAAAAACCCGATCAGGCGGGGGCCGGGTCTCAGAACTGTCGGGACATCCAGGCCGCGGTCGACGAGATGGCCGAGGCACACAAAGCCAAGATCCACGAGATGGTCAATGCCGACTTTATCGCCGGATCTCGCTTCTTGAAGACCCTGCGCTACGAAGCCAAGTTTAAGCCGTAATCAGAGAAGTTAAGCTCTCTGGCCCGACCTCGCGCCGCTTCGGGCGAATAGGGCCAGGAGCTGCTTCTTCTGAAGCTTAAGCACCTCTTCCTGATAGCTATAAAGCGTTTCCACCAAGATCCTCGGTGGGATTTTGCAAAGATAGGAAAGCTTCGGAAGCACATCCAAAGGGGGGAGGGAAATTCCCCGCTCCCAGTTACTGATAAACTGTGCCGTCGTGTAAGAAAGCTTGGAAGCGAGATCGTGCTGGGTAAGCCCCGCGCGCTGGCGCATGGTCTTCAGGAAAGTACCGACAATCTTACCTCGCAAACGGCGTTCTTCTACTTCATTGATTCCTTTTGCCATGTGTCTTCCTAGCTCCTTTTTATAAAATGTGCCAACGGATCTTCCAAAAACAACGCGCCTTCGCAGGAAGGGGCGTTCAAACTTGCCCGAAACACGCTCCCCGCCCCCGGGGTCGAGGACACCAGGGTGACATCGCCGCCTAGGAGTCGGGCGAGCCGGCGGGCCAAAGCCAACCCTAGGCCATGCCGGTCTTCATCCGCCCCAGACGAGGTCACCTGCCGGTAGGGTTCGAAAACCCTTTCGCGTTCCCCCATCGGAATTCCGATGCCGGTGTCCCGAACCAAAACGTGAAGCATATCCCGCGAATGGCTAATCTCGATGACCACTGCTCCACTTGCGGTGAACTTCACCGCGTTGCTAACCAGATTGGTGACAATCTGATTGAGTCGCAAACTATCGGTGCGAACCCTCTCGGGGATCGGCCCATCGAATTGCACGGAAAACCCGATCTGTTTGGTTTGGGCGCGGATCTTGTGAGGCCGCAACACCAAGGCCAGTTCTTCGATGAGCCCAACCTCTGATTCCTTCACTGGAAGATTCCCGAGCTCGGCTTGGTTTAGGCTCAAGATATCTTCCAGCAGCCGACTTAGAAATTCGCTGCTCTTAATGATGTGTTCTACATAGGTCTGAGCCGTCGTACAAACTGTTTCTTGTTGAATCAGTAGGCCCGATCCGTGGATGACGGAAAGCAGGTTTTTGACATCGTGAACTAGCTGGGAAGTGAAGAGCAGGCGTTCGCGTGATTCCGTGCGCTCGCGGCGTCGCCGACCGAACACGGGTAGAAGTTTTTCAATTTCACGCAGAATTGACTGCACTTTCGCTTGACTCCATCGCACTTTACGGTGCGCCGTATATAAACACTCGAAAGTTTATAGTCTAGGCAGGCGGGTGACTTTTCGGTTAAATCAGGATGTTGCATGGCGGCGTGCTTAGCCGCGAAGCGTCCGAAATTCTTTCGGCCCTAACAAAAATATTGTTTGTGTGATTGAAGAAGGACGCCGAAAATAGACTATTAAGCTTTTTTTAATCCCCAAAACTTACTCTCGGAGGAGCAAATGAGAAAACATTTCTCGTGGGCCATTCTCGCTTCCCTCGCAGTTGTCACCGGGTTGGTGACGAGCTGCGGCAGCGAATCGACTAGTGCAGTGACTATTTCGGGCAGCCTCGCGCTGACCACTTCGCGTGATCTCGTTTCGCGCGCGGACAGTTATGCGGTTCGTTGCGTCACGCTGTCGGGCACCCCGACCGCGGGCGAAGGCACCGTTGATCCCACCTCGGGGGCTTTCAGCCTCGAACTCGCCTCGGCCACCAATGTGCCGATCGGCTGCTTCGTCTTGAATGCGACAACCTCCGCGATTGTGGCGGTGGTGAGCTTCGAGTCCACCACCACGGGTATCGACGGTAGCGCGACCCGCGAAGGTTCCTACATCGCCGAGGAAGGTACGAGTGGTATTTCGTTCGGCACGGTGTCTTTGAACCTGACCACGGGTACGGCGAAAGTCGAAAAATCCAAAGTCGTGGCTACGGGTGGTAACGGAGCCGGCATCGCCGGAACTTGGACCGATCCCACGGGAACTTGGAAGATCTCGAGTATCGCGGGTACGCCTCCCACCGGTTATGCGAAAGTTTGCCCGGCCGGAGTCACCGACAATAGCTGCAATGGACCGCACGAAGGTGAGACGGTTTATATGAAGCAATACTCGGCGACCGAAATGCCTGGCTCCAAGGCCCACAAAGGTCTTGCGCTGTGGCGTGATGCCTCTTCGCAGGCGGCCTGCGTCGGTGAAGGCGTGACGCTTCCGGCGGGTTGGGCGGCGGACACGGGCAGCACCGGTTTGACGACGGCGATGAGCATCGTGACCGCGATTCCGGATCCGGCCACGGTTGATAATAAGGGCGGTGTCTGCGGCGGTAGCAGCAGCGCGAAGTGCTCGGCCATCTCCGGTTCAAACTGGGGTTATACCCAGGCGCAGTGCCAATTCTACTGCTCGATCACGGGTATGCGGGACGTGTCGGGTTGCACCGGCGATGTCATGATCGACTGGGCGGGCGGCACGTTCAACACGGCGTTGGGCCTGACGTCACCGACCTGGAGCGGCAGCGCTTGGACCGGTACGGGAACGTCTTCGTCGACCAGCGGCGATTTCGTCACCTACTTGAACAGCAGCGTGAAGATCAATAAGAAGCGCGCGCGCAATCGCCACATGATGAACGAAATCATCATCAACGGGGCGGTGGGTTCGGTGCAAGACAACCAGTACGAACAGCGCACGGCTTGCACCAGCTACGGTACGGGCGGTTGCACGGGTCCCCAGACGTGTAACTTGCAGCGTACGATGCGCCTCACGATGACCCAGACCTCCGCGACGACGGCGGTTGCGGAACTCGTGATGCGTGGCGCGGTGGCTCCGACGGATCCCGCGATCTGCACCACCGACCAGTACATGTCGAAGGATCTGCAGGAAATGAAGGTCCTCTTCAACATCACGAAGCAGTAGAATCTATCGTATTCCAGATCCGTGAACGGCCCCGGCGACCCCGGGGCCGTTTTTTTTGAAGGTACCCACTTCCTTTCCAGTCATTTCGCACAAAGGTACCCGCTACCTTTCCAGGCAAAAGTCGGCAGCCTTTCCAGTCATTTTGCGCACAGGTATTCTGCCCCTCAGTCTTGACTGAAAAGGAAGTGGGTACCTGGTCCGCTCTCTGGTAAGTTCGGATTGAGTGCGCACCTTTCTGAAATGGGCTGGCAATAAGCAGGGGATCGTCGAGCGAATCCGGGCGGTACTGCCGCCCGGGGGGCGATTGATCGAGCCTTTCGTGGGTTCGGGAGCCGTTTTTCTCAACGTCGATTATCCGAGTTACCGGCTGTCCGATACGAACCCCGACCTCATCGCTCTTTTCACTTTCCTGCAGCGCGAGGGCGAATCGTTTATGAAGCTTTGCCGCAAGCTCTTCGACGATAAATCCAACCAAAAGGAAGTTTTCTTGGAGCGGCGCGCCCGTTTCAATGACAGCGCCGATCCGCGGGAAAAAGCCGCTCTCTTCGTTTACTTAAATCGCCATGGCTTCAATGGCTTGTGCCGTTACAACTCCCGGCACGAGTTCAATGTTCCCTTTGGGCGTTACGCCAAGGTGCCGTTTCCGGAAGCACCGATGAAGGCTTTTTACGAGCGGGCTAAGAATGCCGAGTTTCACTGCGAACATTTCGCAGTCGCTCTGGAGTCGGCCCGCGAGGGGGACGTGGTTTATTGCGATCCGCCTTACGTCCCACTTTCGGATACGGCCTCCTTTACCGCTTATGATTCGGGGCGTTTCGGTCCGCAGGAACAAAAGCTGCTGGCCAAGACGGCCAAGAAACTGGCCTCCCACGGCGTACCCGTTTTGATTTCGAATCACGATACGCCATTTACCCGCAAGGCCTACGCGAAAGCTCGGTTCGAGAAGTTCGCGGTGCGACGTTCGATCAGCTGCAAAGGCGCGAAACGGGGCAACGCCCCCGAACTCCTAGCCCTCTTCTCCTAAAAGGTGCCCCTGCAGCCTTTTGCTGGTCCAAAAGGCTGCAGCATTTTTTTGGCCGAAAAGGTGCCAGGTGCGCCTTCATAATTCCTTCGCTTTTGTTTGAGACACTGTATGGGTGAAAAACCCTATTGCGATCATGCTGTTAGCGATTCCCCTGCTGGCGGCGGCACCGAAGGCTCCCAAGGTCTTCGATCCGTACGAGACCGGCATCAAGAATTGCTCGACCCAGTGGGCCTGCGACGTGAAGCCGGTCGACAAGATAGTTGTGTCTCGCTCCTTCAACAGCATTTTTGAACCCGCCCGCCGGGGCTGCTGCTCCCAACATAGCGGCACCTGCGGTTGCACCAGCGGCCGCACGGTCTGTTGTGACGGCACGCTCAGCCCCAGTTGCGGCTGCGACTAGACTCGCCTCGTTCGCAATGCCATAAATTCCCCCATGTACATCGATGCGCACTGCCACCTCTCGGACCCTCGCCTCGCCAAAGATTTCGATGCCGCGATGGAGCGCTGCCGCCAGCGCGGGATTGGCGCGTGGATTTTGGGTGGCCTCGACCCGGAGGATTGGGCACGTCAGGAAGCCCTGAAGGCCCGTTTTCCGACGATAAAAACCGCATTTGGGCTTCACCCCTGGTGGGCGGCGCAGATGACCGAAGACCAAATCGATGCTGCCCTCGCTCAGCTGGAAGCGGTCTTACCGCGCGCCGACGCCATCGGCGAAATGGGACTCGATGCCCTCAAACCGAATCTCCCCCAACAGGAACGCGCGTTCGAAGGGCAGCTCGAAAGGCGCGAGGAGCATCCGATGGTGCTGCACGTGGTGCGAGCCCATGCGAAAGCCCTTTGGCTCTTGAACGCCCACGGCCCTTACGGATTCGGCGGCATCGTCCACGCCTATAGCGAGGATCTCGCGACGGCGCGCAAATACATCGATATGGGTTTTCTGATTTCCGTCGGCGGTGGGGTACTCGCCAAGGGTTTCGAAACGCTCAAGGAAACGGTTGTCGGCCTACCCATCGAATGCCTAGTGGTCGAAACCGATGCTCCCGACGGCGCCGGCGACCCGGCCAGACTCTGGGAGGTTGCGCAAGCCGTGGGGAAGCTGCAAGATAGGCCCGCCGAAGCGGTACTCGAGACGAGCGCCGAGAATTTGAAGGGAATCTTTTCGTGGAAATGACCTCGGTCCAGCCGTCGGCTTCGACGGCCGATGAAAACTACAAACTCTTCCGCCGATTCGATCGCATCGGCCGCCTGGTGGGCGACGACAAAATGAAGCGCCTGATGAAATCCCATGTGATGGTGGTGGGGCTGGGGGGC
>CAZFMF010000004.1:60190-143838 GCA_964519985.1 uncultured Pseudobdellovibrionaceae bacterium | reverse complement strand
AGAGGCCCGAAGCAACCTCGCATCGCGAAGCGATGCGGGATTGCTTCGCTACGCTCGCAATGACGGGCTACGCTTGTAATGATGGACTACGCTTGCAATGACACTAGGCGCGCCGGGGTGCGCGTTTACCGCTCGCCACAAGGTTCTGCTTATTGCGGTAATTGGAATACCAGCGGATGGCGATGGTGATCAGCACCACCCCGACCACAATCGAAAGCCCGGTTTTGACTTCCTTCACCCGCTTCAGGATTTCCGAGATTTCGTCGCCGAAGAAATGGCCCAATCCGTAGCCGAGTCCGATCCAAGCCGGAACACTGATCAACGCAGCGAGCCCATCCAAAAGCAGGAAACGCGAGTAACGTACCTTCATCGCCCCGGCCATGAAAAAGACTACCGCGCGCAAACCCGCCACGAAGCGGGCGAAAAAAACCAGCTTGTCGCCGTACTTGCGAAAGTAGGCGCCCGCCCGGCGCACGCGGTGCGGGGGAAAAATCGTCTGCATGCGGTGCTGCTTGAGTATCTTTTTGCCGACCTTTCGGCCGAGATAAAAAAGAATGGTATCCCCGAGCAGAACTCCGGCGAGGGTGACCGCAATGGCGGGGACCCAGCGCATCGTTCCGTCCCAAACCAGGTACCCCGTCGCAATCAAGGGGATATCTTCCGGAAGGGGGAAACCAATCCCGCAAGCGAGCAGGATGCCGAAAATAATTAAGTACGCGATATTCGAGGAGAGGTTCGTTAGGTAAACGAGCAGACGTTCCATGGCAGTGCCGCCACACTACCTCATGAAACGATAACGACAAGCGTTTTACTTGTTGGGAATGGGTTTGGTATGTGTAAGGGCCTAAATATGAGCCCCCGCAAACCCAAGGACACCCCGTCCCGACCCAAGTCGGAACCGAATCGGAAGATGGTACAGAAGCTCAAGGCGAAGCCGCCGTCCAAATCCGGCTCGACCGCGGTCACGCCGGCCGATCCCCTGCTCGGGGCCTACCTGCGGGAGGTGGCCAAGCACCCGCTCCTCACCCGGGAGGAAGAACACGATCTGGCGGTGAAGTACTACGACACCAAGGATCGCGAAGCGCTGCAAAAATTGGTCACCAGCAACTTGCGCTTTGTCGTTAAGATCGCGTTTGAGTACGTGCATTACCGCGCGAAGGTCTTGGATCTCATCCAGGAAGGAAATATGGGGTTGGTCCGCGCGGTCCACGACTTTAATCCCTACAAGGACGTCCGGCTCACGACGTACGCGGTCTGGTGGATCCGTAGTTACATTCAGGATTTCCTGCTGCGCAACCATTCCCTCGTGAAGATCGGCACGACCCAAGCGCAGAAGCGCCTTTTCTACCGGCTCCGCGCCGAACAAAAGAAGCTCGAACAACAGGGCATTTCCCCGCAGGAAACCACGAAACTTATCGCCGGCAAGTTGGACGTCCGAGAAAAGGACGTCGAGGAAATGAATCAACGCCTTTCGCAAAACGAAGTTTCGCTGAACTCGCCCGAACACCGCGACGAAAAACGCGAAGCCATTCAAAACCTCGCCGATCCGGTGCGACCGATCGATGAAACGCTCGGCGAAGACGAACAGCGGCAAATCTTTCACGAGGTTTTACAAAAATTCGCCGCGACGTTAGAGGGCCGCGAGAAAGTCATTTTCTCGGAGCGCCTAATCTCGGAAAACCCGTTGACACTGCAGGAGATCGGCGAAAAGTACGGAGTCACCAAGGAACGTGCCCGCCAAATCGAAGAGCAGGTGAAGGGAAAGTTGAAGGACTTTGTTACCGCTCACTATCCCGATTTCAAACTGCTCTCGGGAATGTGATAGCGCCTAGTCAATGCGCTTGGCCTCGCGAAGGAAAGCGATAATTCCGTCGCAGGTTCGGGAATCGGCCAAAACTTGTCTCCACTCAAGCGGCCCAACCACATAGAGATTTTCGACCACCAAGATGGCAATCTGTTGGAGGTCCGGGTCGTCACTCTTCGAGAGCGCCCGCATCAACTTTCGAAGATAGGACCGGCGTTGGCTTTCGGGCAATCGTCGTAGCGTCGCCACCATCGTGTCGGGATTGAAGCGAATGATTTTCAGCTCGCGCAAACCCGGAATATTTCTCGCTTTCAGCTCACCAATCACCCGATCCAAAACTTTAGTCGCCTCGTCCGGAGCCTCGGGGGCCTTAGTCAGCTTACCAGTTTGCTGACGGCGAATTTCCATCGCCACCCGCTTGGAGAGACCGCGTAAATGCGCATCGTGCCGCTTGGCTATCCCCTCGGCGATTTTGAGCGTCGCCAGAGTCAAAGGGCGCCCGGCCCCCAGCTCGGAGACGGTGGCGAGCAAGGCCTGCAAAGTTTCTTCATTCTCCGCGGTGTACTGCTTTGTGTCCGTAACCATCTTCGTCGCAAAACGGAGAAGCTCCTCGTTCTGGTAGCCCCGGGTCGCAATAACAACGACTGTATTCAGAAATGGCGGCCAGTTTCCCCGCAACGAGAGATCGTGCGACTGCGGGGACTCTAGTAGGCGTTTGGCCACCCGATCGAAGAGCGGAAAACAATTCGGCTCAACTTGTTTTTGCGTGCTCAGGATATCGAGCGCCTCGAAGGCATCCTTCAGGTTTTCCCCTTCGGCAAACGAGCGCAAAGTCGCCTGCTTCGCCGGAGTCGGCTGGAAAAAGAACATGGCAATCGTATCGATCGTGCCCGTCGCGTAGTCCGGGGAATCGAGTTCATCCACCACCCGTCGGGCCTTGAAAAAGAAAGTGCAGACTTCCGGAGAGTTTTGACCGTGCTGAGCCAACGCGGAGTAAACCGATTCCTGAGCGAAACCGTTTATCGCATCGGCGTCACTTGGGTATTTTTCCGCCACCAGCAACAGTTCATGAACTAGTGCGGGAGTCGTTGGCAGATCTCGCGCTCCGATCGCCGCACTGCGCCGCACCTTGGCGTCCGGGGAGTTAAGATCTCGCATGATTTGAGCGGGATCCACCGCCCCCGCACTGACGCACAGCAGAGCCAAGAGCAAGAAAGAGCGCATGCAATTAGGATAACACGCGGCGGGATTTATTTGCGTTTGCGGGGTTTGAGTTTACCGGCAATTTGTTTAGTGACGCGGGCCAGCGCGAGAAACGGATACCGGTAGTCTTTAACCGGGTTGCGGCTCTCGGAAACCGTGCGAATCGAAGTCCAACGCATGAGATTGTAAACACTGCCCGCTTTATCATTAGTACCGGATGCCCGCCCACCGCCAAAGGGCTGCTGGCCGACCACCGCGCCGGTGGGTTTGGTATTAATGTAGAAGTTGCCGGCCGAGTGCAGCAGACGTTGCGAGGCCTTCGCGACCGCCTTCTTATCGCGGGCAATGATGGCGCCGGTCAGCGCATAGGGGGAAGTGTCATCGCAAAGGGCGAGCGTGTCTTCGAACTGATCGTCAGCGTAAACATAGACCGTCAGCACCGGGCCAAAGATTTCTTCCACCATCGTCTTCGACTTGGGGTTGGTGGTCTCGATGAGCGTGGGTTCGATGAAGTACCCTTCTTCCGAACGGCAAGTGCCGCCCTGAACAATCTTGGCATCCGTACTGCTTTTCACCCCACCGATGTAACCCCGAATGGTTTCGAAGGCTTTCTGATCGATCACCGCGCCCATAAAGCAGGAGAAGTCACTGACATCGCCGACTTTGATCGTCTGCATTTCCGCGACCATTTTTTCTTTGAGCTTTGGCCAAAGGCTCTTGGGAATGTACGCGCGACTCGCCGCCGAGCATTTCTGTCCCTGATATTCGAACGCCCCGCGCAATAGTGCGGTCGCTAAAACATCCAAGTCCGCGGAGGGGTGAGCGACGACAAAATCTTTCCCGCCGGTTTCCCCGACGATGCGCGGGTAGCTGCGGTAGGTCGCGATATGATTCCCGATCGTCTTCCACATATCGTGGAAAACGCGGGTACTGCCGGTGAAATGGACCCCGGCAAGCCCCGGATCGGCCAAGACCGGATCGCCGATGCGAGCCCCACTGCCGGGCAAGAACTGAATCACCCCGGGCGGTAGTCCCGCCTCTTCTAGAATTTTCATTAACCAATAGCCCGAATAAACCGCCGACGATGCCGGTTTCCAGAGCACTACGTTACCCATCAATGCGGCCGACGTCGGGAGATTGCCGGCGATCGCGGTGAAATTGAAAGGCGTCACCGCAAACACAAAACCTTCGAGCGCGCGGTACTCCATACGGTTGCGACTATCGGGGGTAGAAATCGGTTGGATGGATTGGATCTGTTTCTGAAACTGAGAATTGAAGCGCAGAAAATCGATCAGTTCACACGCGGAATCGATTTCGGCTTGATGACAGGTCTTACTCTGTCCCAACATCGTGGCCGCATTCAGCAGAAAGCGGTGTTTCTTGGCAAGGAGTTCAGCCGCCTTTGAAAAGATGGCGGCGCGCCTTTCGGGTTTCCAAATGGACCAATCGGCGTGGGCTTTACGTGCTCCCTCGATCGCGCGGCGCACTTCCGCGCCCGAGGCTTCGTGGTACTGCCCGAGGCGGTGCTTCAGTCGGTGCGGGACATGGATGGGAACCGTCTTCCCGGTTCGGACTTCGACGCCGTCGATCACCGGGGCCGCGTCCACTTGCTGGCCGAGCAAGTCGTTCAGCGCTTCCTGAAGTTTCCGGGTTTCGGGACGGCCCGGGGCGTAGGAAAGCACCGGCTCATTTTTAGGCAGTTTGGCGCCGCGATTCGGCATGGAACCTCTCGTCCGGACAACCAGGCGGTTTCAAAAGAGAGCCTCTTCGTTTGTCTCGAACGGCTCGGCTCAATGCTTATTTTTTTCGACGGGCTTTAGACTTCGTCGTTTTCTTTTTGGCGACGCGCTTACGCCCTTTGCGCGACATCTTCGCCATGGAGAGATCTCCCTGCTTGTCGACGAAATACAGGAATCCGGTCTTGCGCTTCACGCCAACCTTCGCGACCACCTGCGGCTTGGTCTTCGAACCTTTACGGCCGCGGCCCATTTTCGCGCGCGAGATATTGCCCTTCTTATCCAAGAAGTAGAGCCAACCCTCTTCTTTTTTGATTCCGACTTTAGCAACTTTGGTCGCCATCGTTCCCTCCAATCCCCTTTCTATACTCCATCCCCGACCAAATGCCTAGCCTACTTGTCGTCGGTGCGCTTCTTCCTCCGGCGAGCGGCCGCTTCCTTTTGTGCGGCCAAAAATGCTTTTCCCTTCGTCAGAACGGGGGCGGTAAATTCTTCATTCGCATGCGCGAGGCGCACGAAACTTCCTTCCCGACGGGGCTGTTCTCCCGTCGACATCAGCTGGGCCGCCGGATTCAGAATGCGCAGCCGTGTAAAGTACTCCACCATCGAATTGTTGTTCTTTAGGCGCTCGACGAAATCTTCGGTTTTTGACTGACGCAGGTGCGACGCTTTGCCGGCAAGCTTTTGTTTGGGCTTACGTTTAGTCGCGGGACGCGACTTGGCCTTGGATTTGGAGCGCTTTTTCGCTTTTGCCATGCATCCCCCTTCGATTAAACGGTGCGGGAAAAAGTCGCTTTTTGTCGACTGAGATAGGCATCGAAGACCATGGCGACATTGCGAACAAAGAGCCGACCGAGTTCCGTCACCGCGTATTTTCCCGATTGCGCTTCCAGGATACCGTCCCCTTCGAACGGCCGCAAACTTTGGAGTTCGTTTTCGAAGTCGCGCTGAAACGGCACGCCGAAGGCCGTTTCGAATTCTCGCGGATCCAATTGAAACCGGCACATCAAACTCTGAATGATCCACTTGCGACGCCGGTCATCTTCCGACAGCACCATCCCCCGCTGCGTGGGAAGGCGGCCGTCGGCAATCGCGGCCTCGTAGTCGGAGGCCTTCTTAATATTCTGAAAAAATCCGCCGCCCACTTCCCCGATCGCGGAAGCCCCCACCCCAATCAGATGGTTCGCATGTCGGACGGTATAACCCATGAAATTTCGGTAAAGACTTCCTTCGTCGAGGGCTCGGGTCAGGGAATCTTGCTTTAAGGCGAAGTGATCCATCCCAATCGCCGAATATCCCGCGTCCGTAAGGCGCGCCAACGCCATAGTGAAAATAGCCACCCGCCCGTCGGCGTCCGGCATCGGGTGCTTTTCCAAAATGGTTTGGTGCTTTAGCAGCGAAGGCAAACGCGCATAGTTGTAGAGCGCAATTCGATCGGGGCGCATGGCGATAACCTGTTCCACCGTCCGCTCGAAACTTTCGAAGGTCTGGAAGGGCAGGCCGTAAATCAGATCGAAGTTGATCCCCTCGAAACCCAATGTCCGACAAAGCTCCAGAATGGCGCGGGTCTGTTCCGCCGGTTGGATGCGATTCACCGCCGCTTGCACCTGCGGGTTGAAATCTTGCACGCCCAAACTCGTGCGATTGAAACCGAGGGAGCGCAGCAGGCGCAGTTGATCTTCCGTCGTGACGCGCGGATCGATCTCAATGCTCACTTCGGCGCCGGGCAGCAGAGTGAAATGCGAAAGAATGGCGGTTTGCAACGCGCGGATCTCGTCCAGAGTGAGAAAAGTGGGCGTTCCCCCGCCCCAACTCACCTGCACCAGGGATTTTGCGCCCAGATTTTCCGCCACGCGTGCGAGTTCGGCGATGACCTGATCCACGTAGGACTTGCTGCGGCTCTGGTCGTGAGTGATTTGGATATTGCAGCCGCAGTAGTAGCAAAGCTTTTCACAAAACGGCAGGTGAACGTAGAGCGCCAATGTCTCGTCGGGACTCACCCGCGATAATGCTTGTCGGTATTCCGTTTCGCCGACCGCTTCTGACCACTGCGGCGCGGTCGGGTAGGACGTGTAGCGGGGTCCCGGGGTGCTGTATTTTCGAATCAGCTCATTCAGATCCATAGCTGCCTGGCTTCTTCAAAGAAGGCGCGGACATTTTCGACCGGCGTTTTCGGCAAAATGCCGTGGCCCAAATTGAGAATGGCGGGCTTCGAAAGGGAGCGCGCTTCGGCGACCAGCGCCCGGGTTTGGTGTCGCACCACGCCGATATCGCCAAACAGCATCAACGGATCGAGATTCCCCTGCAGCGAGAAACGGGCCTGCGTTCGCCGTTCCATCTCGGTTAGCGGCAGCAGTTCGTCCACACTCAGCACATCGATTTCGAGGCCGGCAAAGTCTTCCACCAGATGGTGGGCGTGCTTGCTGAAATAAATAAACGGAACCCCTTCCGCCCGCACCGAGGTCGCAATCCGATTGAGAATCGGCAAATAGTGCGCCACGAAAAAAGCCCGGGGCATTTCCGAAAGCCAGGTGTCGAAAAGCTGCACCAGATGCGCGCCGGCGCGGACCTGTGAAATCAGATATTGCGTGGTGGCCTCCGCCAGTCGCGACAACGCTTCGGCGAGCCCTTTAGGATCGCGGTGCATCCAAGTGCGAATCGCTTCGAACTTGCGGCCCGACTGGCCCTCGGACAAATAGGATGTCACCGTCCACGGCGCACCCGCGAATCCCAGCAGCGCCATTTCCGAAGGAATGCGCTCGCGCACGCGGGTCAGGGCTTGTCCGACGAAAGGAGTGTGCTTTTGCGCGTCGTATTCCTGGAAAACGGCGAAAGCGGCCGGCGTGCGGAGCGGGTTCGTGACTACCGGCCCAACCCCCTCACGCATCTCCACCGGAATCCCGAGACCGTAAGGCAACGTTAAAATGTCAGAGAAGAAAATAATTCCGTCGACCGGCAGATCGCCAAACGGGGTGAGGCTCACATCGGCGGCGACTTCCGGCAGCGTCACCATTTCCCAAAAACTGTGCTTTTCGCGGATGGCTCGATACCGCGGCAGGTAGCGACCGGCCTGGCGCATCGCCCAAACGGGAAAGCGCCCGATGGATTCACCGGACAAGTGTCGCAGCATCAAAGGTTTCATGGCGTAAACCGGTAGCCCAAACCACGTACGGAAAGTATGTGCTTCGGGGAACCCGGCTCCTCTTCAAAGTGTTTGCGCAATCGGAGAATGAAATTATCTACCGTCCGCGTGGAGGGAAAAACATGATAGCCCCAAACACGATCCAAAACGGTATCCCGACTGACCACCTGGCCTTCATTCTCCACCAGGAGTTTCATCAACATACACTCCTTCTGCGTCATCGGAAACCGACGGCTCTGGCGACTTCCCTCCAGTTTTTCAAAGTCCACCGTGCAATCGCCCCATCGGTAGACTGACTGGGCGCCCGGAAGGGCGCGATACCAGGACCGCCGACGGAGCATCCCATCGACTCGTAGCAAAAGCTCCTCCATCTCGAAAGGTTTGGTGAGGTAGTCGTCCGCGCCCATCCGCAGTCCCTCGACGCGGTGGGAGGGTTCGGAAAGCGCACTCAGGATCAAAACCGGTACGGTGGGCGAACGCTTGCGCACTTCCTGGCAAAGTTCCACCCCGCTGCGCCCCCCGGGTAACATCCAATCGAGAATATACAGGTCATACGGTCGGTCCGCGTCTAAAACCGGATCCGCACTGGCGTAAGGGCTCACGTCGTACCCGCGCTCGCGCAGTTTCTCCGTCACAAAGCGTGAAATCGTCGGATCATCCTCCACCAGGCAAAGGCGTTCGTTCATACCGGGACCGCCTGGGGAATTTCGATTTCGAAACAGGCCCCGCTTTCCGTCGCCGGAACGAGTCGAATTGCGCCGCGGTGAGCCTCGACGATCGCTTTGGTGAAATACAGGCCCAAGCCCGTACCGGAAACTTCCTTTCCCAACTGCCCTCGGTAAAACCGCTCAAAAACTCGGCGCCCCTCCTCGGGAGCGACTCCCGGTCCGTTGTCAGTCACCGTCAGCACCGCCTGGCCGCCACGAGCCGCCACGGAAATTCGCACGCGCTTTTTCGCTTCCGGATTGTATTGGACCGCATTTTCCAAAAGACTCTGCACGCTGTTTTGCAGGCTCGCGAAATCTCCGCTCACACAAACTTCCGGATCGAGATGCAAATCAAGCTCCACTCGCCGCGCCTGCAACCAGGGTTGGAGCCGGTGCGCAACCGATGCCACCACATCCGCCAAACTCAGCGTCTCAAACTGAAGCGCGCGGCGCTCGCTGCGATTGAGTTCCATCGTTTTTTCCAGAACTCCCGATAGCCGCCGGACTTCATCCAAAGCCGAAGCCAATTCGGAAAGGGCGTGCGCATCGACCGCTTTATCCCGCAAGGATTCTAGGCGCAGTTTCAATGCCGTCAGCGGAGTCTTAGCCTCGTGGGAAACCATTTCCAGGAATCCCGTTTGCACTTCGCGCAACCGGCGTTCGGCCCGTACCGAGCGATACAGCAAGCCGATTCCCACGCAAGTCAGGAGCGCGAAAAACGAGGACTCGGAGAGGAACATGAGTTTGCGGTGGTAGGCCTCGTTGCGGATTTGGGCGAGCGTATCCGCCGGCACCGCAGAACCGCGTGTGCTCGCCGCCTGCTCGACGTTCGCGGTCTGCAACTGCGCGATAAATTCGGCATCGCGTGTGAAAACCGTCGCCCACCATGCGACCTGCGTCAGCACCAGAATCGGGACGACCGCGAACGCCGCGGCCCAGAGTTTGTGTTTCAATCCACGCATTTGGCGAGGGCTTCCAAGGCCGCTCTGAGAATCTCGGGGGTATGAGCCGTCGACAGAAAACCGACTTCATAGGGTGAGGGCGGCAGGTAAACGCCGTGATTCAGCGCGCGCCGGAACCATTCGGCATATTTTTCCCGGGCGGAAGCGCTGATCTTCGGCGGAAACGCCGTCCCGGGGTCTTCGCCCGCGATCCAAAACATCGAGGCCACCCGCCGCACCGGCAGTCCGAGACCTTCCAACCCACGACTGAAACTTTCCGTGGCTTCGGCGAGCGCGGCATAAGGCGATTCGGCGTAAAGCGTTTGGAGGACGGCCGCCCCGACCGCCATGCCCAAGGCGTTTCCGGAAAGAGTGCCCGCCTGATACACCCCGCCAACGGGAGCCAGACCATCCAAAATCTCGCCGCGTCCCACCACCGCGGCCACCGGCAGTCCGCCCCCGACGATTTTTCCGAGTGTCACCAGATCGGGGCGCAGATCGAAGAATCCGGCCGCGCCCGACATCCCCAAGCGAAAACCGCAAATGACTTCATCAAAGATCACCAACGCGCCATGCTGGCGGGCGATCGCCATGATCTTTTCGAGGTGTTCCCGGGACGGAACCCACAAACCGTTATTGGCCGGGACGGGTTCCATAATGACGGCGGCAATCGAGTCCCCGTGAGTCTCAAAGAGCGACGCCAGGGCATCGAGTTGATCGAACCGCGCCACCAAAGTCTCTTGCACTACCGAAGGAGGAACGCCGAGCGACGAGGCCTCACTGAGAAATGCCAACCCGCTTCCGCTCTGGGCGAGAAAGCCATCACTGTGCCCATGGTAGCAACCTTCAAATTGCACGATCTTCGGCCGGCGGGTAAAGCCGCGGGCGAGGCGCGCCGCCGTCATCACCGCTTCCGTCCCACTATTCACCCAGCGGACGCGATCCAAGAAGGGATAGGCCTTCAAGACGAGTTCCGCCAAGACCACTTCGCCCGGATGGCAGGCACCAAAAGTCGTCGCCCGATCGATCTGGGTGTGTACCGCTTCGCGCACGACCGCCGGTCCATGGCCCAAAAGGTGGGGGCCGAAGGCGAGACAAAAATCGATGTAGCGTTTGCCGTCGACATCGATGAGATGGGCGCCTTCCGCGCGATCAAAATAGATCGGCGAAATGCCCACGTGCTTGAACGAACGCACCGGTGAACTCACGCCGCCGGGAATATGCTTTTTCGCCCGTGCAAACCATTCTTCCGAAAGACTCATCGAAACCACCCTTGTGTGGCGGCGGTCGTCGCGAAGTAAGTAATAATCGCCGAAGCTCCGGCGCGACGGATCGCCACTAGATTCTCCAATGCCAAACTTTTTTCATCGGCGAGACCCGCTTCCGCCATCAGCTTCACCATCTGGTATTCTCCGCTCACGCTGTAGGCGACGACCGGAAGATCCGTAGTGGCGTGGTAGCTGGAAAGGATGTCGAGATACGCCAAGGCCGGCTTTACCATCACCATGTCCGCACCCTCCTCGATATCCAACCTCAACTCCCGCAGAGCATCCCGCCGATTCCGAAAATCCATTTGGTACCCGCGGCGATCGGAACCCGCTTCGGGAGAAGAATCCAGGGCGGCGCGAAACGGCCCATAGTAGTTCGAAGCGTACTTCGCGGTGTAGGCCAACACGCCCACGTCTTCCAATCCCTTCCCGTCAAGGGCGCGGCGGATCGCACCCACTCGCCCATCCATCATATCGGAGGGGGCGACAAAATCCGCCCCCGCCTCCGCGTGCACCACCGCCATGCGGGCCAGTTCCGCCACCGAGGCATCGTTGACGACGCGTTCCCCATCCCAAACGCCGCAGTGCCCATGCGAGGTGTAGGGGCAAAGGCAAACGTCGGTGAACAGAACCGCCGTCTTGCCAAAGGCCGAGCGCAAACGGCGTAGCGTCTTAGGGATCGTCGACTCCGGATCCACCCCTTCGGCGCCGTAAGCGTCCTTGCGCGACGCTTCTCCGAAAAGCAAGAAATGGCGCAAACCGTTTTCCAGATCTCTTTCCACTTTTTTTAGCAGGGCGTCTTCGCCCCAGCGGAGCACGTCGCCAAAACCCGCAATGGGCTCGGACGCGATCGCCCGCGGAGTGACAAAATAAGGTTGGATCAGACGCCCGAGATCCAGGCGCGACTCGGCGACGAGATCGCGGATTGCATTCGACGCGCGCAAACGCCGCGGTCGCTCGCGCAAGTCAAAGCTCATAGCACCTCCCCGATGCGAGCAAAGTCACCCTCGGGCAAAAGGCTCGGGCGCAGAATCCCGCGACTCTCTAAGTGGCGCCCGGTAAATCCGCCAATGGCGATGATGCGGGCCCGATCCGGGATCGCGAAATGGGTTAGCCAAGCATCCACCGACGATGGGCTCGTAAAAACAATCGCATCCGCCGCTTCCAATTCGGCCGCGGTCAGAAAATCGGCGGCGTCGTCGCGGGTCAAAGTCCGGTAAAGAGGGATCCAGACGACATCGAATCCGCGGCTCCTTAAATGTTCCTTCAGCTTCGGGCGTCCGCCTTCCGCCGCGGGAATCAATACCGTGGCCTGCGACCGCTCGCCGCGCTCAAACTCTTCTAAAAAGCCGTCCGTACCCGGTTCCCGGGGACTAAAGTCCACCGTGAAACCGTCCGCGGCGGCCACTTCGGCCGTTTTTTCTCCCAGGCAGGCCACGCGCGTTTCCACCGGAAACTCGTAGCCGTGAGCTAACAAGGTTTCCGACCAGAACTGAACTGCGCGCGGACTGGTAAAAATGATCCACTCCGCCGGTTTTACGCTTTGCGTTTCCAGGAGGGCTTCCTTCACCGGTAACCGCTCGTAGCGCAGCACCGGTACGGACTTCCATTGGATGCCTCGCGCGGAAACCGCATTCCAATCCTCGCGGTCACCGGTGACAATCACTCGGGTCGTTTTTGTGAGTGTGGGCGCTTTCGCCATGGCACTGGCTCCTAAGCCGGGCTCCGGCCTTTGAAAAATCGCACCGTCTCGGCGACCAGAGTCTCTTCGTCGGTGCCCGAAATGTCAAAGCGATGAAAGGAAACCCAATCCCGGCGGCCGTCTCCACGGTGGGTGGTTTTCCCGAGAAAAGTGCGAACGGTCAACGCATCTCCCACCTCCCGCCGGCAGAGCACGCCGAGGGGGAGCGTGCAGCCCCCTTCCATTTCGCGCAAAATCCGTCGCTCAATCCGCACGCAAAGCGTCGTTTCGGCATCCCCCAGCGCCCGCACGACCGCGGCCCACTCCGTCCGAAGGTCGGTTCGGATTTCCACCGCCAAAGCCCCTTGGCCGGGAGCCGGAATGAAACGTTCCGACGGAAGCGGAACGGAAACCACCCCTTGTAAATCCAAGGCGAGCCGTTTTAGTCCCGCCCCGGCTAAGATCGCGGCGTCGAGTTTGGCCTCCCGAACCTGCGCCACCCGCGAAGGGACATTTCCGCGCAACGGCACGACTTTCAAATCGCGGCGGGCCTCCAAGATCTGGGCCTCCCGACGCAATGAGCTCGTCCCCACCGTGGCGCCTTCGCGCAACTTCATCGGCAGTCCTTCCGCCACGCGTTCCGGGTGAATCAGTAGAATATCGAGGGGCACTTCTCGGAGGGGAATGGCAGCGACTTCCAGACCGGGAATGGGAAGCGTCGGTAAATCCTTTAGGGAATGGACGGCAATATCGATTTGGTTGGCCAGCAAAGCCTCTTGCAGCTGCTTGCAGAACAGTCCCGGGGAATCCGTTTCGATTTCGTAAAGGGGATTGATGCGGTCTTTATCGCCGCGGCTGTCCATTTCGACCAGCTCGCAGTCGACGCCTACGGTTTCCAGGCGCCCCGCCACCCATCGGGATTGGGTTTTGGCCAGCGCGCTCTTTCGCGTTCCGATCCGGCAGACGGGTTTCATACGCACCTCAAACGACGGGGACTTGCTCGTCCGGCTCCGTCACCCTCTGCAAGATTTCCCGGAGGTGCTCCCGCGACCGATGCCAGTTCTTCTTCACCAGCTTCTCGGCCCACTTCTTAACTTTGGGCTGAATCGCTTCCGGAAACTCCTGCTCAATCACCATCACCGCTTCGGCGAGTTCCTGCAAGACCCGAGGTTCCACCGCGCTAAATTCCTTCAGCAGCGGGGCTTCCTTCTGCTCGCGGCAATAGGCCCGCAGTGCATCGTCGATCAAGAACTCGACACCCTGCACTTCTTGCTCTCGGGCGCGCGCGTTTTCCCGCGCTTCACGGGTAAAGTCTTCCATGTGCAGCAATCGCCCTTTGGCGGCCACTTCCACTCCGGCTTCAATGTCGGGCGGCTGGGCGAAATCGAAAAAGAGCTTCGCCGGCCCGCGAAGCCGCTCGAAAAACCCGGGGCCAAAAAGAGGAACGGGACTCGCCGTCGAAGTAAAGAGGTGACTGAAGTCGCAAGGAGAGGAAAGGAAGTCGGAAAGCGCCACCCTCTCGGTGCGAGCGCTCTCCGGGATGCCGCCCAGGGCACCGAGCGAACGGTTCACCCAAACAATCGCACACGCCGGCCGGTGCGCTAAAAGCCACTGCACCACCAGAACACTGATTGGACTTCGCCCGACGACGACCGCGCGGGTGAGCGGAAACTCCGATTCCAGACGTTGCAAGTAGTGTAGGCCGAGTGTCGCGACCGAAACTGGCTTCTCCCCAATGGCAGTTTCCGAGCGCACCCGTTTGGCGGTTTGAAAGCAGAGTTGAAATGCCCGCTCCAGCGAAGGGTGAATGGGGTGTTGTGATTCCTGCGCCCATTTCAAGGCGTCTTTGAGCTGCCCTAGAATCTGGGTTTCGCCGACGACGAGGGATTCCAGTGAAGCCCCCACCCGCAGCAAGTGCCGCAGCGCCGATTTCCCTTCTAAGTGGTACCCCTGGTAATAGGCCTCTTCGGGCAAACCAAATTTTTCGAGCAGCTTAATCCAAAGCGCGCGGGTGCCGGTGAAATAGTCGGTGGCGGTCGTATAGAACTCCACGCGATTGCAGGTGGGCAGGTAAACGAAGTCTTGAAACCCCATCCCGAGCGCTTCCCGCACGAAAGCCTCTCGCTTTTCCGCGGGGACAAAAAGCTTCGCCCGAAATTCCGATGGACTGCGGCGAAAATCGGTACCCCAAAGGTGTAGCTTCATAGGTGTTGTAAAGTATAGCCGCTAGGGTGGGGGAATTGTCACCGCAGTGTCAAAGCCCTAAGAGTCCATTGCGGAGACTTTCCGAAGGTGGGTGGTCACCGAGCCAAGTCGAGAGTAGGAACTGGGAAACCTTTTCGCCGGCCAGTTTGCCTTTTTCCTGGCCGTTGATGGAGACCCGCACCGTATCCTTTTCGAAGGTATAGACTTGATGGTCGCCTTTCTTGAGCGATTGCATCATGCCCTGGAGCTGTTTCAAGGGGGCTTGGAGGGCATCGCACTCTTTCGCGCAATTGGACTCAAACGTCTTGCTCCAGGCCTTTTGCATGTCTTCGGCATCAACGTCGCGCAAAAAGACCATGCGCAGCAGCTTTGGGTAAGGTTGCGCGAGGATTTCCGAGGCGGTTTTTGCTTTGGTGGGGACGTAGAGGCCCGCCACGTAAACTCTTACGTTGAACCAGGTCGCCGTGCGCAAACCCGCTCCGTTCAAGAGAAGAGCTTGATTGGCGACTTTGGACGTTTCGGGAAATTCGACCCCTTCGAGAGTAGCGGCGGAGGCCGTCGCGAAGGGTAGAAAAAATAGAAAGAGAGCCGGAAGCGTTTTTTTCATGCCTCCCGTTCTAACACTATTTCTTGGAAACTTCGCGGGCCGGTAATTTGCGGAACCAAGCCGTCCAGGCGCGCGCATCGGTGTCGGAGAAGTCCTTACCCGAAATCTTGCGCAGGACATTGTGAGCAAGTTCGCGGTGATCGGGTTGCTTGCATTCCATCAGCGCAATCAGCGTGGGGACAGAAGTCTTAAGCAGCTCATCGCGGGCCTGACTGGAATTGAGCGAAAGCAAATAAGTTACGTAGAGCGCCTTGGAGCGATCGGAGACTTTGGGATAATCCAATGCGGGTAGCACCGGTCCGATCGGAATGGGCGTGTCGGCGTGGAACTCGCCTATGTCACCGAGCACGCGCAGAGCGTTGTTCCGCACTAACGCGTCCGGATCCTTTAGCCGATCGATCATCGCCTCGACGACCCTCTTCTTCTGGTCGACCCAGTAAGCCAATACGTACGTCGCGGCGGCGCGAAACTCTGGGCGTTTGTCGCGTTTTTGCACCTCGAGCAATTCCGCGGCATGTTTCTTCGCCCCGTTCACGAAGATCGGTTCGTATTTTTTTAGCTTCGCGTGCGTATGACCAAATGGACAATGCAGGGCCGCGCACTTCTGGGCCTCCGGCTCCAATTCACCGTTTTCCACCAGATCCAACGCCGTGTTTTCGTAATCGTTCCACTCTTTCAGCAGCCCTCCCGGGTCGGCCAATTCGTCCTTCGGGGGATCGGTAAAGGGCATCCGACGGGCGACGTCCTGGTTTTCCACCACATCCAAGGTGAGATGGAGGGCCAGCTGAGCCGGTTCAAAGTATTGAATGATGCTCCATTCGACGAAAGGGAATCCGTATTTCTTTTTGATTTTGGCGACGAATTTCTTTTCGAGATCGAGTGCGGAGGGATCGGCGGCCAAGCCTTTGGCGATCCAAGTATCCAGCTCTTTTCCCAGAAATTCCTTGAGCGTGACTTCATTGAGTCGCGTACTGCCGTAAATACCGACGGAAGCCACGTAAGGTTTGTTTTCCGGTAGCGGAGTGCTTTCTTTACCCGTTTCCGAAGCGCCCTTCTTCGGCGCTACGATGGATTGATTGGCCGGCGTCGGATTTTCGGTTTTTTTTTGCAGAGGCAGCGTGTCTTTGTCCGCCGCCCACACGAAAGCCGTCGAAAGAAAAAGCATGCCGAGAATGGTTCGCATGCTTTCTATTTTAAACTAAGAACCCCGCTGCGTCTAAACGCAGCGGGGTCCAATCCAACCGTCTAAGCAGACGAATCGGAGATTACAAGGTTTGACGCAGAATGAGCTGCGTCACGCCATCACTCAGGCCCTTTTTAAAGCCATCCAGGAAGTTGCCGCTGTAATACGACACGCCGACAAAGGTCTGCGGTCCGACGGCCACGTTCAACTCCGGCCAAATCATCGCCATGTAAGCCCAACGCGAGGCCGAAGGACTCACCGCGGTAGGACCAAAGCGGCGCTGCGCCGTGGCCCAGAGCATCAATGGGAAGGAGAAGTTCACCGTCGGGGTGATATCGTAGCTCGCGATCAAGTAGAGACGATTTTCAAAGGCCGCATTCGGCGTGTGGGTCACCTTGGCCGGATCCCCCACCTTGGCGGGCGGCTCGACCTTGGTAGTCCCGGAGCGGTCGAATCCGTAAATGATCGGAATCTCCTGCACGATCAGCGAAAACTTAGGCGTGAATTGCTTGATCACGGTCATGTAATTACGCAACGCGACAATCATGCCCACATCTCGTTTCGAAGCCTGGGTCGGCATGTACAAGCGCTCTTCGATTTCGATCGTCAGGTCTTTTTTGACGTTCTGCCACACGTTCTTGAAACGCGCCCGCAAGAAACCATCCTGCGGATCGACACCGATTCCCGCGGTGTTGGCCTTAGAAAGGTTAGTGTTAATGTATTGGTTATAATCCATCGAGAAATTCGGCGAGAAGTTGTAGCCGAGGTCGAGGGTGTTCTCCGTGTGAAAGTCATTTCCGGCCGGGTTCCAAGACGGCCGCAATTCGATCATCCCCGTGAACTTCGGTGAGAAAGCCGGTGTCGGCGCATTGGCCGAAAGCTCCGGTACCGGCGGCGCGAATTCATCGCCCGCCTCGTCCAATGGTTCGGAAAAAGCCGGTTGGGTTCCCAACCCGACTAGAAAACCAAGTATCAATAACTGCTTCATAACTCCCCTAAAGCCTTCAGACGTTTCGACACATTGCGGCATATAACACGCCCCCCATTTTTTCGCAATAAGCCCAGCCGTAGACCAAGTAGTTGATTTTCTGCCATTTTTCTCTGGACCCCCCTTTCCAATGCCATTAGAGAAGGGGGAATGAGCACAAAACCCAATCGATTGGAAAAAGAGTCGAGCCCGTACCTGCGACAGCATGCCCACAATCCCGTCGACTGGTATCCCTGGGGAACCGAAGCTTTAGACAAGGCCCGCCGAGAAAAGAAACCGATTTTTCTCTCGATCGGCTATTCCGCCTGCCACTGGTGCCACGTGATGGAGCGGGAGAGCTTTGAGGATGTGGACACAGCCCAGATCTTAAACCGCGACTTCATCAGTATCAAAGTGGATCGCGAAGAACGCCCCGATCTCGACCACATTTATATGGGGGCGGTGCAAGCATTGACCCAACACGGGGGTTGGCCGCTCTCCGTTTTCCTCACGCCGCAGATGCAACCTTTCTACGGTGGGACTTACTTTCCCCCCGAAGATCGCCACGGGATGCCGGCATTCAAAAAAATCCTCGCCGCGATTTCCCAGGCGTGGGCCACGAAGCCCCAAGACGTGATCGAAAATGCCCATCGCCTCACGCAGGCGCTGAAGGACATGCAAGGCACCGGTCCCACCCGGGGGACTGGATTGTCCCTCGATTTGCTCGATGACGCGGTTACTGCGATTCTGCGCAGCTTCGATACCCAGTTCGGTGGGCTCGGCTCGGCGCCGAAGTTTTTCCACTCGATGGCGTTTCGCGTGCTCTTGCGGCATTGGAAACGCACCGGAGACGCCACCGCGCTGAAGACCACCACGTTCACGCTCGATTGTCTGGCCCGCGGCGGGATTCGCGATCAGTTGGGCGGTGGATTTCATCGGTACTCTACCGATGCCGAGTGGCTCGCCCCCCACTTCGAAAAAATGCTCTATGACAATGCGCTACTGACGGAGCTCTACCTAGAAGCGCACTTGGCCACGGGCCAACCCGCTTATGCCCGCGTAGCGGCGAATACCCTCGACTACCTGCTGCGCGAAATGCGTTCGCCGGAGGGCGGCTTTTTTAGCACCCAGGACGCCGATAGTGAGGGCGTGGAAGGAAAGTTCTACGTCTGGAAACGCGATGAGGTTCTGAAAATCCTGGGTGAGGAATTGGGTGAAGCCTTCTGCCGAGCCTATGACATCGAATCCGGCGGCAACTGGGAGGGGGTCAGCATTCCGCGCGTCACCCGATCGACAACCGAAGTGGCATCGGAGTTGGGTATCGACGAGAGCGCCCTCGAAGACCAGCTGGCGACCGCACGCCGGAAACTCTATAGCGAACGGGCCAAACGTGTGGCCCCCGCGCGCGACGAAAAGATTCTGCTTTCTTGGAATGGGCTTGCGCTGTCTGCCTTCGCGCTGGGTCACCAAGTCGTCGGCGATGGGCGTTATCTGGAAGCCGCGCAAAACTGCGCACGCTTCCTTCTGAAGGCGTTTCAACCCCCGCAAACATTGGCTTCCGGCAAACCGCGCTTTTTGCATGCGCGCAAAGATGGCGTGACCCGCTTCAACGGTTACCTCGACGACTACGCCTTCCTGCTCAACGGCCTACTCCATCTTTACGAAAGTGATTTCGATCCGCAGTGGGTGACGGCGGCGTTAGATGTCGCGGATGGGCTTTTGGAACAGTTTTGGGATGCCAAGGAACAGGCTTTCTATTTCACCGGCGCCGATCACGAAACATTGATCACCCGCCCAAAGGAAATCCAAGACGGTGCGACACCAGCCGGGCAGTCGGTCGCGGTCACCGCCCTGCTGAAGCTGTCCCGCCTCACCGGCAAGTCTCAGTACGAGGATGTCGCGCGCGCCGCGCTTCAGGAGATGGAGCCGTATTTGAAGCAGATCCCCACCGGCGTGACGCAAATGTTGATCGCTTTGGATTTGGCATTGCAGCCCTCGCAGGAGTGGGTGCTCTTTCCCGGTAACGATACCGACGCTTACGAGGATCTGCTCTCGCAGGCGCGGGCGGTTTTCGCGCCCCACCGTACCCTGGCGGCGCCATTTCCCGCCGCGAAATCTCCCGTCACCTTGCTCGAACACCGAAGCGCCGAGAAGGGCGAACCGACGCTCTACGTCTGCGAAAACCAAACCTGCTTGGCTCCCCTCGTAGGGACGCCGGCGATTCAAGCGGAGTTCGGGAAGTGGAAAACGGGTTCCAAGCCATTGGCGCATTGACCGAGTTTCCGGAGGGCACCGCCCGGTTGATCCAAGTCGGGACCCATCCCGTCCTGGTGATCAACCGACTCGGAACGTTGATCGCCTTCGATGATTACTGCCCGCACCGGGCGGGACCGCTCTCCGAAGGCGTGCGCACGCCGACGACCATCACCTGTCCGTGGCACGGGGCGAAGTTTAACCTTGATACCGGCGAGCCTATCTCGGGACCGTGCCGGCGGGGATTGCGCATGCACCGAATCTTCGTCGAGAAGAGCCAGGTCTTTCTGCAGGTAGGGGATTGAATTACCGAGCTGACGATTCAAATCGTTGGTCGGCGAATCTTCGGACGGGGGGCCTCGTCCTTCGGCATGCCGAGCTTGGAACGCCGGGGTTCGAAGCGAAGGAAAACTTCCTTCCCGGTCTCGGAGGATTCGTAGATCGCGTTGATGAGTTCCAACGATTTGCGCCCTTCGAGTCCGTCGACTAAAGCGCGGCGATTGGTCCGTAAGACTTCGATCACTTCGGAATAATATCGCTTGTGGCCAAAGCCATAGACATTCGGCGGCGTTTCGGAAAATTCTCTTAGAACGGCGGCTCGCTGTTCGACGGTTTCGTCGGCTAGGTTCCACGCCTCCATGCGATTGACGGAGAATCCGCCGATCACCACGCTGCCTTTTTCGGCCAGAATCGAAAGGGACCCTTCGAGGTCGAACGGCCGCGCCGCGGTTGTCGCTTCCACGATCCCCAGGGCCCCACTGCGAAACTTGATGATCGCGGCCGCGGTGTCGTCGGCCTCGATATCAACGAGGTAAGTCCCCGTCTTGGCCATCACCGAAACCGGTTCTCCCAGGATCCACTCCAAAAGATCGACGTGGTGCGATGCTTGATTGGAAAGCACTCCGCCGTCCAGCTCCCACGTCCCGCGCCACGCATCGGAATCGTAGTACGCTTGCGGACGACACCAACGCACCCGCACCGTCCCCATGACGATTTGTCCCAAACGATTCTGGTCGATGGCCTCGCGCAATTTCTGCACCGGCAAGTTATACCGATTCTGCTTCACGACGAACAGACGCACTCCGGCCAAATCGCAGGCTTCGATCATCCGGTCCGCGTCGGACAGGCGCAAGGCCATCGGCTTTTCGCAAATGATGTGAACCCGATACTTGGTGACGATGTCGATGGTGTGAAAGGCGTGGAGTCCACTCGGGGTGAGAATGGAAACCACGTCCACCTTCTCCTGCGTCAACATCTCGTCATAGTTGGAATAGGCCTTCACGCCATGGGCGGTGGCGACGCGCTGTGCCTTTTCGAGCACCGTATCGCAAACCGCCACGAGTTCAGCCGCCGGATTGCCGACGAGCGAATCCAAGTGTTTCTGACAAACCCTTCCACAACCCACCAACGCGAATCGCAGTCGAGACATTCGGCTCTCCAAAATGTTCGGTGTGATGAAGAGTTTACACCAGATTGGGCGAACCTGTCCTATCCTCCCCGCTCGACTCGATGCGCCACAAAAAACGCGCTAAGCGCTCGGTTTTTAATCCGAATTTCAAGTTCCCGTGAATTTCCGCCGATGAGCATTGGGGAGATTCTTTTGGCCGGAACCGTCACCATACCTTTGAAGTACAAGTTTCTGAGCGTGATGCTCTTGGTGTTGCTCTCCGCCCTCTCCGTTTTCCTCTACGTCGCGCAGCAGACCTTTTCCGAGGATAAGAAGCTTTTCATTATGGACTCGAACCGCACCTTGTTGAAAGCGGCGACGAGCGACATCAAGCTCGAACTCAAGAGTCGCCTCGAAGAATTGCAGACGTTCATCCCCCGCGTTTACATGTCGGGCTCCGAGCAACTCGATCCGTTTCAGGGCTTGTCGCCCACCCTCGTGGAAGAATTGATCGGAGTGACTTTTTTCCGTCGTACCGACGAACAAAACTTCACCGTCCTGAAAGAATTCACCAACCAGACCTTCGTCGAAAAGCAAAAACTCACTCCCGATATTCTCAAGCGGATCAACGAAGTGAGTCCGGTATCCTTGCGCAATATCGACAAGACCCAAGGCGTGGACCTGGTCAACCGTTCGATGCACTTCAAGGGCCCCAACGGGGTAGCGACTGACCTTCCGATTCTGACGTTTGTACTCGGCGCGAACTTCATGAACGACAGTTCTAAAGAGCTTTTTATCGTCGTCGATTTCTCACAAAAGTTCTTGATGCGCGTGCTGGCCCAATCCGAACTGACCGAAATTTTCCTGCTCTTCGACAAGGGTTCCGTGCTCAGTCATCCCAACGTGAAATCGACGGTGGCCTACGCCCGGTCCGCCTTCCCGCACCCCATTGTCGAAAAGTTGAAAGAAAAAAAGTTCACGCGCGAGAGTCTCGAATTGGAAGTGGACGGCGAAGAGTACCTTTGCAACATGTCCGAGACCGGCTTCAAGAACGTCTTTGCGATCTCGCAGATTCGTAAAGCGGAAGCCTTCCTAGCGATCAAAACCCTGATCGAAAAGTCGTTCCTCTTGGCTTTGATCATTCTCGCCGCCTCCACGGTGTTTAGTATTTTCTTCGCCTCCGGATTAACGACGAATATTCAGAAGCTGCGTTTCGCGGCGGAGCAGCTCGGCGCCGGGAACTTAAACATCAAGCTTGCGGTACGTTCTAACGACGAAATCCAAAGCGTAGCGCGTTCTTTCCAGTGGATGGCGAATCAGATCAAATCGCTCATCGAGGAAAGCACCGAAAAGGCCCGTCTGGAAGATGAATTGGAAACAGCGCGCCTGGTCCAATCCACCCTTTTGACCCCTCCCAACGTGCAATCCAACGCCATTGAAATGGATTCGCATTACGTCGCTGCGACCGAGTGCGGCGGTGATTACTGGGATGCGCGGATCACGGGCAACCTCGTCACGGTGTTTATTGGCGACGCCACCGGCCACGGAGCCCCCGCCGCGATCGTGACCGCGGTGGCCAAAAGCTGCTTTGCCACCCTGAGCTCCGTGCATGCGGACGCCGCCCTGCCCCCGGAACAGTTGCTTTCCGAGATGAACAAAATCATCTACAGCGCCTGCCGCGGGAAACTGCTGATGACCATGTGCATCGTGCAGCTAAACCTAGAGACCGGCGAACTGCTCTTCGCCAACGCCGGGCACGAATCGCCGATGTGCCTGCGGGCGGGATCGGTAAAACTCGAGGACGAATCCTCCGATAAGAAGCGCAAGGCAAAGGTGGATATCCTTTTCTCCCGCGGGGAACGCCTGGGTTTCAGCCCCGAGGCGACTTACACGGTAGAAAGGGACCAACTGGAAGTCGGCGATACTGTTCTACTTTATACCGACGGTATCTCGGAGGCGAAGAGCGAGGAAGGTAAGGATTTCGGCGAGCGCGCCCTGAAGAAGTCATTCGGAGGCGGGGAAGGACTTCCCCTCGGCCGCATTAAGCTCAAGATCACCCAAGAGGTGGATGAGCACATTGCGGGCGCAGTGCAGGAAGACGACATTACCTTCGTACTATTCCGCTGGAATCAGCGCGCGGCTCCGGTCCAAGCGGTTACGCCGAAAGCCCGCCCGGCCGAACCCGTGGGGCTGGTCAATGGGACGGAGGATGCGCCCGCGGTCTCGGCTCCGGCCGTCGCGGTGACAAAGTCTCCGCCACCGAAGCAACCACCGGGTGGCTTTAAACCGGCCGCGAAGAAGGCGACCCCGCCGCCGCCGCCGAAGCCCGAAGATTTTGAATCCGATGCCCAGGCCGAAATGCGTGATGCGCTTTTGGCCGGGGCGCCGGAACCGCAAGAGGAAGAAGAGCAAGACGCGCCGGCGAAACCGCTACCGTCGAAGCCCAAGGCTGCATGATGAAGAAGGGTCCGAAAAAAGAAAGAATACCCGCCGCGTCCGATCTGCATTGCGGAACGGTATCGAAGCGCGAGGCGGTGGGATTGATCGGTAGCGGATGCCAGCACGTGCACTCCACGCCGCTCGGCGATCGCGATCCCGGCGTCAAGCAGACGACCGACTCCCTGCGCGCGAACGCGGTGCCCACCTATAGCTGGGAGCTCGAGGCCCAGTCTTCCGAATTGAAACTGGCATCGAGTGTCGATCGCCAGGCCATGATCCAGCAGATCGTTGCCCGCGCCGGTATCGAAGGGAAACGGTTTTTACGCGAAAAAGTGGAAAGCGTGCTGGAGGAAACCCTCACGAACGCGCTTTACCACGCGTACCGCGACAGGAACGGTAAGGAAAAGTATGCCCGCCGCTCGCGCGTTACCCTGGGCAGTAATGAGATCTTAACGATTCGATTTCGGGCCAGCGACAACGGCCTTTTTCTTTCGGTGAGTGACCAAGCGGGGAGCCTCGGTTTCGAGGACATCGCGGCCTCCCTCTTTCGATGCTACGAGAGCTCCACGCAGATTCAGACGAAAGAAGGCGGAGCGGGACTCGGCACTTATATGATTTTTGATGCCGTGACGCACCTAAAGTTCGTCGCGACCCCGGGAAAATCGACCGTAGTGTCGTGCTGGATATCCGATCAACGGTCTTATGATCCCGACAACTTTTCTTTTAATTTCTTTCACCGGAGGTAGACGGAGATGATTAACGAGAAGTTCAAATACGAGAGCAAGCAGGAAGGCGGCGTCACCAAGATCTACCTGAAAGGGGTGATCGACGAGGATACCGAATTCGAAGCGCTCAAGAAATCCGGGTCGAACCTGGTGATTAATTTCAAGGGCGTGACGTCGATTAACTCCTGCGGCATCCGCACCTGGGTGAACTTCATGAAGGATCTCGCTTCGGCGCAAATTGCCTACGAGGAGTGCCCGCCGCTTATCGTCCGTCAGATGAACATGGTCCCGAGCTTCCTAAGTCACGCGAAAGTGACTTCGGTGTACGTGCCCTACGTCTGCGACGAATGCGAGTCGGAATCGATGACCCTCGTGACGCAAGATAAATTTGGAAACGGAAACCCGAACATCCCCGAAAGCATGACCTGTACTTCGTGCAAAGAGGGGGAGATGGAACTGGATGGCAATCCCAAGCAATACTTCGCCTTCGCGAAATAAAGGCGACAAGGGGCGCGGGCAGCTAGAAGCTTGGCTGCAGAAGAACCGCCCACTCTTGGATATCTTTCTCGACGCATTTTGCGTCGTGGATGCCGAGAACCGCGTCGTCGACTTTAATGATGCCTTCACGGAGCTAACCGGCGAAAGCTACCGGAAAGCCCTGAAGATTGGGGATTTCTGCACCCTTTTGAAAACCTCATCCTGCCCGGACGGTTGCCCCGCCCGGCAGGTGGTGAGCCAGAACAAGCCGCTGCGGATCGACGAACTGAAAGGCACCAGCAAAGCGTATCCCGACCTCCACATGATCTTTGGCGCCGTACCGATCACGGCCGATGACGGTAGCCCGATCGGGGCGTTGCTGACCATCCGCAACGTGACCGCCGAGAGTGAATTGCAGAAGAAATACGAAGAGAAGAAAAAGGACGCCATTGTCGACGGCCTCACCCAGCTTTACAACAAGGCCTATACCGAAGGAATGTTGCTCCGGAGTATAAAAACTGCCTTACGCCAGGGTGACAGCCACAAACTCTCGGTGGTGATGTGCGATATCGATCATTTCAAAAAGGTGAATGACACCTATGGCCACCAGGGCGGTGATCATGTTCTGGCCACGGTCGCCAAAACATTAAAGGACGAGGCTCGCGATACGGATGTCATCGGGCGCTTCGGCGGAGAAGAGTTTGTTTGCATCTTGAATACCACCGATGCCGAAGGGGCATTGATCTTCTGCGAACGCTTCCGCAATAAAATCGAAAATATGAAGATCATGCACGAAGGTGTGCATATCCCCGTCACCATCAGCCTCGGTACGGCGACTTTGATGAGGTCGTGGGCGGCCGGAGCCGAAGCCGCCTTCGCAATGAAGGAAATCGTGAATCGCGCGGACACCGCGCTTTATTTCGCCAAGGCCAACGGCCGCAATCGTTGCTGCCAGTTTGAGACCCTACCGTCGAATAGCGGCGCAAAATCCGAAAAGCCGATTCTCAAGAAGGCCGGCTAATGTAGGCGATGACGCACCCCCGCCCGGAAGTCGTAAAAGTGTAAAGCTAACCTTGGGTGCGACTTAAAAACGATTACTTGGACTGGGACAGAATTTTGTAAACGCCCGTGCCGCACTCAGAACAAACGCCCTTCACGGCGGGACGACCGTTCTTCATCTTCACTTCCTGCGTGTCCTTCATCGACGTTTTCTTACGGCACTTCACACAATATGCTTCTTCGGCCATGCGTTTCCCCTCGGTGTCATGCCCGACGCTCAGTCGGGGCGGGTGAATGGACCAGTAACCTCAGTCAATCCAGTCACTTATAGATTACCATACCCGCTTCGGCGAGGATCGTCTTTTTTCTGGAGCGGTTAACGCCGAGCGCTACTGTTAGATTTCGCGGTCGGACGCGTGTCGGCGCGACTCGCCCCTTGTTCCAATGTCGCTAGATCATCGGCGATCGCGAGCGACTCCGCCAACGAGGCGCGAGCCGCCTCATCCGCATTGTCGGGGCCGAAGGCTTTTTTCACCGCTTCATTAAAAATGCCCTTCACATCCGCCGAACGTTCCGCGCTCGACTCCTTCAGTGCGGCAATCCGCAGGGCCATCGTGCGCTCCTGCAACTGAATATCGCTGAGTGTGCCACCATCCACAAAAGGCGACTGCTTCGGAACCCGTTGCTTGCGCTGCGGCTCTCGTCCCTTCGGCTTTTGCAAAACAATGTGCGGTTGGACGCCCCCGTCCGCGGGCGATTTGCCAAGCGGCGAATAGAAAAAGCTCGTGGTCAGTTTTAGGACCCCGATCTGATCTTGCGGGTCCATCGCGATCAAGCCGTTCTTCAAGTAGAAGAGGCGTTGCACACTGCCCTTTCCATAGGTCCTGGGCGTACCGAGGATCACCGCCCGCTGGTAATCCTTGAGCGCGCCCGCCAAGATCTCGGAAGCGCTGGCGCTGTTTTCGTCCACTAGGACTACGAGTGGCCCCTTGTAAGCGATCGCATGCGAACGATCCCGCTGCACGCGCGTCGTGAGCGGATCCACGACCGTCACCACCGGCTTGGCGCCGATGAAGAGTCCGGCCATCGCCACCGCTTCTTCCAAATAGCCGCCCGGATTTCCCCGCAAATCGAGCACGACCACCGAAGGATCCGATTTGATAACCTTGGCCAATTCCATTTCGAGATCCTCGGCGCTGCTGCGTTCTCCCACGAGGGATTCGCCGCCCCGACCGTAAAAACTCGGAATCGAAATGACGGCCATCTTGCGACCCGGACGCGAACGCAGTGTCACCCATCGCGATTCGATACGGGTGTCCTCGAAAGCAAAGGCCTTACGCACCAACCGCACCGAACGCGGAGATTTCCCATCGGCCTTGGCGACCGTCAGCACGACGGGGGTCGACTCGGCGCCTTCCAGGGCGTAACGGTGCTTGATTCCTTTCAACGCACTCAGCGCGACTCCATCCACGTGGGTAATGAGATCGCCCGGATGCAATTGTTTCGAGGCCGCCGCGGGTGTCCCGTCCGCGACTTTCAAGATCAAAAGGCCACTGGGCATCTCGCGCACGCGCACGCCGATGCCGGAGGTTCCGCCGGTCAGGTCGCGGTAAAAGTCCGCGTACTCCTCATCGGAAAAGTAATCGGAAAAAGGATCAATCGCTCCCACCACCGCACGGGTGAGAAGGTGCACCGCCGCCGGCGGACTCGAAGGGTACACCGCCATCGGCATCACAAAGGCCATAAGCGCGCGGACATCGCCACCGAATCCAATCAATTGCGTTTGGCCGGCCGCTTCCCCGATCGCCGTAGCGAACTTGGCCGCCCGCGTTTTGATTTCCGCTTCGTCTTTTGGGTAGGTGTGAAAAATGGGATAACCCTTTTCCTCGTTGCCGTGCATCGGCAACACCGCCGGCAGATGTTTTTCGAGGGGCAGAGCGAAGAAGATTTTTTCAAAACGCGATTTGGCCTTCGGGTACTCGGCCGCCAACCAAGTTTCAAAACCGCCGCATCGGTGGGTTTCCGTGAAAGTCTTCCATCGGGTCTCGGCCTGCTCGAGATAGCGATCCACCTCCGCCTGAAGGAAAAGCACTTTATTGGGATCCACGAGTTCGAGGTACCGGCCCATGACCTTGCGACCGAAGGCCGGGTCCTTCAGAGACGAGGTTTTTTCGGAAGGGGTGGCTTTCCAGCTCCATTCCCCAATTTGGTAGGCGGATTCACAAGAAATAGAGTCAGGCTTGGACTGAGCGCCGAGCCGATCCCCCAAACCCCACAAAGTGACGGCGATGAGAGAGAGAAGCAAGAACCGAGACTTTCCGAAACCACCCAACGAACACCCCCAAGCTACCGAGTTCCAGGCAGCAAATGGCCGGAAACTCCCCCGCACGAAACGTCCTAGGAAGGGTTTGGAGGATGTTTTAGAGGGTATCCCCGCCCCCGAAAAAACCGACCGCCCCAAGCCATCTAGAAACGCAAGTTGTCGTGAAGTTGACGCAGTGTAACATAGTCGACAACGCGTTGCATTGAGTTCTTAAGGGGTTAGCTAAAAAGTCGACAAGGGGTGTCCAAAACTTCGACAGCGGACGGGGTTTATCCTCATGAAAAACTGTCGATTTTCCGATCTATTTAGAGAGAAGTGTAGAATACGTTGACGGGTTTTTCTTAAATATTTCAAATATTTAAGTGTTGACTCGATTTGACGGGATTCGAGGAATTGCTAAAATGAATCATGTAGCACGTCGCGTTATGAATTAACAAAGTGGGTGCGTAAGCCTCCACAAAGAACGCCGAGGATACAACATGGTTAAGCAATTCATTCGAGACGAAAACGGTCAGACGACGGTCGAATATCTCCTGATTATCGCCGTCATCGTGGTCGTCATCAGCGTCTTGGGCCGCGAACTTAAGAACCGCTTGCCGAGCACCGTCGAGCAGGTTTTCAAGGGCGTGAACGCCAAGATCAATCAGCTGATGAACGCGAGCATGCAGTAACCCTCACGGGTTATTGAGTGCGGAGCCTAGGAGGCTCCTTGCGACGAGCAACGAAATTAGGGTCCCGAGGGCAAAGTACCATCGAGTATGTCTTGATGGTCGCCTTCGGGGCCATCTTCGCCTTGCAGATCGCAAAGTTTTTTAATGACGTCTTCCGCGACGGCCTGACGGGACTCGAAGGAAATATTTCCAACGAAACCCGCTCGGGCCAAGGCTTTGTGGGAGGCGGCAACTAGTCTTAAAAGGTGCCACGCACTTTTTAAGACACGAGTTGAATCCGGGTAGTCGTTCGTACGGGGGTACGTAATGGTTGGGGGTCCGGAAATCGCTCTTTGGGTACTTCTCTTGGTGGCTTCCGCCACCGATCTCCTTTGGGGCAAGATCTATAACTGGCTCACCTTCACCTTCCTCCTAACGGGACTGATTTATCGCTTTGGCTTTGGCGGCTGGGACTCGGGCCTGCAGGCGCTGATCGCCATTGCGGTGGCCTTTGGGCTTTTCTTCCCCTTGTACGCGGTCAAGGCCGTGGCGGCGGGGGATGCGAAGTTGCTCATGGCCATGGGCGCCTGGACGGACGCCAAGACGATTTTACAAGTGGCGGCGATTGCGATCGTGGTCGGGGCCCTGGTGGGTTTGGTCACCCTGATTCACGCCAAGGGTTTTCGCGGCGGGGCTCGGAGTATTGCCGAGAACGTACGCCGGGGCGAACCGACGAAACGCGCCGTGAAGATGGCCTTCGGGCCCGCCTTCTTCTGCGCCTACCTCGTCGTGAGTGTCGCGCAAGCGCGCCACTGGGAGATTTTATGAAGCGCCGTCGGCGGCAGCGCCGACTCGGCAACGAGCGCGGGCAAACGATGGTCGAGTACCTGATGTTGCTCGCGGCGGCTTTCATCACGACTTACATCGTGATGATCGGTCCGATGGCGAATTTCACAAAGTTGATGCTCGCGACGATTCGGAGCGCGATCGTCAACGTGGTGCAAAACGGTGAGCTGCAACCCGGAGAAGTCCTACAGCCGGGCCAGAGTGGCCACCCGGGCGATCCAGCCCGGGCCAAACCGCTGCACTTGTAGGTACCTGCTACCTTTTAGGAGAAATCTCCTAAAAGGTAGCAGGTACCTGGAGAAGTTATGGGAGTTCGGAGAAAGAAAAACGAAAGTGGACAAGCGGCGATTGAATTCATCGCCGTCTCCGTCGTTCTGTTCTTCTTCCTCCTCTTCTTCCTGAGCCTCTCCCTCTTGCTGGTAGTGAGCGATTACATCGAGTTCGCGACGTACATGGCGGCCCGAACCTATAAATCAGGGGCCAGCCGCCAACCGATCCAGCAGCGTAACGCCGAGATCGTGTTCAACGCGTACTTCGAGAAGATCCAAGGTATCGCGCGTCGGCCGAACCTGGAGTTCCTGCGCACCGAGGAAAACAACGTGCGCACGGAAGGAATCGTGGCCAGCTACGACATGGATTTGTTTTACCTGCCCCCGGTTTTCGCGGGTGCGGGCGCCGGAACGAGTCGGATTCGGTTGAACTCGGAGGCGCATTTGGGACGTGACCCGTCCCACGATGAGTGCCGTGCATTCTTTAAAGAGTTCGGCAGTAAGGCCGGCATTAACGACGATAATTTTTTGGAAATGATGGAGGACAACGGGTGTTGATTGTCATTGCGAAACCCGAAGGGTTGAAGCAAACCCGCATCGCCAAAGGCGATGCGAGTTCGCTTCGCTACGCTCGCGATGACAGGGGTCAAGCGACGATTGAACTCGCACTGGCCCTGCCCTTCCTCATTTGGCTCATTTTTTACACGATCAACGCGTTTCATTCGCTGCACACCGCTCACGTAGCCCAGAAGTACGCAGCGATGTCTTTATACGAGCGCACCGCGAACCGCGCGAAGATTGTAATCGATGACCGGGAAAATCGGGTCCATGGGCGCGAGTTCATGGCCGTGCAGTACGTCGATGTCGACGGCCGGCAACCACGACGCAAAATCGTGGTGGGACCCGCCAACATCAACTCGATTGTCGGCATCTGCCGAGAGCCCGGCTGCACGCAATAGAACGTAGTTTTTTAAGGGACGTAGTCAGAAAAATGGAAAACCGCAGAGCCATAATTATCTCCATGATCTGCTTCTTGGTCTCGATGCTGCTCATCACGGCCTACGTGCGCGTCAAACGCGTGGAGTTGACGGGCGAATTCGGCGAAGAAGTGACGGTGGTCGTCGCCACGAAGGCCATCCCGGAGTACGGCACTATCCGCGAAGATCAGCTGATGGAGACCACCGTATTTAAGAAATTTCGCCAGCCGCAATCGGTGACCTCTATCGCCGATGTCGTCGGCAAATCCGCCTATGTTCCGGTCTACGAAGGTGAGCAGATCACGCTGACCAAACTAGTCAATCAAGACGGCAAGCCGGTGTTGGCGCGCCAGGTGGCCAAAAACGCTCGCGCCGTCACCATCCCGGTCAGTGTGCGCAACGCGGTCTCTAAACTCATTCGGCCCGGCAACCGCGTCGACGTCATGGCGGTCGTAAACTACGAAACTGCCGACAACCAAATGATTTACGAGGTGAAGACCCTGCTGCAGAACGTGTTGGTTTTGGCAACCGGGAAGAACTTGCAGAACGAGGTGCCTACCCGCGTGAATCGCGAAGTCTTGAGCTCGCTCGAAGAAAAGCTCGAAAGTCGCAAAGACTTCGGCGGAGCCCGCACGGATATTCTGCCCTCCGGTCGCCCGGCGGACGACTACGCCAGCTTGACGTTGCAACTCACGCCCGAAGAAGCCGAAAAAATGGTTTTCATGGAAACGAAGTTTGGCGAGGGCCGCCTCTTCTTCTCGTTACGCAACAGCGCCGACCAGACGGTGGAGTCCATTCAAACCACCTTATTGGATGAAGTTTTAGGACCCGAGAGCGACTACGGCATCTTGCAACGCAAGCCGCCCGAGCCGCCTCCACCACGGCCACCTAAGTACTACGACAGCGTCGGTGGCACGCCACAGGGAGTGGAGTAACCATGGAGCGCAGAGCCTTAACCATGTCGTTAGGTTTATCGCTTCTGGCGATGTATCTGGTCTGGCAATACGTCAGCAACCAAGATGCCGCGCTCGAGGACCAGTTCGGTCTGGCCACTTCGCGTACGATCATCGTGGCGTCGCGCGATATCCTGCAGTTTGAAACGATCCGGCCGACGGATATCGAAACCGTCCGCGTGCCGAAGGCGATGCTTCCCCCCGGCTATATCGAAGATCCGAAAGACGTCATCGACGCCGTGGCGGCGGTGCCGATCACCCAGGGCGAGCAGATCCTCGATAACAAAATCATTTCGAAGAACGTCTACTCGGGTCTCGATACCCAGCTCGTGCAGGGCCGCCGCGCGATCAGCATTCCGGTCAACATCAAGAGCAGCGTGGGCTACATGATCAAACCCGGCAACCGGGTCGATTTAGCGACGTACTTTGAATACAAGGCCGAACGCGCCAATGTGAATGAAGTGAAGGTCTTCATGCAGGATGTGCTCATCCTGGCGGTAGGCCGTACCATTCAACCCAAACCGCCTAAGGGCGTGGACCAAAATATCTACCGCCAGACGGTGCGTGAGTTTTCCAGTTTGAGTCCGAACGAAGTGCGCGAGACGCTCGATTTCGCCAAGGAAGACCCGATGTACCGCACGGTCACCCTCGAAGTGACCCCGCGCCAGGCCCAGATCCTGGCCTACGTGCTTACCGTCTTCTCGGACACAATTACTCTGTTTTTACGTCACTCGGATGATCGCACCTTGGAACGCAAGCAGACGACCAATCTGTACGACGTAATGGGTCCGGATTCGTTCTTGGTCCGGGGGAAGAAGGCCCCCCCGCCTAAGGCCGTTCCGAAAGTGAAACACTGGGATCTTCAGGGAGATCGCCAGATAGGAGTCTACGAATGAGAACCCTAATCATCATCGCCCAGCTAATGGCGGGGCCGGCCTTCCAAGCGAGGGCCGAAGAAACGGAACTCGAATCCAATACGCCGCCTTCCGCCCAAGCGAAGGTACCGGTTCAAGAGGGCGCGCCGGACGGCGAGTTGCGACCGTTCACGGGTAAGGAAAAACCGCTGACGGTTTCTCTCGGAGTCTCTAAAGTCTTGGAGTTCGAATTTGAAATCGGGCCGATCTACCTGACCGACGATAAACTTCTCAAGTACCGTCGGGTGAAAGAGAACGGTAAGGATCGCAAACTCCTCATCATCCCGCAGAGCCCCGGTTTTACGGACATGACGATCCACGACACCAACTTTGTTCCCCGCATCAAGTACATGGTGCGGGTGACCCGTGAAGACATCGGTGAGGTGATGCAACAGCTGCAAACCCTGCTCGGCGATATCGAAGGTTTGAAGATGAACCCAGTGGGCGGAACCATCATTCTCGACGGTGAAATCTTATTGCCGAAAGACATGATCCGCATCATGCGCGTGGTCGACGCCATGAAGGATCGCGATCCCAAGAAGAAAGAGACGCCCATCCGCAATCTCGCCACGATTAGCAAGGTGACGATGAATATTATTGCCGAGCGCATCGAACGAGAAATCGGTTCGCCGGAGATCACTGCCCGCGTGATCAACAACAACCTTTTCTTAGAAGGCACCGCGGAAAGCGATTACGAAGCCGACCGGGCCATCGAAATTGCCCGGACCTACTTGCCGGAAGTCTTCGTGGAGCGCACCAAGGGCGAAGGTGGCGAAGTTCGGCCTAAAGCCCAGGGTGGCGTCGGCGGCGGATTGCCGTCGATTATCGACTTGCTCCGAGTGCGACCGCGTCAATCCGCGCCGCCCTCGCAAGACATCAAGATCACGATGAACTACGTGGAGCTCAGCAACGAGTACAGCCGGACGTTTAACTTCCACTGGCAACCGATGGCGACCGATAGCAGCAACATCAAGTACGACACGGCCGCCGGTGAGATCACGGGGAGCCTAGTGGCGACTATCAGTTCCCTGCTTCCGAAGTTGAATACGGCCCGCGACCATGGGCACGCGAAAGTGTTGCGCGAACAGAGCGTCATCGTGAAAGATCGTTCGGACGCGCCGGCCGTGATCGAGAGCTCTATTCGCTTCTATTCTCAGATTAATGGTCCGCAGGGTGTCCCGCAGCTGCAGGAAATTCCGATCAACAACGTCACCAAGGTCAAGGCGGCCACCATTCCGGGTAGCGATGCCATTGACCTCGGTATCCAAATTCAGTTGTCGACGGTTTTGGGCTTGAACGGGGGCGTACCGATCATCGCGAATAACTCACTGCAGACCCAAGTTACCGTGAAAAACGGTGATTCCGCGGCGCTGGGTGGCAATGCGATTGAACAGGCGCTCTCCGGGTACAACCGCGAACCGACGTCCTCGGGGGGCGGGCAGTTCCAGCAGGCCGCGCCGGCAACCCAAATTTTCAACTTGCAGCGCTCAAAGAATTTCAAACACGATAAACAGCAGTACGTGATTTTCGTTACTCCGGAGACCATCCGGACGGCGAGCGCCGGAACCGAGGACATTACCCGTAAGTTTCGGTTAAAGGCGGGCGAACAATAAAGGCGTCATTGCGAACACAGTGAAGCAATCTCGAGATTGCTTCGGCCCTTCGGGCCTCACAATGACAGTAAACTATGGCAATGTCACATATCATCGCGATCGTGGGTGGTAAGGGCGGCGTGGGGAAATCCACGTTCGCGGTAAACTTTGCCATCGCCACCGCGATCGATACCAAGGGGAAAGTGATCCTGATCGACCACGATCCCCGGGCTTGCGGCGATATCGGAATGCTCTTGGGCGCGAAGCCAAAGCGAACATTGCTTGAATTGGGGTCTCATGAAGGCCGGGTCGACGCCAATGCCATGATGACCTACGTCACGCCCCACGCCAGCGGTATTCACTTCATGCCCAGCGTTTTGGAGCAAGAACAGTTAGCGGGATTCACGCCCGACCACACGGCCAAGGCGTTGACCCATCTGAAGAACTTCTACAACACGATTATCGTAGATTTGGGCAGCGACCTGGATGCCTGCGGAGTGAAAGCGCTGGAACAATGCTCGGCCATTTTCGTGGTCACCCAACCCGAAATTCTGGTGCTCCACCACACGCGTAAGGTGATCGAACGCATCCAGAACCTGCTCTTTCCGATGGAAATGATCAAAGTCATCTTGAACCGGTTCACGCCCCGCAACGGGATTTCGGCCCCGGTCGTACAAAATAATTTAAAAAAGCAGGTGCTGGCGGTCATTCCCGAAGACGAAATGACGGCGATCCAGTGCATGACCAAAGCGCAGTCTTTCATTCTCGCCGCCCCCCGTACGGAAATTACCAAGAGCTACTTCATGCTCGTGCGCACGGTGACGGAGAGCAAAATTCTCGACAAGCTCGCCGAGCTGAAAAAGCCAAGCGACGCTTCGGCCAAGCTCGCCGCCGGCAAGTCCCTGCCCACCGCACCGGGTACCGCGGCCAAGGCGCCCTCCCAGATCGTTTTCGACCGCTCGCAGTTGCGCGACGAAAAGCCCGCCGACCAATGGTCGGGTCTCAAACAGCGCATTCACAAGCAGCTGATTGAGACGATGGATTTGAAAAAGGTTGATACGGAGACCGGGAACGACCCCAAGAAAAAAGCCGTCTTACGGGAGAAGACCAAGACCGTAGTGGTGGAACTGCTCGATAAGGAAGACCACCCCTTCCGGAGCCGGGACGAAATTCAACGCCTGGTGAAGGAAATCTTGGACGAAGCCCTCGAACTGGGACCGATTCAAGATCTCCTGCAGGATGATACCGTGAGCGAAATTATGGTGAATCGCAAAGACCAGATCTACGTGGAGCGCAGCGGTAAGCTGGTGCTCTCCGGTGCCAGCTTTTCGGGCAATGCCCAACTGCTCGGCGTGATCGAACGGATCGTTTCACCGCTCGGTCGCCGTATCGACGAAAAAACCCCGTACGTCGACGCTCGCCTACCGGACGGTTCGCGGGTGCACTCTATTATCCCGCCTCTGTCGATTCAGGGGCCGATGCTCACCATCCGTAAATTCGCCAAGAGCCGACTGACGTATAAGGACCTGGTGAAGTATGGGTCGATGACCGAGGAAATGGCCGATTTCCTGCGCGCCTGTATTGAAGCCCGCTTGAACGTCATCATCTCCGGCGGTACCGGCTCGGGGAAAACGACGTTATTAAACGTACTAGCGGCCTTCATTCCGCCCAACGAACGTATTTTGACGGTAGAAGATGCGGCCGAACTCCAGCTCCCCCAGGAACACTGGGGCCGGTTGGAAACTCGCCCCGCCAATATCGAAGGCAAGGGGGAAGTTTCCATTCGCGAATTGGTGCGTAACACCTTGCGCATGCGTCCTGACCGTATCGTGGTCGGCGAATGCCGCGCCGGGGAAGCCCTGGATATGCTCCAGGCGATGAACACCGGTCACGACGGCAGTATGACGACGGTGCACTCCAACACCCCGCGCGACTGCATCGCCCGTCTCGAAACTTTGGTGATGATGGCGGGCATGGACTTGCCGGCAAAAGCGATTCGCGAACAGATCGCTAGCGCGGTAAACTTAGTCGTGCAGCAGAGCCGTCTGTCGGATGGTTCGCGTAAGGTAACATCGATCACCGAAATCGTCGGCATGCAGGGCGATGTGGTCACGATGCAGGAAATTTTCGGCTTCCGGAAGACGGGCCTGGACAAGAACCGCAAGGTTCAAGGCAAATTCGTCGCCACCGGATTCATTCCTAAGTTTATCGACGAATTGGAACAGCAGGGGATCAAGATCCCGAGAGGTATTTTCTCGGTCACTTAACTATGTGGTCACCGGTTCTTAAAGTCATCGCGATCGGGTGGGTGGGTGGCGTCATCCTCATCGGCCTATTGATCAACGGCGATAAGCTGTACTCGTGGATCGGGCGCAAGCTCGAGATCGAGTGCGAAGGCATGGTTGCGCGCCTCGACCTGATGTTTGTCGAAATCACGATGGAACGGGCCATGAAGTACTACCTGGGCTTCCTCATCGGGCTCTTCGCGCTGGGCGTGTTCTTCCTCTGGCCCTCGGTCGGAGGCGGATTTTGCTTCGGGATTCTCTTCGTCGTCATCGGCTGGCGTCTACCCGGCAAGGTCATTCATACCCTTTGGCGCCGCCGCATCGTGAAATTCGTACTCCAGATGGTCGACGGACTCTCTCTAATGTCGAATGCCATGCGCTCCGGCTTGAACGTCCCTCAGGCCCTGCAGCTGGTGAGTGACGAGCTGGCGAACCCAATTTCGCAGGAATTCTCGCTCGTGCTCTCCCAGAACAAACTCGGGACTTCGCTCGAAGACGCAATGAGTAACTTGTCCGTGCGCATGCCGCACGACGATATCGAAATGTTCACCACCAGCGTGAACATCCTGAAAGAAACCGGCGGTAACCTCGCCGAAACCTTCGACAGCATTTCCTATACGATTCGCGAACGCATCAAGGTCGAGTCCAAGATTGCGGCCATGACCGCGCAGGGCGTGATGCAGGGCGTGATCGTCGTCTTGATGCCCTTCGCCTTGGGGGCCATCCTCTATACGATCGACCCGGAGCGGATTGCGCCGATGTTCACGACGATCCCGGGTTGGGCGATGCTGCTCATCATGATGACGCTCCAGGCCATCGGAGCGTACGCCATCTGGAAGATAGTGCAAGTTCGGGTATAATGAGTCTCTACTCTTCGACCGGAGGCTCACTCACTTGCGCGCATTCCTTGCCGGTATCACAGTTCTCTTCTGTTTCAATGCTCACGCTTTGACGGTGAATCGACTCAACGGCAGCGCGGGGGTCATTTACATCGACTTCAGTTTGCCGGGGGCGGTACTCCCGCTCGAGCTCGTGCGCACTTACAATTCCATTACCGCGGCGACCGAGAACAAGGGCTGGTTGGGCGCTTTCGGTTGGGGGTGGACGGCCCCCTTCGAAACCACCCTAACCACGACCCCGGATCGCAACGTGCTTTTGCGCGACGGTGCTAACGGCAACACGGTGCTCTTCCGACCGGAACAGGAAGACCCGAAGGCGATGACCGCGTTTGTCGACGAGGTGAAGCAACGCTACTTCGAGCGCGAGAAGGGCCGCAAATACACTAAAGAAGAATTGGCGAAACTTGCGCTACCGGATCGGATGATGCGTCAGCTGCGCTCAGAACCCGACTTCCGGGCCGAGACGGCCTCTCGGTACGGGATCGAAACGGAAATACCGTTAGGTCAAGTGCTCGTCTCCTCCGAGTTCGGCTACCAGACGATTTTTCAGAAGGGCAACCAGTGGATTCGTAATCGGGACGGGACGACCCAAGTTTTCGATGGTGACGGCCGTCTGGTGAAGCAGATCGACAAGAACGGCTTCTTCTTCGTATTTACCTATTCCTCGTCGCAAAAGTTCCAATTGGAACAGATCAATGACGCCAACCGAACCATGAGCCTAAAGTTCAAATGGCGCGGCGAGCGCATCGTGGAAGTCACCGACAATCGCGGCAATAAAGCTCGGTACAACTACGACGGAAACAACAATCTCGTACAGGTGGTCGATTCCAATCGACAGACTTTTAACTACGTCTACGCCAATAAGAAATACCCCCACCTGCTGACCAAAATCGACTACGTCACCGAGGCCGCCGGTGGCAAGACGCCCTTCCGGGAAATCCGTTACGACGACAACGCCCTAGTGGTCTACCACCGGGAAAAAGATGGGGCGGAAACAAACTATACGTACGGGAAAATTGCGCGGGATCCCGAAAACAATTTTTGGACCAAAGCGGTGCACCTCGAAAAGGGCGCCAAGGAAGAAACCTACGACGAGTTCCTGATCAAAGCCCGGCCGGATGGAACGAAGTACCTCCACCGTCAGGAGCACCGGAAACCATCGGGAACCATCGTCACGATTTTCACTCCCTGTTGCGGCAAGCCGCTGGAGATCACCCAGAACGGCGTGACAACGCTCTACAAGTATTACAATAACGGCCTGCTGAAAGAGCGCGTCGGTCCTAAGGAAGATGTGAAGATCGAGTACGATCCGCGCTGGAAGAAGGTCAGCAAGGTAAACCAAAATGGCGTCGTGTCCGAGTATACCTACGACGACCACGGTAACCTGGTGCGCGCGGCGAACACCCGCAAGGAAAAGGTCTCGCTCAAGTACGATCGTTTCGGCCGCATCCTGGAGATGATCGATGCCACCGGCACGACGATCGGTTTCAAGTACGGTGAACTCGGCAAGCCGGTACTCATTTCCCAAACGGGCGTGGGTTCGATCAAAATTGCCTACGATCTGCAGGGCCGCATCCGCAATGCGGAAACCGTCCCGGAAGCCAAGAGCCGTCGCCCGAGTAAGGCGGACTCCAAAGAAGTCGTTCGCCGGGTGATGAAGGGCTTCCAGCAGCTTTTAGACATTATTCGTCCTGCCGGCATCGGCATGAACCTGGGGTAGAACCATGAAAAAACCAGATTTCGATAAGCTAAAAAAACAAGCCGGCGACATCAAAGCCAAGGCGACCGAACTCGGATCCGAAGCCGCCCGCACGGCCGGCGGAATCAAAAAGGGCGTTCAGACGGGCGTGGAAGTTTCGAAAATCGCCATTCAGCGCGCCGGAGAAGTCATCAACAAGGACAACCTGAGCACCGGCCTGGATGCCGTCGCAAAAGGCACCGAAACCGTCGGCAAAACGCTCACCAAGGCCTCTTCCTCCCTCAAAAAGTTCAGCAAGAAACTCAAAGGCGAAAAGTAACCGGTCATTGTGAGCGTGGCGAAGCAATCCCGCCAAGCAACGCGTCGACCTAGCCGCCCCGCTCGCCGGGGCTAAGTCTGCCCCGGTCGGCGGGTCGAGTGCGCACGAGTTATTTGAACGAGGCGAGTTGTCCTCGCCGATTTTCAGCTCGAGGCGCCAAGAGCGCGGGAACGTTTTCGGGGCGGCGGCCCTTTGGCCTTTCGAAGTTGATAGGGAATGAGACCCAAGGCTTCCAAAGTATTCTGCACCACATATTGCCGCGCGATTTCAAAGGCCCGGCCCCATTCCACAATGCGGGTGAAGGGCAAAAGATCCCAAAACTTTTCTTCCGAAGGCTTTCCCTTCTTTCCTCCACCGACTTTCATCGCAATTTGGCCCGATAGCACCCGCACAAACCGCCGAAAACCCACAATCGTCTTCGCCTGAAGCAAAAAGTGCAAATGATTCCCACTATTGGAAAACTCGTAGATCCGAATTCCATTCGCTCGCGCCAGCGTTTGAACCAGATGCTGAATGAAACGCACGTGCAATCTCTGCAAAAAGGACCGTGGGCCGGTCGCAATTGAGGAACGCATCACCAAATGCATTGGGCGTCTCGTAACGACCGGTCGCCTAGTTTTTCTTTTACCGATGGAATATTCACCACCGTGGATCGTCTTCGCTTTTAACGCGTCAGATAGAGTGAGTTGCTTTGCTGACATGCGTACATGTGTATCTAATTTTCGATCGCGGGGCAATGGTTTTATCGTCGATAAAAACGATTTTAGGGGAGCATGCGAATTCCAAAATCTAGCTAAAGTTTCTCTCTTTGGATGTCCTTGGCACTTGAAAATGAGACGACGGCGAGGACAACTCGCTTCGTTCAAATAACTCGTGCGCACTCGCCCCACCGTCCCGGCCAGCCTTAGGCCGGGCGAGTGGAGCGGCGAGGCCTGATTCGCTGCGCTCGCAATGACAAGCCCGGGCTCCCTTTGATAAGGTCCCCCGGTGAGGTTTCTCCACGCCGCTCTAAACTTCTGGTTCTTCGGCACCTTCGTATTTCTGCTGTTTTGGTCAGTCGGGCTTGTGCTAACCGACCGCCTCAGTCGTCGTATTGCCGTTCCCGCCGGATTTCGCCTTGTCACTGCCTTGCTGCTCAATGGGCTATTAGGCTACCTCGTTTTCTGGATCTACTTCCTCCATCGCTATCCGGGCATCGCGATCTCGCTGGCGATCCTCACCGTCGGTATCGCGCAGTGGCGGCGTCGGCTCCGCAACGTTCTGCTGGCATCGCTCACCGGCTGGGAAAAACAAGCACTACTGGTATGTTTTGTCGCAGCGAATTCGGCGCAACTGGTAAATCTCCATTTCAACTATACCGACTCCGGCCTCGAGAACAGCGCTCAGCGGGTGCTGGGGCCGATGCCCCACGACAATCGTATCCCGGCGATGTTCGCCGCCCACCTCTTTCGCGGGAGTGATCCGCGCGACATGGGCGCCGGTTGGCAGAGCAGCGATCGGCCCCCGTTACAAACTGGACTGCACCTCGCGTTCGGGCTCATCGCCGAACCGATTCGCACCGGCCCGCAGGTGTACCAAGTGATCGCAGTGCTCTTGCAGTCCCTGTGGGTCATCCCACTTTTCTTCTTTTTTTCGCCCGAGTTTCAGTCGGCAAATCGATTGGGTTCCCCATCGTCGGGGTGGGAATGGAATGGAGCGAACCTAGCGACTCAGGTGGCACTGGCCGCATCGCTAAGCGGCTTTGTCTTTTTCAATACGATCTATGTGTGGCCCAAACTCTTGGGCGCTTCGCTCGGTTTGATGGGGTGCTTGTTGCTCTTGGTCGAGCCCAAGACGCGATCCGTTTGGTGGGGGTCCGCGGTAGCTTTTGCCCTTGCCTACCTATCTCACGGCGGAGCGGGATTTGGCTTCCTCGCTGTCGCACTCGTCTGGCCGGCCCTGGGCGATTGGCGCCCGCGCCGCGGGTTTTGGGAGGCCGCGGGAATCGGGGCTGGGCTCCTGGGGCTTTGGTTGGCGTACCAGAAACTTTATGATCCTCCGGGCGACCGATTGTTTCGCATGCATCTGGCTGAAGACCAGTTGGACATTTCCCTCGGCCAAGCCATTGCCGAGAGCTACGGCAAGCTGACCTGGGAGAGCTGGAAGCGCACGAAACTTTGGAATTGGAATTTCATGTACCCACGGGTCGCATGGTTTGCCCTTCCCTGGGAGGTCACCCGCGCCACGGCCGCCGAATATCGCGTCGACGCCTTTTTGCGACTCTTCGCCACGCCGGGAATTTTTGGACTGGGCGCCGTCGCCGTCTTTCTGCGCCGGCCCCGTCCACGAAATGCCCAAATCCTATTTCGCTTTTTGGTCCTCAGTGCGGCGTACACCGCAATCGGCATTGCCATCTGGAATCTCGTCCTCTTTAATCCTAGTGGGACCTGCATCCACTGCGGCTACTACGGATTTCCGTTGGTGATGATTCTGGTGCCTGCCGCCGCCACCGCCCTGACCGGCCCTCGATTCTACTGGCCGATGGTCAGCTTGCATGGCGCGAGCTTTTTCTTAATGTGGGTGGTTTTCTCGCCCACGCAAAGGGAACCCGCACAGTGGATTTTTCTTGGCGTGAATATTTTGTTGATGGGACTGGCGTATTGGAAACTGCATGACCACTCCCCCCAATCATGACCTCGACCTCGGTATCGCGGGGTTTCGCTATTCCGATCTCCACCGCCCGGATCGTTTAAGAGAATTGCACACGGAGTTTTGGCGACAAGCCGAAGCGCAGGAACCCGGCCTAGCCGCCCGTTTCGCATCCCTCGCCGATGCCGGGCTCACGCCACCGCAGGAATCGGCGATTTTGATCGCCGTCGCACGCCATGTCGGCGACTTCGTCGCCCGGCTTTTTCATGTCACCAATGAGGCGGCCAAACTCAAACAAACGACTCTCGAGCTGGAGCCCGCATTTCGCTTCAAAAACGAGTTCGTGAAGATCCGGGTTTTCAAGCGTTCGGAAGAAGCCCCGGTGCCTCACGCCGAATACGACTTGATCGCCCGCACGATTCAAGACATCCAACGCCAAGAACCGGCCGACCCCGTCAAAGACGATGAAGTGCGCATGGCGCGCATCGTGCTATTTCTCCTCGATTGCCAAAAGAAGCAGAAAAAAGAGCCGCTCACGGCGTTGGAGCAAGCGCGCGCTCAGACCCTGACTTCGCCGATTCTCGGCGGATCCCTGGAAGAGAAAATTTCGGCCACTCTGACTCACTTTGAAAACTGGTGCGTGCAGACTTACGTCGATCCCGAACGCCGAAAGCGTTTACAGGGTTGGGTCTCCTTCGTACGACCGGGAAAAATCGATTACGAAAACCTCGTCCCCACCGTCGAAGGCTCCCCGGGCTTTCCCGAGCACCGCGTGGTCGACCACCTTCGCCCGCGCGACGGATTCAAACTCACCGATCCGCGCATGAACACCAAAGCGATGCTGCGCGAGGTTGACTACTGCCTGTATTGCCACCAGCGCGAGAAAGACTCTTGCTCCCGAGGATTCGAAGAAAAAACCGGCGGCTACAAGAAAAATCCGTTGGGAATTGATCTCAAGGGCTGTCCGCTCGACGAACGCATTTCCGAAATGCACTTTCTGCGCAAGCAGGGCGACGTGATCGCGGCGTTAGCGATGATTATTCTCGATAACCCCATGTGTCCCGGCACGGGACACCGTATCTGCAATGACTGCATGAAGGGGTGTATCTTCCAAAAGCAAGATCCCGTGAATATTCCGGAGAATGAAACCGGAGTGCTCACCGAAGTTTTGAATTTGCCCTACGGCTTCGAAATCTACGGACTGCTGACGCGCTTCAATCCGATCAACCGTTCCCGCCCCTTCGCGCTGCCTTACAATGGCAAGAATGTTCTCGTGGTGGGGCTTGGGCCAGCCGGTTACACTCTTTGCCACTATCTGGCCAATGACGGATTTGGCGTGGTCGGTATTGACGGATTGAAGCTTGAGCCCTTTAGCGACGTTCTCTCCGGCAAGGGGCGTCCCTTTCCCCAGCCGATCAAGCAGTACCGCGAATTGACCAAGGAACTCGATGAGCGGATCTTAATGGGATTCGGCGGAGTGAGTGAGTACGGCATCACCGTACGCTGGGATAAGAATTTTCTGGGCGCCATCTACTTAACGCTGTTGCGACGACAGAATCTGGCTTTCTACGGGGGCGTGCGATTCGGTGGAACGTTAACCCTAGAGGATGCCTGGAATGAAGGTTTCCACCACGTCGCGCTAGCCACCGGCGCCGGCCGCCCTACCCTCGTCGACATGCGACAGAATCTTTCCAAGGGGGTGCGCAAGGCCAGCGACTTCCTCATGTCGCTCCAACTCGGTGGCGCCTTCAAGAAGACTTCGCTCGCCAACTTGGAGTTGCGGTTGCCCGCCGTCGTCATCGGGGGCGGACTCACCGCAATGGATACCGCCACCGAATCGATGGCCTACTACCCGATCCAGGTGGAAAAGATCCTCGCCCTCTTCGAATCCCTCGCGCGCCAGAAGGGCGAAACCGAAATTTGGGACAAGTGCAACGACGAAGAGAAGGAAACGCTAACGACTTTCCTGGAGCACGGGCGTGCCATCCGCGACGAACGGCGACGCGCCGAACGCGAAAACCGCAAACCGAATTTCATTCCGCTTTGCCGGCAATGGGGCGGCGTTAACGTTGTTTACCGCAAGAAACTCTCGGAATCGCCCGCTTACCGTTTGAACCACGAAGAGGTAATGAAGGCTTTCGAAGAGGGCATTGGGTTCATCGAAAACATGACCCCATTGGAAGTGGAAAAGGATCGTTTCGGTGCGGCCACGGGACTGCTTTGCCGCAACGCCCACGGCAAGACGACGTTACTACCCGCTCGCTCTATCGCGGTGGCGGCGGGCACTCAACCCAACACCATCTACGAGAAAGAGTATCCGGGAACTTTCGCGCTCGACGGACACGCTCGCTACTTTAAGAAGCATCGCCTGGAAAAGCACGCCGAAGGCTGGAAGAGCGTGGCCGCTAGCCCCGTCGACAAAGACGCTTTTTTTCTGTCCTACGAAAACCAAGGTCGCTTCGTGAGCTTTTACGGCGATAACCATCCCGATTACGCCGGCAATGTGGTGAAAGCGATGGCTTCGGCGAAGCACGGGGCTCCGGCCATCAGTCGCCTCTTTCAGGCCGACGTCGCCCACGCCGCACTGGGGCACGACTCCGGCCCGGCCTTCCAGGAATTAGTGAGTCGACTCGACACGGCGTTGGTCCCCCGGGTGGTGAGTGTGAATCGACTCACCCCGACGATTGTCGAAGTGGTGGTGAAGGGCCGATACATCGCGCGCAAATTCCAGCCCGGACAGTTCTATCGCCTACAAAACTTTGAAAAGCAGGCGCACGCGATGGAAGGCTACCGGCTAGCAATGGAGGGCCTGGCCCTCACGGGCGCCTGGGTCGATCCGGCAAAAGATTTGTTGGCCCTCATCGTATTGGAAATGGGGGTGAGCTCGAAGCTTTGCGCCTTCCTCCAGCCGGGAGAGCCGGTTGTCGTAATGGGACCCACCGGCGCACCCAGCGAAATTCCGTCGGGGGAAACGGTATTGCTCGCCGGCGGTGGTCTGGGAAATGCCGTCTTGCTCTCGATTTCCGGCGCACTGCGAACCGCCGGTAGCCAAGTCGTTTATTTCGCCGGCTATCGAAAAAAAGAGGACGTTTTCCACCAAGACCTTATGGAAGCCGCAACCGACCAAATGGTCTGGGCGGTGGACGGTGGTCCACTCATTGACCCGCGTCGTCCGCAAGACCTGACGTTTCGGGGAAATATCGTCGAAGCGATGGTGGCCTACGCCAACGGGCAGCTGCAAAAGCGGCCTCAGTTCCCCTTTCCGAAGATCGATCGCATTCTGGCGATCGGGTCGGATCGCATGATGGCCGCGGTGGCCTCCGCCCGGCACGGCGTCTTGAAGGCCCACCTGAATGCCCAACACGTGGCGATTGGATCGATCAACTCGCCGATGCAATGCATGATGAAAGAAGTCTGCGCGCAATGCCTTCAGCGCCAGGTGGATCCCAAAACCGGAGAAGAACGTTTCGTCTTTTCCTGTTTCAATCAGGATCAGCTTCTGGATGAAGTCGACTTCAAAAACCTGCAAGATCGCCTGCGCATGAACTCGCTGCCGGAAAAAATGACCCTTTCCTTGGTCGACGGATTGCTGAGAAAATCTCAAGTGGAGCACGTATGAAACCCGTCACCATGAGTGACCAGTGTAAGGTCCACGTTTTGGTTTGCACCAATGTTCGCACCGACGGCCGCACTGCTTGTTCCGATTTCGGCGGCAAAGCGTTTTACAAACGTCTGAAGGAAAAGCTCAAGACCACCGGGAAACGCGCGACCCACTGGGTCACGCAGACCGGGTGCCTGGGTTTTTGCAACACCGTCGGTACCACCGTGGTCATTCATCGCCGCGGTGAGACACCGCACTGGATGAACGAGGTCACCGACGCAGACTTCGATTCAGTCTGGCAGGAGATCGTGAGAGAATAGTCCCATGAAAATGGGACTGGGATTTTTGGGGATTCTCTTTTCACTCCATGCCTTCGCCACCCCCGCGGCCGATCCCGAGCTCGAAAAGGCCATTTCGGATACGCCGGCGACGCCCACCGCTCCCGCCGCGGCTCCTACGCTTGTCCCGCCGGTCACCGCCGCACCGAGCGCCCTACCCCTCGTGGATCTTTTTTCGGTGGACCAGAACCCAGGTCGGGGGACCTTAGAATATTCAAAGGGCGGCGAAACGCAGAAGATCCTCTTTGGCCCGGAGACCGGCCACTACCTGCTGGGAATGGTCTTTTCAAACGACACCCTGCCCGACGCCCTTCAGAACGATTTCAAGCGGAATGAGGTCATTCAGCTGGCCATGGGGACGATCGCGAAATTCGCCTCCGGTCGAGTGGGGCAGTTTGGCGCGGCGACTTTGATGGTGACCCGGGGTACGCAGGCCCGGCGGGTCGTCCCCTTACGCATCCCGGGGAGCACGGAAGCCCCTTTGCCGGAATCGGGCCTTTTTCTTTTCACCTCCCCCGAAATGCAGGTCCAAATGGCCGACGAAGAGAAGCTCAAGGGCACCTTCTTCGCCAAGGGGGGATCGGTTACGCTGACGGCCAGCGGCAGTCCGCGTTCGATTCAGGTCACCGCGGAAGGGAAGAAAATTCCCTTCAAAATGCAGTCCATGCGCATGGAAATCTTGGCGAATCTCGTTACCCCCTTCAATAGCGCCGAGAACTCCATCCACGGTCGGGTGGAGTTTCCGATGTACTGGCCCGAAGGGCCCACCGGAAAAAAGCTGGCCAAACAACTCGCCGGCAATAGCTTCAACGCCAAGAACGCCATCGCGGTTCCGGACGACTTGGGTTCAAAGCGCCGGAATCTGACCCGGACCCCCACTAAGTCGAAGGCCTCAAAGCGAAAACCAGCCTCTCCCTCTCAGCCTTAACCAGCGCGTAAAACGCGTCTAACCCCTTGAAACAGGCTTGAAATTCCGCACCCCTTTGCATAGTGTGACTGCCTCATGTTTTCAGCCGGAGAAGATCAGATTCGCATCTTCTCGGGGACGGCCAATCCAGCCCTCGCCCGAGCGATTACCGACGAATTGGGCACTCAGCTCTCGCGGGCGGAGATCCGGCGTTTTTCGGACGGTGAAATCTTCGTCGAAATCCAAGAAAGCATTCGCGGGATCGATACCTTTATCATTCAGCCGACCTGCCATCCGGTGAACGACACTTTGATGGAAATGCTGATCATGACCGACGCGCTGAAACGCTCGTCCGCGAATTCGATCACCGCGGTCATTCCGTATTACGGCTACGGTCGTCAGGATCGCAAGATCCAATCACGGGTGCCGATCACCGCGAAACTCGTGGCGGATCTTTTGACCGCGGCCGGCGTCGACCGCGTGATCGCGATGGACTTGCACGCGGGACAGATTCAAGGCTTTTTCAATATTCCATTCGATCACCTTTTTTCTAAACCGGTGATCACCGACTACATCCGCAAGAACTACGAATCGAAAGACCTTATGGTAGTTTCTCCCGACGCGGGCGGCGTGGAACGCGCCCGCGCGTACGCCAAACGCTTGGATACCGGACTCGCGATTATCGACAAGCGCCGCCTGCGCGCCAATGAAGCCCAAGCAATGAACCTTATCGGGGACGTGGCCGGCAAACATGCGATGATTATCGACGATATGATCGATACCGGCGGAACTTTGATTCAGGCCGTTCAAGTTTTGAAGGATCGCGGCGCGACTTCGGTCAGCGCGGCGTGCACGCACGGCGTCTTTTCCGGCGCCGCGAGCGAGCGGATTCGCAATAGCGAACTCAAAGAATTGATTTGCACGGACACCATTCCGCTTTCGCCCCAGATGGCGAAGATTGAAAAAGTGAAATGCCTCTCGGTCGCCCCGATTCTGGCCGAGACTATCCGGCGCATTTGTAAACACGAGTCGGTAAGCTCGATATTCGATTGATTGAAGGGAACCCCCATGGAAAATCTCTCATTAGACGTAACCAAACGAACGACAACGGGCAAAGGCCCCGCCCGCCAGGCCCGCCGCGCCGGAAAACTCCCGGCGGTTTTGTACGGCATGGGAAAAAGCTGCGGCGTCACGGTTGACCCGCGCCCCATCTCGAAACTTTTGCTGCAAGAAGGCGGTCGCAACCGCGTATTGACGCTAAAAGGGGGCGAATTCGACGGCAAGCAAGCGTTGATCAAGGACTTCCAAATTGATCCGTTGAAACGGATTTTGCTCCACGTCGACCTCATTGAGATCGACCCGACCCGCAAAATTGAGGTCACGATTAAGTTGAACTTCATTGGTCGCGCGATCGGCGTCGCCGACGGCGGGGTGCAGAACATCATCGAGCGTGATATCGCCGTCAGATGCTTCGCCAATGCGATCCCGAGCCATATCGATGTCGACGTCAGTTCGCTGAAAATCGGTGCGGCTATCCACTTGGAAGACCTCACGTTGCCGGAAGGCTTGGAGAAAGTCAGCCACACGAACCCGACCCTCGTGACCGTAGTGCCTCCGACGAAAGAAGAAGAAGCCGCCCCGGCGTTGGCCGAAGCCGCGGCTCCGGAAGTCATTACGGAGAAGAAACCGGCGGAAGGGGAAGCAGCAGCGGCCGAAGGCGCCAAGCCGGACGCCAAAGCGGCCGAAAAGAAGAAGTAAGCGGGAATGTCATTGCGAGGAGCGCAAGCAACGAAGCAATCTCGCACTGCTCCGCAGTGCGGGATCGCTTCGCTACGCTCGCGATGACAGCTCATGGCAGAGCCTTTTCTCATTGTCGGCCTCGGCAATCCGGGTCCCAAGTACCGGCACACGCGCCACAATATTGGCTTCAATGTGGTAGATGCGTTGGCTCGGCGGTGGAATCTCACCTTCACTCAGAAGTACAAGGGCGAGTTCGCACAGCACGGCGGGGCCATTTTGCTCAAGCCCCTCACCTTCATGAACCGCTCGGGCGAGTCGGTAAAACCCGCGGCTCACTTCTATAAGTTGCCGCCCGCGTCGATTTTGGTCATTACCGACGATATCGACCTGCCGGAATTCACCTTGCGACTGCGCATGAAGGGCGGTTCGGGCGGCCATAACGGCTTGAAGTCCGTCACCGAAAGTCTGGGAACGGACGAGTACCCTCGCCTCCGCATTGGGGTCGGTCGGTCGGACCGTTTGGCACCCGCCGACCATGTTTTGACCGAAATTCCTGCCTTTCAGCGGGCGGACTATGAAGCTATTGTCGATCGCGCGGCCGATGGCGTGGAAGCTTGCCTGAAAGAGGGCGTGGCCAAAGCGATGAATGTTGTGAACTTACGGAGCGAAACGAAATGAAGTGCGGAATTGTCGGATTGCCCAACGTCGGCAAATCGACGCTTTTCAACACCTTGGGCTCGGCGAAAGCCGAAGCGGCAAATTACCCTTTCTGCACGATTGAGCCCAATGTCGGAATTTTCACCGTTCCGGATCAGCGGCTTAAGGAAATCTCCGACATCGTCAAGACGCTCAAGACCGTCCCCGCCACGGTGCAAATCGTCGATATCGCCGGCATCGTGAAAGGGGCCAGCAAAGGTGAAGGCCTGGGCAACCAGTTTCTCCAGCACATCCGCGAAACCGACGCGATCGTCCACCTCGTACGCTGCTTCGTGAACGACGACATCGTCCACGTGGACGGCTCCGTAGACCCCGAGCGCGACGTGGAAGTCATCAACACCGAATTGATCTTGGCCGACCTGCAGTCGATTGAAAAACGCGCCGAGAAGGAAAAGCGTGCCGCCAAAACCGGCGATAAGGATGCGAAGAAGAATTCTGAAATTCTCGATGCGCTCCAAGCGCATATGAACGCCGGCAATCCGGCACGCAGCCTGCCCACCGATCCGAAGGACGCGGATTTCATGCGCTCGCTCTTTTTGATTTCGGCCAAACCAGTTTTATACGTGGCCAATATCAGCTCGAATGCGCAGGACAAGACCTACGCCGACAAAGTGAAGGCCATCGCGGAAAAAGAGAAAGCCAACTTCATGATGCTCGACGGTGGCATGGAGTCGGAAATCGCCCAGCTGCCCGAAGGCGAACGGAAGGAATTTCTGGACGCCATGGGACTCGAAGAACCCGGCCTCAATCGCTTTATCCGTTCCGTGCAGGATGTTTTGGGCCTGTGCACCTATTACACGGCTGGCGTGAAAGAAACCCGGGCGTGGACGATCCATAAGGGAACAAAGGCGCCTCAGGCGGCCGGCGTCATCCACACCGATTTCGAGCGCGGCTTCATTTGTGCCGAATGCTACAAGAGCGATGACCTTGTGCGCCTGGGCAGTGAACAGAAAATCAAGGAAGCGGGCCTTCTCCGCCAAGAAGGCAAGGAGTACACCGTGCAGGCCGGCGACGTACTCAACTTCCGCTTCAACGTGTGATGAGAATCAGCGGTTTCACCATCGTCCGGAACGCCGTCCGACTGAACTATCCGTTCTTGGAAAGTGTGCGTTCCGTGATGCCCCTTTGCGACGAATTCATCATTAACTGCGGAAAGTCCGAGGACGAAACCCGCGCGCTTTGCGCTCAGCTCGAACGGGAGTTTCCGGGTAAGGTGCGGGTGCTCGATACCGTTTGGGAACGGGAGGGGCAGTCGGGCGGCTTTCAGCTGAAGCACCAATCCGACTTGGCCCTGAAGGAATGCCATGGGCGCTGGTGCTTTTACATCCAGGCCGACGAGGTGATCCACGATAAAGACTTTCCGGCCATCCGCGCGGCCATGGGCAAAGCGGACAGCCGCCACGATATCGATGGCCTGGTCTTCGAGTACCGGCACTTCTACGGCAGCTATCAGTATGAAATCCGTGGACGCAACTGGTACCGGCGCGAGGTCCGACTCTTCAAGAACGGGCGGGGCATCGAAGCCTTTCGCGACGCCCAGGGCTTTCGCCGCAACGGCCAACGCCTGAACGTGTTTCCCGCTCAGGCGCGGGTTTTCCACTACGGCTACGTGCGCACTCCCGATTCCTTGGGAGCCAAGTCGGCCGAAATGGCCCTATGGTGGGGCGAAACCCCGAAGACCGAGCCCGAAAGCGTTGAGCTGCACCGGCACGTGGGCCTGCGCAAGTACCGGGGCACTCATCCGAAAGTGATGGCAGAACGCGTCGCAACGCCCAACACGTTTGACCCTGCCAAATGCCGTCGGAAATGGGACAAGAATGAGATCAAAAATGCCCTGACTTTGCTCTGGGAGACTTTCTTCCCCTTTCGCCTGGGCGAATTTCGCAACTACCAGATTTGCCGCTAGTCCCCGACACTGAGGCCAAAGAGCACCGGGCGCACTGCGGCACCAGGTGTGTCATTCCGAGCGCAAGCGAAGGAATCTCGCATCGCTCCGCGATGCGGGCTTCGACTGCCGTCTGGCCGGGGCCTGCGGCCCTCGCAATGACAGAGGGGAGGCGGTAAAGAGGCGGGCGGTGCAGCCCGCCTCTTTATCGGCAAGAGTGTTCAGCGGATATTAGGTAGGTTCGTTTGACGTGAGGAGCCTCTCCAGCTCCCGGCACCTGATTTCAAAACTTTTTGGTAACGGCTTTTCACTTCCGTCGTTCTCCTCGCCCATACTCAAAAGCAAAAGCGATGCCAGATTTTTTGAACGCGGAAAGGCGAATCGCGGGGCAATTCTTTTCAGATTCGAGAATCGCTATTCAGAGATGAACTGACGGAAGCGCGCCGTGAAAGGGGAGTGCAAAACGGCGTGGGCGATATTGGTGTGGCCAAAACCAGGAACCTCGTCAAAGGACTTTTCCGTGCCCTGATACGCCTGAAAAACTGCCCGCCCATGCTCGAGCGGTATGTACTCATCCAAAGTCCCATGCACGACATGAAGGGGAACGCGCGACGTCTGGAGATGCTGCTCCAATCGGTACTTGTCCTTAAGCATCCACCTAACGGGCAGATAACGGTAGTGCTTGGCGGCTACTGCCTCCCCGGAAGCAAAGGGGGTAATCAAAGCCAAGCGCGCCACTTTGAATGCCGAAGCGAGTCGGGCGGCGATGGCGCATCCCAGGCTCTCACCCACCGCCAAAATGGGCAGGGGTCCCCAAGCCCGGTGGGCTTCCGCCACCAGCCGTTCGGAATCGGCAATTAAATTCGCTTCCGTAATCGTCCCACTCCGCGCTCCATAACCGGGATACTCGGCCAGCACCAAAAGGTCCCGTTCGGGGACCAGCTCATCCGCCCAGTCGCGATCCAGGGCCTCCCCTGCCCCCCCATGAAAGAAAAGGACGATACGGCGCGGATCCGTGGCCGGCCGGAAATAACCGAGAAATTCTCCCTGGGCGTTTCGCCAAGGTTTGAACTTCGCGTTCCCTTTTCCCTGGGCGTCTTTACGGGTGGGGCTGTATTGCAAGGACCGCTGGCGGAAATAGAGGACCAGGGCGGTGACCCCATAGAGGGTGGCTGCTACCGCGAAAACCGCGACGAATAAGGCTCCCATCGAATCGCGATCCTACAACAAGTCCCCCGTACCGAGTGAAATTTTTTCTGTCCCCAATGGCCTCAACGCAATCAAGGCGTTTGGCGGGAGGGGGTGGTAAAATCGGTGGAATGCGACACCTCCTCCTGGCTTGCGTCCTGTGGTCGGCGACCGCTTTCGGCAACCCGCTCGAAAAGCTGTTGGCCAAACACCGGGGTCTGTTGGATCGTTTGGGCGAAACCCCAACCCTTCAAAGCGACCGGGAAAAGGCGATACTCAAGGAAAATGCAGGGACGCTGCTCAAGGCGAACGGAAAGACCCTGACCATCTTGACCAACCCGGACAAGAAAAGCGCGTGGTTCGGCAATACCGTGATTTTTGTCGAACCCGAGGGCAAAGCTTACTTTGTGGACCGTAAGGGCAAGTTTTTCAGCGAACACTTGAAGGACCGGTTGATCGGCGGCGTGGTCGCTTCCGAAAAAGGGGCGGCGGTGCTTTTCACCCTCTTCTACGGAAAGCCGGGCGACCCCGAACTCTTCACCGCCTACCTCGATACCACCAAGGTGAAGGTCCGAGATTTCAAGCTCGATCGCGAGACGGGAAACATTCAGGGGAATATCATTCTGCCCTCGGGCAAAGAACTCAAAGTGAGTCGCAAAGGACGCGACAACGCAACGGTGAAACTGGGCGACCGCGCGGTCAGCGCGCTATTTCTCTAGTCCTCGCAAGGGTAGCGAAGCTACCTCGCATCCACGGATGCGAGATTGCTTCGGGGCCTTCGGCCCCTCACAATAACGACTAGTGCCCTTTCCCGACTTCGTACTTCTTCAGCAAGCGATCAAAAACTTCAATCGTGTGATCCAAGTCTTCCCGTTTGTGTTGGCTCTGCAGAGCGAGACGGAAGGTAGACCTTCCTTTGGCCACCGTGGGATACACCGCCGGAAAGGTAAAAATTCCTTCGCGGATGAGTTCCTGCGTAAAGCCGAACATCACCCCGTCATTACCGATCAGAATCGGAACCGAAGCGGTGTCGGTACCCAAGACATTGGCGCCGATTTGGCGCATACCGGCGCCCAGATAACGCACGTTTTCCCAAAGTTTTTCCCGCAAGCTGGGATCCGACTCCATGATTTCCAAAGCCGCACCCACGCCCGCCACCAGAATGGGCGGCAAGGCCGCGCTAAAGATGATCTTGCGCGACATGAAATTTAAATAGGTGATGACATCGCGATCCGCGGCGATGAATCCACCGGTCGCGCCCAATGACTTGCTAAAGGTCCCACCGATCATGTCGACTTCAGCGGCCATGCCAAAATGTTCACAAACCCCGTGACCGAATTTCCCGTGCACGCCGACCGAGTGGGCTTCATCGACCAAAAGTCGTGCCCCGTATTTGCGGCAGGTCGCCACGATCTCCGGCAAGCGCACGATGTCGCCATCCATGCTGTACGCGCCTTCGACGATCACCAACAATCCGCTGGTCGGACTTTTTTCCCGGGCCCGACGAAGCGCTTCATCCAATCGATCGGGGGCATTGTGGGCAAAAACGCGGACCGTTGCTCCGCTTAAGTGTGCACCTTCCAAAATACAAGCGTGAGCCGATCCATCGATAATGACACGATCGTTGGGCGTCATGAGGGTCATCGCCGGCGAAGCGATGGCGTCGTACCCGGTCGGAAATAGAATGGCGGCCTGCTTACCGAATGCCGCGGCGAGTTTTTCCTCGAGCTGTTGATGGATGTAAGAAAATCCCGTCCCCACGCGAGAACTTCCGGCCCCTACGCCGTAGTCCTTCATCGTGCGAATGATCGCGTCGTGCACGCGCGGATCCGTGGAAAGATTCAGATAGTCGTTACTGGCGAACATGATCATCGTTCGCTTTTCACCAAAAAATTCCATGGTTACGGTTGGGCCCGGCTTGGACTCAATCGGAACGCCGTACTGCATCACGCCGGTTTTTCGCAGGCGGTGAATCGTGTTGGAGTAAGTGCGGGCCTTGGCGAAAACGTCGGAGTGATCGACGCCCAATGACGCGCAGTGTTGCTGGATCAAGTAGTCGCGATTCGAAATCTGAACGGCTTCATTGCTCAGTGCTTCGATCTCGTTCGGATTGGCCGGCGCCTTCCCCCCGGGGGTTGGCGCGGGGGTCTGAACTTCCACGTCCCAGCTCCTTAGTACAGTGTTTTCGACCGTTTGTTAGGGTCCGGTTCAACCCGTCTCAACGCTATTTTTGCTACCATACTGTCTGACCATTTGGTACCTAAGAAGCTGACTCAAATTTGTTGTGAGGGTAAGGAATGGGATCATCGCAGGCCGACGTCGAAGTCTCCTATGGAGTCAGTAACGACTTCTTCCAGCTGTGGCTGGATGAAAAAATGAACTACACCTGTGCGCTCTTCGAAGACCGAGAAAAATATTCGGACAACTTTGAAGCCGCGCAATTAAACAAACTGAAATTTCTTTCCAAGCTCGCCCACATTGGCCCCGAGACCCAAAGTGTTTTGGACATCGGTTGCGGCTGGGGCGCGAATATTGAATACCAAGCGACCGTTAACAAAATTCCGGACGTCCATGGTTTTACGCTGAGCGCGGAACAACACAAAAAATGTGTCGAGCGCACAGAGGGCATGAAGAATGTCACTGCTACCTGCCAGAACTATCTGCACTACGAGGCGCCAAAAAAATTCGATGCCCTCATGAGCATCTGCATGGTGGAACACATCGTTAGCCCGGAAGCGGCCCGCGCCGGCAAAGCGATTGAACTTTATCGCGACTATTTCCGTCGTGCTCACTCCTGGTCGAAGCCGGGTGCGTATTTCGGCTTACAAGCGATCACCCGTTGCGGCGTTCCGCGCGGCAAACAAGACCTAGACGATCTCCGTCACGCAACCTACGTGATCTTCCCGAATGCAGTCACTCCGCGCGCGGAAGACATCGTGGTCGCGGCCATCCCATACTTCGAAGTGGTGGAGATGTATTCCCGCCGCTTCGACTACGAAAAGACGACTTGGCACTGGCGCGATCGCCTACGCCAAAACGAAAAAACCATTCTGAATAAATGGGGCAAACAGGTTTTTGACGACTATGATCGTTATCTGTCCACCTGCATTAAGGCTTTCCAGCATAACTGGCAATCGTTGCATCAGTATTCGCTGAAGCGGCTCGACTAAGAGGTAAAAAAAGATGAGCGAAGTCGATATTCTCACTATGTTTAACAAGATCGCGCGCGAGGTCGAAAAAGGAAAAGACCTCCCGCAGATCACCCGCGATTCGAAGATCACCGCGCTGGGTATCGATTCCGTGTCGATGATGGAAATCATCGGTGTGATCGAGGACGAACTCGATGTCGCCATTCCGGATGAAAAACTCGCTCGCCTCCAAACGGTGGGGGATATTGAGACGGTCATTCAGGAACAGCGTGGTCACGCCTAGACTCCGCCGAGGAAAGCGGGGGATTTGTTAAGGTGAGCACGGGGAACTTTTCCACTTTGGTGGATCTTTTGCGTTACCGCGCAGAGGTCACACCGGATCAGGTGGCCTATCTCTTTTTAAAGGATGGGCAAGGCGACGAGGCCCCCCTGACCTATGGCCAGCTCGATCGCAAGGCCCGGCAGATCGCGGCCCATCTCCGGCAGGAGATGAAACCGGGCAGCCGGGTGCTCATCAATCACATCCCGGGGTTAGACTATATCTCCTCGTTTTTCGGTTGCCTCTACGCATCCATGGTCGCCGTGCCGGTTTATCCGCCCCGGTTCAACCAAAAGCTCGATCGCATTAATTCCATCGTCAGCAGTGCCGCTCCGGCCGCCGCCCTTACGTCGAAGCAGATTTTGGATGCGTTGGGACCCGCGCTGGCCGACAACCTGCTCCTCTCGCCCTTAAAATGGATCGACACCGCGGCGCTGGACGGCGAGCCGCCGGAAGAGTTGCCGCCGCCATCGGCCGAGTCGTTGGCTTTCCTACAATACACTTCCGGTTCCACATCGGATCCCAAGGGCGTGATGTTGAGCCATGGGAACCTCGTCGCCAACTTGGAATGCATTCGGCGCGGTTTCGGGCTGAATAAGGACAGTCGCGGCGTGATCTGGTTGCCGCCGTACCACGATATGGGCCTCATCGGCGGCGTGTTAGAACCCGCTTACGTGGGTTTTCCCCTCGTCCTCTTTTCCCCGTTCACCTTTTTGCAACGGCCCTACCGGTGGTTGCAGGCGGTAACGAAGTACCGGGCCACCGTAACCGGCGGTCCGAATTTCGCTTACGAGCTTTGCACGCGCCGGATTACCGACGCGCAAATGGCGGAGATGGATCTCAGCTCACTGGAAGTGACGTTCTGCGGGGCGGAACCCATTCGGGCGGAAATGATTGAGCGCTTCTCCGAACGCTTTGCCATGGCGGGATTCCGACGGGCGAGTTTTTATCCCTGTTACGGATTGGCGGAAGCCACCCTAATGGTTTCCGGTGGCCAAAAGCTCGCCGGCCCGGTCGTCCGCCCGATTGACGGGGAACGATTAGAGAGCCAGGGCGTGGCCATTCCGGTGGAAGACTCGCCGAAAACCCGGCAACTCGTCGGTTGCGGTCATGAAGTCGCGGGCCATAAGGTCCGCATCGTCCACCCCGAGACGCACGCGATTTGCGCCGATGGGCACGTGGGCGAGATTTGGTTCTCCGGGCCGAGTGTCGCCCAGGGCTACTGGCAACGCCCGACCGACACCGAAAGCCACTTCCATGCACGTATTGCGGGCGACAGTTCCGATGACCGCTACCTGCGAACCGGCGACTTAGGTTTTGTCCAAAACGGCGAAGTCTTTTGCACCGGGCGGCTCAAAGATCTTTTGATCCTCCACGGCCGCAACCTCTACCCGCAAGACATCGAGCTCACCGTGGAACAGAGTCACCCCAGTCTCAAAGCCGGGGCGGGCGCTGCCTTTGCGGTGAACCAGGAAGACGGCGAGAAACTCGTCGTGGTACAGGAATTGGAACGCAAGTCCAAGGAAGTGAATTTGAGTGAAGTCCTCCAAGCGATCCGAGCGGCCCTGATGGAAAGCCACGGCGTGCCACCCTTCGCAATCAGTCTCATTGAGCCGAACACCATCCCGCTGACGTCCAGCGGGAAAATCCAACGCCACGCCGCCCGGAAGCTCTTCCTTTCCGGCGAGCTGAAGGAGCGTGGGCGGTTTCAAGAGAATGAGGTATAATCCAGGGTCGGTATGAGAGACCTTCAAACACTCGCGCGAGAAACCCGGCCCTTCACGGTGGAAGACCCGGCGAAGACGTGGAAATATTTCCTGACCACGCTGACCGTTTGGGCGGCTTGCGTCGGCTGCACGCTCAAGGGCCCGGTCTGGTCACGTGCTCTCTTTAGCGTTATCGCCGGCCTCGTCATCGTGCGGATGTTTATTTTTTATCACGACTACCTGCACGGCGCGGCGTTCCGGCAGTCGAAGCTCGCCCGGGCGATCCTCTGGGTTTATGGCGTTTTGATTTTAAATCCACCCAATGTGTGGAAGCGCTCGCACAACTATCACCATCAGCACAATGCGCAGATGGCCACCGCGAGCATCGGTTCCTATCCCGTTTTGACCGTGAAGCAGTATGAAGCCGCCAGCTGGCGGGAAAAGGCCATGTACCGTTTGGCGCGGCATCCGCTCACCATTTTATTTGGCTACTTCTTCATTTTCGTCATCGGCATGTGTTTGAAGTCTTTTCTCACGGACGCCAAACGGCACTACGACTCGCTGCTCGCGCTGCTGGTGCACGTTGGACTGGTCGTGGGGTTGACCCACGTCTTCGGTTGGGAAGTCATGGTGTTTAGCTACTTGCTTCCACTCTTTGTGGCGTGCGCGCTCGGCGCGTACCTATTCTACATCCAGCACAACTTCCCGGGGGTCGAGTTGCGACCCCGCACCGAGTGGACCTACACGTTTGCGGCGTTGCGCTCGTCGAGCTTTATGGATGGCAATCCGTTCGTGCATTGGTTCACCGGCAATATCGGGTATCACCACGTGCACCATTTGAACTCCCAAATTCCGTTCTACCGACTGCCCGAGGCAATGGCGGCGATTCCGGAACTGCAAAACCCGATTAAGACGTCGCTCAAACCCACGGATGTCTATCGCTGCCTTTCGCTCAAGCTCTGGGATCCCGAGCTGAATCAGATGGTGGCATTTCCGAGCCGCGGCTGGACCTCCTACCTTTGGGGCAGTGCGCGTCGAACGGCGTGATTGAGGTTATCCTTTCCGAGGGCACTCCGCCCGTCCCTGTTTGGATCGACGTCACCGATCCCACCAAAGAAGAGCTCGAAGGCCTCGCCGCCAACTATCAGCTTCACCCGTCACTCGTCGCCGATTGCCTAGAACCCAACCACCTGCCGAAGCATGAAGTCCACGGTGATACGACGTTTATGATCGTGCGTCACTATGACGATGCGTGCACGGATCGCATGGATTCCGTCCAATCCATGACCCGGAAACTCGCGCTTTTCATTGGGGACCGCTTTCTGATCTCGATCCACCGCACCGACCAGAGTTTTCTGCACCCGATCTTTCGCAAGTACCAACAAAGCAAGAAACGCGTCTTCCTGCAGGTGATCCTGATGGATCTGCTGATGGCATCGGTGGAGACGTACCACCAACCGCTCGAAGACATGGAGATGAAGATTCACGAGTACGAAGTCTCGATCCTGAGGATGCGCAAGGCGCTCTCGAATTGGGATGAGGTCTTTCGGACGAAGTGCCGACTCACCGTCATCAAACGCATCCTCTGGCACTTGATGAACACGGTGCAAAAATTCGTGCCCTACTCGGAGACCAATCTACCGTTGCGACAAGATGTGAAGGAGCGGATCGAAAGCCTGCAGTTTTTTGCCGACAGCCTGCTCGACGATTTGAATGCGCTACTGAACATCCAACTTTCCCTGGCCACGCACCAAACCAACGAGGCCTCGAACAAGGCCAACGAAGTGATGAAGGTGTTGACACTCTTCTCCGCTTTTTTCCTGCCGTTGAATTTTATCGTCGGTATCTACGGCATGAATTTCGTTCACATGCCGGAGATCCACTGGCGCTACGGATATCTGACCGTTTGGGTCATTCTCGGCGGTACGACCCTCGGCATTTATGCGTGGTTCTCCCACAAAGGCTGGATCCGACTGCGTCGCCGTCGCAAGTAAGGTACCCACTTCCCAGGTACCCGCTACCTTTACAGTCATTTTTCGAGAGCCGCGAAGGAATCTCGCACCACTTTGTGGTGCGGGATTGCTTCGTCGCTGCGCTCCTCGCAATGACGTATTAACGGTATTGAACGACTAAGCGTTCGCCGGGTTTTAGCTGGCTCATGTCGATCAGGTGCCAATAGATCTCGACCTCGTTGGCCGCGCGATCGTAGGACCACTGATTGGTGGCGAGTTTGCGTCCCCCGATCGTCACCGAGATGGAAGTCGGATCCGTCGGCGTCTTCGACAGCTTGATCCGTTTCTTCGCCGTCACGTACGCGCGGAAAATCACTTCCTGCGCGTATTGGTACAGCTGGTCTTCCATCTGGCTCGACTTGTACGTGAAGTAAGTTCCCTTCGCACTCGGTGGCACCCGCGTCCCGTTCACCATCGTCTGGTACGCGGAATTGTTGATGGCCAGAGCACTGATACGTAGGCTCTTCTCCGCGAACTTGTGCACTCCCACCGCATCCTCTAGGAATCGCGACGGCGTCCACCCGGCGATCGTCTGCCAATGCGGCGCCGTGTGGTGCGTGAAGTTCGAGTACCGATCATTGTTCGGGGACATCATGATGACGTCCATCGGCACCCGCGCTTCGAAGTACGGCGTCGGGACATTGGTCACCGACGTGAAAAGGAACTGCCAGAGCGCCGTCAACGGAGAGTTCCAAGTCGGATCGCTCGGTGACTTGGAAATCCGGCTATTGAAACTCGACACCCAGTTACGATCGCCGTGCACCAACAAGACCTGGTTGCGCGAATCGCGGATCGGTGACCGGTACGTGCAAGCATCGGCGGAGAGGTAAATCCCGTAATGCTCGATGCGCGCGCGTTCCATTTCGTTGTAGAAAGCGTCGATGGAATCCCGCAACTCTTGGATGAAGCAGGATTGCCCGCTGCACTGGTCCCGGTTGTTATCGACGATCCACAAGTTGTCCGACCGCGCGCCCGGCACCGGCTCATCGATAATGACCGAATCGTCATTCGGTCCATCCGGAATGACCTTCACGATGAGCGTCGCGTTGACCGTTCCACCGTCCCACGTAAACGAGACCGTGAAGAAGTTCTCCCCAAGATCCGCGGTCAGCGGCGTCCCACTGATCAAGCCATTGCTCGGCACACTCAACCACGGCTTGCCACTCCCCTTCGCAAAGGTCAGGGACACGCCGTCGGGGTTGGAAACCTTAGCCAGCAACGAAGCGCTGAACGGCTTGTTCACGATCGCCTCGTAGCGGATCGGATCTTCCGTCCACTTCGGCACCTGCTTGCCGGGGATGACCTTGATGCGCAGAGGCGCTTGGTCGGAGAGATTGGTGTCGGTATCGGTCACCTTCAACGTGTAGGAATGGTCTCCAATCTCCGGATCCTTCGGCCGCAGTTCGAGGTCCCCATTGACGGCAAGCTTCACCCACGGATCGGTTTGCAAAAGCTCAAACCTCAACCGCGTGCGATCGCCGGTGTACGTCACGTAGAGCGCCTGGTTCAAGCGTTCGTTGAAGATCTCGTTCGCCCGCACCGTGAAAAAGAGCGCTGACGCATTCAACTTGGGCGGTGTGCTTTCTTTCACCACCTTGCCGAACGCATTCACCGCTACCCACTCGATACCGTTGTCACTGACTTCGAGCACGGTGGTGTAGGCCCCGACATCCGTCTCCGCCGGAGTGCCGAAAACTTGGCCGCCGGCCGAAACCTGCAACCACATCGGTTGCGCGCCCGGCATCTTGCGGAAGGTGAGCGTCGGACCATCAGGATCGGTGACCAGACCCACCAGATTGAACGTGAACGGCTTACCCACAAAAGCGGTCCCCAGATCGATCGGATCTTTCGTCCATTTCGGCCGCTGGTTCTTGTTCACCACGCGCACATGGACTTCCACATCCGCGGTGGCTTTGCCGTCGGTGACCTGCACCATCGGTTTGTTCAAGCCAAGATCCGTCATCGCCGGAGTGCCGAAAAACAGACCCGAGGTGGTCAAGAAAATCCACGGCGAAGGAGTCAATAGTTTGAACGTGAGCCGATCGTTCGGATCCGCATCCGTCGCAAAATCCGACAGGCGCTGGGTATAATTTTCGCCGACCGTCGCGTCGGGCAGAATAATGGGATTGCGGGTCCATTTGGGTGGGGTATTCGCCGACTTCACGTCGATGATGACGGTGACGTCCGCACCGAGCGCGTCGTTCGCCGCCCGCACCTTGAAGGTATTCAGGCCTACATTGGCCTCGAGCGGAGTTCCCGTCAGCCCTCCGTCGGTTGCGACCGAGAGCCAAGCCGGCGCGCCCATCGGGGTAAACGTGAGCGGCAATCCATCGAGGTCCTGCACCTTATCCTTGAGCGTCGCGACGAAAGGCACCTCGGCCGTGGCGGTAAAACGAATCGTATTCTGGAGCCATTGCGGCGGACGCGGATCGCGCACCACGATGACCGTGAATGTCCCCGGGATCGTGACCTTGCCGTCGCTGACCGTGAACTTAAAGCTATGGGTGCCAATCTGTTCGAATTCGGGCTTCAAGGTCAGCGCGCCCACCGTCGTGAGGGTCACCCAGGGCGGGGGCGGATCGACGAGCAAGAAGGTCAGCACATCCGCCGGGTCCTTATCCTCGACGTATTTGGGATCCTTCAGACTCACCGTGAAAATCTGGCGTTCTTTGACCGTAAACTGGATCGGTTCTTTGATCTCGGGTTTCCAGTTTGCGCGTAAGACTCGGCCATCGGCGATGAGTTTGCACATCGCGCCGTCCGGATCGGTCACTTCGAATTCGGCTCGGTAGTTTCCGATATTGGCTTCTTGGGGCGTGCCCGTCAGCTTGCCATCCGTCGCCGCGGTCATCCAGCCGGGTACGGTGATGGGTTTGAACGTCAGCTTGTCGGTATCGGGGTCGGAAACCAGGCGATTCACATCATCCGTGAACGGCGCTTCCTGAAGGGCGTCCTTCAAAGCGGCCGGGTTTTGGCAAACCGGTGGGCGGTTTACTTTGGTCACGGTGATATGGATTCTGGTGACGGCGGTGAGTCCCCCGGGGTCTTTCACTTCTACCGAAACCACATGCTCGCCCAAGTGCTGGCGTTGGGGCGTGCCGGTGACCGTGCCGGTCATCCCGATGGTGATCCAGTTGCCTTCGGCCGGATTGACCTTCCGATAGGTCAACGGCGTATCGTTGTCGGGATCGGTCACAAACTGCGAAAGTGTTTGGGAGTAAGGCGAACGCTCCGGCGCTTCCGGCAGCACGATATCGTCCAGCGTCCACTTTGGTGGCTTATTGATTTTATCGACGATGACGTGCACTTCGGCGTCGTCGGATCCACCCGATAGGGCATCCGACACGCGGATCATAAATTTCTGCAGACCGAGATCATTCGGACGACGGGGCGTGCCTTCGAGTTCCCCATTCGCGTTGATCGTGGCCCAAGTCGGGCTGCCCGGGAGCATCGTGAAAGTCAGCGGATCGCTTTCGGGATCGGTAGCGTGAGGCGCAAGCGCTGCTTTGTAAAGCGAGTCCTCAATCGCGTTGGGTTTCAAGACCGTGGGTTTGAGCTTCCACTTCGGCGGGCGGTTTTTCACCGTGATCTGCACTTTGGTCAACTTGGTGAGCTGACCGTCGGAGACCTCCACCACCCACTCGTTTAGGCCGAGGTGCAGGTTCTGAGGAGTTCCGCCAATGGAGGTACCGGTGATTGTCGCCCAATTTGGACTGGTCGCCGGATCCACAATGCGAAAGCTGAAAACGGTGTTCCGATCGGGATCGGTCACGAAGGGTTTCAGATCCTGCGGGGCATAGGGCTGCCGCGTGAACGCATCGGGCAGCACCAGCGGATTTTGCGTCCAATTGGGCGGCTTGTTGATCAGCTTCACATTGAACTTCAGAAGCGTTTCGTCTTTGAAGGGTATGCCTCGGTGGGTGGTGCTCACGCGGGCGTTCAATTCCACCGCGCCTTCGTTGGGGCGCAAGGGCATCCCTTCCAAGATACCCGCTTTGCTCATCTCCACCCACGCGCGATTTTTACCGTCGAAAACTTCGTAAGTTAGCGGTTCCGTCTCGTTGTACGTGACGTAGGCGGGGTCGTTAACGTTCACACTGTACAGCGAATCTTCGGTGGCATCCGGTAAGGTAATCGGATTGCCGGTCCATTTCGGCCCCTGAAAAACTTTGACGGTCAACTCCGCGGCCGCAATATTGCCTTTGTCTTCACCCCCGGGGATCTTGCGTGTCGCGCTGATACGAAATCGGTGTAGGCCCGCCGCGGTGAGGGGGGGCGTGATTGTGATTTGCCCGGCGACCGCGTTGAGAATAACGAAGGACGGGATGGGGGTAGCCGCGTCGAAGCGAAGCACACCCCACTCTAGGTCCCCCCCGGTACCCAGATCGCTTAATAGGTCGAAAAGATTGATCGTGGTCGGAAATCCAGCCTCGACCTGCAATTTTGTTGGATCGGCCTTGAACTCGGGTCTCGTCTCGGCCGAGGCCACTCTGGGCAAGAATGAAATTAAGAAGGCCGACAGAACGAAAACGTTCCGAAGCATTTGCATAGTAATTCCCCCGAGGCGCCGTGTGGGCGCCACCCTTCAAATATTGTCTCAGTTCGCGCGAGCCCTGAAAACTCAAGCGCACGGACAATCGTTGACGCGTGTGTTGCGGTCGCTGCGCGGCGGCAAACGCGGATCCGTCGTGTTATTTCATCGGGCGAAACCCTGGAGAACTTGAATGCACACGGTTTTCGGGCTTACGCGCAGAGCCAAATCACGGTAGAACTATGCAATGCGCCACTGGATTTACGCACTGAGCCTAGGACTACTTTCTTGCACTGCATCCAAGGAACCGGCGTCGGTTCCCAACCCCGGTCAAGCCCTCTTAAACAGCAAAGGGTGTTTGGCCTGCCACTCGGTGAATGGACAACCGGGAATCGCCCCTACTTTTTTGAAGCTCTACGGCAAGACGGAGACACTCACCGATGGTAGCCGTATCGAAGTGGATGAAGCGTACCTGCGCGAGTCGATTCAGAAACCGGCGGCGAAGGTGGTGCAACGTTTTCAACCCGTGATGCCGGTCGTCCCGCTCACGGAATCGGAACTGACTCAGATCGTGGACTATCTTAAGACGTTGAAATAGGGCTCAAGGCATTTTGGTGTACGCAATCGCCCCGCCGCCGCAATTCAAAGTCAGACCCCCGGCCGCAATGAACGCACATTGAAAACGGCTGGGCGCGGGGCATCCGACCTTCTCGCCTTCGCGCGTTTCAATCGTGACCGTGGTGACCCCGGTCGTGCCCATCAGAGCGCGGTACGTCCCCTCACTCCGGCAAAACGGAACCGATTCGAACCGGATCGCGCAATCCGCACCCAACGTCACCTTGGCACCGGCGGGTCCGTACCAAACCCCATTGGCATTTCCCGAGCAGGCCGTGGCGGCGGCGGGAGGCACGACCGCCACGCGGTTTTCGTGATCGCATCCGGCATTGAGGAGAAGAACGATCCAAATGAGATGGGAAATCGGCATCGCACTAGATTGCTTCGGACCTTCGGCCCTCGCAATGACAAATTCGGGTCTTCGGCCTCGCAATGACCGAGGCAACGACCAGACCCTGTGCACTTTGGGCATACTCCGGGGTGTCAGGAAACTAGACAGGCTAACCCCCCATCCTCAGGCTCGATTTTTCCGACGCGTGCGGGGCCGTCTGACCGGCGACCGACTCTCCCACCCGTCCCGTGCCTACTGAGCTTGGTTTCGCGATTGCAACTTGAGGGAACAAAGGGGCCGAAAAATGAATCGCGCCGTACGACACCTAGTGACCGCTTCCTTCTTCCTCTTGCTCGCTGCCTGCGGCGGCGGTGGAGAAGGCGCGCCGCCGCCACCGGCGACTACCGATAATGATTCGCTACCGCAACTCAGTGCGCTCGCCGGCGACGCCAAACAACAGTGCTGCCAAGCCGTCGGCCCCTATATGGTGAGCTACGGACAGGGACTCGCCGCCGGCAACTTGACGCCGGGGCCACTCCCGTCGACCGGCGGCTGTCAAAACGCGGTCATGAACTTCGAAATGCAGTTTCGCACCATCGACAACGGAGCCTACGCCAACCGTCCCGATGCCCAAGCCTGGCGAACCGCCCAGGGCGCGGGAATCGCGAATTGTGTCGGCGGAATGATGCAGGCTTCGGGCCTCAACGTCGGACCTTCGAATTTGGGCGACTACGCCCTCGTGATGATGCTGCTCGCGAAGGATATGCAGAGCAAAGTTCCTTCGGTCGGCAATCTCACGAGTTACGTTCCGCAAAAGTCCGGCAATGTTTTGAATGTCAAAATCCAACTGCCGGTCGTACCGCCCACGGCGACTTTGCCCACCGGAAGTCTCGGGATGAACCCGATCGGCGCCAACCCAGCTTTGGCCAGCGCCACCAATCCCTTCGCGCCCGGAACGCAAGTGATGCCCTTTCTTCCGCCCATTCCGGCGGGGATGTAATTTATGAAGAAGGCCACCCTGTTTATCGCCGCCTTGATCACAACGGCCGCCTTCGCGTCCGGAGCCCAAGGGGATCGAGAGCCGCTCAAGCCGTATGATTTCTACATGAACGTGCACCAGCGCGTGATGCAGCAAATGCAAAACTATCGTCGAGATAATGGCAGTGTGGACTACGGCTATATGGCCCAGTTCATCGATGCGGAAGATCCGGCCAAGGCGCTTCGGGCCTTCGAGCCCTTTCGCGAAATTGCCCGCACTTCGGCGGTCGAACTCGCCGCGCGCAATAAAATGGACGGTGGCGAAGCCGCCGAGATCGCATTGCGCGCTGTCTTAGCCGGCGACGTGTTACGCAACGCCTGCGAAGCGACGAATCCTAAATTTAAACCGGAAGCGCTGAAACCGGACCTTTTCGCCCCGGAGTTCGGCGCCGGCTATACGCAAGGTTCCGAATTTCTGGAAAATCGCCCGAGCCGCCCGCAACCGGTTGCCGATTCCAACGTCGGAAAATCGGCCCCTCAAGACAGCACCGAGAAAGTGCGCGAGGCTTTTCGCCTACCGAAAAGTTTGCCGATCTGCCCGATCGGGGCCGAACTCGCGGATACCGTTTCCCATCCGAAATCGATCGAAGGAATTAAGAATGATGTGAAGAGCGAAGTGAATAAGCTCGCGCAACCCACGAAGCCGGCCGAGCCGCCTCCACCCACGCTACCCGTACCACCGGCGGTGAAGTCAGCCGAGACAAACCCGGTGACGCGACCACTGCCTTTCAATGAACCGACCCCGCTGATTCCGCCTATCGTCAATGGCGTTCATCCCGAGCCCACCAAAGGGGCGAATGAAGTTCGCGGCGAAAGCCCAGAAGAGATCACGGTGGGCGGATCGGCTTCGCACCGAGGAGTCGGTTTACCGACGGCAGAATCCACGCCGACCGCCCCTTCCGCGAAACCCGAGGATCGCCTTTCGCCCAATATGGTCGATTCCATCATCCGACAGACTTTGAACGACAAATTGCTGACCCGCGACTTGGATCGCCGAACCGCCGACGACCTCGCGGAGCGCCTCTCTTCGGCTTATAAACGCGAGGGAGACCTCGGCGCCGCTTTCGCTCAAGTGCAAAAAGAGATGGCCAATCCCAGCGTCGCGCATCCCAAGGAAACCGAAGAGACACCGCGCGATGGCAACGCTCGGGTCAATCCCCTTTCCGGATCGCCCGAAGCAGCGCTGCTGAAAGAATTTGCCGGCGCCAGCCCGCTAGAAAATAAAAACGAAAATGGGAAATCGGCGGAAACGGGTACGCCCGCCGCGACCTTCGTCAGCAACTCGGTCACCGGCCAGATTCCGGCGGGTGTCGTACCGACTTCGGGCGCAGCGGCCCTGGCCGCAAAAACCCTCTTGGCCCTGAATGGGAAGAACGCTCTGAAATCCGATCCGGAAAACAAAAACGCAAAACCCGGTCAAGCCGGCAAGGGTGGAGACAGCCTAAGTGATGGTAAGGCCTCGGGCACCGGCAACGAAAACACGGGCCCGGGCGGAGCGCTCGGCACCGTAGTGGGCAATGGCAAGACCGAGCGGCCGACGGTGCAAACGGTTACCGCGCGGATCCAAAGTTTTCTAGAATCGATGTCCAAAGCCTTCAAACCTCGGTCCGTTTCCGGGGATGCACTGCGCGGTCTCGCTAGCACCCACGCCGCGCAAGAGGACACGGCCCACTTTGAGGATGAAACCACTCTGGCGCTGGCGAGCTTTGGCGAGAGCAGTGGCGAATGGTCCGGCGCAGAAATCCCGAACGTCTGGATCCCAATTGGATTCTTCCTCGGCGCCTTCGGCGTTACGCTGGGGGTATTCCTCGGCTGGCAGCGTTGGCGGAACCGGAAGCCCAGCCACCGGTCATAGGCTTTGGCAGCGTAAAAAAGAACGTGGAACCGCAACCCGGTTCGGACTCCACCCAGATCTTTCCGCCGTGGCGATCCACGACCTTCTTGCAGATCGCCAGTCCCACGCCCGTACCAGGGTATTCATCCTGGCTATGCAAGCGCCGGAAAATGTCGAAAATGCGGCCCGCGTACTTTCCATCAATGCCGATGCCGTTGTCCCGAACCGAAAAGCGATAATGTAGACCCCCGTCCTTCGCGTCGACTTCAATGACCGGAGGCGCCTCCCCATGAAACTTGATCGCATTACCGATGAGGTTTTGAAAGAGTTGAACAATCTGAGTACGACTGCCGGTCACGGGGGGGAGCTTGCCGTAAACGACCTTTCCGCCACTCTCCTGCAGTGCCACCTGCAGGTTTTGAATCGCTTCTTCCAATGGTTGTTCCCCATCCATGACTTCGCGGATGGCATTTTGCGCCCCGAGCCGCGAATAACGTAGGAGATCGCGCACCAGATCGGACATCCGCTTACTGCTCTTTTCAATATAGGAGAGGATTCGACGTCCCTCTTCATCCAGTTTGTCACCGTAGCGGCGATCCAGCAGCGGCACAAAATTCGAAATCACCCGCAGCGGTTCCTGAAGATCGTGCGAACACACCGACGCAAATTGATCGAGTTCTCGGTTCGAGCGCTCAAGCTCTTGGGCTCGGCGCTTCACCGCCTCGGCTTCCTTGCGCTGGGTGATATCGCGTAGCACGACGACGTGACAGCCCATTTGCGCTTCATCCACCATGGCTTTGGTAGAAATCTCGACATCAAGGAGTTCACCGGTTTGCGTTTTTAATCGGACTTCGCAAAGTTCTCCATCCTGGAGCTCGATTCCGCCGCAAATTCCCTCCTCATCGGTGACACCTTCCAACAGTTCGGAAAGTTTTTTTCCCACCCAGCTCTCCTTCGGCCAACCCGTCATGGAGACAAAGGCGTCGCTTAGGGACAGGATTTCTCCTTTGGCGGAGAGCAAGGCAATCGCGTCGCGCGCGCTTTCCAGCAGAACGCGGTTCTTCGCTTCTTCCGCCCGGATGCGGTCGGACTGCATTTTCAACTTTTGATTCTTGAGATGCAGGTCGACAAAGACATCGACTTTCGCGCGAAGAATCTGGGGATCGAATGGTTTAAAGAGGTAATCGACGGCCCCGACTTCGTACCCCCGATAAACAAAGCGCGGGTCTTTGTTGATCGCGGTGACAAAGAGAATGGGAATGTGCCGGCTGCGGTCGCGGCTTTTGATCAGCGACGCGGTTTCAAACCCGTCCATCTCCGGCATCTGCACATCGAGCACGATGACCGCAAAGTCGGTTTCTAAAACCTTCGCGAGAGCGGCCGCGCCCGAATTCGCCAAAACCAGGTTGTAACCGAGCGGCGACAGCACTGCTTGCAGTGCCACCAACCCATCCTCCCGGTCGTCGACCAGCAGGACATTGACTTCGCTCAGCCCCTTCATCCCCTCCCCTTAAGTCGCCGGATGGGTAATGCGCTTGTAAATCGTCGCCAAGAGCCGTTCTGGATCCACGGGCTTTGTCACGTAATCCGACGCACCCGCCTCCAAACATTTCTCGCGATCTCCCTTCATCGCCTTTGCCGTCAACGAAATAATCGGAAGCTCCTTGAAGTCATTCATGGCCCGCATATGGCGGATCGCTTCCAGACCATCCATTTCCGGCATCATCGTATCCATCAAAACAAGATCGAAGTCGCCCTGGTTCTGCAGGTGCTGCAGACCCAGTTTGCCGTTCTCAGCATGGGTGACAATCATTCCGCGCGATTCGAGCACACTCGCCAACGCGAAGATATTTCGGAAGTCGTCATCGACGATGAGCACTTTCTTACCCTTGAAATCGGCGTCCTCCGGCAGGGACACGTTGTCGTTCGGAACCGTTTCGATTTCCGCGCCGACGCCGTGATTGCCCACCGTGCCCCGGTAGTTTTCCGGCAAGAACAAGGTGAAGGTGCTGCCGATACCCGGCTCGCTTTCGACTTCGATCATCCCGCCGAGCAGACGCGCAATCTCGCGGCTGATCGTCAAGCCCAGGCCCGTGCCACCGTACTTGCGGCTGGTAGTCCCATCCGCTTGTTGGAAGGCTTCGAAAATGAGCTTGTGTTTGTCGCGATGGATCCCGATCCCGGTATCCTTGACCTCGAAGGCCAAGACCCGCTCGCCGGGGGAAAGCGCCAGCTTGCGCGTGCGCTCCGGACCCGCCATCTCGATCGTGACCGCCACTTTGCCTTTCGAAGTGAACTTGAAGGCGTTGGACATGAGGTTCTTGAGGATCTGCTGCAGACGGTTGTCGTCGGTGTAGATCTTCTCCGGGATATTCGGTGCCACCGAAATGGTGAGCTCGATTCCTTTGTGCTCCGCGACCGGACGGAAGTTCTGCTCCAGGCTTTCCTGGATGCGCGGCAGCGTGACTTCCTTCGGGTCGATCGCCATCTTGCCCGCTTCGACCTTGGACAGATCCAAGATTTCGTTGATCAGCGCGAGCAGGTCGCAACCGGCACCGTACACCGTCTTCGCGTACTTCACTTGATCCGGCGTGAGGTTGCTGTCCTTGTTTTCCGAAAGCACCTTCGACAGAATCAGCAAGCTGTTCAACGGCGTGCGCAGCTCGTGCGACATATTCGCCAAAAATTCCGACTTGTACTTGGAAATGAGCGAGAGCTGTTCGGCCTTTTCTTCCAAGGACTGAGACGCCAGCTCCACTTCCTGATTCTTCAATTCGAGGAGTTTTGCTTTTTCTTCGAGCTCGGTCGCTTGCGCTTCGAGTTCGGCGTTGGAACGCTTCAACTCTTGCAACAGTTCTTCCGTACGCATCGAACTGGAAATCATGTTCAAGATCACGCCGATGCTATCCATCAGCTGATCGAGGAAGTTTAAGTAGTTGGTCGTAAAGGGCTGGAAGGACGCCAGCTCGATGACCGCTTTGAGTTCTCCTTCGAAGAGTACCGGCAGAACGATGATGCCCCACGGGCTACCTTCGCCGAGACTCGAGCTGACCGTCACATAGTCGTCGGGAACCTGAGTCAGCAGAATGCTCTTCTTCTCAAAGGCGCACTGTCCAACCAGGCCTTCCTTCAATGCGTAACGATTGGAAACCCGTTTGCGCTGGGTGAACGCGTAGCTCGCAATCAGGTTCAAGACCGGTTCCGAACCCTCTTGTTCGGCCATGAAGAAAGCGCCATGTTGCGCATTCACCAGCGGGGTCAATTCGGACATGATGAGCTGGGCGACCGCGGTCAGACTGCGTTGCCCCTGCATCATTTCCGTGAACTTCGCGAGATTCGTTTTCAGCCAATCCTGTTCGGTATTCTTCGCAGTGGTGTCTTTGAGGTTGGCGATCATCTGGTTGATGTTGTCCTTGAGCGCCGCAACTTCACCCTGCGCTTGGACGTTAATCGACCGGGTCAAATCGCCCTTCGTCACCGCCGTGGACACGTCGGCGATCGCGCGGACCTGAGTGGTCAGGTTACCCGCGAGCTGGTTCACGTTGTTCGTGAGGTCTTTCCATACCCCGGCGGCGCCCGGTACCTTAGCCTGTCCGCCCAGCTTTCCTTCGATACCCACTTCGCGGGCCACCGTAGTCACCTGGTCGGCGAACGTGCGCAGCGTATCGATCATGCTATTGATCGTATCCGCGAGTGCGGCCACTTCGCCTTTCGCTTCGAGGACAAATTTCTGATTCAAATCCCCGTTCGCGACCGCGGTCACTACCTTCACAATCCCGCGCACCTGAGTCGTCAGGTTGCGGGCCATGAAGTTCACGTTGTCGGTCAAGTCCTTCCAAGCGCCGGCGGCGCCGGGCACCGTGGCCTGCGCGCCCAGTTTCCCTTCGCTACCGACTTCGCGGGCGACCGTGGTCACCTGATCCGTGAAGGTGCGTAGCGTATCGGTCATGCTGTTGATCGTGTCCGCGAGCGCGGCCACCTCGCCTTTGGCTTCCAGCACGAATTTCTGGTTCAAATCTCCGTTCGCAACCGCCGTCACGACTTTCACGATGCCGCGCACCTGAGTCGTGAGGTTACGGGCCATGAAGTTCACGTTATCGGTCAGCTCTTTCCACGTACCCGACACGCCCTTCACATCGGCCTGACCGCCCAGCTTCCCTTCGGTACCCACTTCCTTCGCGACGCGGGTCACTTCGGCGGCAAACGTGTTCAGCTGATCCACCATCGTGTTGATCGTCTGCTTCAGTTCAAGGATTTCGCCCTTCGCGTCCACCGTGATTTTCGACGACAAATCGCCCTTCGCAACCGCCGTCGTCACCTTCGCGATGTTACGCACCTGGCTGGTCAAGTTACCGGCCAGCTGGTTCACGTTATCCGTGAGTTCTTTCCACGTACCGGAAACGCCGCGCACATCGGCCTGTCCGCCCAGCTTCCCTTCGGTACCCACTTCCTTCGCGACACGGGTCACTTCGGCGGCAAACGTGTTCAGCTGATCCACCATCGTGTTGATCGTCTGCTTCAGTTCAAGGATTTCGCCCTTCGCGTCCACCGTGATTTTCTGGGACAAGTCGCCCTTGGCGACCGCCGTCGTCACCTTTGCGATGTTACGCACTTGGCTCGTGAGGTTAGCGGCCATCGCGTTCACATTGTCGGTCAAGTCTTTCCAAGTCCCGGAGACGCCCTTCACAACCGCCTGTCCGCCCAGCTTCCCTTCGGTACCGACTTCTTTCGCCACACGGGTCACTTCCGCGGCGAAGGAGTTCAGCTGATCCACCATCACGTTGATCGTGTTTTTCAGCTCCGAGATTTCGCCCTTCGCGTCCACCGTGATTTTCTGGGACAAATCGCCCTTCGCCACCGCGGTCGTCACTTTCGCGATGTTACGCACCTGACTGGTCAGATTACCGGCCAGCTGGTTCACGTTATCGGTCAAATCTTTCCACGTTCCGGAGACGCCTTTCACGACCGCCTGGCCGCCCAGCTTCCCTTCCGTACCCACTTCTTTCGCGACGCGCGTCACTTCCGCGGCGAAGGAGTTTAGCTGATCCACCATCGTATTAATCGTGTTTTTCAGTTCGAGGATTTCGCCCTTAGCGTCCACCGTGATTTTCGACGACAAATCGCCCTTCGCAACCGCCGTGGTCACCTTCGCGATGTTACGCACTTGGCTGGTCAAGTTACCGGCCAGCTGGTTCACGTTGTCGGTTAGCTCTTTCCACGTGCCCGACACGCCCTTCACATCGGCCTGTCCGCCCAGCTTCCCTTCGGTACCGACTTCTTTCGCGACACGGGTCACTTCCGCGGCGAAGGAGTTCAGCTGGTCCACCATGACGTTGATCGTGTTTTTCAGCTCGAAGATTTCGCCGCGCGCATCCACGGTGATTTTTTGTGACAAGTCGCCTTTGGCGACCGCCGTCGTCACCTTCGCGATGTTACGCACTTGGCTGGTGAGGTTGGCGGCCATCGCGTTCACATGGTCGGTCAAATCTTTCCAGGTTCCCGACACGCCCTTCACATCGGCCTGACCGCCTAGCTTTCCTTCCGTACCCACTTCTTTCGCAACGCGGGTCACTTCCGCCGCAAAGGAGCGCAGCTGATCCACCATCACGTTGATCGTGTTTTTCAGCTCAAGGATTTCACCCTTCGCATCGACGGTGATTTTCTGGGACATGTCGCCGTTCGCGACCGCTGTCGTCACCTTGGCAATATTACGCACCTGACTCGTCAAGTTACCGGCGAGCTGGTTCACGTTATCGGTCAGGTCCTTCCACGTGCCCGACACGCCCTTCACATCGGCCTGACCGCCCAGCTTTCCTTCCGTACCCACTTCTTTCGCCACACGGGTCACTTCCGCGGCGAAGGAGTTCAGCTGATCCACCATCACGTTAATCGTGTTTTTCAACTCGAAGATTTCGCCACGGGCATCTACCGTAATCTTCTGGGACAAATCGCCGTTCGCGACCGCCGTCGTCACCTTCGCGATGTTACGCACCTGACTGGTCAAGTTATTGGCGAGGTTGTTCACCGAGTCGGTGAGGTATTTCCACGTTCCGGAAACGCCCTTCACGTCCGCTTGCACACCGAGACGACCTTCCGTACCCACTTCCTTCGCGACGCGGGTCACTTCCGCGGCGAAAGAGCCCAGCTGATCCACCATCACGTTAATCGTGTTTTTGAGCTCGTAGATTTCGCCTTTCGCGTCCACCGTAATTTTCTGAGACAAGTCGCCCTTCGCGACCGCCGTCGTCACCTTCGCGATGTTACGCACCTGATCGGTCAAGTTACCGGCCAAGCCGTTCACGTTCTCGGTCAAATCCTTCCAAATCCCGGACACGTCTTTCACGACCGCCTGCCCGCCCAGTTTTCCTTCCGTACCCACTTCCTTCGCCACGCGACTCACTTCGGAGGCGAATGAGTTCAGCTGATCCACCATCGCGTTTACGGTCGCACCGATGCGGTAGAACTCCCCTTTAATCGGACGGCCTTCGATTTCGAGCGACATTTTCTGGGATAAGTCGCCTTTCGCCACCGAGGTAATAACGCGCGCCACTTCGTACGTGGGCTGCACCAAGTCCCCGATCAGCAGGTTGATCGAATCGATGCAGGTCGCCCAACCTCCCTTGACCGGTCCGATGGACGCGCGGTCGGTCATCTTCCCTTCGCGACCGACGCTATTACCCACGCGGACGAATTCGTCGGCGAGGCCTTGGTTCAATTCGATAATGTCGTTGATCACTTCACCAATTTCGCCGACCAGGCCGGGTGAAGCCGTGTTACGGCAACGAATCGAAAAATCGCCGCGGCGCACAGCTTTCAACACATCCACCGCCTCACGCAGGTGAAGTGGATTGTTGGCGACCGCCGCGGCTTGGCTCAAAAACAGTTCCGAAGCAGCCCCATCCGTTGAGGCCTTTGCGGGAACTTTCTTGTTTTTTGGCGGTGGAAGTTTCGGACTGCGGAGCCGAGGAGTGTCGATTTGTTTCATACCTGTCTCTCCTAGTAGCGCGACATTATGTGTCGCCAGTACCTATGCAACCTGAGTGATTCGTCAAGAACGTATGGAACGCTTTCTATTTTTGTCGACGATTCCCGCGCTAATCAAGGCAAAAGCAGCCAGACGCAACAGGAAAACAAAACTCCGTGCTTCATTCATCGGGTCGGTAATCTCCAGCAGAACTCGCTCCACCGACATGAGTAAGAAAGCGATCGCAAAGTATGCAAAAAGTCTTTCGCCAGTTTCCTTCCAATAGCGAAGGAAAACAATTCCAATCGTACCGAGCCCCAACATCAGGGCCCCAGAAATAAATGCCAACGTCATCTATTCACCTACGCCCTCTCCCAAAGCATTCCGTAGAGCAAAACTAAAACCCCCCCCAGACTGATCGCGGTACGCCAGACAGGAATAGCAACCCCAAAAAAGGAAAGGTCGAAACCCGCGGTGAGGACGAGATCCACATATAGCAAAACATTGTTCACCGCGAAGCAGGCAAAACAGATGCTACTGTGTAGAAGCAACGGGGTCCGGGTCAGCCAATAACCGCGCAGCAAAAGCAAAAAACAGACAACGCTCATCAACCCACATAAGAGATAGACCGTGGATGCCATCACTCCTCTTCCCTTCTTCGAACATCAAATGCATTGGCGAAGGCCACCAAGTCGCTCTTCGGGCGAGCAAAAATCTGCTCGATCACCGCGATGCGTGTTTTCTTGTAGGCCTCCGCCAGTTCTTGAACGACCGAGTCGTGACCGTCGGATCGGTAGCAAAAAAAAACACTCTGAGAAACCTGCGCGAGCCCGCGCTGATGCAAATCACTTAGCCGCTGGCTCGCCGACTGCGGGCTGGTTCGCAGTTCCCTGCTTACCTGTTCGGCACTCCAGTCCCGCGCCGGATTCCCCAGCAGAAGCAGAAGAACCTCTAATTGTTCCACGGAGTGGATGTTTGATTCGATGAACCGCGCGAGTTGGGGGTTCAGTTTGCTCATTGCCGTTCAGAGGGTCGCCGCCTCCGGGCGCTCAACCGTGTCAAACCAGTACCGCTTCATCTGATCCACCACGACAAACAGTCGGTCTAGGCCCATGGGCTTGATGATGTAGGAGTTGGCATCGCGCTGGTACGCGCGCTCGATATCGTCGCGGGAATCGGAGGTGGTGAAAACAACGACCGGAATATTCTTCAGCCGAGGACTTTGCTTGATGTCGGCCAGCACCTCAAAACCATGTTTGCCCGGAAGATTGAGATCTAAAACGACCAAGCCGGGTCGCTCGTTCGGCTTCGCTTCCGCATTGAGGTACGTCAGCGCTTTCTCACCGTCGGTGAACAAATGAAGGGTCGAGCGCCCGCCCTCAGCCTTGAATGCCTCCCGAAAGGCTTCAGCAATCAAGGTTTGATCGGCTGGGTTATCGTCAACAATCACGATAGTGGCCATGGATTCGAATCCCCGAATCCAATACATTTATCGAGTTTTTGCTTGGGGAACAACCTTAGACAGCGGCCGAGCTCGCCACAAATTGACTTTTTTTTCAAATTACCGGCGAATGGAAGAGCTCGATTGCGATGGAGGCAGGAAATCTATTCCGGTAGCTTCATCATATCGAGAATGATGGGACTGAAAGCATCCACGCGGCCGATGCTGTTATCACCGGCGCCCGCGGTAGAACGCGTGGGCGACTTTGTATCTAAGAATAAAACGCCCTTTGCAATCTCGACCGCGCGATCGGCTTCAAAGTCGTTGCGGGGATTTCCCTCCAGAACAAAACGATCCCCGACGCAACGCACCCGCACCCGACGATTGCGGACTTCTTTTTTTATCTGCGCGACCACCGCTTGTTTAGCGGCATCCGTCATCTTCACCAGATTACCGACCGCGATGTCGGTGCCACTGGTCTTGACCGTCTCGGCAATCGCACGGGTTTTCGCCCAGTCTTGCGCGGACCCGACTTCGCCGGTGAGGAAGATGGCTTTTCCCACTCGCTGGACTTGGACTCCGGCAATGGGTTGGGCAAGCTGCGAGAGGCGCCCGACTTCTGCTTGGATTTGGTACCTCTGCATGCCGCGGTACCCGACAAATCCACCCCCTAACACGAGCAGGCCGAGTCCAATCACGACTCCCTTTTGCGAGGGAGTTTTGAAGCCGAAATCAAAGCCGCCTTTTTTCTTAGTCTTCTTTCGCATGACCGCTTATCGGAAAAAACTCCGACGAACTTGAGACGCACCCCGTCGTGCTTGAATTTCCAGCTGCGTTATCATTTCCGCCTCAATCCCATTCGGAGGACTTTCATGTTGCGAGGACTTTTGGTTTTTACCGCGATCATCGCCATCGGTTGTAGCCGAGGAAACTATTATGATGGGCCGTCCGGAACGCTCAGCGAAACCGAAGCGCTCGCCCGTAAAAGTACGATTCAAGGCGAACTCGTGATCTCATTCACCCAACCGGCGGGAATGCCCAGCATCACCGGAATTGGGGCTCGCGCCGACGTATTTGGTAGCTGCACGACTTCCACGCCGGAGACGGTCGCCGACGCCGATAACGACAAGATTGCGGCCAGCCTGACCAAGACGTTCAGTTGTTCGAATGTCGCGGGCGAACGGGGCACTACCTACAACTTAAGCGGCACCGCGAGCGAAGCGGACAAAGATGATTCGAGTGCCACGGCCGGCTACCGCTACGAATTCGATATTGAGGGGAGCCACGCCAGCAGCCGAAGTCAGAGCGAAACCTATACCTACTCGGGATTCTTTGACCTCGTGCTGAATGGCTCGGCGTACGCCTACACCAGCAACTACCAAAGTATCGGTGCGAACACCGACAGCTCCATTGGCGCGACCGCCACGTGGACCAGTGGCAGCACTTGGAATCACACCCTGACTCCCGATACCGATCCGGCGACGGGATCCGTCACGATGGGCGGATACTGGGGTTACAAGGTGGAAGTGAGCGGCAGCTTCCCCTCGGTATCGGCTACCGACTTCGTGTTAGCGGTGGCCAGTGACGGCCTGAAATACAAGAAAGCTTCGTGCACGAGTTTTTTCAATGCCGGCACGGTCACACTCACCGACGGAGACGGCAACGTGTTGAAATACACCTATAAGACCGACTGCGGAACCCCCACCGTGACGTTTAATGACAAAGCGATTTAGGTTTCTAAAGCCAAGCGGGCCTCGAACTCGGGGTACTCAAAACGCAAAGCCGGTGTCTCGGCTCCGAACCGGCGGCGTGCGGCCAAGAGTAAGAGGTCGGCATGGCACCGCTGATCCAGCTCGCATTGGCAGATGAGGTAGACAGAGCGCTGGCGGGATTCGTGCGCCAAACGTTCCAAGTCGACCCAACCGGCGGGCACCAGATCAAAACGTGCGGGATAATTCACTTCCGCAAAGGCCCGATCGTGATCTCCCAAAGCCCGCTCACGCGCTTTGAACTCCGTGAAGAGCGCGAGTTCCGGCGCCAAGCTCCGGCAGTATTCGTCCACGTTTTCTTTCGGTAGGAAGCGGGGATAGTGGCGCATTACGACCACCACCCGACCGTAACGGCGCGAGACCCGCCCGAGTTTTACTTCCCGTACGGGCGCTCGGTACAACACCTTATGCCCCTTCGCGAAGGCCAGTCAGCGCGCGCACGGTTTGGTTCAAAACGGATGTGGCTTTCACCGCCAAAACCAAGCCCGCCATTCCCAGCACGAGCAGCATGCCCACTAGGCCTTTATAGACGGCGTACGTTTCGCCGCTCAGACTTTCGGGACCCACCCAAACCAGAACACCGGCCGCCGCCACCGGAATCAATGCCGCCGAAAAATGGAAAAACTGGAGCGTGACACCGTCCCGGGCAATCTCCACGCGCGCGGTCTTGCAAGGCGCACTTTCGCCGGAGAGCAGCGGAGGATAAAAAACCCGCAACATCAGAAACTGAGTGGATAGGTAGGAGTACGCGACCGCGACAATGCAGGACAAAAAGTGCGAGACAAAAAAGTGCGCGTAGAGTTGCGGCCCCAATGGCCCTTCGAACCGATCCAGGGCCCACGGAAAAATCAGTCCCGCCAGCAACCAAGCGCCGCTGACCCAGGCGATCAAAGGTATCGGGAAGCGCAAGAAGGTGCGCCGCAACTGAGCGGATTCGGCTTCGGAACCGCCGACCGCCACCACCTGCTCTGAACGCCGGATGGCCCGGTGAATGATGCGAAAAAGCAAAGTCGCGATCACTAGGTAAATGACGGGATTGTACCCCGTGCAAAGGCGGGCAAAGAAACCCTGTTGGGCGACGCTCAACCGGCTCACAATCCGGATAAAGTTATAGCCAATATTGATCGCCGTCCCCAATAGCTGTGGGATCAGGATACCCAGGGTGACCACGGTGACGGGGTAGGCCATCGCCCAGCGCACGAAGGGCCCGGGAGAAGGCAACTCGTGTTGGATGCGCTGAAATTCCAAACACCCCAACAAGGCCGCCGCGAGGTCGCCCGCACTGGAGTAGCGCCGCTCGGGATCCGAATGCGTGCATTTCGCCAGAATGCGTTCGAGCGATCGTTGGGTGGAAGGATCCGAATCGGATCCGACCTTGCGCAACATTTCTTGCAACACCACCCCGAGGGAATAGATATCGGCGCGCTCGTCGATTTTGGGGCCTTCAACCGATTGAAACCAAGCCTCTTGCTCAGGGGCCATGTACTTATAGGTGCCGCCCAGAATCTTCTGCGTACGTCCCCGCTCGACCTGCAACGAGACATTGAAGTCGGTGAGCAGCGGACGCCCGTAAGAATTCAAAAGGATATTGGCGGGCTTGATATCGAGGTGAAGCACGCCACGCCGGTGCGCGTAAGCCAAGGCCTCGGCGAGGCGCACGCCGTACCAAAGCACCGTTTCGACGCCCGAAAGACCCGACAATGTTTCCCGGTCGCGCTGCGCTTTGGGATCCCAGTAGTTCTCCTCGGTGCTCAAGGCCGCAATGCTGTCCAGGAGTTCGCGACCGGTGAGCGAACGGCGTTGATCCAAGATCCGCTCCAAGGTCGTGCCCAGTACGAACTGCAGACAAAGGTGCCGCTCATTTTGCTCGTCCAAGATCGTCTCGGAAAAAACGCGGACGATATGATCGTGCTCCAAAGGCGCCAAAACCTGGCCTTCTCGGCCATCGTTGAGCGAAACCTTTAGCGCCACTAAACGACCCAGACTGAGTTGCTGGGCGAGGTAGACACGCGCGAGCGCCCCTTCGCCAATGCACTTTAGGATCACAAAGTCTCCGAGCCGTTCCCCCGGCGCGTACGGTTTGGGCCCGTTTGGTTTCGGCAATGGCCGACCGATCGGCGGCTCCAAAAAATCACCCGCCTCACGGTGGGCATCGAGCAGGCTTAACACCTGTAGGCGCAACGCCGGCTCTAGCTCATTCAAAACCGCTTCCCGGGCGTCCCCTTCGAGATCGAGCACGCGATCGAAAGCCTCCCCGATGCGCTGCCAAGTTTGCGAGTCGAGAGTTTCCAAAGATTACAAACCTTCACGCAAGGTTTTGAGCAGAAAAGCGCGCGCGAGCGTCCATTCTCGCTTCACCGTGGCCGGCGAGAGCTTCAACGCTTCCGCCGTCTCTTCGATTCCCCACCCGCCGAAGTAACGCAGTTCGACGATCTGACTTTGGCGGGGCGAAAGCTTCGCCAACTCTTTGAGCGCCTCGTCCAGCGCCAACCAATCGGGGGACCCATCGGGATTGACGGCTTGAAGCGCTTCGTCGAACTCCACCCGCACCTCTTTGCCGCCGCGCTTTTCCGCGCGGTGTTTGCGGGCGTGATCGACCAGAATCCGGCGCATGAGTTGAGCCGCCACTCCGTAAAAGTGCGAGCGATTTTCCCACTTCGCGACGTTTTGATCGATCAACCGGAAGTAGGCTTCGTGCACCAACGCGGTCGGTTGGAGGGTGTGGGAGGCGCGCTCACGGCTTAGGTACCCACGCGCTAAGCCGCGCAGCTCGGCATAAACCAGCGGAATCAAAGCTTCCATCGCCGCCTTGTCGCCTTGGCTAGAGTGCACCAGGAGCTGGGTAATGTTCTTCACGTTCTCGGTCACGTCACCCTCGGCGCCAACATCGCATTTTCAGAGGGTTTTTCAAGTCCCCGGGGAAAGACTTGAATCGTGCCTCTCCCGATCGCATAACGGCGCCATGTTTTGGCTGCGCATGGCAAAGAATCAGGTCGCCGATCGGTTTCGCCCCCCGATCTCCCCGCTCGCGCCTTTACAGGAAACATTCCGGTGCTGGCCGGGGGACACACTCTACGGCGTAACGGTCAATTCGCGTTACCTCGACTACGCCGAAGTGGCGCGGATCAGCTGGTTGCGACGGATGGGCCTCTTGCGACTTGCCTTCAAAGAAAAGTGGCTCCCGTTGATGGCGGCCCAAACCGCTCAGTACAAACGGCCGCTGCTTCGTTTTCAAAAAGTCGACTTAACCACGCGTCTGCTTTGCTGGAACGACAAGTGGTTCTACTCCGAACACCTCTTCGAGCGCGACGGAAAGACCCTCGTCTCCGTCATCGCCAAGGGCTGTGTCCGCGGCCGCGAGGGGGTCGTCTCCCCGGTCGAAATGCTTCACCGTCTCGGCATACGCCAAGCCTCCCCCACCTTCCCCGAAGCGGTCCGCCAATGGGAGGACTCAATGAAACGACGGCTGGATTTACGCCACTCCGGCGCCGGAGTGGAATCGATTGGCCTCCACCAAAGAACTTAGTTGAGCCAATCCTACTTTGCGTGAGCCTTTTTCGCCCGCAATTGCGCGGGATCAGTGAAAGGGAGGTATCCAATGAGCAGAGCTCAAATCGCAGTGTTAGTTCTCTTGTCCACGTTAGGGGTGACGGCGATGGCCGTGCCCAAATCGTATCCCATGGTGTGTCGCGGCGGGGCCGGCACGCTTGGCTATCAGGGCTACGCTGGTAGTACCAGCGCCCTGTTCTACTTCCGCAAAGCGCCCCATTCGGCGGGTCATGGCCTGAATCCGGGCGAATGCGCTTGGGTGGATCGCGCGGTAGGCGCGGGGGAACCGACCTGCTTACGGCACCGGAATGTGGAAGTGAATGCCTGGATCTTTCCGGACCAGAAGCAGAACTCCTACTTCCAGTCCACTCAAGCCGCGTGGATCCGCAGTCTGCTGAGTGCCAGCAGCTACCAAACGTTCCAGGCCTATAACCCGGGGAACGATTGCTTCACGGTCACCCGCGTCGGGCCTTGAGACTAAAGGAGGGGCTGGAAGTCGAAATGCAAATCAAAGCGTGCCCCGTCTTCCAGCCCCAGAATTCGCAACGTGCTCAGGCGATCGCGGAAGCGGGCATATTGCGGTTGCTTCAAAAGTCCCATGAGTCGGAAACCCGACCGCTGCGCTTCTTCCAAAGTCAGTCCGGATTGCCGCGCGTCGATAATAATATTGGGCGACTGACCGCCTCCCCGCAGGCTCGACCAAACGCGATTCTTCACGGTCTCCGAGTCGACGACACCGGTGCTGTCGTCGGTCGGCGACTTCACTTCGATGGTACGTTCCTCAGTATCACTGGCAACCTTCAAATCCGCCGTGCGCTGACCTTCGATCTCGTTCGCCCGCAACGCGGTCACGGAGTGCCCCTCTTGGACAAGGATTTCCGCGGCCGCCCGTTCCTGCGCGGACAAGGCCGCTAGCGTCTCGTCCAATTTTCCGGGCGCAATTTTACCGGTGAAACTCTCGACCTGTTTCACTTTGCCCTCCGCCACGCCATTGCCGACCCGCATGGTGTATTGCACGGAGTAAAGATGGGCGTAGCCATTCTTCCCCCAGAATTGACGCAACCTTTCGGTGCTGGCGAGCATCCGCCGGTATTCCGCCAGCACGGCATCCTTGGGCTCCGGCCCGGATTGGGTGCGGTGAGCCCCCGGAACATTGGGATCAAACCGTTGGTATTGCCCCACCGCCGGGACGTGCATCGGAATGTTTCCCCAGGGGGTCGGAAACGGCAGCTCCAAAACCACTCCCATCGGACTGTTCGCATCCTCTCCGCGCGAGAACGCTTGGAAACCGACGAAGAACGAGAGGCAATGGGCCGCGCGGCAGTCTTGTGCCGCAGCCCGGGCTTTCTGCAATTCGATTCCCGACATGCCGGCCTCGCTGAGCGGCAATGTTAGGGTGAATCGAACCGGCGGCTCTTCCCCGCGGTCGTCGGTCTCATTCGGTGGGGGCGCCTCTCCTTTGGATGCGTCGTAGCGCGGAACCCCCTCGGTAAGCGAGTCGATCAGATGACTGGTCGTTACCGAGAAACGAGCCTTGGCCAGCCGGGCAAAATCCTCCGCACACGATAACGTCACCTTTGTGGGTTTGTTAGCCAGTGCCGGAAGGGCGATCGCAAACGCGGTGTAAGCCAAGAACCGAAACATCCACGTATTCCCAGAGTGCGCGAGAGGGCGCGAAATGAACCGACGGTATGAAATGCACGGCCAATGCCAGCCTTAGTACCCCATCTTTTTTACAAACGACATTCTCAACTCCCGGGCTTCCTCGAAATTGAGCACAACGGGAGCGGCGGTCGGACAAAGCTCACGCAATCCCGTTTCGTAGTAACGGCGAACACAGGTCACCGACTCCTGGCGCCGCTCATTCATCTGACGGTAAATGTCGAAATCCCATTCGTTCCAAAAAGAAATCAGCGCCAAGACCCAGAGCCCGATC
>CAZFMF010000004.1:28549-60180 GCA_964519985.1 uncultured Pseudobdellovibrionaceae bacterium | reverse complement strand
CCGATCTGAACCCGGCGAAGCCTTCCGGGTTGAGACTCAAGCACCCACGTCCAAGCGACCACACAAGCCGGGAGCAGAAACATGCCCAGCTCGAAGTAACGCGAGCTGCGGGCCGATTCGGGGACGGAGGCACGGCCCAGGGCGACACTCCCCAAGGCCGCGAGCAGACCGACGACTAAAGCCAGCAAGCGCCACTCCGCTCCGCCCTGCGCCGGCAAGAATCGTCGATAACCGATGGCGAACGGAACGAGGGTCAGGAGCAAGCAAAGCAGGCCCAAGCCCCAGGCCAGAGAACCGACGCCGAACGCGAAAGAAATTAAGTTCAACCAGAAGGCCCAGACCGCGCCCGATAGCAGCGAATTCCCACCCGGGGCTAGGTCCGCCGCTTTCAACGCCATCAAAAAATACCCGATTCCCGCGGCCCCGATCGTGATCGCGGCCGCCCATTGCCACCCTTCCCGCCTTCGCATCTTAAACAGGGTGTACACCCCCAGAATCGCCAGCGTCGCCGCCACGCCGCAAGCCAAGGACAAGCAGGCCAAGACCAAGCAAACTGCGCCGCCGATGGTTGCGCCCCAGCTTTGGCGCGGGTGGAAGAGGCACGCCACGCCGGCGAGCAGGAATGCGACGCAAAAATGAAAACAGGACTGCATCGCCGCAAAGCAGTTTTCAAAGTTTCGCGGTGTGAGTAAGAAGGCGAGGAAAAAGAAAAGGAAGTGCGGGTACGGTTCCCCCCGACGCCGGACGAAGGCCGGAAAAACCGCGAGGATGGCGACGAAGCCGACGAAATTCAAAAGCAGATTGAATCGGATATCCCAGCCGTTCAGAAAGTAGAGACCCATGGTGAGGACCTTGGTCGGCAGAATGAAGTGCTCGTTGTGGAGCGCGCCGAGCCAAGCGTACTGGCCGCGTATCGTTTGCAGCACGCCCGCGACAATCCCCCACTCGTCCCAGTGCGGAATATCCACGACGTAGGCATTCAGGTAAAAAAAATGCACGAGGGCCACGCCGCCGAACAACCCGTACGGCGCCCAAACCCGACTCATGCCTTGCGGCCAAGGACGAGAAACTGCCGACCGAAGATCCGCCAGGCCCACGGCAGGCGCAAATAAGCGCGCACTAACGCCGGGCGAGGCGGCAACTTGCCCCGGAAGGAATAGGGCAAGAAGCGCGGGATATTTTCGCGGATCTCAAAACCCGCAGCGTAAAGCAGTTCGCTCACCGAGACATCGGTCAAAGCGAGTTTGTGATCCGCGCAGTCGAAATAATCTTTCACGCAATATTTGAAATTGGGCCCCATGATGGCAATCGTACCCCCCGGGCGCATCGCTCGGGACAAGCGCGTGAAGAGTTCTGAAATGGCTTCCACGCTCGGCAGGTGCTCTAGGAAGTTCGACATAAAAACGCCGTCGAAAAATCCCTCGGGGAGATCGACCGTAAACACATCCCCGCGGTGAAACTGAATGGCCTGCGGATCAAAGGCCACCGGGGGCGGCATTAAGTCGACCGCCCAACGGGTGGGGGCCGGAATCCGATTCAAAAACTCGAGCCGCCCGGCCGCCGGATCCAAAACCGCTTCCGGGGAGCCCATTCGGCGGTAGACAAACGGCGCGATCTCGGCCCAAACCGCATCGCGCGTTTCCTGTGCGATACCGGCAAATCGGAACTGGTAAACGCGTTCCAGATTCAGCGCGTCGGTCGTCATGTCGATCCTTGCAGGGCCAGCGCGCTGAGTCGCTTCTGCATCGCGCGATTGTAGTCGCCGCGCGACAGCCATTTTTCGATCAGGCAGTAGAAAACGATGAACAGATACCGCGACCCCAGCTCCTTCACCTTCCACTTCGAGACGCCGGTCTTGCGATTGGTCCAATCGTTGGGAATCACCGTGTAGCTATAACCTCGCACCACCGCCTTCAACGGGAGTTCCAGGGTGAGATTGAAATGGTGGCTGAGGTAAGGACGCACGCCGTCGATCGCTTCCCGCCGGAAGAGTTTGAAGGCATTCGTCATATCATTGCATTTCAAGCCAAAGAGCAACTGCACGCCCTTGTTGCCGATGCGATTGAAAACCCGCTTGAGCGCCGGGTAGTCGATCAGTTTGGACTGGCTCGTAAAGCGGGAACCAAACACACAGTCTACCCCCGTGCGCTTCATCGTTTCCACGAAGCGCACCAAGTCCGCGGGATTGTCCGAGGCATCGGCCATGTAGACCGCAACCGCATCACCGGTGGCGCGATCGAGGCCCCACCGAACGGCAAAACCGTAACCCCCGGGGCCCAGGTTTTCCGCATAGCGCACGCTCGGCAGATCTTTCTCTAACATTCGCACCAGTCCCGGGGTCGCGTCCATCGAGTGATCATTCACCACGATCACTTCGTGCGCTATCTCCGCCTGATTCAAAGTCCCGACGAGCACGCGGACCGTCGACTCAATACAACCTTCTTCATTGTGCGCGGGAATGACGACGGAGACTTTCATTTGCCCATCCGTTCGCGAGTCGCGTCGACAATCTCGGAAACGATTTGCCGAATCCCGTATTGGAATCGCCACTCGGGATAGTCGCGCCGAAAACGGGACACATCCGAAATCCACCAAATATGATCCCCGGAGCGGTTATCGTCGGCGATTTGGAAACCCAATTCTCGACCCGACCGCTCCTGCGCCATCGTGATCGCTTCTAAGACGGAACAGTTACTGTGGCGCGAGCCCCCGATGTTGTACACCACTGCCGAGCGCGGTTTTTCGAGGTAGCTCCAAAACGCGCTGACCAAGTCGTGGGAATGGATATTGTCCCGGACCTGCTTCCCCTTGTAGCCGAAAATCGTATAGGGCTTGCCCGTGACCACGCACTGGACGAGGTAGGCTAGAAACCCATGCAACTCGGCGCCGGAATGCGCGGGGCCCGTCAGACAGCCGCCACGAAAGACGGCGGTGTTCAGCCCGAAGTACCGCCCGTACTCCTGAGTCATCACATCGGCCGCGAGCTTGCTCACGCCGAAAAGACTGTGCTTCGAATCATCCACCGACATCGACTCATCGATGCCGCGATCGAAATAGGGGTGATTGGAAGCAATTTCCCAACGCGTCGGTTGTTCCACGAGCGGCAATCGATTCGGGGTGTCGCCGTACACCTTATTCGTCGAAGTAAAAACAAAACTGGCCTGCGGGCAGTGTTTGCGAAATGCCTCGAGCAAAATCAAAGTGCCGGTAGCATTGACCGTAAAATCGGTCATGGGCTCTTTGGCCGCCCAATCGTGACTCGGCTGCGCGGCGGTGTGAATGATCGCGGTGATGGACCGGCCGTACTTAGCGAATAGCGCATCGATGGCACCCGCGTCGCGGATATCGATCGGGGTGTGAGTAAATCGCGGCAACTCCGCCTGCAAACGTCCGGTATTCCAGGCCGTCGAAGCCCCCGCGCCAAAGAAATAGCTTCGCAGGTCGCAGTCGATGCCGACGACCTCCATCCCCTTTTCGTGCAAAAAGCGCACGCTTTCGCTGCCCACCAAACCCGACGAACCGGTGACAATCGCGACGCTCACGCGGCACTCCCTTCGGAAACAAAAAGGCCGCGCAACCCGTCCGGGTCCGCGCGCAACCAATCGCCGATTTCTCCGACGATCTGCGCCGGCGAAAAGCGCGGCGCCCAATCATACCGGGCACTGACCCGCCGGTGGTCGGTCACAAAATAAGGCACGTCATTGGCGGCCGTGGTCGGAACCGCGGCAATGGGCACTTCGCGCCCCGTGGCCTGACGACAGAGATCGGTGTACTCCGCTAGCGAAACCGATCCGGCGTTGCCCCCACCCACATTGAAAATCGGTGCGTCGCTCGGCATTTCACTCCACTGCTTCTCAATCAAAGCAAAAAGATCGGCGGGGTGGAGCAGGTCGCGCACCTGCGAACCGTTTCCACCGAATCCGCAGTAGCGCAAAGGCTGCCCAAAAAGGTGCGAGGCGACCCACAAGGTAAATACCCCCTGATCGACCTTTCCAAACTGGCCCGGTCCGGCGATGACCCCGCAGCGATTGATTGCGCACTTAAGACCAAAAGCCTGGGCATACTCCTGAACCAGCAGTTCGGAGGCGAGTTTGGTCGCACCGTAAAGACTGCGTGCGGAGCGAGTGGAGAAATCTTCCGAGATCCCGTGGCCCGATTGCCAACCTTCCCCTTGCGCGCCGTCGGGCAAGTCCAACCGGGTCGCGCGCAAGGTAAGGGGAAGTTCTTTTAGGGGCAAAAGGGAATAGACTCGTGAAGTGGAAAGAAACACGAAGAAGGCGGCGTGCTTTCGAGCCCACTCCAAGCAGTGGATCGTGCCGCCCAGATTGGTTTCCAAAACGTAACCCGGATGCCCATCACTGCCGGCATGGACGCTCGGTTCGGCGGAGGCCTCGATAAAAAGATCGACCGGCTTTTGAATGGCCGCCAAATCGGAGGGGCAACGAATATCGCCATGAATAAATGTGATGCCGGCGGACTTGAGCCGCGGCAGGTTTCGCTCCGAACCTCGCCGGTGCAGATTGTCGAGCGCGAGAATTTCCGATCGCGGGTGTTTCTCCCGCAACGCGAGGCACAGGGATGACCCCACAAAACCCGCCCCGCCTGTGACTAAGATCCGCATAATCCGAAGAAGCTATTGGAAAAGGGGGCGCTTTTCAACTGAACCCCGAGGCCGTACCCTTTGGGCTCCGATGCGTTTTTCCCACCTCTATTTCTCCGCGATGGCCTTGGTTTTTGGTGTTTTCGGTTTTCGGGGCAGTGTCGGCCATTCCCTCTGGGTCTTGGGATTTCTCCTACTGCTGGGTCCCGGGCTGTACCCGCGAATGCGCGCCGCGCTGGCCCGATTGAGAAAGGCTCCCCGATTCCGCGACGCGTTTCTCCTGGCGGGAATTCCCATGGCGCTGCTTTGCCTGAGCAACGGCCGTAACCTCTCGAGCACCGACAATATGAGCGTGCAACTCACGGCCGCGAGTCTCATCGAATTCGGCACACCGGAATTTTCCGCTTTGCTCGGGTACCCTCACCCGTCGGCCACCGACTGCACGGTGAAACGGGGTTACTACACCGTTTGCGGTGAGCAAGGGCTCTACTCGGGAACCTCGCCCGGGATGCTGCTTTTCGCCGTGCCGAGCTTTGCGCTGGCAAAACTTGCCGGCGCCGACTTGCGCCAAACCGAAGCCCTCTGGCGTTTAGGAAAGTGGACGGCGAGTTGGCTCGCCGCCGCTATCCTCACTCTCTTTTTGGTTTTGGCGTTACGGGTGGGATCTTTCTCCGGGGCGCTGGTCGCCACCGTCTTTCTCGGAACCGGCTCCGCGCTTTGGTCCGTCATTGGCCAAGGGCTTTGGTCCCATGGCGGGGTTTGTCTTGCCCTCTTGGCCGCCCTTTGGTTTGCCCTGCATTCGAAAGATGCGTTTGAAAATGGCTTAGGGATCGGCGCGGCTTGGGGCGTGATGTTTGCGTGCCGCGTGACGGCCGCGCCCTTGATTATGGTATTTGCGGTTTGGCTCGTGCTGACGCGACGGCGCGCGTTCGCGGGCGCGGCCACCGGCGGACTTTTTTCACTTGGCATCCTAGCGCTCTATTCCTACGCGCTCTACGGGCACCCCTTAGGCCCGCAATACCTGGGCGCGGCCAGTGCCGATCGCGTGATTTTTTCCTTCGCTTATTTCCCTTCCGCTTTTCCCGGTTTGCTCTTGAGCCCCGGCACGGGCCTTCTCATCTATCAACCGTGGCTGCTCCTGCTCTTCGCCGGGATCGTGTGGAAGGACTGGGTCGGTGCGTGCCTCGCGCTTTTTGCCAGTCAGCTCCTGCTCTTCGCTGGGTTTGTCGACTGGCACGGGCAGTGGTGTTGGGGCACACGCTACCTCGCCGAATCCATTCCGTTGCTCGCTTTAGTTCTAGTACCCACGCTTTCCGCGCATTGGACGAAGCGAAGTTTTCGGCGAGCCGCTTACGCCTTGGGCGCACTCGCCTTTTTGATCCATCTCAACGGCACGCGTCCCGGCGGTGGAAAGTGGTCCGAAGATCCTCGACCCCAGGATCGCGAAAAGCCGATGTCGGAAAGAGTTTGGGACTGGACCGATCCGGCGTTCGCCTATCCAGTCACCCGCTAAACCCAGCTAGCGAGTCACCACCACGTAGATCCGACCATCGTAGAACACAAAGCCCACCTTCCGAGCATCGGGATTTAGGAACAGCTCGTCCGAGTTACGGGAGCTCACTAATTTTTCGATTCCATCGCGAAGACTTTCCGCGCTTTCCATCTCCGATCCAGTGGCATAGGAGGTCCGACTGATATCGACCGCGCGCTGGAGCCGAGGACCCACCATCGCACAATGGCGCGATAACCCTTCGGAATAAACCAGCGGCTCCATTCGGTGCCTCTGGCGCTTCGCATTGATGAGGGCCAGCTCTTGACTCGGATCCGCCTCCGCTTTCCAACTTGCCTGATACTTCTGCAAATGCGCCTTCATCATCTGCTCATGGAGCCTTTCCAAAACGGAATCGGCGGTTTCCGCCGAGGGCCGAATCGGTGGTTGCGACATTCTTTGCAATTCCCGAAAAACGGCCTCCTCTAGGTTTTGGGGGCTGTCAAATGGAGCCTCCTGAGGACCCTTGCGAGCAGAAGCGAAGTAGGCGAGAGCTACCCGCTCCGCTTCGGTGCGACGTTCTTCATCGTTGGTTAGAGTGAAAACGCGCCGCTGAATAGGTTCGAATGCAGCGTCCCCGGCGTTCGTATAGACGTAGACAAAATTGACGAGCGCTAGATCGGAAATATCTCGCTTGGCCAGGGCCAAACCGGTTCCGAGACCGGTCGCCTGGTTGTTGGCTACCATTTTTTCATGCACCTTGCCCATGGCAACCGCCAGCAGGTCTTGCAACAGGGGATCGTTGCAATCCGAAAACTGCGCGATGAAGGCCTCGTGATCCTCTAAAATCTCGGGCGCGATACCTCTCTGGGTTAGCGCGGTCCGAATCGCCCCGCCCGTACTTTTATCGTCGCGCAGCAACCATTCCCGAACCCTCACCAGCCGGCTCTCGGGTTCAATCCCCGACCTTAATAGGATGTGCTTAACGAGCAGCTCCGCGGCATCGCGAAAGTCGCTATGTTTCAATTTTACCGGCTGACCACCCACAATGAGCGGTTTGCTCTCAACCGAAACTAACTGCTTTTGGTGGAGATGGTCCCGCACACAAGGACCAAAGACGCCGCAACCCAGGGAGATGGCAAAAGTAGCAAGAAGCGCCGTTTTGCACGTAAACGTCCACTTCGCCTGCGCCGGTACGGCGAGGGTCAGCGCCAAGGCCAATGTGAAAAGAGTGCGCTTCACCATAACTACCGTGTCACGATCACGTAGATCCATCCTTCGTAAAAGGCGAAACCGATCTGCTGGGAATCGCTATTTAGGAGTGGCTCACTTGATACCCGAAACCTCAATAGGTTGCCCATCCCTTCCTCTACGCTCGACGCCCTTCCCGCGGCCGCTCCGGTGGCACCGGGAATTCGGCTAATGTCGATCAGCTGCTGTTTCGGAGGCCCCGTCATTGCGCAATGGCGCGACAATGTTTCCGAATAGACCAAGGGCGCCATTCCGCTTCTCCCGCGCACGAGATTGATTTCGGCCAACGCCCGATACGGATCCGCCTCGGGCTTCCAAGCTCGCTGGTAGCTACGCGCATGGGCCGCCACCATCTCCTCGTGAAGCGATTTCAAGACGGTGTCCGCCGTCTCCGCCGACGGCCGAATCGGCGATTTCGCTATGCTCTGCAACTTCTCGAAGAGGAAGTCCTCCAGGTTTTGGCGACGATCAAAGGGAGCGTCCCGGAGCCCTTCGCGATGAGTCGTGAAGTACTTGCGGACCGCCCGTTCCGCCTCCGCCCGCCGTTCCGCATCCGTTTTCAAAGTCCATGCGCGAGGACGCACGGGAAAAAAAGCTTCGTCGCCGTGATTAGAATAGAGATAGGCAAATTCGACGAAGGTCAGCGACGAAATATCGCGATTGGGCAGGGACAGGCCCGCCCCCACGCCGCTCGCCTGGGTATTGGCCACCAATTGCGCATGCACCCGGCGCATCGCGAAGGCCAAGAGGTCCAATAATCTTGAGTCCGTGCAATCCGAAAACTCTGCCGAAAAAGCGTCGCGATCTTCCAGGATCTCCGGAGCAATTCCTTGGGCCCTAAGCGCCGCTTGAATCTCCGCATTCATATTCTCGTCGTCGCACAAGAGGTAAAGCCTCACGCGCTCCAGCTGATGCCTGCGTTCTCCGGATTTCAGAATGATGTGCTGAACAAGTAATTCGGCCGCATCGTGAAAGTCGCCATTTTTGAGTTTTACCGGCTGGCCGCCGACAATGAGCGGTTTGCTCTCAACCGAAACTAACTGCTTTTTGTGGAGATGGCCTCGCACACAAGGACCAAGGGCGCCACAACCCAGGGAGATGGCAAGCGTAGCAAGAAGCGCCGTTTTGCACGTAAACGTCCACTTCGCCTGCGCCGGTACGGCGAGGGTCAGCGCCAAGGCTAAGACTAATGTGATTGAACGCCGTTTCCCCATCGGCCGCGGGTTTTAGCACATTGCCCAAGCGGGATTCAACCCCCCGGCGCCGCCGACGCGCGATATTTAGTCAATTAAATTAATGACTTATGGAAATCGCCGCAAGTAATAGCGGTTGCCGTACCAAGGCTGGCGATACCCGTAATAGTAGCTCGGCCGCGGGCGGTAGAAGGAACCGGCCGGGTAGCTCGAATACTGCGGATAAAACGGCACGTACGTATTGACCCGTCGCCAGCCATACCCGGTCCATTGCCAGGTGGGTTGAAGGCGATAGGACGGCGCTGCGGGCACTAAGTTTCTGGGCGGCGCCATCGCCGCATTCGGCCGCATCGGCGGCGGCGAGACTGGGGCCGGTGTTTCGTAGCGTGGAGCGGACGGCACGAGCCGATGAGAATCGCCCATTGCGATGATCCGCGGTTGCGGGGCCGGCGTCCGGTGACTCCCCGGTTCTTCCGCGAAAGCCATTCCCGGCAAGAGCGCACGAGGGTTTCCCGGTGCCGCAGGAGCCAATTCCGTAAAAACACCCCAGTAGTCCGGGCTGGATTTGCTTTGTTCCTTCACCCGAGCTTGAGCTTCTTTCCGAGGAATGTAGACGCAAACCCACTCGTCCAACTCTTTAGGAAACTTTTCCCCGGTGGGATAGTGGGCTTGATTGAACACAAGTTCTTGCGACAGAGAAACTAGGCGTGGCCGTCCGTCGGCAGTTTTCACACTGGTCAGACTGGTATCTCTTTGGGTGACGTGCTTCACGCTTACCGGATCGGTGTTCGCCATTGAGTCGCCGGTAAGTAAGAAACTTCGTGGAAAGGTGCTCTCGCCGGGCAAAGTGAAACTATCCTGGCCCGCACGATGATACCGGCCATTGGCTTCGTCTTTCACAAAATCACGATAATCGAACGCAATGGTCGGAGGCGCAGCGGCTAAGTCAGGCCCATTCTTGGTGATTTCGGGCTCTCCGACCGCGTCGTCCTTGTAGCGCAAAGATCCGCTTTGTTGTTCCGACACGAAGACTTCAATCGGCGTTTTCACCCGACGGCCAAACTCCCGATGGCGCTTGATGCAGGAGCCCACCCACTCGGTATTGGGATCGAATGGACCCGAAGAAGGCTGTAGCGCCACCGTTTTCAACTTATCGAAGAGGGGAATGAGCTCCGACGCCGGGGGTTGATTGGGCTTGGGATTAACGGCCCCCTCAAATACCGCCAGCTGCGGACGCGTCGAACCTTGATGCTGTAGCGCGGCCTGGTGGTTTGCTTGCGCCCAAATGGAATTCGCGCCCAAAATGCAGGCGCCGGCCCAAACGATGACTGTTCGTTTCATATTCCTCATCCCCTCGCGGAATGAAGAGCAAATTCAATACCGGGGCCGGGTCCGATTTCTCAGGCTAAGCGCGTTTGTATTCTCGGTGTGCACTGTTACGGAGGAGGGAAACTGGCCAATCGGTCAACAACGTTAGGGGGCACTCCCTATCGCCCGGAAGTTTCGGCCAGGTATTCGTCGTAGGTTTTTCTGTAGTCGCTAACCCCGCGGGGCGTCACGGCCAAAACGCGATTGGCGACGGTCTGGTTAAACTCGTGATCATGCGTGGCAAATAAGACCGTGCCCGGGAACCGGATCAAACCGGTGTTGAGGGCCGTGATCGATTCCAAATCCAGGTGGTTGGTGGGCTCGTCCATGATTAAGACATTTGCGCCGGTCAGCATCATGCGCGCAAGCATGCAGCGCACCTTTTCGCCACCGGAAAGGACTCCCACTTTCTTCAATGCCTCGTCCCCGGAAAAAAGCACGCGCCCCAAAAAGCCGCGAATAAACGGTTCCGACTTGTCTTCGGAATGCTGGCGTAGCCAATCGATCAAAGTGAGGTCGGGGTTTTCGAAAAAGCGCGCGTTGTCCTTTGGAAAATACGCCCGCGACGTCGTGATTCCCCATTGAAACTCACCGCCGTCTTGCGGCAGCTCACCCGCTAGGATGCGAAAAAGCGTGGTGCGGGAGATTTCGTCGGTGCCGACCACCGCGATCTTGTCGCCGGTCTTCACTTCGAACGAACATTCGCTCAACACCTGCGTGCCATCGACCACCTTCGAAAGGTTTTTCACCTTCAACATTTGATCGCCCGCTTCGCGATCGGGCTTAAAGCCCAAGAAAGGATACCGGCGCGTCGACGGTTTGATTTCTTCCGGTGTGATTTTATCGAGCAGCTTTTTGCGCGACGTCGCCTGACGCGACTTGGACTTATTGGCGCTGAATCGAGCGATAAACGCTTTGAGCTCCGCGACCTTCTCTTCGGCCTTCTTATTCTTTTCCGACTGCATCCGTAAGGCCAGCTGGCTGGACTCGTACCAAAAATCGTAGTTGCCGGTGAAAATCTGGATGCGGCCGAAATCGATATCGACCATATGGGTGCAGACTTGGTTCAAGAAGTGACGATCATGGGATACCACAATCACGGTTTTTTCGAAGTCGGCGAGGAACTCTTCCAACCAATGGATGGCTTGAATGTCCAAGTGGTTGGTGGGCTCATCGAGCAAAAGGACATCGGGATCTCCGAACAAGGATTGGGCGAGTAGGACCTTCACCTTTTCGCCGCCGGTCAGCTCGCGCATCTTCTTTTCGTGGAGTTCGGTCAGGATACCGAGGCCGTCCAATAAGATGGCGGCATTGGATTCGGCGCTCCAACCATCCATGTCCCCGAACTGCTCTTCCAGCTCCGCCGCGCGATCCGCTTCCGCGTCGGTCTGGTCTTCCTTCGCGTAGAGAGCGTCGCGCTCTTGCATGATCGCGTAGAGCTTGGGCTGTCCCATGATCACGGTCTTGAGGACTGGTTCGTCGTCGAACTCAAAATGATCCTGTTTTAGGTAGGCCAGCCGTTCGCCGGGCGTGAGGGTCACGCTGCCAGCATCGGGCTGAATCATCCCACTCAGGATTTTCAAGAAGGTCGATTTGCCCGCGCCGTTGGCGCCAATGACGCCGTACGTGTTTCCGGGGACGAACTTCAGGGTGACATCTTCAAATAGGCGCCGGGCCCCGTAACTAAGACTGACTTTTTCGGTGCTGATCATGGATGCGTTTCGTTACCAGATCGCGCGGAACTAGTCCACCCGCAGAGAAGTGGCTAAAAACCGAACGTCGAAAAGTCAGGCGGGAAATCGAGTATGGATTTGAGGAGTTAGTTGCTCGGCAAAAACGGCCTGACCATCGCCTAGGCTAAACCCCGCAGCCGTCCAGGCACGCAAAACTGGTACGCCGGATGCAACCTTAAAGTGGGTAGAAGCCACACCCCGATGCGACACCCGGACAAAGAGGAGCCTATGGATCACAAACGCCGCGTGCCGCCTGCCCATCTTCCGGAACACCTGAAACGGGAGTTCTTTGAACGCACCGTTACGCAGCTCCAGGAGGAGGATGACATGGGCGTGGAAAAATCACTCGCACGCTTAGGCGATCTCTTTCCCAAGGAAGGGCTCTCGACTTACGAGGCGCAGCGGCTGAACACCAAACGCCGCGCGAAGCTGGAAAAAAATCGTCCCCACCACCCGCGCGAACTCGCGCGGTTGCACAAGCCGAAGTGGCGACAACACCTTTCCGCCATCACGTCCACGGTAATGATGCTGGCGGGAATTACCCTGCTCTTTGTCATGATCGTCACGAAGCGCCCGAAAGAGCGCGAACCGGCGGAAAACAAGGCCCCCGTCACGCGTCTCGTTGAACCCAGCAATTAGCGATAGAATAGGCCATGGCCTATTTCGCTGCGCTCTATTGCCTTTTTCAAATTCTGACCTTTGCCGTGCTCTTGCGCGGAAAACTCAAATTAACACCCATTCCCGCGGTACCCACCGGCGAGACCCCCTGGCCCACCGTCGCGATCGTCGTTCCGGCCCGCAATGAGGCCACCACGATCGAAGCCGGACTCAATTCCCTCCTTCGGCTCGACTACCCTTCGCTACAAATCCTAGTCGTCAATGATCGCTCGACCGATGCAACCGGGGAAATCCTCGTGCGCCTTGCGGCGCGTGACCCCCGCGTCACTCCCCTGACGGTGACCGAACTCCCGCCGGGGTGGTTGGGAAAAAACCACGCGATCCATCTGGCGGTCGCCCGGTCGCAGAGCGATCTCCTGCTTTTTACCGACGCCGACGTGATCCTTTCGCCCAGTTTTTTGAAACGAACCGTGACCCTGCTCGAGAGGGATCACCTCGATCACCTTACCGCGCTGCCCGGACTCATTACCCACGATCCCATCCTCGCGCCGGTGCTCGGCGCGTTCTTGCTCTCTTTTTCGCTCTTCATCCAACCGTGGAAGAACAAAGACCCAAACTCAAAAACCGCCTTGGGCGTCGGGGCATTCAATCTACTTCGGCGAGCCACCTACCTTTCGGTGGGGGGTCACGAAGCGATTCGCATGCGGCCGGACGACGATCTCGCCTTAGGCAGGCTGATGAAGCAACGGCGAAAGAAAACCGATTGCGTGGATGGCGTGCACGATGTGCGCGTCGATTGGTATCCAAACGCGTGGGAGCTCACACGGGGGCTTGAGAAAAACGCCCTGTCCACATTCGATTATTCCGTGGTCGGAGCGGTATGCATCATGCTCCTAAACCCATTTTTCTTTTTCTTTCCCTTTGCGTTCCCGTTTTTTCTTTCCGGTACCGCGCAAGGTTTTGCCCTCGCCGGCCTGGCGGTTTACTTTGTGAACTACGCCTACCAACTGCGCAGTGCGCGTCTTTCTTTCTGGTGCCTGCCGGCCCTGCCATTTGCGGGACTGTTTATGTGTTTCATCTTCGCCCGCGCTACCGTGCTGACCTTTTGGCGAGGCGGCATCTACTGGCGAGGAACTTTCTATTCTCTCGACGAACTGCGAAAAAACCGGCTTGAAGTGTAATTGGCATCGGGCCTGCATCCTCCGGGGACAGTAATGGGAGGATCACCAATGGCCAAGCATGGAAAGGTGCGTTACGCAGTAGCGGGTCTCGGATGGATTTCGCAAATCGCGGTTCTGCCGGCATTCCACCACGCCCGAAAAAATTCCGAATTGGTCGCTCTGATTTCGGGCGACGACGAAAAGTTGCAACGCCTAGGCAAGCGCTACGGTGTGAAAAATCTGCACCACTACAATGAACTAGGAAAGTGTTTGGCCAGCGGCGAGGTCGACGCACTATATATCGCGCTGCCGAATCACATGCATTGCGAATACACCTTGGCGGCCGCAAAGCACGGCGTGCACGTACTCTGCGAAAAACCGATGGCACTGACCACGGCTGAGTGCGAGCGCATGCTGGGGGCGTGCAAAGATGCGAAGGTAAAGCTGATGGTCGCCTACCGTCTGCATTTCGATCCGGCGAACCTCGAAGCAATCGAAATCGCCCAGTCCGGTAAACTCGGCGACTTACGACTTTTTCAGTCGATTTTCTCCAACCCCGTTGAGGATGCTTCGAACTACCGCTTGAAGGAATACGCTGGCGGCGGGCCACTTTATGACCTTGGGATTTATTGCATCAATGCCGCCCGTTACCTGTTTCAAGATGAACCGCTGGAAGTCACCGGATTCAGCGTAGCGGGTCGCGATGCGCGATTTGAAGAAGTCGAAGAATCCTTTTCCGGGCTCCTCCATTTCCCCGAGGATCGTCTGGCTCAGTTCACTTGCAGCTTCGGGGCAAGTCCGGCCGCCGCATTTGAACTTTTCGGCACGAAAGGCTCCCTGCGCTTGGACTCCGCCTACGAAGTCCAGGGGCCAATGAGCTTACAGACGACGATAGGCGAGAAAAAACGCTCGCGCCGCTTTGGTAAAACCGATCAGTTCGCACCGGAACTCGTCTATTTCTCCGACTGCGTAATCCATAATCGCACCCCCGAAACTTCGGGCGTCGAAGGGCTGATCGACGTGCACATCATCAACAGCCTCTTACAATCGGCGGCGGAGAAACGGACGGTCCGACTCGATGCCCCGACGAAAAACAAGCCGTTGGATATCGACCAAAAGATGAAATTTCCACCGGTGGCCAAACAACCGCTGATTAACGTCGATCCGCCGGCGGCTTAGCTCCCTTCCAACGGCAGGAGCTCAAATAATTTCGGTCATTTAATAGGTGACCCCGAGCAACCCATGGATCTGGATTGCGGTGCATGGTAGGACTCCGCCCGATGCGAATGCGCCTTTTCATTTTTACCCTCGTTTTTGCAGGCTCGGCACTTGGTGCGCATCGCTATTTTGATCCCACTTGCCCCGAAAGACTCGCGCTCAAGGCCCGCCACTTCGGACCGGCCGCGGATGCGGCAAACTGGCAAGCACACAATCGTCGGCTCTACGAAAGGTGGGTCGCGCCGCTAATGACCCAGCCCAAGCCCCCCAATCCCTATCGGCACCTCCCGGGCGGAATTCCCCCCGACTATTTGAAATCAATGGAGGCACTAGTCGCGCTCAATCTCAACAACGCCTTAATGTTTCAGATGCTGCAGGAGCTGGAAAAGGAGGTGGTAGAACTGTCGGAACAAAAGTCGCTCTCGCTGAAAGAGGCCCTGTTTGCGATTATTCAGGCCGAGGAAAAACGGCTCGGCTTTGCTGCCCCGGTTCACCTTGATGAGGATCTGAGTCCGGTTCAATTTGCGGCCCTACTGACATCCGGCCAACCGGTGATCCACGAGCACTGGCGAGGCAAACCGCGTTCGCGAGACGGTCAGCGTATCAAAAGCATTATCGAAGCTCGGTACCTCAAACGCCTGCTCGGCGACGAGTCCGTTCCCTACCTCGAACTCTACCTGTTTTGGGGTAATTCATCCTCCGTTCCTCAAGCTCTCGATTGGTCGAAGGTTGTCGATCTCTCTTCCATCGACGCGAACAACATCGAAAGCTATCCGACTCTATGGTCGGCCATGCGGGACACATCGCTTTTCAACAACCCCGCTTTTCGCATCGAGGCTTTGGACTTTACCAATCAGGTGTTCTTCGCGCTGTTGCGCGAATTGCTTCCGGGCTTGGAAGGTTGGGAATGAAATGAAACGGGGCGGCCTCTTCGACCGTTTCGCGAAGCGCACGGCGGGGGCGTCGGGTTCGCCGGCGGCGTTTGGTATCGCGTTCTTGGTGATTGCGGTCTGGGCAATCACCGGACCGATCTTCGGCTTCTCGGACACGTGGCAGCTCATGATCAACACCGGCACTACGATCGTCACCTTCCTGATGGTCTTTTTGATCCAAAATACCCAAAATCGCGACTCGCACGCGGTGCAATTGAAACTCGATGAATTGATTCGCGCCGTCGAAGGAGCACATGTCGCGTTGATTGACGTCGAAGAACTCAGCGACTCCGAACTCGATCGCATCCACCAAGCCTATTGCCGGCTCGCCGAGAAGGGCCGTCAGGATCTGACTCGCGGCGGCGGAGATACTGGGCAACCCGATATCGAAACTTCGACATTTAGCAAGAAAGAATAAACCTTTTTTCCTTCACCATTGCCGTTAAGGCTGAATCCGGCAAAAATAGTGTTTCAGTTTTCAGTTAGGGATTGGTTTGGGGGAAATTATGAAATCGCTTTTCATTCTGTGTCTTGGTCTGTCTTTTTTTTCTGCGCGCGCCGCGGATCGCATTCCATCGATGCCGTTTCTTTACGGCGCCGAGTTGCAATATTTCCGCGCCCGCGGCGGATCGGAACGCAATGTTCCGGCGGCCGTGGTGAAAGCCGGTTGGGAAAAACTTCTCGATCGCTTCGCCGAAGCGAAGATGAACACCGCGATTTTCTACATCCCTTGGGACTTCCACGAACCCACGCCCGGAAAGTTTGATTTTGACGGCACCCTCGATCAGGACGGCGATGGGAATCCCGATTACCCGTCGCGCAATCTGAAACTCTTCTTTCGTATGCTGCAACAGCGCGGCGTGAAACACCTCATGGTCCGTCCGGGACCTTACATCAATGCCGAGTGGGGACCAGAAGGTTTCGGCGCCGTGCCCAAATGGTTCTTGGATGGTTACCCGGATGCGCTGGCCAAGACCCAAACGCCGGGCAAGCCTCGCGTGGTGACGTTCGCCCACCCCGAGTTTCAAGCGCGCGTGCGCACTTGGTTTCAGACCCTGCACCGCGAAGTGCTACGCGACTGGATCGGGCCCGGCAAACCGGTGGACTTCTTGCAAATCGACAACGAAACGAATTTTTTCTGGGACTCGGTCTACGAGCGTGACTGGAGTCCGCTCGCGCAGGCCCGCTACCGCGCCTACGTGAAGCGCCGTTATGGATCCAACCCAATCGCTTTGCGACGAAGTTACGGTCCCGCGGCCGATTTCGAAACGCTACCCGCTCCCCGTGCCCTCACCGACCATCGTTTTGGCCCGCAATGGCATTACGATTGGGCCGCCTTTCACGACGATGAAATTCTTCAACACCATGTCTTCGTGAAAAACCTGTGGCGCGATTTGGGCGTGACAGACACGGTCGTGCAGTTCACGACGTGCGATTCGTTCAATGCCCTCAACGGCGGAATGTTGCCGCGCCTTGACCTACGCCAACGTGGGCGTCTCTCCCTGGCGACGATGAACATCTACCCGAAGACCTTCGGTTCGGCGTCGGATTCCACGCTGAATCAGCCGATGAAGGCCGCGCACGACGTGCAGGTTTTCGCGGCCGCCCAAAGGCAATACTACGGAGCGCGCAATCCTTGGGTGATGGCGTCCGAAACGATGGGCGGTTGGTTTCCGCCCGTGGAAGTTTCGATGGCGGCGCGCCAACATACGTACGGATCGTTACTCGGCGCCGGCGTGAAGGCGCTGATCATCTACTACTTCCACGAAGGGTGGAATTGGTCCGGCAATGAAAAGAACGATACCGAACTCCAATTCGATGCCCCGCTCGATAAGGATCTGAATCCGCGGGCGAGCTTTGCGCTCATCAAATCACTCGGTGAAGCGTTGGAAGCGGGACTCGGCCGATCGTTGCGCCACGCGACCTCGGAAGCCCCCATTCTGATCGCGCATGACTCCCACGCGCAGTATTCCGTCGTGCCCGGAAAAGATGTGCAAACTCAGGCTTCCACCAACTCCGCCGCGCTCTTTGGCTTGTTACGTGAAGCGGGTTACTCCACCGAGGCGGGATTCTTGGACGCCATGACTCTGGGCGAACTCAATCAGTATCGCGCCATTTGGTTTGAACCGCGAGGCTATCTCAGCGCCCACGCACAAGCGTTGTTGCAAGCCTACGTCAAGGCGGGCGGTGCTCTGTTTACCGTGGGGCCCTCGGCGATGGCTGGCCCCAATGTCCATGCGTTGCGCGCCGATCTCGCCAAAGGGTGGAACGATGATTCGTACGCCACGCGCCCGAGTCAGGCCCCCCTTCTCGAAGTGCGTCGGGCGATGGCGCGCGTGATTCCAAACCATCCGGTTGGGATTGCAAACCAAGACGGACAGGACAAGCTGCACTTCAGCGTGCGGCGAAACGGATCGGAGTGGCTGCTCTTCGTCGAAAACTTCATCGCCAAGCCGCGACGGGCGACACTGACAATGAATCAAATGTTCCCATCCGGGCGCACGTTTGCCCTGGATTCCGTTTGGGGAACGACGGCTAAGGCGCAGAAAGTTCGCGCGGACCGGGCCGGCAACTTGGTTGCGGACGTGGACCTACCTCCTGATTCCGTCACGATCTGGAGGTTAAAACCGGATCTCAAACCGTGATGGGGCGAATCCTCCTCGTTTTGGGAGTTTGGCTCGGCGGCCTCGCGTACGCCGAGCGACTCTCGAAGCCCGACCCGATCATCGAGGATTTGCGCCTGCGCGCGCTCGCTTACTTTGTCGACAACGCCCACCCGCAGACGGGATTGATCCGCGACCGGGCTCCCAACCTACCGTCGGCACGCCAGGCCCCCCGCCACGAACTGGGATCGATCGCGGCTACGGGCATGGGGCTTGCGGTCCTCGCCCACGCCGCGAAAACGGGTCGTCTGCCCGCGGCCGATGTGTATCGCCAGATCGAAAAAACGCTTCGATTCGTCGCGGTCATGCCGCATTACAAGGGCTGGCTTTATCACTTTCACCACCGCGACACGGGCGCGCGTTGGGGTTATTCCGAAGCTTCCACCATCGATACTGCGCTCTTTTTGGCCGGCGCTTTGTACGCGGGACAGATTTTCCCCGCCACCCCCGTCGCACAACTCGCCGATACGCTCTACGCCCGCGCCGACTTCAACGACATGCTCACCGACGGCGGACGTGCGCCCGCGCGCAAAACGATCTCCCACGGCTGGACTCCCGAACTGGGCTATCTCCTCTACCAGTGGGATACCTACGCCGAACACCTTCTCCTGGTGCTGCTCGGAATCGGAAAAGCGGTGGAACCGCTTTCGATCGCCGCGTGGGATGGTTTCGCCCGCAATCCCCAGATGCCAATTTTTTCTCCGCGCTCGCTCTACGGGCTGGATCTCCCGCTCTTCGTGCATCAGTACTCCCACCTCTTTGTGGATTTTCGTGATCGCAAGGACGGCTTTACGAACTACTTCGACAATTCCGTGGCGGTGACCCGAGAAAGTCGCTTGGTCACCCTCGCCAACAAGACGCGTGCTAGTTACTTGGCCGGCTTCTGGGGATTGAGCGCGGGGGACACTCCGGCCGGCGGCTACGAAGCGTATTCGTTAACGAAGGAAGACGGCACGGTGTGCTTGGGGTGCGCCGGCGCCTCGGCCATGTTCGATCCGACGATTCAAGACGATTTGCGCGGCTGGATTGCGGCCCCCAATCACACTCAGTACTGGGGAAAGTATGGTTTCAGCGATGGAGTCAATTTAGATCTCTCTTGGTACGATGAAGATGCGATCGGCATTACGGTGGCTGGACTGTACCTGGGGCTGGCCAACGTGCCCGGCGAGATCTCGGTTTGGGCGGACTTCATGCGCATCCCCGCGATCGCGCGGGCGATGAATCAAGTCTTACCCAAAATCCCTTAAGTTCCCAACCAATCCCAAAGTCCCTTGCCGTGTTGGACCCGCCGTCCGAAGAACGGCGTAGAAAAGGTCCCTTGCACATCGAGACGATTCACCCGGTAGGGGTCCGCGAAATCCCGATTCACCCGGTTGCCGATGCGGACCGCCCAGCGGATGCCTTCTTCACCCAACATCGCGCGGAACGGTTTCCACTCCGCGGCCGATCGGGGAAAGCGGCCGTAGGGGTAGGCTAGAGCGGAAAGGTAAGGCAACTGCAATTGCGCCATGCGTTCTCGACAGCTCTGGATATCGCGACGCACGGCTTCGATGGGCAGGTGGTCGTAGCGCCCGTGCGCGAAGGAGTGCAGCCCTAAATCAAATCCCGCGCGCACCAGTTCCCTAAGCCCTTCGGAATTCAAAAGAAGATCGCCGTCGCCATCCCAATCCGATCGCCCGCCGATCTTGGAAACGGTCACAAAGAAAATCGCCGGCACGGAAAGTTCGCGCAGAATCGGAACCGCCCGTTCCAGTTGGCTGACGTAGCCGTCATCAAAAGTTACCAAAACACTGCGGGGATCCGGCTTCCGACCGGCCGCGATCCAATCCGTGACTTGGGTGGCCGAGACAAAGTGAAATCCGGTCGCGCGAATCCACTCCAACTGGTTTCGCAGTTGCAAAGCCGGGACGGTCAGCGCATCGGCGGGGGTCCCGATCTTGTGGTACATCAAAAGTCGCAGACCCGACTTGGTGAAGATCAAGTGGCCTCCAACTGTTTCATGCGCTTCACCACGCCGTAAGTAGAGGAAAGCCAGCTCCAGACGAAGCCGGGCCACCCGCAGACAAAGTACCCTTGTACGATATACAGGCCAAAAAACTTGATCGGCCAGCGTACGACCACGTCGAACCGCAATCGCCAATCGGCCATCGGGCGACCCTTTCCGGCGGCGAGGGTGGTGTACTCGTTGAACTTCTCAAAGTATTGGTGGAGATCGCGATAGGATTGATGGTTGATGAAGCCCTTCAAGCGCCCAATCGTTTCTTGCGTCTCGACTCTTTCATGCACTGGCGCCGAGTTAAAATTCGCCCGCCGGCGATCAAAGAAACGAATCTGCCGATTCGACCAAAGTCCCCACCGCAAAAGTGGCCGTCCCAGAAAAAAATTGGACATCTGGATCCCGTAAGCGGCGGCCCGTGCGGTTTCAACCGAACGCACGGTGATCAGCTGATCCCGCAATTCGTCGCTCACCCATTCGTCCGCATCGAGATTCAAAATCCAATCATGAGCCGCCAGCTCCACGCCGCGTCGCTTTTGCGGTCCAAAACCGAGCCAGGGTTGTTCCACCACTCGCGCCCCGAGTTCCGCCGCGATTGCGCGCGTTTGATCGGTGCTACCCGAATCAACGACTACCACCTCGTCGCAAAAAGCGAGAGAACGCACGCAGCGCGCAATATTCTTTGCTTCGTTGCGCGCAATAATGACGGCGGAAATACGCATATCGGCAAGTTACCCGAGGGCCGAGCAGGAGGGAAGGGCCTAGGGTACCGCGAGAAGTTCCGCGATTTGGTCATGGCTGACGGGCTTTGTCAGCACAAGGTCGGCGCCGGGTATCGCTTCCACGGCGTCGCCACTGACCACGATGATCCGCAAGTCCGGCTTAATGAGGCGGAGTTCTCGAATCAATTCTTCGAGAGTCAAGCCGGGCATATGCCGATCCAAAATAACGGTCTTGATGAGATCCGGGTACTTCTGCAAGGTCGCGACCGCCAGGTTTCCCGACTCCACCGGGACGGCCGAGAAAGGCGTTTTTCCCACGGCCATTCGCATCGTCAAAAGACTCGCACGTTGGTCATCAGCGACAATCACCGAGTTCCGTATCACGTCCGGAATCGGCTGATTAAACGAAGCGGCTTTGGCAGGTAGTGGGATAAAAACCTGAAACTGGGTTCCCTTCCCCAGCTCACTCTGGACCGATACCACGCCCCCGTGTTTTTCCACGATCCCCAAGGTCGACGACAGCCCAAGGCCCTGACCCTCACCGTGGGCCCGCGTGGTGAACCCGGCCGCAAAAATCTTCCGGCGCACCTCTTCGGTCATTCCCTCGCCATTGTCCCGCACCGTGATCGCCAAGTACTGTCCGGAGCCCGTCGTCGAATGGTCAAAAGTCACCTTAGAACCGTCGACACTCAGCGCACTCGCGTCTACCAACTCCGCTTTCAGTTCGATCGTACCGCCGTTCCTCATCGCTTTCGCGGAATTGGTACAGAGGTTCAAGAGCGCACGCGATAGCGCCACCTCATCTCCGACAATCGACGGCAAATCGAGCCCAGCGGCCCAGGTCAATTTGACGTTAGGGGGGAAACCCTTAGCGAGTCGTTCAATGTCACGGAATAGCGTACGCGAGCTCACTGTCTTCGGTCGCAGCCGAATCGGCTCGCCCGACATCAGACCTCTAAGGATGACCTCCGCCTTCTGCATCCCGTCCTCCGCCGCGAGCAACACCTCTCGAAACTGGTCCCGATTTTCCGGAGTGATCCGTTCGAACCCCTTCAAAGCCGTGCAAGGAGCCAACAAGTTGCGCAAGTCGTGCAACGCCTCCGCGTAGGCCAATCGGAGCTCGGCCTGCTCCTCCGGGCCGAGCTCGAAGGGCGGCTTCTTGGGATCGAGGACCTGCGCTCCGATCTCAAAGGTTTGTTTGACCAAAAGTTCGTTGCGATCGGTAATCGTACGTAGTCGCTGGCTGAGAAAGGGTGTGCCATTCGGGCTATCCAGGTCAGCAGCCAAGGAATGTAGGTTACCGATTTGATTGTTGAGACCGGCATCAAGCTGATCCAAAGGCGACTTCAAGGCAAGGCTGGCCGTCGCGATGACGCAGGCGTGCAGTTCGCCCTTTTCACTGTCCGCAGTCCCCCAGCCGGAAACAGAAGTTCCCACGAACGCGTAAATAGCGATCTGAACTAAAAGTCGCACCATAACAATAACGTATCGGTATCTTAACGGATTTTATTGAATTTGGCCGGCCCGCCCCAATCCGTTTGACGACCCAATGTCTGAGGACGACACTTCGCAGAAATCGAGGAAAATCGCAATGGCAAAAAAGGCTTTAGTCACGGGCGCAAGTGATGGAATTGGGCGGGTTTTTGCCCTGGAACTGGCCAAACAAGGCTATTCGGTGACCACGGTCGCCCGCAGTGGAGCACGTCTGGAAGAAGTCGTCCGGACCATGGGCTCCGGGCATCGGGCCCTGGTTGCCGACCTTTCTACCGCCGAGGGACAAACCAAGGCCTGCCAAGAGCTAGAAACCACGAAATACGACCTGCTTATCAACAATGCGGGGGTCGGAACCACCGGTGGCTTCACCGAAGTGTCGCTCGAAAAGCAAATGGCCATGGTCCGGCTGAACTGCGAGGCGGTAGTCGCCCTTTCGTACACCTTCCTGAAATCGGCCAAATCCGGTGACGCCCTGATGAATGTCTCCTCGACGTTGGCGTTCTTACCGATGCCTTCGCTCGGCTTGTACTGCGCGACGAAGGCATTCGTGACCTCGTTCTCCGAGTCGCTTTGGTTTGAACAGAAAAAGCGCGGTGTCCACGTGATGGACCTGTGCCCCGGCATCACCTCCACCAGCTTCCATGTGAACTCCGGCGGCAAGAGCGAAGGTATGCCCGAATCGTTGACCCAGACACCCGAACAGGTGGTGGCTTTCGCCCTCAAACAATTGGAGAGTCGCCAACGGCCTACGGTGATCTCGGGGGTCCGGAATCGGACGCTCGCGTTTGTCTCACGACTCCTGCCCCGCTCGTCGGTGGTCCAGATGATGGCGAAGGCGGGCGCTTAACGCCGTTCAATGCATTACGAGATCCTGCTCGATCACGGCGAAACGCCCAATAAGTGCACGATCACGCCCCTGGCGGGACGCGCCGACTTCCGGTTGATCCCGGTCTTCGGCGAAGGCCCCTTGGGTCCACTTTCCGCCCCGATCCTTTTGCACCATGAAGGCACTTGCCTAACGGAGTTGCGTTCCCGCTTTTCGACTCCGCCCGATCTGGCGTGCATCGACAGTGTTTGGCGGCGAGTCCCCAAAATTGCCCCGCGCATTATTTGGAAAGTGGGTCCGGCACTGCGCGCAAAAATTCCGACGGGATTCGTCACCGCCTACCCGCGCGTGGGTCGGCCCCATCAAGATCCTCCGGGAGGGCTAGCGACGATAGAAGCCTTATTCATCGCGGCGGCGCTTTTGGGAAATTGGGATGTCTCGCTGCTCTCGCAGTATTACCCAAGTCGGCGGTTTATCGAGTCAAATGCGCAGCGGTTTGCCGAGCTGGGCGTCACTCAAGTGAACGATCCGAACCAATGGCCCACGCCTCCGCCACTCGTGCGCCACGCCTGGAGCCGCCGCCGCAATCGCGGCCGCCTGCCGGCCTAACGCGGGTTTAGCGCCTAGCGCCTGCGTTTTCTGCTATAAACTCCGGCACCATGCTGCGGCCTTCCCTTGTCTTTCTTGCTTTCGTTTCGGCTGGGGCGACTACGCCGTGCCATGCAATCTGCCCTGAGCTGCTCGAGCAGCTGGGTGAAGAAGATGTCTTTCATCCCCAGCCGCATATGCGCCAAGCGGCGGAAGATGTGATCCGAGCCCGCCTCGCCGCCGCCACGCTGCCGGAATCGCTCGGCGCGATTCCCAATCGTTCCGATTGCGGGGACTGCACCGTCACGAATTTTCATGATCGCTTGAAAGTAGAAACCGTGGTGAAACCCGGAACGCCCTCCCGAGCCGTAGCGGATCACGTTTATGAAATTCAAACGCCTTCGGGAAAACAGTACTTTCGCCCTCTGAATCTTGGCCTGACGGCGCCCGAAGGACCGCAAAGGGCTCGCAAGACCTTGGCCGCCCATCGCGTCAACCGACGGCTACGACTCAAAGTTTTTCCAAAAACAAAGTGGGCGATGTTCGAGGGAAAAGTGGGATCCTTAAGTGAAGCGGCCGAGGGAAAAGAGCCGGAACGGACTTTGGAAGCACTGCAGGCGGCGGGTTTAGCGAACGCGGCGTCGGTATCGAATACGATCGCGTTCGAATTCCTCATCGGCGACTTCGACGGCCGCAAGGAAAACATGCGGGTCGATACCGCCGGCAACGTCCAAGTTTATGATCCGGACCACGCATTCACTCATGGTCTGGTCAATTTCAAAGCGGCCGAACCTTTACTGGCCGGAGCGCACCTGCCCGAGAAATACACCCCGGAATTTGTGAAAGCCCTGCGTACCCTGGACATCGGAAAAATGCGGCGAGACTTGGAATACCTGCTATCGGAAGCGGAAATCGAAGGCATCGTCTTTCGCCGCGAAATCATCCTGCGCGACCTGGAACGCCGCGGGGCTTCCGCCGTCTGGCCCTAGCCTACCCCGGGGGTTTCACTCCGGCGCCGGAGTGACCGAAGCCCCCAGAATTCATCACGGCTTTTTTTCCAACGGCTCAGCTTTATGGTATCGCCTGAACTCATGAAGTCTCTCTTCCTGTTACTGGGGGCCGCTTTGATCGCCCCCTCATTGCACGCTACTTATGACAACCCCTCGTCAAGCTCGACGGATCCGCGTTTCGAATGTCGGAACCGGCTCGCGGTGAAAGTCGTGGAAGACAGCCGAACGATCGTTCAGTGGGTTGAGCCGATTCGCGTCGGGGGACAAAACCGAATGGTGCGTTTTCAAGTCTCCCATGAAGTCGCCGACCACACGGCCCTGCGCCAAGGGGCGGTGCTAGCGGCGGAAAAGGCCTTGCAGCAAGTCTTAAGAATCGCACCGCCCGGCCAAAGCACATACACCCTCAGTATCGTGCAGACCCATCGGCAGGAATCCCGAGGGGGGATGTCCATTCAATATCAGATTCTAGTGACCCGAAACGGCCAAGCGTTTTCGCTCGTACCCGTTCACGTCGATTTCAACCTTCGGACCGAAAGTTGTTCTGCCGCTTCCATCGACGTCGACACCATCCAAACCTTGACCGGGCCGACACCGACGTTCCCTCGATTGGCCGCCTATCCCGAGCCCGCCAGATCCCCGAACGATCTCAAACGGGAGGAACCCCTGATTCTCGAAGCCACGTACGCGCTACCCGTCGACTATGACCTCCTTACTGAGGGCGTCGATCTCGCCGTTTCGGGGGCGGTGAATGCGCTGGTGTTGCGGCTAGCCGGTGAAGAAACTTTGGGGGGGATGTTGCTGAAGAACGCGGACGACGTTTCGCGCGTGCAACAAGATCTGAAAAAAGCGCACGTCACTCACCTCGTCACCGTCGACACGGTCGATACGTACCAAGTCGTCCTTGTCACCGGGGCCGGCCGTTACAGTTTCATCGTCCGGGTCCAGCAGAGCCCGGCGACGGGGCGTTTTACACGGCATCCCATCGGTGATGCCGATCAGGGGGGCCGCGATATGGAATTGCCGCACTACTTCGAAATAGCGCCAACACTCATCAAGAAGAGCCGCACCCTAAACTTAGGTTCGGCCCACGATATTTTCCGACGGGTCAGCGGCGGGGTATTGGGTCGCGGACCGAACGGACAATAGGTCCCGTGCCTTCGATTTCGCACGTAAACCCTTTACGCGCCGGCAGGGGGCAGCGCTTATGGTCCGTGTCGCGGAGGTAAAGCTTCTGCAGACTCAGGCGGGAAAGCTCCGAGATATTCTGGACCTGGGTGCTGGAAACATTCACCTCTTTCAGATTCTTAAATCTTAGCAGCTCGCGTCCATCGAAAACGGGAAGCGATCCATCCGCCGCGCGACCTCCCACCAAATCAAACTGATTGAGTTTGGAAAATCCGTCCATTGCCTTTAGCGAAGTGTTCGCCGCCGGATCAAAGAGGGTTACCGACACGACCGCGTTCATTCTCGTGAATAGCTGGACGATCGTCGGTTCCGCCAAAAGTGGCGCCGAAAGGTCAACCGCCCAAGTTGAAAACTCGGCGTTCTCTTTAAAAAGCTCCTGGCCTTCGGTTAAGGAGAGCAGCGGCGGCCATGAATCGGAAAGAAACAATGCATACGGACCTTGGATCAGTTTCAGCATCGCGTTTTTTGCAAGAGGAAGGCTATCCGCGGGGCCCGCTCTTAAGATGGCCCCGCAAGAAACACCCATGGGCCTCAAAACATCGCGCACGCGCACCCACTCTTTTTCCGTCATCGTAAAGTCCGCACAGTGTTCGAACAGGTTGGCGTGGCCCTTTCCGCCGGCGCCAAAAGGATAAGATCCGGTAACCACCCCATCTAAGGTGACCTTCGCCGTGCGCTCGATCCACTCGCCGAAACTGCTCGCATGAACATAAGTCGCCCCTCCCTTACTGCACATCATTCCGTCGCCTCGACTCAATGCCGCGGCGACATACCACTTTCCGGAGCGCTCGACGTAGATCGGCCCTCCGGAATCGCCATTGCAGATGCTCGAATTTTGGCTCTTCGTTTTGAAAGAAAGCTGGTCGCGCCGTCCGTCCCCCACGAAAGCTATCTTGGTTCGGGTTTGGAGCTTGGTTGGCGAGGGGGGCGCTTTTCCGCCGGCAGTCTTGCCGTAGCCGGCTTGGATAACTTCTTCTCCCACGACTAGCTTCTCCGTCGGAGGAAGGAGAGCGGCCGGCTGATAGCCATCGGGCAATCCGCCTTCAAAACGCAGCCAACCAATGTCAAAGTCAACATCCTGACTGTCTTGGTACATCGGGTGGAAAAGGACCTCCTGAATCTTTCGCATTTCCCCCTTTCCCGAACTGTCCGCATCTTCAAAGAAGATAAACGCGGGAGAGTGGCCCAAGATGCAGTGCGCGGCGGTCATGATCAAATTGTCAGCAACGAGGGTCCCGGTGCACAGCGTTTCAAACGGAAGCACTCCTTTTCTCGAAATGCCGACGGTACTCGTGATCGCCGGGCTGCCCTTCGGCGGTTTAATGCCCTTTACAACGTCACGAGATCGAGAAGCTTCCATACGCTCGGTCGGTCTTCCACACGCTGCAATAAAAAGAACGCCCAAAACCAATACGAGTGCCGTTCGCATGGAAGTCCCCTGTTTGTGAAGATGAGAAATGCGGTGGAAAGAAATCCCGCCGGTAACATAGTACTCCGATCCGGAACCAAAAAAAAGGCTGGCGGGCTAGGTTATGGCGTCTTCGCGGTACAAGTGACTTCGACGGTTCGCCGGGCACTTCCGCGATTCGTTGCCAAGTAGGACGACCAAAAAACGCGTTTCATCTTTTTGAGTTCATCCCAGTCGGTGACTCGTTCTTCCTGACTGGTTTCCGTACCCAGCAAAAACAAGGTCAGCGGCACTAGGGTCCTTTCACCGCTCGCTACTTCCACCACGGAGATTTCACCTAGATTTGAGCTCCCGTAGCAAGCCAGGAGTTGCGGATCGTCGGTAAAATGGCAGTTGGATGCTTTCGCAAACCGGTACTCAAGATGATAGCGCTTTCCCTTTTTTAGATCGGGTAGATGGAGCGAGGCGGCAATACTTTGCTCGGGGTCATCGAGCGTTTCGCGTATATCAAAAATGTACTCACTATCGGATTCGCGTAGCTCCATGAACGAAGTCGACGGAGTATCCTTGCCGCAAGTGATGACCGGCGTTTCCGCGGCAAAGGTGGGAAGTGTCAGCCCCAGCAATAATCCAAGGGTTCTCATCTTACTTCTCCGTCCGACAGCGCGTTGGAGTGAAATTGATTTGGTCCGCTATCTTGGTGCCGCCGATTTTCATTTCAAACTCCCATTGCATCGAATCCGTTGCCCAGGGTTTCGGTGCCAGGTTCCAGCGCAGCCGATTGGTACGCGCCGCGGTGATAGCAAAATGATCGAAATCAATGGACCGCGTCGTGGAAGTCACGTGATTGGTGAGCCGCGCCCCGGGGCTCACCGCCCCCTTGGTACAGCTGAACAAGAGCGGATTGGCGGTCGCGAGGAAGCAGTTTGGCAAAACGTTTTCCCCATCGCGGTGGAGTTTCGGGATGCGTACCTCCAAGGAATAAATCTGATTGTCGATGGCCCCCACGAGCTTGGACAAAAAACCACCCCCATTTGAGGTTTGAAGGTTGACAATGTACTCATCAATTCCCTCTTCGAAAAAGCCACTGGGAATTTCTTCCGCCAAAAAAAAGCCACAGCGCACCGAAGGCATTTGCGCCACCGCGCCGGCGGAAGCGATCAGCAGCAATAGACAAACGGTTCTCATTTCATTCCCCGGCTAATTAGAATCCTTCAATGTCCCGCGGACAAGTCATTTTGGTTTATAGGAACAATAAGGGTTAGCGATTGGTTCACTAGGTGTTATTTCGAAGCATACGCCCTCAGTAGCAGGGCACAGAACGCGGGAAGCGATTTCTGGTAGTCGCTAATTGCCGCGGGCCCCAGCGTCAATGCGCGCAAAAAGAGCCCTCGTTTTATCTGATTCATCAAGAACTCTGGCTCTTTCACGTGTTGTTGAAGGCCGTTTGCCGTAGCAAAAAGTTTTTGTAGAAAAAGGAATTCGGCTTTCAGAGTGAGCCCTTTGAGTTCTACCTCCTCGAGCGTTTTTGTGACGATCGAAACAGGATCCTGATTGTGAGTCATCTGTTGAACGAGGGCCTGTCGCAATAGGTCGCGGTCCAAGTCACTTCGATAGTCTACCAGCGTCTCCGCGGCCCGCATAAATGCGTCTACATCACGACGATAGATATGATAAATCAGTCCGACAAAATTCTTCACCTTCTCGGGCGGGACCCTTACCGACTGACCAAAATCAATATCGACCAGCTGGCGCCCCATGAGACCCCAACGCGCCAAGTTATTGTACTCATGCGGATCGATGTCCAAAATGACATTTCCGCCCGGCTGTTCGGCCGGATTTAGGTACGCGAGCAGCTCATTGACAATATTTTGCAGGGCGGCACGAGCAAGCCCCTCTCTTGTCCACCCCGTTCCGCTCTCCGGAAGCTGATCCCAGTTTTTGGCATCTACATATTCTTCGGCGCCGATCCCTTCGTGCGACCATTCGGGCAGGGGCTTGGGCACGTAGATGCTCACTTCTTGCCCAAACCAGCGCACAACGAGCGGGCGATTGCGCTGGGCTTGGGCATGCGCAGCTATCTTTTGCTTTTCACCGACAAAATCGAGTTCTTCTCTGGTCAGGCGCTTCACTTCCGCGGCAAATGCCATCAGGGAATCGATGCGAAGGTCCGGATCGGCAAGAATATCCGCAATACAAAGATCCAGAATTTGTAACTCTCGATACACTTTGGCAATCACGTCTTGGCGAGCGAGTTTTACGACGATTCGCCGTCCATCCTTAAGTTTGACTAAGTACCCGGTCTTGATTCCGCCTGAACCCAATTCCCTTTCCAATGAATCGATCGCCTCAAAAACCTCGGTAGGGAGTCGCTCTTGCATTAGCTGAAGTGCCGCTTGTATCTCCACCGCTTGAGCCGACCCTTTGAATACCTCCATCACGGAGCGGTACTCTTTCGACAACCCAAAACCGTGACTGGCAATGAGTTGCGCAAGCTTTGCGGGGAGAAGACCGCCGTGAAGCACCACTAAGCGAAGGACTTCGGGCCCCGTCAGAAAGGGCCGCCCCTCCTGATTAGCAAGGAGCCGCGCTAGCAAGAGCGACCGCTCAGTCGCATTGCCATGGGAGAAATAGATCTCTAAAACCCTTCTTAAATAATGCGGCATGTCCGGGTCCTGAAACAGAATGTTGCGAAAGATCCGATCCTCGGTTGGTCTTGACATGCTGATCCCATTTTTCCCAAGAAACAGAGAGCGAAACGCAACGGCTTTGTCGGCGGTGTGCATCTCCTTCAAAAACGTTTTGAGCTTTGGGAGATCGAAATGCAGTCCCCTACGTTTTAACGCTCGAGTGCGAGCGTCGGTGCCATAGTAGCGATTTTGCAGTTTTTGCTCCAACGGAGGAGAAAGAACGCCGACCCCCGCCAGGTATTCGGCTAGCTCACCTCTTTCCTCCGGACCAAGCGGCTCTAAGAACTGCAGCAGAGCCTCGAGTACCGCTTTCATCAGCTGTTGCGCGACACCTTCTCTTCTCCGAGTACTATTGTCGTGCAGATTTCCGATTGCCCCCACCGTCAACGATGAGGTCCTCGCCCAACGCTGCAGGAAATCATCTTTGTGACGGGAGTCTTCGACAAACACTGCCGATGCTTCACCGTATGCCGCACCCGATAGATCCTTGTGCGCTTTGTGCAAGGCCTTCAGAGCTTCCATGGCATCGGAAGGAAGCTCACGGCGGTAGGATTCGATGGTCGCTTCCATGAACGCTTGAAGCTCGGGCAAGGTCCGCAACCGCTCTAAAAACTTATGATCCCAATACTTCAGGGCCCGCCGATACACCGCCCAAAGGTGAATCCGAGCTTTGAATCGGGTCCATAGAGTATCTTTGGGCACACCAAAAGTATCCCAGATCGCTTTTAAGGTGCGGTCGCGAATTTCCAGAGAACGAATTGCGGAAGTGAGACTGATCGCCTTGCGGCGATTTTCGTCGGAGTTTTCTTTCGCCAGATACCTCTCGTGGACTTCTTTCTCCATCGCCTCATCAATGGCTCTCGACCATGGGACATTTTCACGCAATACTTTTAGGAAGTGCGAATGGGTGGTTTGGCCCGGAGGAACGGGATAGCGCCGAAGGGTCTCCGTATACCAGCGATTGCGAACTTCTTCGGGAAACATCCACCAAAACTTAGAAAGAAAACCCAACTGCCCCCATTCGTTGGTTGCGGCTGGCAACCGAGTCCCAAATTCGGCCATTCGCTCTATCAACCGCCCCGAAAAAAGTTCTGCTTCCTTCGACTCATGCATCACTAAGGACTCTTGTCTTTCCCGCCTACCCCGAACTACCTCGAACTCTTCAAAAACCATATCCAGCAACTTGACTCTGGGCAGACGACTCCTCGCTAGAAACCGTCCAACGAGCTCGGCAAAATCCTGCATCTGATTTGAGTCTTTCACTTTCTCCAGGGCATGGGCAAAAAGGGTCATCAAGACCGGGGTGGTCGTGGAATAGTTCCTTTTATGGGCCGCAAAGGCGTGGGCCAGCGCACGAATGGGATCGGGCTCTTCAATACTCGCTTGGATGAACCGATGCGCTTCGAAGTAGCCAAGCGCCGTCCCCTTTCGAATTTCTTGGGCCGTCTCCGGCCCAAGCTCTAGGAGGGCGGTGACTTCTTCGAGCG
>CAZFMF010000004.1:0-28539 GCA_964519985.1 uncultured Pseudobdellovibrionaceae bacterium | reverse complement strand
CAAGCAAGCGTTCGAAGTCTAGGGATAGACCGAGCTTGCGCGGTTTCTCGACTTCCTCGTCCAGCACCGCATAGGCAAAAAGCGCGTCACTATTAATTGCCGGAGCGTGCTCCGGCAGACCGGAATAGCGACTGGTGAGCCGGGCGATTTCGGACAAATAACGCACTCGGTTTTCAAGAATGGCCTTTCTCTGCTCCGGGCTGGCCGCGGCATGCCATCGTTTTTCGAAGGAGACCTGATCGAGGTGGATCGCGGATTGAAACAATTCGGCCGCCCGATCATCCATTTTTCCAAGCTCCAAGTCTCGCAACCAGTCGCCCAAAGCAGTCACCAATTCCCGCGCTTCACCCTTTTCTTCGTGGACAACGAAGTTGCTCAACTCAGCGGGCTTAGCAAAAACCTGTAGGGCGGTGAGCAGCTTGCGGTGCTTGACCGCATAATCGGCGGGGACTTCCTTTGCCGTTCCTTCAATGAAGGGCTTGATAGTATTTGTCACATCCCAGAACAGTCTGCGTACTTCCTCTTCTTGTTCGCGGGTTGGGGGTTCTTTGCGATGGTCCGTAAAGCGGCGCAAAGCCGCCGTGAACTGAAGTGTCAATTCCGGAAGTCTCCGCTCTCTTTCCAGGATGGTAGCCCTTTGGTGTTCGGCGAGCAGGCTTTCGTAGACGCGAAAGCGCTCGGCCACGGGAAGGTTTGCCAAATGCTTCGCATCGAGCCGCACCATGCCCGCCAGGATCTCCCTATCGCTTGAATCAAGATGGATTCGACGCCGGTGCGCCAAAAAGGATCGCCGAAACAAAGGATAACTTGCAACCGCCGAGCGGATATTGTCCGCTAGGATATGCGGCGCTGACTGCTTCAGCTGCTCCAAGGCGGGCTGAATGCGCGTGAGACACTGGGGATCCAAATTCGATAACAAGCTGCTGATTTTCGCCAAGCCGGTTTCAATTTCTCGGCCGATCTCATCCCTACCGAGGACCCGAATCTGAGTCCGCAGCGCTTGCCAATCCGAAGAAAGCTCGGGGCTCTGTGCCTCCAGCAAAGCGATGATCTGCGACAAGGTAAATCGATTTTGAATCTTTAAGTTCAGCAGGCGGTTTACCTCGGAGCTTTCCAAAATCCCGCTTAGAACTGTCCAGTGTTCATCCGGAACGGGGCCTTGTGGGATATCGGCAGCGGCTGTTCCATACTGGACGTTTGTACCTTGCTTTTGAGGGGTCAACCGCAACCGCATAGCAAACATCACCGAGATCTTGATACGATTGTCGAGTAAGAGTTGGCGGTAAATCTTGTCGATTTTTGTTTCCGGCTCCTCCATTCGGCGAATGAAATTTCCCACGCGGAATTCTGGATGCCGTACTAGGTATTCGAGGGTTTCCGAAAAGATAGCAGGGGCCCGCTCAAGCTCGATTTCTTCGCTGATTCTATTGTCTATCTTGGTTTTCTTGAGCGTGATTTGAAAAAAATCTTGAATCCGATCGAGTACGTTTCCCAGGTCCCCACTGAGCTCCAAGATCCGCCGGGTAACGGCCCGCGCCAGGCGATCTTCAAATGCTTCCGGGTTTTCCGATCTTGTCCGATTGAATCGGACGGCTAAGCGATGGCTGTGATCGATCGCCGTAAAATACAGGGTTTTGAGCGCCGCCAAGGTTTCGGTTTTTTGGACTTGCCGGACCAAAATTCCAAAACTTACCGGGCGATCGAGATAGCTCCCCCATTCCGGCAGTCGATCGAGCGGAAGCTGGTCGGTTCCATATTTTGTTTTGAAAATTCCGATTTGATGATCCGCAATCGACTTGCGCAGATGTCGTATCCGCTCCGCAAACTTCAGATCCGCAAGGGCCCCGACTTCCAACGCGTCTTCAAACCGTTTGAGTGAGGAAATAAAGGCATCGACTTGCTCCAGACTCTCACAGTCTTTGAGAAGCTTCTCATACTCTTCAATCAAGGCGAGGCGTGACTCCGAGAGATGGCGACGACTCAATTGCACCAGCGGAAACTGCTCTAAGATGGCGTATTTTTCTCGCACCGTCTTTTGCGCGTAGTCGTTTTCAGATAGTTTTTTTTGAATGCCAGCGTAGCTCTGGAGCGAGGCATGGGCGTGGGCATCTTCGGGAATTTGCGCCGGCCCATGATAGGGAATCACTCGATCGGCAAAACCGAGCTCGAATCGGGCAATGGGTTCTAACTCCAAAATTTCAACGGTGGGCGTGATATTCGCAATCCGCAGAAACGCCCGTGCATGCGGATCCGACAGCCGAAAAACCCGGTCTTCGGGTCGAAAGGTGGTGTCCTCCACCCATTCGAGGAGCCGAAGAAAATCGAGATACAACCTCGGGGAGTACCCCAGTTCATGCAGGAGTCGAACGGCGAGTTCATCGGCGTCTAGCTCCTTGTAAACGGTCCCTCGTTTGTCGCCATGAATCAGGTGCGCGCTCTCGTGCGCAATGACCGCCAGCAGCAGGCCTTCCGAGTTTACGGAAAGCGCTTGCAGCTCATCGGGAATATCAGGATAGACGCGGCGCGGGTCTTTCACGAAATCGAGCAGGCCTTTATTGATCGTAAAACCACTCACCCGGCGATGATCAATGGAACTAGCCTGCTCAACCGAAGCATTGATATCTTTAGAGGAGGCAAGTCCGACCACCAGGTGCAAGCCGCTGGGCCATCTCCAATTGCGTTCAAAAAGGCCGATTTTTTTCTGAATGTAGGCGGTTAGGGAAGGGGCGTGGTAGATGCCATTCGGTAACTTCCGGTAAAAACCACCCCGCCAGGTTTCAAGATATCTTTGAAAATTTTCCTCTAACTGCAACTCGGTGCGGGGCGCGCCCAAGCAGGTCAAAGCCGGTGCTAGCACCATTAACAGAGCGATGATTGGATAGCAGATAACTCCCCCCTTTACCCATCCCTCTGTCCGTCTACGCTATTTCTCTGCCCGGTACAACAAGATGAATTCGCTAGTGTTAACCAAGTAACGGGACTGGTTTCGACACTTGAGTTTCCATTTGCCGCCCGCTAAACCCCCCATATGGTTTTTGAGGGTCTGGCTGCCGCCGCCGTGACGTTTTCTCCATCAATGGACTTGAACTATCGCCTGGAACTCCGGCGCCAAGGAAAACACTTGGGCATTGTGGTAGCGGAAACCGCGACCGGAGAGAAGGTGGGGACTCTGCCCTGCGCCAAGCCGCGATCCTATGCGACCGGAAAGCGCTATAAATGTGGAAAGAACCGTCCCTACGTTGAGTTGCTCCAAACCAACGGAGAAAATGAGGGGGCGGCCGTTCTACAAATGGAAGACCACGATGAGAAAGCGAGAAAGTTTTTTCGCTGTCAGTTCGCCGGCCGATCGATAGAAGGCAAATGCGCCGAGGTCCCCGGGAGGCCGGCCGTGGTGAAGGAAGAAGATCTCGTTTCTCCGATCCTACCCAGCATCCCGGAGCTCAAAACTCCCAATGCCCATGCGGTGGGTGCTTCGGGATGGATCTACCGAAGTATGGCGCCGAAAACGGATGCGGCGCTGGACGCTTACCGAGCTTTCGGCATTCAAGAGGTGCTTGTCTTTAAGAATGATGCTGGGAGAAGCGTCGCGGTCGAACGGGAAAACCTCGAGAAGCGTGGGATCGAATCTCACCACGTCGCTTTTCCCTGGAAAGATCACACTTCCTTCACCCGTCCCTGCGAGCAGACGGTTGAGGCACTCCAGATCATTCACAAGGCGGCCAAAGCGAATCGCAAAATTCTCTTTCACTGCACCGTGGGAGAAGATCGCACCGGTTTTCTAGCCGCACTCTATCGATTGCTGTCGGAGAAAGCAGATCCAAAGACTCTGTTCTTTGAAGAAATGTGCGAACGCGGGTACGACTTAGGGGATGCGTTCAAACCGTATATCGAGGCCACGCTCAAGATTCGAGAGGCCACCACTTCACTCTATTTGAAACTCGCCGAAAAAATCGTTTCGGGAAATCTCACGCCCGAGAGAATCAGCCCGCAGATTTGCCGCTCCGACGATGGCCACCCTAAATTCAAATTCAGTCAGTTTAAGTGCCGTACCTCAACTCGATTTCGACCTTAACGGGCGAGGCAGGTTGGTTTCATGGGCGGGCGATACCACTCCGGCGCCGGAGTGAAGTCAGTTATGGAGCTCAGTGAACCGTGTCAATCACTCAAAAAAAAGCCGATGTAGAACGCTGCCGGTGGGTCGGAAGTGATCCTATCTACGTGAAGTACCACGACACCGAATGGGGAGTGCCGGTTCGCAAAGATCGCCGGCTTTTTGAGTACCTGATTCTCGAAGGGGCGCAGGCGGGATTGAGTTGGATCACCATCCTCAAACGCCGCGAGGGGTACCGCGAGGCCTTTGATGACTTTGATCCCGAACGAGTCGCCAAGTTTAAGCCGGCCAAAATCGAGCAGCTGTTGAAAAATCCGGGAATTATTCGAAACCGACTAAAAGTGATTAGCGCGGTAAAAAATGCCCAAGCTTTCCTCAAAGTGCAGGACGAATTTGGAAGCTTTTCGAAATACCAGTGGAGCTTTGTGGACGGAAAGCCCATCCAAAACGGCTGGGACGCGCACGCCAAGGTTCCGGCCAAGACGGCCGTTTCCGATGCTTTTAGTAAGGACCTAAAGAAGCGCGGGTTTTCCTTCGTTGGGTCGACGATCATTTACGCCCATATGCAAGCGGTGGGAATGGTGAACGATCACCTGCGCAATTGTTTTCGCTACAAACAGGTACAAAAGTTGTAATGACGCCAAGCGGTTTCCATCCCAAAAGTGCAGGGTTACCTAAAGGGAATGTACCGATTCACTCTCCTTTTTCTCTTAGCTCCGATTGCCTACGGTAAGCCCGCCTCGCTCGATCAAATGATCGGGCAGATGCTCATCACCGGATTTAGAGGAATGACGGTACAGGACGCTCGGGAGGCGGTCCGAGACATTCGCTACTACGGAGTCGGAGGACTCATTCTATTTGACCGCGACGTCGAGCTAAAGACCTCCCGCAACATTTCTGATGCAAGGCAATTGAGTGCTCTCACCCGAGGGCTGCAAGGGCATTCCCGTATTCCTCTCTTCATCGCTGCAGATCAAGAAGGAGGACAAGTTGCCAATCTAAAACCAGCGAAGGGATTCTACAGATCGGAAAGTCCGCAAGACCTAGGGACAAGAGATGACTTGGCATTTACGGCCCGTGCGACGAAACGTCTGGTCTCTGATTTAAAGGGAGTGGGGGTAAACCTAAACTTGGCGCCCGTACTCGACCTCAATACCAATCCTGACAACCCCATCATCGGAAAACTGCGCCGAAGTTTTTCCGACGATCCCGCCATTGTTTCGCGCCACGCCACCGCTTTCGTCGCTGAGCATCGCAAGGAAGGAGTTCTTACCGCCACCAAACACTTTCCTGGGCACGGAAGCTCCGACCAGGATTCCCATCAAGATCTGCCCGATATCACTCAAAGTTGGTCGCCCGACGAGCTAATTCCATTCAAGACGCTAGTCGATAGCGGTTATGCGGATATCATTATGAGCGCCCACCTCATGCACCGCGGACTCGATTCTTCATATCCGGCTAGTCTCTCCCAACGAACATTGACGGGCCTGCTCCGAGGCCGTTTGGGATTCAAAGGAGTGATTGTTAGCGATGACATCGGCATGAAAGCAATCACGAAACATTACGGTGAGGCGACCGCCATCGCTCTGGCGATCAATGCCGGAACGGACATGCTCATCGTCGGGAACAACACGGGGAAATACGATAGGAACTTGACTCCCCGAGTCTTCGCCACCATTCAACATCTGGTCCGCCGCGGAATCATCCCTCGGTCCCGCATCGAAAGCGCCTATCGACGCATCATGGAACTGAAGCGTCGATGGCTGAAGCGGAACTAGTGCCGCGCGATCGCTACTGCGGGCCGATGCACCTTCGCCCAAGTCGAAAGGGCAACGCAAGCTAACACCAGACCGGCCACCAAGAAGAGATCCCCATTAAACGCTTCCCCCAGGAAGAAAAAGGCGGCCAGGATCGATAGAAACGGCTGAACCATTTGCGTTTGAGAGACCAAGGTGGCGTAGCCCGTCGACAAACTCCAACACCACAGAAACATGCCGAGCGATTGGCTCACGGTACCCAGGTAGATCAGGGCCACCACACTTTCCGTGGAGAGAGGGACAGACCAGTCGGGCTTCCCGAGATACAGCAGCAGCGTGTAGATAGGCGCCCCCAGCACGACGACCCAGCTCATCGCTCGCGCGCCACCCAGCTGCCGGGAGACTTTGGCCACCCGGACGTAACCCCAAGCCGCAAACAATACCGAGAGTACTAGGAACACGTCGCCCGCCCCAATCTGCCCATGCGCCCGGTGGATCATGAACGCGGAGGACACCGCCGCTCCGGAAATAGCCCCCACCCAGAAAAGCGGCGTGGTTTGTTCGCCCATGGAGACTTGCGAAAAAATCGCGGTCGCCAGCGGGAGCATCGCTAGAAAAACTGCGGCGTGGCTGGCGGGCACCGTTTGAAGTCCGAGTGCCAAACACGCGGAAAAGCCCGCCGAGCCAAAAACGGCCACCGCAAAGAGTTCGGCTAAGACCTTTTTAGAAGGCACCGGCTTGCGCTTCCAAAGCAGAAACCCAATGCAAAAAAGGCCAGCGAGCAAACCGCGGATTCCGGTCACCGCCAGAGGGGAAAAAGCGTGAATTGCTACCTTGGTCGCCGGCGCAGTTAAACTGAAACTCGCCACCGCCACGATCCCGGCCAGAAAGGACTTCCACAAAAGCGCATTGTCGTTCATCGGACCTCCCGGCCACTGTACTGGCCTAAAAGCAATATAGTGAATTCTGTGATGGACAGTACAGATTCAGTTTTGATATTTTTCGACCGTAACAGTTGGAGTGAGCCGGTGCTTTATCTGAATCTTGCCCAAGAATTTGAATCGCAAATCCGCGGGGGGCCTTTTGCAGGCGGGCCAGAAATTGCCCTCGGTTCGCACGCTTTCCCGGAACCGCAAGGTCAGCGTGTCCACCGTTCTACAGGCTTACTTGACGCTGGAGACGAAGGGCTTTGTCGAAGCTAGGCCCCAATCGGGGTATTACGTCCTCACTCCCCTGGCCACGGCGGCGACCGGTCTAAAGATGCCGTCCCTGGGAATCAAGCACAGTGACATTCGTACCGCCGATGTTTTGGCTTCGATGCGCCGGACGTCTCGCGAAGACAGCTTCTTTCAACTGGGCTGCGCGCATTTGGGTCTCGACCTGTATCCCCAGAAAAAGCTCGCCGCCTTAGCCGGCAAGGTCATTCGCCATTCTCCGGAATATTTGAGCCAGATGGATTTCCCTCCCGGCAACCCGCGTCTGCGCCATCAAATTGCGGCGCGCTACCGGGAGATCGGCGTTTCGGTCACCGCGGACGATATCGTTTTGACTTCGGGGTGCGGCGAAGCCCTCTATCTCGCATTTCGAAGCTGTACCCAACCCGGAGATACCGTATTGGTGGAGTCGCCGACTTACTTTGGGACGCTCGAAGTGCTTCAGCAGCTCGGCTTGAAAGCGCTCGAAGTCCCGACCGATCCGAAGACGGGGTTAGATCTCCAAGCCACTCGGGAGGCGTTTGAGCGATTTCCCATTAAGGCCGGGTTTGTGGTGCCCAATTTCGGAAACCCGACCGGCGCTTTAATGCCGGAAGAGAACAAGAAGGAACTGGTCAAAATCTTCGCTCAAAACAAAGCCAAACTGATCGAGGACGATATCTTTGGCGAGCTCTCTTTCGAACAGGATCGTCCTAAACCGCTGAAGGCCTATGACACGCGACAGTGCGTGATGACCTGCAGCTCGTTCAGCAAAACGATCGGGCCCGGGTTGCGCGTTGGTTGGATCATGGCCGGCGACCTTCAGGAAGCCATCGAAAGCGCGAAGTACCTGCTCAACGGTTGTGTGCCTTTGATAACGACGGAAACCGTGGCCGAGTTTCTCGAGTCGGGTTCCTACGAGCGTTACCTGCGTCGCGTTCGGCATCTGCTTTCCACCCAGATGGCCCGTACCTCCGAGGCCGTGTTGCGTAGCTTTCCCGCGGGGACGGAGATCAGCCAGCCCCGGGGTGGCTTTGTGCTTTGGGTGAAACTCCCGAAAGGAGCCAGCGGACTGCAGCTGTACCGAAAGGCCGTCGACGCCAAGATCAACATCACGCCGGGAACGATTTTCTCGGCCTCGGGGCGATTCGAAAACTACATCCGCATCAGCTGCGGGTCTTGGTCGGAAGGCACGGCAAAAGCCATTCAAAAACTGGGTAGTCTGCTCTAGCTACCCGGCCGCGTCTTGCAAAACCTAAGCGCTTTGGTTATACTATTGTAATGAAGAATCGAGCGGCAATGGCACTGGGTAGACTCGGGGGATCGGTGAAATCAATCCGCAAAACATCCAGCTCGCGCGCCAACGGAAAGCGGGGTGGGCGCCCCCCTTCCAAGTCCGTCACCCATTGGGCTCCTTTTTTTGACGCAGTCGATGAAGTGCGTAGAAGCGGGAAGTTTGAATCCCTTGGCCGGCTCGCAAATTCGCGCTTGCCCCGCCAGCGCGCTCTGGCCGTAGCAACCGCCCGTGCACTTGCCCGAGAGTTGAAAGTCGATTTTCCTCCGTGGGCATCGAAACCGGTTGTGCTCAAAGAGCCCTATTTTGTGGCGGGAGTCGAAAACCTCAAGGCCACCGCTTTGATCGAAAGCCCGGTAAGCTTTCGAGAAAGTCTTATTTTTGTTCTGGGCAATTTTCTGAACCGCGCATGAAAAGAAAAGACTTCGAGAAAGCATTTTCTAGACTGAATGAAATTCTCCGCTCCCAGGGAATTCGGGGCGAGATTGGTATGGTAGGCGGCGCCGCCATGGTTTTGGCCTTCAACGCCCGAGATGCCACCAAGGATGTTGATGCGATCTTCAGTCCCAGTAGTGAAATTCGGGCCGCCGCCAAGAAAGTTGCCGCCGATTTGCACCTTCCCGAAGACTGGCTGAACGATGCCGTGAAAGGTTTCTTACCGGGTAACCCAACCTCTCAAGACACCGTATTCGAATTTGATTCACTCCGCGTTTGGGTGCCGCCGGCGGAGTATTTGCTCGCGATGAAAGTCAGTGCTCGATTCGATTCCCAGGATGCAAACGATGTCCTGACCCTCTGCAAAGTGCTCGAAATCAAAAGCGCCGCCAAAGCGCTAAAGATCGTGGCTCGGTATTATCCCGATAACCAGATCCCGGCAAAAACCCGTTTTTTCTTGGAGGAGCTTCTGGACGGGTAGAATCATTCGAGTGTGAAACCTCTCATTTGCGAAATCGGGCGATCCGCGGCGTACCGCCATATACAACGCGGACTACCAGTCCGACTTCCCCGGCTCTTCCAGCGAGTCAGCGGCCTGGATAACTTTCTCCAGCTCCTCGGTGTCACGGCGAGTGGCTTCCACCGCGCCGTTCACGCCCTTCTTTCTCCAATCCAAGCCCGCGAAATGATCGGGTCGGTAGAACCAAGCATCCATCTGAAATGCGATCGTCTTTCCATTCATGTTCGACTCCAAAATATACCCCACACGGAATCTATCCGGATCATATTCCGTCCACAGTTGGGTGTGCAGGTCGGTATCAATTGGCTCGCCCCACAACGTTTTCATGTATTGCTCGAATGCCTGCTTCACTTCCGTACTTTGAAACGCTGCTTCTCCCCGGGGCGCGGGTGGGATATCGACAGCCAAATCCGGTCGTTCTAGCCTCAAGCGATCCAAAGCCGCTTTGGCTTCCCATTCGGCTCGCGTGGGCACCAAACGACGCACATTCTCATACAGAATCGATCCATCTCCCTGGCGCCTGTAACCAGGTTCCAATGCTTCAAAAAGGGGTTTTGTGCGAGACAAAAAAGTTCGAACGTCTTCCCAACGACTCACCAAATTCAAACTGAAAGTGACACTCTCATAGCCGTAGGCTTTTCGAACCGAATCCCGCAAACCGGCTTGTGCTTCTTCCAAGTCTTTCGGGAACGCCACCGGAAGGGTCAGACTCTTGCTTCCCTTCAGAAGGGCACCGCTCCCCTCTCCGCGATATCCCAGGGACCAAATAAAGTCCGTTCGGGGATCGCGCGAAGCAATCACGCGAGCTTCTAGGCTGCCATCGGATGCGCTATGAATCGTCAACTTCCCATATTGCCAACGGCTGTCTTTAATCGACGTTGGCCTATCCTCCCACTGGCCAGCCGGAATTTTAGTCCAATATCTTGTTTCTCGAGTGGTAGACGGGACTTCGGATTTCAAAGAGACACCGACTTTCAGCCTCCCATTCGCGAGCTCAACGAGCTTCACGTAGCATCTGGTTTGCGAGGCTTGAATCGGCACGGCCCCCAACAAAGCGAATAAACTCATTCCTAGAAACGCTGCACGCATATTCCCTTCCGGCGAAAGCCGTCTCCTTCTGAAAATGGGAACTACCGATAATGCAAAACCGCGTCAATCTAAAATTTACACTTGTGTCAATATCCAGGAGGTCGGGTGCGTACCCACTCGAAACGACGTTGGTATGCTTGAAGCTGGGCAGGAGTCCAGCGTTGCTGTTCTACTAGGAGGTCCGTCACCTCTGCGAACCGCAATTGGTTTGTGCTGAGCGCCCGCCAGTTCACTCCATTCCGCGGGATTGCCTGCCCTTTTTCGAGCGAATAATCGTTCAGAAATTTTCGCGAGTCATACACCCGGAAGGTGAGGGGTGCGTAAAGGCGTTCCGACGTGTCATCGCCGAAGGTGTTGAGCGTCCGCCCGCAGAGGCTGAAATCAAGCCTTTCGGTGGGGGCTACCGGGGGCGCGCCCTCGGCAATGAACAGGTCGGGCAATTGATCTTGGCTCAGCAGAATATTTAAGTGCAAGAGCTGCTCGCCAAAGGCCGCGCGATTGTAACACCGCTCGATAGCGTATGTGCCCACGTCCTCGTTTTCACCACCAGCATAGCGCGTGTTCCCCTGCCCTTGAAAATCAACTGGGCCCAAAGTGCAAGTGTTCCGAAGGAGCATCCCGCCAAGAAATTCTTCCGTCGGCCCCTGCCACACGTGTTGGGGAACGTAGGTCAACCCGTCCCGGGTCGCCATGAGAGTTCCGGTATGGGGACAACGCGTGATACGCAGGGTGCTGGTGAGACTTCCCTTGGTATCTTGAGCAACCCGAACATAGGTGGCCTGGTAGACGCTGCGGGGTGCATATTTACCGGCGAACCCCATTAGCCGATCGAACGTTTGCGGCGGCCACGGACGGCGTTTGGCCTCGTGGAAGAGCGCAAAGTCGGTGAGGTTCTCCACATGGTTGCGCAGGCGAGACTGACCATCCGCCAAGTCCCTCTCGGAATACTGGGCCTCCGAAACCGGCACGCTCACTGTCTGGGTAATCTCGGTGACCTGTTTTTCCGACAGAAAGAGCCGCGTCTGAGCCAGAATCCAGCTGTCCCCAACACGTAGGATCGGGTAACTCCCGGAAGGCATTTGCTCGTACTCCACCCCACCGTCGCTGTTGAGCAGAATATTGTCGGGGCATGGATTGTACCCGCCCCAGGCAGGGACGGCCGCTAGAAGCACAATCGAGACGATAAATAACTTCCCGAATAGCATCGACATCGTTTAGCGGATTGAAAAATTCATGTCTACTAGGTTGTCCCCCCCAGCGTTCCAGGCTAGATTGCGCCGCTTATGAAACCCGAGGATCGCCTTTTTAAAACGCTGCCGCCAGCGCCCATACGCAAGTCAGAGCGGCGACAGCAGCAGATTCTCGAAGCAGCCATTAAAAGTTACGCACGTATTGGGATTGAAAAAACCACGCTCAACAAGCTTGCGAAAATATGTGGAATAAGCCGGCCGCTGATCATCCATTACTTCGTCAACAGTGACAAGCTGGCGGAAGCGGTCATTCACCACATTCGGCGCAGCTTCCAGGAAGATGCCATCAAGCCCTTGCGCCATAGCAATGATCCGGAAGAGCAGTTAGTCGGATATGTGAAAGCGACCTTTCAATGGGTAGAAGCTAAGCGCGAACATGCCGTGGTTTGGCTTTTCTTTTTCTACTACTGCGGAGTTTCGGCGAAGTTTCGCAAAATGAACACGGCCCTGGTGCAGACAGGAACAGACCGAGTGACCCAGATGGTGGAGAACCTAGGTTATCTCAAAGGCGCAAAAGCCCGGCGCGTAGCTAAGGATATTCAAAACTTCATCGCAGGCTGGCTCGTGGCCGCTGTTACGGAGAATGGCGGCGAACCTCTGGCCGAGGTGGCTGGGCGAGTGAGCCGGCTGTGTCTAGAAATGGCGAGGCGGGGAGATCCGAAAGCTAGCGAGTAACTTGGGGCGGTCGAGGGTGGGACACAAATGGGCCCAGTTGGGATGTCTTCGACGCGGCGTTTTGTTCCCGTCATCGCTCTCACCGCGTCATCCAATCAAAAAGAAAAATGCCGTGAAGCGGGGATGACCGATTTCGTCCCAAAAACGCTCGGCCTTCGCAAGGCTTTGCGGGTTTTTTGTCATTCCTGCGGCGGAAGGTCGTCCAGATCGAGGGTGTAAGTGTGCCGTCATCTGCCCATTAAGCAATCGGTCCCCGCCAAAATCGCCGCCTGATTCTGGTTTACAGATCAAAATGAACATCATTGCCAGCGACTCGCAGCACCCCAGTCGCTTCGGAAACCATTCCTCCTACTTTGAACGTTCCGTGCGTGTGGCTGTAACCACCCGGATTCTGGCCCTGAGGTTGCTCATAAGCATCTACAGAATAAAAACCCGGTCCTTCCGGCAGGTAATAGACAACATTCCCACGTGGCCGCACGATGTCGACATTGGCCAGCAGAGCGTCTTGTGGCCGTCCTGTGGAGTGAATGTCTGAACGCAACAAACTTACTGGTACCAGAAGATTTCGGTCAAAAGAGACGGTATTTCCGATATTCACTAAGGCCCCAGTCGTCGCAATCAGCTCGCCCGTGCCTCCGATAATGAAGCTACCAAATTCGCCTACCGAGTTGGTGACGCGGTAGACCCCTGTTGTCAGCAAGAAGGTAACATCTTGACCGCTGACTTCCCCCACTTCGGGGATTTGAGCATATTGAGGATCGCCTGCTGAGTTGACGAGGGTTGTTCCAAGAATAGTGATTTCTGCGGCGGCTCGAGTTTCCCCAATCCCTTCAGAAGTGACTTCGGACGCACTGCTTTGCGCCTCGTCGTAGGCGATCGCTGCGGACGCGCCTCCCGCGCTACCCGCTAGTTCACCTTCGGGGGCTATATCGCTTCCGCAAGCGTTCGCCAAGAGGAGTAAAAACAAAAGTACTGACCATCTGACCAACCGAGAGTTCAACATACGTGCTCCTTTATCTCAGCTAAACTGTATCGCGAGAATTTAAAGACAGAATAGGTCGGGTATTAAGAGGGTGTTAACCGTCTAACTATCTGTTTTATAAAGTATATCTGACGAAAATATATGTCGGACATCGGCACCCGATGGTGCCGAGGGCGTTGAACTTGAGGACCCACCGCCAGTAGTCTATGAATCTAGCACTCGTTTTCACTAACGGGCCCATAGCTCAATCGGATAGAGCACCAGATTTCTAATCTGGGGGTTGTTGGTTCAATCCCAACTGGGCCCACTTGAACGCAGTGAAAGTGGGCACGGTGTACTCTCACGAGCAACCGCGAGGTGGCCGACCTGTCTCACTCGATTTTACTTTCTTTTAAGTAGGCACTTAATATCGCGGTGGTACCGATTCGTGGTTTCCTTTGTGACTTCCAGCGTGAGTGTGCCGTCATCCTGGGCTTCGAATTGGATGGCGGTTTTGCGGAAGTGGGCGGACGTAGAAAAATTCATCCCCAGTTCCACCCAAAGCATGTTCATTTGTTTCGGATCGGTTTTATCTTGATAGATTTGGCCCGCGAAGTAGTCATGCCGTCCGGCGGAGTCGGTACGGCTCTCGGTGTGAAGCAGCGTCGCGCCGTCGGTGATTGTAAAGGAGGGAATATATCCCCCTTGCCAACGAATGCTTTGACAGCCTGTCCCAACGCATTGGATCCCAAATTCTCGCTCATAGGGCTGACTCACTCCGGGAGCCGAACAGTCGCCGACCCACTCGCCCGCAAACCTTGAAAAGTCCGCCGCAAACGTTGGGAAAGAGAGGATCATCGTTAGGGTGAATAGAGCGTTACGTTGTTTTTTCATTTTGTCTCCAATCTCGATGTCCGCAGATTCGGAGACTCGCCTCTGCGAGTAAAATGAATAGATTTCATGACTTCATGAATTTTGGTTATGGCATCCCATGAGTCCTTAGTCTTAGGCTTCCAGAAGGCTTGCGATTGGATGGACCCAGCGGTCGACGAGCTCTTGAAGTTTATCGGCGCGAAGGGGTTCACGCACCGCTGCTCATACTATCGACGCACCATCTCGACCCCCCGTGCGGGTGTAGACTGGCAGTGGACTTGTAAATCCTCCCCGCGTGAGACGGTGGGCGATCATTTCTTTCTGCGTTTTTTTGGAACGTCGGCGTGGGCGCTTCCGCCGGAAGACGAGCCGACCATGAAGACCGTTGAGACGACTCAGCAGCTGGAAGGCGATGCACGAAATCAGGTGGTGGATGTTTTCGTTCGCTACGTCGACAACGGGCAGTACGAGCATGCATGGGAACTCTTAGGTCGGGTAGAAGCGCTCCTTCAAAGCGACGAGGGGGATCTCCGCGCCGGGGCCGCCGTAGTTTTGGAGGAAATTCTTCCCCGGGCGGACCGATTACGCGACCAAATTCTGATCATCCTAAGGGTCGCAAACGAGCGGGAAGCCAAACTCGCCAAAGTCCATGGCAAGGTGGATATCTACGCATCGATGGTGATTGCACGCTCGTTGCGCGAGGCCGAAAATCAAGGCAACACATGCCGGTACGAACGCTTGGCCGTTCAGTAGGCCACCGGTTATTTCACCCATTCCACTTGAAAACGACGCCCCTTGATTTTGCCGCGTTGGAAAAACGCATAGGCGGCTTGGGCGGAAGGTCGGGCCAGGGCCACGAACGAAACACGATCTTGAATTTCAATTTTCCCGACGCACTCACCGGGTAAGCCAGCGTCGCCGGTGATTGCCCCCAAAATATCGCCGGGTCGCAGTTTGTTTTTCCGTCCGCCGAGGATCGAGAGGGTGACCATGGGCGTGGATGCCACGAGCGCCGTGGTTTTTTGCGCGAGGAGTAAATGCGCGGGCTGAATTTCGATGGCAATGCCCATGCTTTCGCGCAACCGGTCAAGCTTCGGGCCTTCCGCGTCGGTCACCAAACTCACCGCTAACCCACGGCGACCCGCCCGACCGGTTCGCCCGATGCGATGGATGTACTGTTCCACTTCCGAGGGCAGATCGAAGTTAATAACGGCGTCTAGACCCGCGATATCGATCCCGCGCCCCGCGACGTCGGTGGCAATCAGCACCCGCGTGCTTTGATTGCGGAACTTGGCCATCACGCGTTCGCGTTCGTGCTGTTCGAGATCGCCGTGAATGCGATCCGCGCTCAAACCCGCTCCGGTCAGCGCGGTCGCCAACTCATCCACCCGCACCTTCAGATTGCAAAAGATCAAGGCCGATTCCAAGCGCTGTGCCAGGAGCAAAGCTACCAAGGCCGCCACTTTCCCATCCTGGTTGCAGCGGTAGAAGCGTTGCTCGATCTCGGGCATTTCCGAGGCCGGTGTTTCTACGACGATATGCACCGGAGAGTTTTGGTAGCGACGACACAATGATTCAATCGTCCGAGGAAAGGTGGCGGAAAAGAGCGCCGTTTGTCGGGATTTCGGAGTGGCGGTGAGAATGGCTTCGATCTTCTCGCGAAAGCCCATATCCAACATTCGGTCGGCTTCGTCCAAGACCACATTTTTCACTTGAGAAAAGTCGAGGGACCCGCGTCCCAGGTGATCCAAGATGCGACCGGGAGTGCCGACAATGACGTGCACCCCGTGCTCCATCGAACGGCGCTCGAAACCCGCGGGGCGGCCACCGTATAGCGTGCGGACTTGGAGATTGGGGCGATAGCGACCGAGCTTGCGGATCTGTTCCGCGACCTGGTTCACCAGCTCTCGCGTTGGGCAAAGCGCCAAAGCCTGAATGCTCCGGGCGCCCATATCGACGTTTTCCAGCAGGCCGATCGCGAAGGCGGCGGTCTTCCCGCTGCCGGTTTTCGCTTGCCCAATGACGTCTTTCCCTTCGAGCAGCACGGGAATGGTACGCGCTTGCACCGGAGTCAGCTCGGCGTAGCCCATTTCGGCGATGACGCCGAGTAAAGCGGGAGTCAGAGGAAGTTCTTCGAATCGCACGGTGGCTGTGGAGTACCACAAATCGCTTCGGGAGGGGGGAAAACTGCCAGCCGGTCAACTGCGACTCCCTGCGCCACGACTCGACGTTTTTTTATGGCCGCCACCTGGTAAACTATTTCTCAAATGAAAAAACTCATCGCCGTTTTTGCACTTGCCGCTAGTTTTATGGTTCAAGCCCAGCAACCCAAAAAGGAGTTGGGGTTTGTTCCTAAACCCACCCCGGCGGATGAGAGTCTGGGCGCGCTAGGTACCAAGCCGATTCTTAAAATGGGGGGAAAACACCTCGCCAATACCCCCCTACTTCTCGAGGCCCAGGGTGGACTTAGCTTGTATGACCGCGCTGGGGGCAACTCTAAACTGCTCCGACTAGATCCCGTTGAGGGAAAAGTATTGATGAATGGAAAAGAGCTTTCGGAAAAGGACCCACTGCAAAAACAAGCGCTTCGAGATTTGGCCTGGTACCTCATCCAGCGCTACCCCAAGACGGATTACACGAAGCTGTACCTGAAACGTTACTTTGATCTCACTCTCCCTTCGGCAATGAGTGAGGAAGAAAAGAAGGCGCTCCATCATCCTTTTTTGGCCGGCATTCCAAAAATAAAAACGGGCAGCCACGGCGACGGTGGGCTTTCCGCGGGCGGGTTGCCGTTTGATGGGGGGCGACCCGATGCTCCCGCAACCAAACCCTCGTTCGAGCAGCTGGAATCTTTCTACGAAGATCCATCGAAATGGACCGACGGAGTTTGTTCGAGAGAAGGTAAGTGTTCAATCGTGAATGAGGAGCTGGGAGCCATGGAGGCGCCGGAGGGAATTAAGAAACTCATGGTGCATGAAGAAGACCTGAAAAAAACCGAACCCGTTAGCTCCGTAGCTAAATCTTCAAGCGGCACGACGGGAGTGGGCGAGTCTGTTTTTTCGAAAAGTGATTTTGAGGCCAAGTTCAAAGCGGCTCCCGAACAAGAGGCCTGGGTCCTTTTCTCCGCCGATGACTGCGGCCCCTGCCAAAATATCAAGAGCCAATTGGCGGCCGGGACGAAGCGAACTCCGGAAGGGGTGAAGCTATATTTGGTCCAAGTACCGTCTTACCGAACCAGCCTGCCCGAAGGAATCCGGGGCTTCAAGGGCGGAGGCGGTTTTCCTCAGGTCGTTAAGTTTACAAAGAATGGAGACAGTCTCACCCGCAAAGTCTTAGCCTCCGGTGAAATGCCGTTTGAGTAAGCAGTCGTCAATTTCCTGAATGAGTTTCTCAACCGCCGCGGAATTGTAGCTGTGCTCCCCATCGTAGTAGGCAAAGCGGACCCGCGTTGAATGGAACTGAGGCTCGCAGTCCCGAGCGTCCTCGGAGCGGCACTGGGTGTCTGACTCTCCCTGCAAAACATAAAATGTCGGCGACGTTTGCTTGACCAAGCGTTGTATCCGATTGGACAGCGCTTCGGTAGCCATCATCGCTTCATGAAACGCGAGCGGGATCGCCCCATTTTCGGGACGCAGAAAGAAAGCCGCATTCCGACCGGTGAACGCATCGGTAAACTGTTTCCGCCTTTCGGATTTCATCCGTTCCATTTGCAAACTCACGATCCGATCCCATGCGATGAGTGGAGGTGCGTGCAAGATCACGCCATCGATCCGCTCGAGAGCAGCGGCGCGCTTTTCGGATGCGGCGAGCAGAGTGTCAACCGCCGTCGCGGCCCCCGCGCTATGCCCCATCACGATCCACCGAGCGTCGGGATACTTCTTGGAGACCCACTCCATGGCCCCCTCGGCGCAGTCCACTAGATCTTGCGGACGATGTTTGGCGAAGAGTTCCCAATCGACTTGGACTCCGTCGGACGTGAACGCGATTCCGGGTTTATCGAAGCTCAAGACGGCACTGTGTCCGGCCAGAAAGGGCCGCGCCACTGGATTGGTCCCCTCACCCACCGAGTAGGTCCCAGTGCCGTAAAGAAAAAAGAGAATCGAGTCAACTGAGTCTTGCGCGGGGAGTTCCAGTTGGGTGCGGCAACGCAATCCGCTGCGGGTGGTGACGGAGCTTTCAATAACCGTGGGGGCCAACGCGTAAACCGGACCCGCCAATAAAAGAAAAGAACCCCACAATCCCAACCACATAATGCGCCGCATTATAATGAAAACCGGGCTGAGCCTCAATGAAAAGCTGGAAAATCGATAGGTTACGGTAGCTTACCCACCCCTCACCTTCCCGCGTCCAAATGCCGAATCGAGAGTATGGGGTTGCGTCTCGCTTTCATCTTCATCGCGTTCGCCGCCGCGTCGGTACGGGCCGAGGACGACATTGCCGCGGCCTGGCGCAAGGTCAAAGGCGCCACGCCCGCCGATCGCGTGGATAGCGCCAGCCGGTCCTTCTTGGGTGTCCCTTACGAAGACGCCCCGCTGGGCGAAGGCGGTAACGACGCCTACGACCACGGGCCGCTCTATCGCTTCGATGCCTTCGACTGCATGACTTACGTTGAAACCATGCTCGCGCTGGCCGGCAGCCAAAAACCAGAGGAGTTTCCGAAAAAGCTCGCTCGCATTCGCTACCAGGGGGATAAGCCCCGCTTCGTTACCCGCAATCACTTTCCCTGCACCGATTGGATCCCGCACAATACCCGCCTCGGTGTCGTACGCGACATCACCGAGGAAGTCGGGGTGAAGTGGGGCATGGAACGCGCGAACGCGATCGTCAACAAACGGGGGTGGTTTGAAAAACTGGAAGCCGCGGTGATTCGCGTTCCGGGGGCCGACGATGCCCAACGCGCAAAACTGCTCACCCAGCTCCGTGGTGAGGGTAAAGCCTTTGCCCCGCAGACGCCCTCTCTGCCCTTCATCCCACTCGCCAAGTTCATCACCCATACCGACGTCGCCGAAGCCGAAACTCTGCGCCGACAAGCGGAGGAAAAAGAGCTGGCGCGGGTAAAACGGGAAGAACGGAATCGCCAACCGCAAGCCGAGGACGATTTCGAAAAGCAGATTCACGATGCCTTGATCGATTTGCGCCTACACTACCTCATTCAAGATGTGCAGGTGGATCCGGCCCTGCTCGCCGCAATCCCCAATGGCACGATTCTCAATGTGGTGCGACCAGGCTGGAAGATCGCCGGCACCCAGATGAATATTTCCCATCAGGGGTTTGTGATCCAGAAAAAGGAAGGGACGTACTTTCGTCACGTGAGCCGCTCCGGGGGACGCGCCAAGGATGTTCCGCTCGCCAACTACCTGCGCCTCTGCTTACTCATTCCCGCCATCAAAGGGATCAATCTGCTCCAACCGCTCTAAAGGGTGCCCATCGACTTTTCGGCCGAAAAGGTAGCGGGTGCGCACCCGGCTCTTTTCCGGCCGAAAAGTCGATGGGCACCTTTTATCGTGGAGATTGCTTCGCTACGCTCGCAATGACTAGTTTGACTGGAATATCGTCGATTTCGCTTTCGACGGACCAGGGGCCGGCGTCGGCACCGACTTCTTGGAGTTCATCCGCGAGGACCTCGGAGGCGATGTAGTCGCGATGGGTCGCCACCGCTTTGGCGAGTGAAGGTTTCGCGGGGTAGAATTTTAGGCGGATGCGATCGGAAACATCGAGACCCGAATCCTTCCGTAGTTTCTGCACGCGATTCACAAACTCCCGCGCCTGGCCTTCCGCAACCAAAGATTCATCAACCGTAGAATCCAGCCAAACCGTCACCGTACCGCTCGTTTGCATCGCACCCGCCTGTCTGGGCTCGCGACCAATCAAGATATCTTCCACATCGTATTGGATGCCGTTATGGGAAACCTTGCCCTTGCCTTCCAACTCCGCCAACTGCGCCGCCGTGAAAGTCGGAACTTCCTTCAGTGCGGTTTTGGTATTCTGCGGTTGTTTTTTCCCAAAGACCTTGGCGTTGAGTTTGGCCGAAAGCACGACCCACTTCGATTCTTCACTGCTGAAATCCACCGCCTTCACATTCAATTCTTGGGCGATGAGTTCCCGGTACTTTTCGATCGTCTGCTTGTCCTCCGGATTGCGCGTGATGACGGTCATCTTCCGTAGAGGCAACCGCGTCTTAAGATTGTGGGCGTTGCGGCCAGTGCGCCCCATCGAAACCACGGTATCGATCAAAGCCATCTGGGCCTCGAGCTTCGTGTCGACCCATTTGGCGCGGAACTCCGGAAATCGCGCAAGGTGAACGCTTTCGGTCTTGTCCTTGGCCGGAAGCAGATTCTGAAATATCTCCTCGGTGATAAACGGCATGATCGGCGCCAACGCCTTGCTGAACTCCATAAGTGTGAAGTACAGCGTCGCATACGCCTGATCCTTGTCGGTGCTTTTTTCCTCCGCCCAGAAGCGGCGGCGGTTCAACCGAATATACCAGTTGGTGAGTTGTCCGATGAAGGCGAGGACCTCGGGGATCACTTCGTAGAGATGGTAAGCCTCCATCTTCTCGCCGTACGACTTCACGAGTGTCTGCAGTCGCGACAACAACCAACGATCGAGATCGTTCTCCAACTTCCCCAAAACGCTTTCGTCGAATTTCTCGGGAGCCCAGCCGTCCGCCTCGGCGTAGGTGACAAAGAAACTATACGCATTCCACAACGGCAAGAGCACCGACCGAACGATCTCCTTCACGCCGCTTTCGGAGAAGCGCAAGTCTTCGCAGTGCGAAGCGGGAGAACTCATTAGGTAAGCGCGTAACGCGTCCGCTCCATAGCTTTCAAAAATCTTACCCGGCTCGGGGTAGTTTTTGAGGCGCTTACTCATTTTCTTGCCGTCTTCGGCCAGCACGAGTCCGTTCACGACGACGTTTTTAAACGGTGCCCGATCGAAAAGCGCGGTCGACAGGACGGAAAGCGTGTAAAACCAGCCGCGAGTTTGATCCACCCCTTCAGCGATAAAGTCGGCGGGATAGTGATCTTTGAAATTCGCCTTATTCTCGAATGGGTAGTGCTGCTGGGCGTACGGCATGCTGCCGCTCTCGAACCAACAATCGAAAACCTCCGGGATGCGGCGCATGACTTTGCCACTCGTCGGCGATTTGAACGTGATGTCGTCTACGAAATGCTTGTGCAGATCCGCCGGCCGTTGCCCACTGAGCTTTTCCAGCTGGTCAAGCGAGCTAACGCAGATCAATTCCTCTTTGTCCTCCGACCGCCAAATCGGCAGTGGCGTGCCCCAGAAACGATTGCGACTGATGTTCCAGTCGCGGGCGTTTTCCAGCCAATTGCCGAAACGTCCGTCGCGCAGATGCTCGGGCACCCAGTGGGTCGTTTTATTGTTTTCCACCAGTCGCGCTTTAAACGGCTCTAATTTTACAAACCAGGTGGAGATGGCCTTATTCATGAGTGGCGTATCGCTGCGCCAGCAGAACGGATAATTGTGAGAGAAGGTATCGTGGCGGAAGATCCGGCCCTTCGCTTTCAGATCGCGGATGATGTCCTTGTCGGCATCCTTGAAGTTCTTCCCCTGGTATTCGGGAACGAGCGCCGTGAACTTCCCTTCCGCATCCGTGGCATCCACCAACTCGATGCCCGCCTTGGCGCAAACGGCGTAATCTTCTTCCCCGTGCGCGGGCGCGGTGTGGACAATTCCCGTTCCGTCCGTGGCGGTGACGTGATCACCGACGTACACTTGAAACGCGCCTTGGCTTTTGCGATCGGCGAAGTGCGGAAAAAGTGGCTCGTATTCCCAGCCGACAAGCGCCCTGCCGGCAAAGGTGCCCCAGGTTTTGAGCGCTTTGCCCTCGAAATACGCGTTCAGGCGATCTCCGGCGACGATAAAACTCTCGCTCGGCGCTTCCGCCAGACTCACTTCGACGTACTCAATCTCTTTTCCCACCGCCAGGGCGAGGTTCGCGGGCAGGGTCCAAGGGGTCGTCGTCCAGGCGAGGAAGTTGCGAGTGCGGTCCGCGACCGCCGACTTGCCAACGACTTTGAACTTCAAGGTCAGCGCGGGATCTTGAACCTCTTTGTAATTCAGTCCGGCTTCGAAATTCGAAAATGGCGTCGAGATGCGCCAGGAGTAGGGCATGACGCGATGGCCTTCGTAGACTAGCCCCTTATCCCAGAGCTGCCCCGTGATCCACCAGACCGTTTCCATGAACTGGGGATCCATGGTGCGGTAAGCATGGCGAAAATCCGCCCACCGTCCGGTGCGCGTAATGACCTCTTCCCATTCCTTGGTGAAGCGCTGGACAATCCCGCGGCAGGCCTCATTGAACTTTGCGATCCCGAAATTTTGCACTTCGGTGAGTCCGGATAGGCCCAATTCCTTCTCGAGCTCAAACTCCACCGGCACGCCGTGACAGTCCCAACCCCAACGCCGCTTCACGTAGCGGCCCTTCATGACCCAGTAACGCGGGACAATATCTTTAAGGGTACCGGCCAGGATATGACCGTAATGCGGAAGCCCGGTCGCGAAGGGCGGCCCGTCGTAAAAGATGAAAGGTTCCTTACCGGCGTTGGCCTCGAGGCCCTTTTCGATAATTCCATTTTTGCGCCAGAATGCGAGAATGCCTTCTTCGAGCGCAGGAAAGAGGACGTCGGGCTTGACTGGCTTCATGGCCCCGAAAAGTTACATTGCCGGGTGGGAGATCGCAATCAGTGCTTCGCTTGGAGCGGATCCGTTGGGGAGGCGGAAGGTGTCAGTCCCGAGCTAGACTCCACCGCGAGCGGTTTGCGACGCAGGCGCCATTCCAAAACGGCGGCGAGAAGCCACAAGCCTACCCACCAGATGGCGATCGTGCCCATGATCGCGATTTCGCCCAGGCTCTTCAAAACCCCAGCGCGCGCGAAGACCAAGATCCCGAAGCCAATCACGGAGGTTCCCATCGCGAGATTGATGCTCGCCGCCATATCGCGTCCGGCTTTAAAGCCGGAGCCGGTTTCCCGGGCCCGGTGCACGAGGTGAATCGGTACGTCGATACCCAAGGCCACGAAGGACGGGATGATCGTGATGTTTAGAATATTAAACTGCACGCCGAAGATGGCCATCAGACCCATCCCCACCACGAAAGAAATCAGAAGTGGGATATAGCTCGCCAGCGTGTCGTCGATTCGCCGGGTGTTCAACCAAATAAAGAAACCCACCGCGAGGAAGATCACCATCAAGATGATGGCCCCGTCGTGTTTGATAAGGTCCAAGATATCGGAGAAAATCACGGCATCGGAACCTGACAGCAGATTCGGAAACTGGGTTTCGATGTCCTTCATCATGCCCGCGAACGCGGCCACGTTTTTGGCGTTACCTAGGCTCACCGCCGGATACACGTAGACTAAAAATCCCGTATTCGTAGTGCCACGCAGGGCATCCTGCAGGTGTTCCGGAATCTCTTTGAAGGTAAAAGGGTTCGCATTCAGCCACGTCCGCACCGCGCTTGCCGGAACTCCTAGGGATTGCTGAATCCAACGATCTTTGATTGCCTTCAGGTCACCGGAAATCCGATTCATGATTTCCTGTTTCTTCGCCTGATCGTCGGGAATGATACTCGCGCCGGAGATAATCTCGTTCACCAGAGCGGGCATATACTTCGCGCGAATGACCTTTTCGACTTCCAACGCTTCTGCCTTGGTGTCGCTGCGCAGGGCGGCCGGCACCGCGGAGCGCTTGTACACGCCGTCGATCAGCGCGGTAGTACGCTCCATCTCTTCGGAGTGCTTCATCATCTGTTCGAAGTCATATTGGAAGCTGACTTGGGTCGACATCAGCATGACGCCGGCCGTGATCACGCACGCCACCACCAGGCCTTTCGGCACCGGGATCATCGGAAATAGAAACTTGCCCATCAACGGCGGCGGCACCGGGATCTGGTCGGCTTTGAAGAATTTGGCCAGCGCGGTGAAACTCAGGATCAAGCAAACGAAGACCGCCGCGATGCCGGTTCCGCAAACGAAGCCAAACTCGGAAAACGCGCGGAAGGAGCTGAAGGAAAGCAGATAGAAGGTGAAGGCGGCGGCGGCGGCACCGACGAAAATCGAATTTCCGGTGCTGCCGATGCAACGCCAGAAGATATCGGGCTCACGGCTCGAGGGCTCGCGCTTCTCCAGCCGCAAGCGCAAGAAGAGGTGCACGCTGTAGTCGACGCCCAAACCGGAAAGGATTCCGATCAAAAAGCCGGTGATGATGTTGATATGCCCGATGAAGAGGTACGTCGCCCCCATCGTGATGCCGAGACCCATGAAGACCGGAATAAAAATCACGGCCATCGCCCGCATCGACCGAGTGTAGAGCAAGAGAACCAAAAGGATCAGCAGAATGGAAATCAAGCCGAGGCGCTGGATATCGCCCTCAATCAGCATCGTCTCGACGACTTTATTGTAGTAGCGCTCCCCGAACCGGTAGGTCACGTTCGCCGGCAGCGTGGCGGCCAGCATTTTATCACAGTACGCGAGCATCTCGCGCGTCTGGCCCAAGTCGGTGGAATCGAAACTGGGCTTGGCCATGATGAGAAGGTGCTTGCCGTCTTCCGACGTCAAAAAGGGCGTGATCTTAGCCGAGTCCTGCGCGAGCTGGGTCAGGTTGCTATCGAAGGCCGGCTTGGCTTCCGGCGCCTCCTTGTCGCCGTCTTCATCGAAGAGGCCTAGGTCGAAAACCTTGCGGCGCGAATCCTTGATCTGGCGCGCGATGTCCCGCTCCAGGTCCTGGAGCTTGGGAATATCCATGTAATAGAGCATGTGATCGACGAAGAAGCGCTGCTCGCGGTGAAATGAGGCATTGCGAATGAGCGGCGACTTCACCATCTCGGCAATGACCCGGGGCGCGATCTCGAGGTGGGATTTCCCATCTTCGGCGGAGAGCACAATCGTGAAGAACCCGACCCCGCCCACGACGTCGGTGAGCTTGGTGAATTTAACCACCGAAGGGTGATCTTCGGGCAACAGATCCATCAGCGAGAGCTTCAGATTCACCTTGGTGCCGAGGTACATCCCCAGACCGGCGATCACTAAAAGCAAGAGGGTGATGGGCTTAGACCAATCCACCGTGATTCGGCGGACCAGTCGACTCATTTTCGTGTCGGGATTTGCTGACATAAAGCCTCGATACTAATCGGCAGTTCGGTGCGCTTCAATGAGCGGGAGGCAACTTGACCGTATCCAAACAGTAGACACCCAACTAGTAGTTCCACACGCCGCCAATGACAAACTTAAAATATTGAAACCAATGGATTTTTCCCTAGGTCGGCGGGCCGTTTTCCGGCTTTCCCACCCCCCCTGCTTTTGGCGTCACCGGAATGACAGCACCGCTCACCGTGTGTTCAGGCTGAATTCGGGTTGGCCCCCCCATTGCAATTTAACTCCGTCAAGAACGCTTGGAATGGGACTCTTGGAGGCAATCGTGAAGTACAACAAGTTTTCAGCTTTGGTCATCATCTCGATCTTCTTCACGGCCGCTTGCAGCACCAACGTATCACGCACCTTGAGCAGCGGCTCGACCAGCACCGACGACCAAGAGTCCCTTTCCGATCTCGGCTCGAATCCTCTCGCGGATACCGACCCGACGTTGGACCTGTTCGATACTCCGGCCGAGGACGAAGCGGCGCCCACGACGACCACCACGACTTTGAGCCAAGCCGACCAAACCGCCACGGCTTGTATGTCGAACAACAACGCCTGGACGCCCGGTAGCTCCAGTACGGCCGCATCGCAATGGGCCTGCTTAAACAGCTCCGCGAGCCAAGGCAACATCGGCCAAGACACGGTGATGAACCTCGCCGCCGCTAGCATCGGCATGATGAACTCCTGCGGACTGGCCGTGCGCCAAGAGCTCGTCGCCCGCATGCAACAGCTTCAGACTTCGAACCCCGCGCAAGTGAAACAGCTGTTTCAGCTCGCGAAGGTGAAATTGACCCAGTGCTACTACCGAGTGGTGAACGCCCAGGCGGGATCGCTCCAGTGGTCGCCCTATCAATCGCAGGTTTACAGCTACAACGCCGGAAACATTTGGACCATGTACGGCGGATTTCAGCAGTAATGGGTTTGGACGCAAAGGTAAGGAGAAACGCCATGAAGACGATTTACAAAATCCTCGCGGGAGCGCTGTTACTCAGTCTCACCGCGTGTCAGCAAGACTTCACGACGAACTCGGCGGCTCTGCGCGCCACCGAAAAATACGTCGCTACGGTTTCCAAATCTTTTCCGGCGCTCACTAAGCGCGGCGCGGCGGCGGTTCGCGGACTCGACTCCACGCTGAACGCGAACTACACCAATTATATCTACCCGCAATCCTGGCAGAGCTGGGGCGGACAATGGAACCAAGCCACCCAAACCGGCGTGTACGGTGGAACGAGCTTGATGTATCCCTCGATGACCGACGAAACCGTTCGCTGCCAGCAGATGGTCAACGCGATTCCGGAGAAACTCGAGAACTTGGAATTCATGGTGGGCACGCTCGAGCGCTGCTTGTTTCGGTTGGCCATCAATAAGTCGGCCCCGATGAACTACATGTGGCGCAACGAAGACCCGGCGATTATCGGTTACGGCGGCTACCTAAACGATTACGCCCGTCCGGGGCAGTACGGCTATTACAACTACGACGGTTACAGCCAGTTCCTGATGAACGGCCAGAACCAGCAGTTGAATTACAACCCGTACAGCCAATACGGCTACTAAGCTTGTAACGGTCTCCATACCAAACCAAGGCGTCCTAGACGGGGCTTGTCGGCAACGACAAGCCCCGTCTTATTTCCCAGGCACGACCGCCACAATTCCTTCACAATTTAGCTGTACACTCAAGGTATTGATTCCTTCCGGTATTTCCCGAGGTCACACAAATGAAAACTCTCTCAGTACGTTGGTGGATAGCGCTTCTCGCGCTTTTGGCTTCGCAACTTCCGTTTCCCGCTTTCGGGGATGATCCTAAAGTCTACTTTGAAAAAGAATGCCTCGCGGTGTTTTCTGCCCACCTGATCGGCGCGCAAGCCGAAAACGAAACGAAGGTGGAAGAAGGGCGCGGCATGATCCGTTTTGAAAAAACGATCGTGACTGAAACGCGCGACGGCGTGGCGGAGACCTATATCCAGGTCCGCAACTGCCACGCGCTCGAACGCGCCGCTGAAGCCCACTGATAACGGTCCCTACTTCTAACACACTGGATCTTTGACGTTTTTCCCCACCATGCTAGGCTCCGCCTGAAGTTCAACTTTCAGGAGGATCCTCGATGTCACGCATTTCTGCATTCGCCCTCGTGGCGGCCTTGGCGGTCACGGGCTGCGGTCTCAAAGAACTCGATTCCAAACAGGAAGCCCGCTTTACGGCGAGCCTAGGGAACATCGGCAAGTCCGTTGCCGCCATCAAGACGACCGGCAAGCGCTACGGCGGCCGCCAGAATACCGCCGCTAACCCCTTGCAGCGCCCCGAAGTGCGTGAACTTGTTTCTGCGATCTGCGCGACCGGCACCACCGGTGGCGAACGCGACCAAGACGTTGAAGAAATCGTCGACAAGATGGAAAAAAGCGTTTTCGCCGGCGACTGCAAAATGCCGATGGAGTTCCCGGGTCAAGATGCGGGTAAGGACATGAAGGAAGTGCGCTTTGCCATCAATGGCGAGAATTGCCCGCTGTCGTTGGACTTCAGCCTAAAACCGACCGGCAAACCCGAAAGCATGTCGGCGGAGTTCTCAATTAAGTACGCGGTAAAGGATGAAGCCATCCTCGCGATTACCGACATCAGCGGCATGGAAATGACGGGTTCGATGAGCGTCAGCTCGAGCGGCGCGTCGACCCAGCCGGGCGCGATGCCCTCGGGTCCCGTATCAACGTCCGTGGAAGTCGACTTGAAGGGCACGATCCATTCGCAGAAAGAGGGCGACCTACACCCTTATTTGAAGATGTCGGTCTCTCAAGAGATAAATGTTTCGGGCACGAGCATCACCGGCAGCCAAGAGATGGATCTCGCCCTCGGCATGGAGTTCAAAGACTTCACGGGCGAACTGACGGCGAAAGTTTCCGTTTCCAGCGGCAGTCAGCCGTCGGTGGAATTTGCGCTCAATGGCAAGGAAATCACGCCGCAGAAATTCCAGTCGCTCATCGTCTCCGCCGGCCTCGGCGACTACATCAGCACGCCCAAGACGGATGCTAAGCCTGGGCAAGAAGAAGTGGACGAAGACGAAAAGAAGGAAAAGAGCGAAAAGAAGCGCAGGCCAACCTCCCCGAAGCAGCCCGAAGAGACTCCGGAAGAGGAATAGTCGTCATTGCGATGAGCGCAGCGAAGAAGCAATCTCTCGCCCCCTCCGGGGGGCGAGTTTGCTTCGGTCTAAAGCCTCGCAATGACTACGCC
>CAZFMF010000003.1:0-163265 GCA_964519985.1 uncultured Pseudobdellovibrionaceae bacterium | reverse complement strand
GAGGCAGTGTTTGCGAGTTTAGGTCATCTTGAAGCTGAGTTCATTCTCAAAATAAAGGGCCTGGGGGCAACTGCTCCGACAGACGTTAGACTTAGGTTGTTGGAGAAGTATTCTCATTTTTATGAGCTCAAGCAGTGGAAGATTCGGATGGACGATGGAAGAGACTATCCTCTCGTTGCGCCGTCTAGAGTTGTCAAATCTTTGAAATCTGAAAAAGGCTGGGGGGATGCAGTTCAAATCTATCGCAACAATCACCCTCAGGAGTTTGATGAAAATGACTGATGCTTTTTGCTTAATCTAAAGTCGGATGCGAGAGCATAGCGCGCAGGTGTATTCGGCGGAGGTTTCATGAGGGCATCATTGAGGCGAATCCAGAGGGAGCAGGAGCGCCTAGAAGGCCGAGGCAGAAAAGTGATCAACGCGGCCGGCAAGCATTTCCGTCTTGGTCCAATGCCGACGACCCCGGGAGTCGTGGGGAAATGCTATGCGTCTCGCCTGGGTAATTGCAAAGGGGGTATCTCTCGGGAACATTTTATCTCTGAGGGTATTCTCAAGACGTTTGAGGATCTTCATATACAGGGGCTACCTTTTCTTAACGGAGAGCGGAAAAAGCTTTCGGCAGCGTCGCTGGCCTCCAACTGCCTATGCGAATTTCACAATTCTTTCCTTCATACGCTCGATGACGTCGCGATCGCGGTATTTGAGAAACTAGTAAATCTCTTCGACGGCGACTACCCGGTCCTACTTGCTTGGGGACCTAGTTTCGAGCGCTGGTGCTTGAAAGCGCTTCTCGGTACCACCGCAGCGGAACAGGTTAGGTTCCAAAATGGAAAGACGTTTAGTCAAGATGATATCCCACTTGAATGGGTGGAGATACTCTTTGGACTGCGGGACTTTCAAGTAGGGCAAGGTCTGTACATGCCCGTGCATGTAGGAAAACCGGTGAAGGCACGAAGGCACTTAGAGCTTTCCTATCTGGGGAATGGTGACCAGTTGGGAGGCATTTCGCTAGCCCTAGCTGGATCCGAGTTTATGATTTCTCTCGCCCCTCCAGAAATTGCTTTTAACAGGAACCACCCTCACATCGACACACTGATGCCGCGTCCTCAGCGGATCAGATTGGACAAGTCCGAATCATTAATTTTTTTCTGGGACTGAGATTCACTGCCAATTGTTTTAACTCAGAGTCGTTGAGGTAAAGTGAAATATGTCTGAAACGAAACTCCTGACGAACCGTCAAAGTAAGTTTGTCCAGGAGTACATGGTCGACTTTAATGCGACCAGGGCTGCTGTGCGCGCAGGGTACTCAAAAAAAGCCGCGCGCCAGGTCAGCAGCCGATTGCTAACATTTGCGAACATTCAGGCGGAAATCCGAAGACTTCGAGGCGCACAGCAGCAAAGGTTTCAGGTTAGTCGCGATGAGATGCTGCATCGCTTGATGGACTGTGTACGATTCGACCCGAGCTGCGAATTCGAGCTTGATGACCGGGGCATGCTACGGATTCGGCGGGATTCTGATCTGCGGTTCCTGAAGTACGCTCGCATAAGTATTTCCAAAACGGAGCACGGGGAAAGCATCAGTATTTGCTTTCCCTATCATTTAGATGCAATCAAGCTTGTTTGCAAAATGCTCGGGTACGATGAAGATTCTTCGGATGATTCTGGGTCGAAAGAGACAGTTCTGGGCAGGGTCCGAGAGATCATGGGGCGCCGGTCGGCGCAAACGTGAAGGGGTATGCCTCGTGTGCCGCCCAGGTAGGTCGTGAAAAAATTAACCAGAAAAAGAAAGCTTCGCAGTATTCGGATTCAGCACAAGCGAGAGCGGCGCCACAATCGCTTGCATGATCCCCACAATCAACAATCCCGCCAAATTTTTGGTAGGAGTCCGTTTCGACAATCCAGAGGGTTTGCAGATTCGTGGTTGCGGCGAAATGAACGCATTTCCGTCGTCAGGATTCCGGATGTCATGAGTCTAGACCAGAATCCCGACGTGGTTTTTTCTGCTCTGAAGGCCATCCGAAAAGAGGTCCAGTACGGTAGAAACCGAACGGTGTTTATAGAGATGGAGCATCTGAAGGAAATAACTCCGGAGGTTGCCCTTCTGTTGCTTGCCGAAATGGACTATTGCAGACAGATCGTTCGCGACAAGAATATTAATGGGGACAGACCCTCGAATCAGCTCTGTAGCTCAATTCTTGGCGAGATTGGGTATTACGAGTTTTTTGGATGGAGCAAGCCCGAGCCAGATCCTGAACGGCACTACCTGAAGGCGGCAAGGGGGAATAGTACTATAGGAGAAAGTGCCGACAAGCTTATAAGAGTTTTCGAGCACCAGATCGTGCTGGAGCGACATACGCGGAGCCGCTTATACGAGGCACTCGTAGAATGTATGCAAAATGTTCGGCACCATGCATACGGGGGACGTCTTCGCAACTCACCGTGCTCGGGTCAGTGGTGGATGATGGGGTTTTCGGCAACGAAAACGCGCGAGATCTCGGTGTGCTTCGTCGATATGGGGCTTGGCATTCCGACCACGCTTAGGCAAAGGCTCTCCGACAAGATTAAAAATGCTTTTGTGTCTGAAAATGATCTTATCCAGCAAGCTGTTACGGAAGGGCGCTCTCGCACGCACGATCCCCGTCGAGGCTATGGCTTACCTTCACTGAGGTCTCTGGTCGACCTCGTTCCTGCCGGTCGCTTTAGGATTTGTTCCAATACAGGGAACGTGATTTATGCTAGGAATTCCAAGCCCGTCTGCTATAAGTCGGCGGTTGATTTTCAAGGGACAGTGATATCATGGGTGCTCAAAACGAGCGGATAGAGCCGATGGCACAAGTTATTGACATTGCGAAGGATTTCAGTCGATTCCCCGGCGGTCGTTATATCAGTGATGGTCCTGGTTCAGGCCAAGAGTTCAGAGAAAAACATCTCGTTCCAGCTCTTAGGTCGAGCGACGTCGTGGTTGTCCGGCTGGACGGTGCGGCCGGTTACGCTGCCTCATTTCTAGAAGAAGCGTTTGGCGGTGCGGTTCTGGAACTTGGCTATGATTTTGTGAACGAGCGCTTGCGGCTTGAAGTAAGTGATGATCCCTATCTGATCGAAAGCATCCGAAAGTTCATGCAGCGGGCGGCAACCCCGTAGCGGTAGGAAATGTGTCCTTTGGCTTGGGTTTCGTCCTTCATTGATTTTAAGCCCTTACCTGTAGGGGATTTGCTCGGCCTCTTCGAGGTGCCGGTTTCTCTGGCAATTACGTACTTCATTTTTAGACTCGGACAAGGCGCCGAAAAAGATCGTCAACTGATTGACCACGCCATTCGATACTCAGATGATTGTGAACGCGAGGTAACTTCCCTAGTACAGAGAGTTTCAAGTTTTCTTCACCATCCAACGGCTGGAATATCCAAACAGGCCGTTCAAGTCGAGATCACTACTCGCATGGATTACCTTCGAGGTTTGCTCACACGTGCCGCTCGTTTCTCTAAGCAAGAAGATAAGTATTTCTTTGACGAATATTTTGCGTTCTTCAGCGCTGTATCCGGAACAAATAGCGGAATTTTTAGTGGGGGGCTGCCTGTGAATCAGGGGCAAGTTGCCCAAGCTTCTCGCGATATAGCTTCTGCTGGGCAAGCCCTAGTAAAAAAGCTCGATGAGTTGCGGAAGATCATAATCTCTTAGCATGCTCTTGTTCATGGCACTGAAGTACAAACCGGGGGGCAATAATGACGGATTTCGACAAAAACGTTCTGACGTACAGCGACGCCCTTGGCGAGCCATACAAGTCGCTCGTTACTAGTTATACGTTGTCGTCTTCTGACCACAGCGCACATCGCCGCGCGGAAGCTGCTCTGAAAGTAAAACTAGTTCAGGACCAGATTGAAGCGTTTACAAAACTTACCAATGCTTTGGAAGCTGATTCCGTCGCAAGCGATAGGAACAGCCGTACGATGAATAGACTCACATTAGTATTGGCGATCATCGGAGCCGTGCAAGCCGCACTTGCGTTTTTTCGGTAAGCCACTGAGTCATTTTCTAACTCACTGAAAAACCCTAACACCGCTTGGTCCGTGGTCATCCCGCTTGCAGATTTGAAGAGAATCTTTGGTGCACTGTGCAATAAATTTCGGGGTCTCGGAGCTTGCAGTCGAGTGAACGACCCGAGCTTTATTCGCTCCTGGAAGAGTAATCCCTGTCTGAAGTGCTGACTGACAGCCCGGAAGCGTTGCGAAAAAAAACGGCTCCTTAGTGTATCCGGTATTTAGGATCGAGGTGGCGTAGACCGGTGCACTGATGGCCCCTCCTTGATAGAGGTAGCGGCATTCGGTTTCGAGAAATTGGTATACGCCGCCCTTTGCCGCGGGGTCGCTTACGCGGGCCGCTTCGCAGTCCACTCGGGTTGCAAACGCACCCTTCCTTTGTCGTTTATTCGTTTCATAGCTCCATCGAAGCCCAGCGAGACATTTGTTCCTCTGCTGCCATAGAGGGTCGTGAGAGCCGTCCGCGTTTTTGGGGCCGAAGGGGAGTGAGTATGTCATGGGCTTAAGGCGAGCGTTAGCTGCTCTGATCTTTTCAACCCAATCTCGCGAATAGGAGCGGCAGGATGCTTCAATTGAAAGCAACGTGGCTTCGGCTTCCTGACGATGCGTGAAGTCCCGCTCACCGGCTTGTATCGCAGGCCAGCACTGTTTGCTGCCGGTAAGCAGTTCTTGAAGTTCCGGTATTGGGCTTTCTTTTGCTCCGCTGTAGCAGCGGCCTTCGCTGTTAAAGGCAACACACCAGTTCTTGTCATCGCTGTGAGACCCGATTTGCGAAGCCGCTTCGTCGAACTTTGCTTGAGCAATGAGGAGTTCGACATCCTTCCTAAATTTGAGAACGTCGACGTGGGTGGGGTGGTTAAGGGAAGCGCACGACACCAACATCAAAAGGCCAGCGAACCTAGCGGCGTTTCTTTTTATTGATGCGATGGATGGTAACTCTAACGTCGCCGGAAAACAGTTCCGTGAGAACTTCTTCGCCTTTTTGCTCATGGGGATCAGATTCTCCAAAAAGTAGGTAGTGGACGGGGACTTCTAGGGTAGCTGCGACGGCTTTGAGCTGATCCGGATTTACGTAACGCCGCCCGGTCGTCCAGTTGTGAAGCGTTTGTGGTGCTATCCCCGATTCGCGAGCAAGACGTGCGAGCGTCCAGTTTCGCTTTTTGCATAGTTGTTGGAGCACGGTGCCAAGCTTCATAGGGATATCCCTTCATTCTAAGTCGAGTGCTTGGCTCTTTGACCGGAATCCCAGTAACGGGAAAAGCGATCCCAGTTCAGGGATGGCGCAGGCTTTTCGCCGTTGCCGGTGTCCCTGAACTGGGAGCTTTCGTTCTCCAAAAAGTGGTGTGCGACTTAGAAAAGAGTCAGCCGAAAGTCAGCCGAAACTCATCACGCTCCAGTGACGGATCGTGATTTTCTGTGACAATCGAGGTGGGAAGAAAAAGATAACCTACTGAAACCTTTGATGTTGGTTTTTAGGTACTTACTGCTTTTCGGGATTATTTGTTGAAAGGGGATTGGTGGACCCGACGCGGATCGAACGCGCTACCTCCACAATGCCATTGTGGCGCTCTCCCAGATGAGCTACGGGCCCCCAAATTGAAATTCTCAACCGAAAGCTGGGACAAAAACGAATAACAGCTTCTACCAAAGCGCTCGCGACACGGCAAGTCGGTGTCTTAATTGTACAAAAGTATAAAAAATATTGACGTGTGTTCTATTCAGAGGAAACCTGCGGACAACGTGGAGCCGCCCCGGAGATGGGTCTTCGGTAGGGGTTCGTGCGGAAGGGGGTTTTTATGAAAACGTTTTTTACTGCGGTCGTGATTACGGCCGGGATGATGGGGATGTCGGCGAATGCCGCTGAGGAATCGACTTTGGGGATGAGTAACCGAATGAAGAATCGGGCCGGGGCCTATTTGGGTTTGATCGGCGATCCGTTTCCGACTTTGGCCGGGGTGAACGTGGGTTACAACTTTTTCGATTTCTTCCGGGCCACCGCTGGCCTGGGGCAGATGAGCACGACCATCGGATCGTTTAGCGCTTCGGCTACGACGATCGGCGCGGGCGGGCGCTTCTTCGTGCCGGGTTGGAATCTTTCGCCGGTGGCGGGTTTGAGCGCGGCCTTCGTGAGCATTTCCCAATCGGGCGGTACGAGCTTGTCGGTGAATGGCTTTAATCAGAGCGGATTTCACATCTACGGCACGATTGGCGTGGATTGGCAGACGGCGTCGGGTTTCAACCTGGGCGTTGGCTACAACCTGTCGTTCGCGCCGGGAGTCGGCGGACTGCCTTACCTAAACCTCGGCTGGTATTCCGACTTCATCTAGCCTAGTGGAAATCGTGCGATGTGAAACGCGGGGGTGGTTCGGCGTGCAGTAGGGGTTCGGCTTTTTCCACGATCACGTGCAAAACCGAAGTCCCTTTGGCGCGCTGGATCCGCCCCTCGCACACCAGAAACGATTGCGTGAGCAGGGTTTCTCGGTACGCGTCGTAGGTTTTTTTCCAGACCACGAGATTGATGAAGCCGAATTCGTCCTCCAGCGTGACGAACAAGACCCCGGAGGCGGTGGGTGGCTGCTGCCGGCAAATCACAATGCCGGAAACCTTCACGCGGGCGTGCTCGGGCAGCGCGTGGACATTGCGCGACGAGTGGATGCGGTCGCGCTGGAGCTGATCGCGGAAAAATGCCATGGGGTGGGTGTCGATGCATACGCCTTGGGCTTCGTAGTCCCCGGAGATTTTTTCCCACTGCGTTTCATCGGGCAGGGCGGTTTTTTCTTCGTTCCCGTCTAACGGATAACTATCTTCTAAAAATAGGGACTGGATCTGCCAAAAAGCTTGGCGTCGTTCGATGTCGAGGCTTTCGAAGGCGCGGGCGCCGGCAAGGAAAAAGAGATCGCGTTTGGTGAGCGATTGCTTCTCTACGCTCGCAATGACAGAGATGGCCGCTTTGACTCGAGCGACAAAGTCATCAAATCCTAAAAAGGGGCGGTCGCCGCGGGCGGTTTCGATAGCTCGGCCCACGACCTCGCGCAGTCCCCGGATTTCCCGAAACCCCATCCGCACCCGCATACGTCCGGCCAGCCGGTTGTCCCACTGGGAATTTTGCACATCGATGCTTTCCACTTTGACGCCGTGGCGGATGCCGTCGTGCAGGAGTGAATGGGCGCTGTAAAAACCCATGGGTTGCGCGTTAAGCAGGCCGGTCAAAAAAGCATCCGGGTAATGGTGTTTGAGATAAGCGGTGGCGTAGACCAGGACCGCGAAAGAGGCGGCGTGGGATTCGGGGAAACCATACTCCGCAAAGCCTTGGATCTGGTGGATGATGCGTTCGGCGTACTGCGGTTCTACCCCTTTTTGCAGCAGGCCGGCGCGGAACTTTTCCCCGAGGCGGGAAAGGCGATTTCCACCGTCACGGCGCCAGGAACCCATGGCCCGACGCAGTTCGTCGGCTTCGCCGCCGGTGAAGCCGGCCACCGTCATCGCGATTTTCATGATCTGTTCTTGGAAAAGTGGCACCCCGCAGGTTTTTTGCAGGATCTTTTTCAATTCCGGGTGTGGGTAGTTGATGGGTTCTTCGCCTAGCCGTCGCTTGAGATAAGGGTGGACCATATCGCCTTGAATGGGGCCGGGCCGAACGAGCGAAATTTCGACGACCAGATCGTAGAAATTACGCGGTTTCAAACGCGGCAACATATTCATCTGCGCGCGCGATTCGATTTGGAAAACTCCGACCGTGTCGGCCAAGCAAATCCGATCGTAAACTTTGGCGTCCTTGCGCGGGATGGAAGCCAGCGCCAATTCCCGGCCGTAGACTTCTTGGAGGTAGGTAAAGCTTTTGCGGATGGCGGTGAGAATCCCCAGGCCCAAAACATCCACGCGGACGAAACCCAGCGTGTCGAGATCGTTTTTGTCCCACTGTACGATGGTGCGGTTTTCCATCGCGGCTTTTTCGACCGGCACATTGCGAGTGAGCGCATCTTGGCAGAGCACAAACCCGCCTACGTGAGTGCCGAGGTGGCGCGGATACCCGGAGATGGCTTGCACGATTTGGAAGTATTGCCGCAAAGACGTGGGCGACCAACCCGGCGCGGCGTTGCATAACTCTTCCGCCGGGACGTCTTCGAGTTTGCGACGGTGGGTCAGCATCTGCAGGCGCTCGACTGACTCCATCGGGAAGCCAAAGACTTTGGCAACTTCACGCAGGGCTGATTTTTTTCGAAAGCAAATGACTTCGGCGGTGATGGCGGCGCGGTGGCGGCCGTACCGTCGATAGATATATTGGATCACTTCCTCGCGGCGTTCGTGTTCGAAGTCGATGTCGATGTCGGGCGGCTCGCGGCGTTCGCGGGAGATGAAGCGTTCAAAGAGCAGGTCGAGTTCGGCGGGATCAATCGAAGTGATTCCCAGCACGTAACACACCAGCGAGTTAGCGGCCGAGCCACGCCCCTGGCACAAGATTCCTTGCGCGCGGGCGAAGCAGACGATGTCCCGGATGGTGAGGAAGTAATCGCTGTACTCCAGCTCATGGATCAGCGCGAGCTCTTGGTGCAAAATGTTCCGAACGTTTTCCGATAGCGTTTCGCCGTAGCGGGTTTTCGCACCCTCCCAAACGCATTTGGCGAGAAAACTATCGCCGGTTTCTCCATTCGGAATCCACTCGGTGGGGTAGCGGTAGCGGATTTCATCCAAAGAAAAGCGGCAGGCGTCGGCAATGCGGGTGGTTTCGGTGATCCAGTCGGGGTGGGCGGCGAAAAGTTCCGCCATTTGTCGGGGGGATTTCAAGTAACGCTCGGAATTGGGCAGTAGGTGGAAGCCGCCTTCGCGCAGGGTGCAATTGTGGTGGATGCAACTCAAGACGTCTTGGAGCGGTTTGCGATCGGGCAGGTGAAACAAAGGTTCGTTGGTCGCCGCACAGGGGAGTTTCCAACGTTGCGAGAGAGAAAAGGCCAGCCGCAATCGGGTTTCGTCATTGCCATCGAGAAAACGCGAGGCGAGCAGCGCCAAGGCATCGCCGAACGCCTCTTTGAAAAGGGGTAAATCGCTTTCATTGAGCTGCCAACTGGGGAGTAGTAGAAAGAGGTCTTGCCCGTGCTGCACGATTTGCTCGGGCGTGACGTGGGGATTGTCCCGATCGGTGTGGGCCAGGGTCAAAAGCTCGCAGAGATTGCCGTAGCCGTTGCGATTGCGGGCGTAAAGGATCGCGCGGCCTTTGGTTGTGGCGACTTCGGCGCCGATGAGCAGTTTCAAATCCGCCGACTTGGCCGCGACGTGGGCGCGGGGGGCGCCGTAGACGCCATGGCGATCTAGCATGCCGATTCCGGCGTAGCCCAATCCCTGGGCGGTACCGACGATCTCTTCCGGAGTCGAAGCGCCTTCTAAAAAGGAGTAGTTGCTCTTGGCGCAAAGCTCGACAAAAGGCGGATCAATCAAAACTGCCATGAGTGAACCAACTTCCCTTTAAGCTGTCGCGGTATACCCAAAGGCATTGCTTTCCGTTGCGCGCCACAAAGTATTGGCGGCAGCCGCCCGGTTCCCACCATTCCACGAAAAGGTTTTCGGAAAGGGTGAGGTCCCAACGCGGGGAAGGTTGAAACGGTTTGGGGGGCGTGAAGAGAAAAAGTGGGCGTTGGGGGAAATCGTCCCTTTTAGGGTGCTCGGCGGGCGGCGGCCAAGTGAGCTGGTACGAACGCTCCGGCAGGTGGCTGCCCTTGAACGTCGCGAAACCGACGTTATCGTCGCCCAGGCGCGCACGCAGTCGGCTGACATAATGGGCGAGATCGTGGAAGCGGTTTTCCGAATCGTCGAAGAGCGAGAGCTGGCCAGAGTGGTGCGCCACCGTGTCGGTGACGGCGAGTTCGAGTCGCACCAGGGGCGATTCCCAGTGAAAGCCATTGAGAAACTCCCGCAGCACACGCAAGATCGCGGTGGCGTCTTGCATGCCTTCCATCAATTCCAACGATTTTTGGATAGGGTCGTGGGACTCGAGGTTGAAGGTCAGTAGGATCCGCTTTGCCGCGCGCCCGCGTCCGTGCAGGCGCGCTTCGATGCGCACCAAGATTTGCCGCAGGCGAAAGAGCAGGGAATCTAATGAGTGGAGATCATCGGCGTCGATAGATTCCTGAATGGTGTCCACCGGCACGAAAAGCGGAAGGCAAAGGGATAGCTGGCCGGCCGTCCATTCGCGCAGCCGTTCTCCGAGCTTGCCGAAACGTTTATGAATGGCCGAAGGCGGCAGCGCTAGAAAATCGCCAATCGTGCGCAATCCGACCTTACGCATGAGGGCCACGAGTTTCTCGCGGTCTTTGCGTTCGTCCTCGAGGGTGAAAGGATCTCCAATCCAAGTCAGCCGTTCGATGCTTAAAGGTTCGAGGGCCCGGGCGCTTTGTTCCGGTGGCAGCAGCGTGTCTTCATCCGCCAAAAAAGCTTGGGCCCACTCGGGCCGATCGGTCAGTACGAGGCGGCGCTCGGTGCCCAAGAAAGCCTCGGCCAGTTTGTCGGCTTGCATCAGCAGGCGGGCTTCGCCGCCAAACGCCTTTTGGGTAGAATCAATCTCCAGATACAGATCGTATGGAGAGACGAGAGACACCTTGGGCGTGAGGGTGAAGCAGCTCTCCGCCAAAGACTGGATGGGTTTGGGACTTTTTAGGTAAAGGATTCGCATGCACGGTTTCTTTCAAAAGCCAGTGGGGAACACCGGTGGGGGTTAGCAGAAATACCTCACAGCGCATTTTTTCCGCGACCAGTTGGAGTTTACGCAGATGGGCGGTTTGGCAGGCGTGTAAGGCGCGTAAGAAAACAAAACGAAATAAACCCGTTTGGACGGTTTCGAGGCCGATGCGCCAAACTTCGGGGGCATCGCGGGCCTTGGCGAGTAGGAGTCGTCCGAGGGGAAACTTCCATTGGCGGTGCAGGGCTTCGGCGTAGAGCAGTCCTTCGTCGGCCGCCCAGAAAAAGTAATCGCGATCGAGATCGGCAGAACGCAGCGCAGCAAAAAAGGCAGCTTCGGTTTGTGAAGGTTGGGGGGGTACCTGGATCAATCCCCCCTTTGCCGGCGGCGGAGAAAAAGCGTAAGTATTTCTGGACAATAAGTGCATCTACTTATATACATACATCTGTATGCAAAAAAATACAAGACCAAAAGAACCTCTGACCGAATCTCAGGAAGAGATTCTAGATTTCATCAAAGACACGTGCGCCACGCGCGGCGCGCCGCCTTCTTATCGCGAGATTCAAGAGCACTTTGAATTCAAAGCGGTGGGCACGGTGCAAGGGTACATCAAAGCCCTGATCCGCAAAGGCTACATCGAGGATCCGAAAGCGGAGAAGGGCAAGCGCCGAGCGCGTGGGCTCTTCCCCACCGGACACCGGGTGGCGGGCGTGAAGCGTTTACCCATTTACGGGGAAATCGCCGCCGGGGCGTTGCGCGATACACCGCAAATCGAACTGGGCTCGCTGATGGTTTCGGATGAAGCGGTCAAGGATACGGGCTTTGCGCTTCGGGTAGTGGGCGACAGCATGATTGAAGCCGGAATTTTCGAGGGCGATCATCTGATCGTGGAGCGGACCTCCCGAGTGCGTAGTGGGGATATCGTCGTGGCCTTGGTCGGCGGCGAAACCACCGTGAAGCGCTACAACGAAACCGCTCAGGGCATTTTCCTCGTCCCAGAGAACAAGAAAATGAAGCCCATCAAAATCACCGACAAGAGCTTCACCGTGCAGGGCAAAGTCGTCGGCCTCCAAAGAAAAATCTAAGTATCAAAAAGTACGTGGCACCTTTTGATACTTTCTTGGTGCGAAATGACACCACGGTTCCTGGGTTATAGTGCGGTCGAGTTCTCACACTTGCCTACCGGAGATGACCTTGTATGCTTAGGCACTTTTGGAAAAGCTACTTCGGGGGAAGTATGGAAAAAACGCAACGGCGCAGCCGGATCACGGGCGTCGGGGGTTATGTGCCTCCACGGGTCGTGACCAATCACGACTTAGAAAAAATCTTAGACACATCCGATGAATGGATTACCCAGCGTTCGGGCATTCGACAGCGGCACTGGGCCTTGCCCGAACAAACGAGCGCTGACATGGCCGCGGAAGCGGTGATGCTGGCACTGAAAGATGCGGGTCTTGAGAAAAAAGATATCGGGATGATCATCTTCGCGACGCTTAACCCCGATCATTTCTTTCCGGGCAATGGCGTCTTTCTGCAGGAAAAGCTCGATATGCCGGGAATTCCGGCGCTGGATATTCGGCAACAATGCTCGGGTTTCGTCTATGGGCTTTCGATTGCCGACCAATACGTCCGCAATGGCGTCTACGATCATGTGCTGATGGTGGGATCGGAAATCCATTCCCGAGGGTTGGACAAAACCACCCGAGGGCGAGATGTCACGGTGCTCTTCGGCGACGGCGCCGGCGCGGTCGTGGTGAGTGGCACCGAGATCGGCAATCCCAAAACGGACTCCTATATCTACTCCAGCCACTTGCACGCCGATGGGCGCGGCGCGCGTAATCTTTGGATTCCGGCGCCGGGGCCGGCGATGGATAAGGAAGACCGTATTACCCACGCGATGATCGACGAAGGCCTCGTTTATCCTAAGATGGACGGGCGCAAAGTCTTCATGGAGGCGGTGGTCAAAATGGCGGAAGTGCTTAAAGAGGGCCTCGACCACAATCAGCTGACGATCGACGATATCGACCTGTTTCTCTTCCATCAGGCGAACCTACGCATCAACGAAGCCGTCGCGGAGCAGCTCAAGATTCCTCGGGAAAAGGTCTTCAACACGATCCAAAAGTTCGGGAACACCACCGCGGCGACAATTCCGCTGGGAATGCACGAAGCGATTCAAGCCGGAGTGTTGAAAAAAGGGATGCGGGTGGCGATGGCGGCGTTCGGTAGCGGTTACACTTGGGCCTCCTCGGTGCTTCGCTACTAACCCCCCAAAGGTAGCTACGTTTTTTTTCGGTATTATTAAATACTTATATAGTTTTGGTCATGATGCTGCGCAGGCGTCTTTTCGAAATATAGGTTGGATCCGATCCGTTACAAATGGTATGCCCCTCCGCATGAAAAAAGCACTATTAGTCGCGGCCCTAGCTGCGCAAAGCGTCTTCGCAGAGACCCTCCACAAAAAGACGGACAAAGGTTTCAAGCTCTTTTTCACCGAAACAGAGATTCCGTACCAGGAGATAAAAGACGCGACCGGAATGAAATACGAAGCGTTGGTCAAACATTTGCGTTCCCAGGGGGTTGTCGTCCTAGTGCTCAATCGAGGAGTTAAGGGCGGAAATCCTGACCTCGATCGGCGAACTCTTAATACGGACGGCGAGGCCACGGTGGCCAGTTATACGCAGTTGTTTGAGGGGGATTTGCGCGGATCAGGGGATATGACCGGTGCGGCCTATTTTGCGCCCTATGCGGATATGCCGGAAAAGAACGGTCATTTCGGCCGGCCAACACGGCTCAAACGCGATCAGCCGGTAATTGCGGTTGCCCGCAACGGGTCTTTTTCAGCTCTCATCCACGAGTACATCCATCACCTAGCTCATAAAACGAGATCCACCAAACCTATTGAGCGCGATGGGGTGTTGGTTCACCCGATTGGGGTTAACGCCGCTAGAATTCGCCTCGCGAACGAAAGTCTAGGATCGATTCTGCCTCTTCTCGATGAGACAGACGATTTGGAAAAAAAGCTCGCATTGAAAAAGAAGATGGCCCCCTTGCTACTCGATCTTCTGGAAGCCGAGACCTCGATGGTTGAACAAATAGACCTTGAGGAGCTCGATATCTCATCCTTTATTCTGGAAAACCGAGTCGATTTTGGGTTGGAAGACGAAGCGACATTGGTCAGCCAGGCACGCCAGTTTTTTGATTATGCCCAAAGGGTTGGGAAGATCGTAGAGGGGAATCTCTCGTCCGAAAACTGGCGCGACCTGAATGAGCTGGAGAAAAGGTCCGCGCTTCTTGAGGGCCAGCTCAAGAAAAAGCAATCGCTGGACGCACGATGGAAAGCAATCAAGTCGAAGCTGGAAGTGGCTAGCAAATGGTGGGATCGGTTCCGGCAAGGCAAATACTGAAGAACGATTTCAATTGAGGTCCCGAAAGTAGACGGGCTGGATTCAACTTACCAGTGCGAATCTCTGGTTATGAAAAACCTCATACGGTGTCAGGTAATTCAGACCAACTTCCAAACCGTAGCGATGTTTTCCAGTGCGAAAAAGCCGACTCCAGATTTGTCGGGTAAAGTTAAATACTCGCCGCTTCAGTATGACTTCGAGCACCGCAATACACCCCATTCTATCTCTCGGGCCATTCAAGAAAGTCGAAAGGCGGCCAAGCCGGGTTCCTTTGCTCTGGAACGCATTGTTCCTGGGGAGATTGTCAGTAAGGCGATCGGAAGCTGGGCAATGAATCCCGAATCGCCGAACCAACGCCAAAGTTTAGAAGGGATCTTGGCCGGGGCGGAGGGAATTCGGCGCAACGACCTTGGAATGATTCGTGGAGGCCATACTCCCCCCGCCGGAATTGCGCCGTTTCTTCCCCGGCCGCACGTCGCCGCTATGATGAACTATATTCAGGAAGAGGGTGGCTATCCTAAGGAAAAGCGGGACGCCGAAATCGTCAAGAAAGTGAAACGCGAACTTTGGTATTGGGGTTACGACAACCCGACCGGCATCGCCGACTTCGAACAAAAGGGGCTTTGGCCGCAAGACCCCGTGGAAGAGGCCGCGGAAGCCGACGCAGAACGCATAAAAATCATGCGTAAAAGAGCTGAGATGGCATACCCCGGGGAATGACTCCTCCCACTCCGGCGCCGGAGTAAAGAAACCTTGAACTGCCGAGGGGCATTGCCCGGGCAATGCTTCCGGGACGGATAGTTAGCTCCTAACAAAGAGGTACCCGCCACCTTTTGGGCTTATTCCTGAGTTGCCGGAGGTTGGGATCGTTTCTCGGCGTCTTCGAATGCGGCGGACACCCCGCCACGAAAATCGTGTTCGAGCGAATGAGGATCTATTTCTACGGGGACTTTATTGTAGCCGCTTGCGTCCAGTACCCGACGGGTCAAGAAGTAGACACCGGCCGTATGGGCAGAACCAAAAACGATTTCAAGAGGGTCAGGCGGAAGTTGCCCGATCCGACCGCTCCGTCCCCGCTGCGGCTTCTCACTGCGTTGCATAGTTGAGATGTGCCTGATGATCGCGTCCACCATGTAGGGCTCGCGTGCGTCATAGCTGTACCGAGAATCGATCTCCGCCGCCTCTTCAACGGAAAAAGGCTTTTGGTCGCGAAACCGCTGCAAATCCGATTCCAGATTTTTTGGGACATAGGGCAGCGCGCCGGACTCCTTCTTGGAAATCAATTCCTCCAGCGCCGCGGCGGCCAACAAGCGAGTAAAACGGCGGTAATCATCGGGGTGGGCGCTGAGTTCCTGATCAAAATACCTTCGGGGAACTAACTTGGGCTGTTTTTCCGTACCCTGGTGGGCCCACCAGTCAGAGAGATACTCCACCCATTTTTTCATGGTGGGGGTCAGATCTTCTACTGCGATACGTTGGATCGCTGGACCTACGACGGCAATGGACTCAAAAAAAGCTTCGGTATCGAAATGCCAAAGTCCGGGGATTTGCGGATCGGCCCCGGCGGAGACAATTGCGAAAAGTGCTTGGAGGCGAGCATTTTCGAGAGGTTCATTCAAAACCCCCTCGCTTCCTTCCGATAGAAATTTAATTTTCTGAGTGACGTGAAGACTCGCCAATTGATCCGCTCGGTGCATGCACGTCATGCAGTTGCTGTGGCGCTCGGGGTTCATTTTGATCTTCGCCGCATCCAACGAATGCGTTCCGGCGACGTTGAGCGAGGGAAAAACAATTTCACTTAAGGCCGTTCCGTCTTTAAGCCCATTAAGCCGTTTCGCGGCCACGGATGCCTTGGCTGCCAGTAGTTGGTCGCGAATCTCCGCCGAGATCTCCATTTCCGTTTTCATTTTCGCTTTTTTGGGCAGGAAACTGTAGGTGATATTGGCGGTGTCGATCGTCAATCTGGCAACCCCGTAGCCGAGCACCCCTATAACGGCCAACGCTGCGACGTAATCCAGGCAACTAGTTTTAGGCTTTCGTCGGGGGGAAGGCGTGCGGGAGTCCACCGGTTGGTGCATGCTCGAAGCGATTCCCTCATCCCTGGCCTTATCGCCTTGCGTGCGGGCGAGCTCATTTTCGTAGAAAAGTGGCTGGTGCATTTCGTCCTCGGCGTGCGCACGGGGGCTTAGGCCGAAAAACGTCACCAGGAGAATCAGCGCGAGGCGTATTCCATTTGTTTGCGGTCGATTCGCCAGCATCGAGCCAGAGAAGTGCAAGGCGAGTGCCCAAGCTCAAACTTTCGGAACTATTCGCCGCGTAGGATGTAGTGGAAGGACGTGCCGCCGGCCTTGGAGGCGCCGCTATTCGTGTAACCTTCCGACGAGCAGAAGAGGACGGGGCGCGCCAACGTGCCGAGTTTGTTGCGGCCGATACAGGCGAGGCTTAGCGAGACGCTCTGTCCGCCGGTGAGGGACGGGTCGGTTACCGTCATGGTGCCGGTGGAGATTCCATCCCCTAGAATATTGAATGAGGTCAGCGAAAGGTTATAGGCCTTGCTCGTGACGACCGAGTCGGCGGGGAGTGAAACCGGATTGCCGACGAGACCGACATTCGCTCCCACGACGGTCGCCGTGTAGCGCGGCCATTCCACTTCCTCGTCGGAACCGAAACGCCGAACGGCAACGCCGGTGAAGCTTCCGGTCAACTCACTCGCAAAGACCTGCTGCGGCTCGAAGCCAATGAAGTAGTCGTGGGTGCCGGAAGAGTTTTTTCCGGAGACGGCCGGGTTGCCATTGAAATGCCAGCTCGAACTTCCGGACGCTTTATCGCCGATGGCTTTGCCGCCACCGCAGCCGGTTTCGAGAGAGATCGAGGCGGTACCTTGATCGGTAAATCCATTGAGCGTGTAACGTTTCGTGAGGTTGATTGCGGTTTCGGAATAGGCGGCGATACCAAAGAAAGGCGTGACGGTATTGTCCGAATTGCCGCCCGCGCGCCAGCCCAACCAATTCCAAGTCACCGCCGACGGGCAGCCCGCCTCGCCTTTTTCCAGTAACGGAACCACCAGCGTCCCGGATACCTGCATGAAAATGCCGTAACCGGGGATCTGAACCCCGTAGGTCGTTGCGCCTCCGGAAAACTGCAGAAATCCGCCGGCTAAAACGGCGATCGTTCCCGCCGAGACCGCCGTTGACTCATCGTCCTCGGAGGCATTCGGCGCTTTCGAAGTCAGCACGTAACCCAAGTCTTCGTCGACCGCGAGCGTGTATTCAACGTCGGCCCCCGATCCCCAATAGTCGGTCGTTTCCGAACCGCAGGCCGTCAGCAAAAAGCAGACGAGTAAGAGGATGGGCATGGATCTAGTTTAACGCACATTGAAAGAGATTGCTGTGTCCTTCGGGCCGTCATGACGTGGGGTGTCTTAAAAAGTGCCATCGCACCGTCACCCGATGAGGTCCATCTTGCGGGTGTCATCGATAAGTTCAGTCACCGGAAAGATTTCTTCCATTTGAAACTTAGCAGGCGTGGTGGCGGTAAATTCTTGGAACTCCTGAATGAGGTGGGCCTGATCGTAATACCCAAACTGAATCGCAGTGTCGGCCCAATCCGGTTCGGGGGTCAGTTGCAGGTGCTGAAACACGCGATGAAATCGCACTAGGCGGGAATACTTTTTGGGTGAGACGCCGATGAACTGTTCAAAAAGACGATTCATTCTTTGGCGACTGCACCCGAGGTCATCGCAGATAGTTCCGATTCTTTCGGTGCCGTCGGAACGTTCTAGTCGGGCGAGCGCAGTTTTCAGATCGGTCGGAGGAGAGAATCGCTTCGCGGTTTGTCGCAGGCACCGTTCGATCGGGTCGATCGCCGCAAGGGGCGTTTCAAAATTTTCGAGTACCCCGTAGACCCAGTCGAAACCCGTTCCGGTCGGAAGGGGTTGAATACTGTCCGTACAATCCTTGGCGGAACGATCTAGAAATGGAAACGCGCCGGGTTGAAAAATGACGCCAAGGCACTCAATCGTCCCGTCGAGGCACTCCCCCCAGCGGGGCGCCGTCTGTGACCCTGTCATCGTGCAGGATCCGGCGGTTACCTTGGTTTGCTCCTGTTCCGATCGGATTAGGCAGGACGATCTGAAATTCATTAGCAGCTCGATACGTGCGTCGGGGAGCAAGTAAGTGGGGGTCTGAGCGGCAAAGGCCTTTTTCCGACCAATCCAGTAGAATGAAATGACATTCCTAAGATCCGGGGGAGGCAGGATTTGGACATACTCAATCAATCGGCGCCTTTTCGGTCGCGGACATTTTTCCAATCTAACGGATACGCCGTAGCATAGTTTTCTTCGTCGTATCAAGGAGCGCTATGAGAAAACCGATTTTGAGCCCGGAAGGCCTTCCCTGGCGGGAATACCGTAAACTCCAATTCTTGGCGGCCGCTCCAATCGCTTATCCCATTGGGCTATGGCTGGAAATCGTGTGGCGCACCTCGAAAAATCGTGCCGTTTTGGTTGGGGCGGAAAACCTTCCCGCCAATGCGATTTTGTATGATTTTCACGTCGATGTGGCCACCAACTACATCACAATGCACTTGCTCAAGGATACCGGGCGAAAGGTCATTTTTGTCGGCTCCCACGACTTCGATAGCTATTGGTCGAGTGGATCGGCGTCAATGGGGGCCTACGAGCAGTGGCGCTTTGACCGCCGGAAGAAGGACAAACCGCTAGCCCAGATTGTCCAAATGCTCGGCGAACACCCCGATACCCTCTTGGGTATTTTTACCGATGGTGCGGGAGGGAAACGCAATCGAGTCCGGGAGAGTTTAGTGAAACTCGCCCTGGAATCAAAAAGACCCGTTGTTCCATTTCGGTCTTTCTACTCGCCTGTGGTTCGCCTTTTTGGCGACGATATTCCCTGTCGTCCCGGCGTCGCGGGTAGGAGTGTCTTTGGCGAGCCGATAGCGGCTTCCGAGCTCGCGCAAATGAGCGTTGAAGAAGCGCGATTGAAGCTAGAGCAGGCGTTGCTAGCCATTCGTGACGTGGTGTCTTAAAAAGTGCCACGCACTTTTTAAGACAACGGTAAGGATTTATTCGCGGGAGCCGGCGAAGCTGATGAAGTTTTTCGTGTGGTTCTTGCCGCCCTTCACGTAGTTCACCGTGCGGGCCAGTTCTTCTTCGGTCACAAAGGTTCCGTGGATTCGGCGCAAAGGGACTCCCGGCTGAATCATCAAGCTGTCCCCACGGCCGATGAGTTCTTCGGCGCCCGAAGTATCCAAGATCGTGCGCGAGTCGATACCCGACGGCACCTTGAAACTGATACGCGACGGGACGTTGGCTTTGATCAAGCCCGTCACCACTTCGGCGGACGGACGTTGGGTCGCCAGCACCAAGTGGATGCCGGCGGCACGCGCTTTCTGCGCGAGCCGGGTGATGGCGACCTCGACTTCTTCTCCCCCGGTCATCATCAAATCTGCCAGCTCGTCCACCACCACGACAAGGAAAGGCAGTTTGTCATTTGCACTACGCATTTTGGAATTGTACGACTCGATGTTCTTCGAGTTCGTCTTCGCCATCAGAGCGTAACGGCGTTCCATTTCCGTTACGGCCCAGTTCATGGCGTTGATCGCGATCTTGTTGTCCGTGATCACTTCCGTCACCAAATGCGGTAGCCCCGCAAAAGCAGCAAATTCGAGCATCTTCGGATCGATGAGGATCATGCGAAGCTGTTGCGGCGTGCACCGGAACAGAAAGCTCATAATCAAACTATTCATGAAAACGGATTTACCGCTACCGGTCGCCCCGGCGACAAGCAAGTGCGGCATCGCGGCCAAGTCGCCGAAAAGCGGCTTGCCATCGGTGCTCTTACCCAGCGCGACGGGCAAGTGCAGCTTTTTGTCCTTAAAACCATCCGACATCAAAACGTCTTTCAGCGCGATCACTTCCGATTGCGGCCGCGGGACTTCGATTCCCACCACGGTCTTGCCCGGGATTGGCGCAATCACGCGCAACTGGTTGGTTCCCAAAACGACCCCGAGATCATCTTGGAGGTTCGCGATCTTGGAAAGCTTCACGCCCGCGGCTGGCTTGTATTCGTAGGTCGTTAACACCGGGCCTTCGGTAATGGCCGTGATTTCGCCGGTGATTTGGAACGATTCTAAGTGTTGGCAAATCATTTCCCCGCGTTCCCGCAGCTCGGCTCGCGAGAGACGCTTCACTTTTAGCTCCGCGTGTTTCAACAGCCGCAGCGACGGCACATCGTAAGCACCCGAAAAAGGGATGATCTCTCGAAATTCATATGTCGACGGCGCGGCTTGGCCGGCCGGTTCGGTGATTTCTTCGTCGGCTTCGCCATCGGCATTCACCGCGGCCGGATCCGCCGTTTTCTTCTTACGCGACTTCTTGACGGGCATCGCGGCAACCGCGGTGGCGGCATCCGGGGTCGCGGCCATCGGCATCGATTCTGCTTCCGCTTCCGCAAAAGCAAAATCGTCTTCCTCCGTTTGCGGATCGGCTTCCGAAGCTTCAAACACCATCCGCACCGTTCCGACGATCGAAATGCCCGTGGTCAGGATCAAAGTAAGCACATAGCCGGCCGAAACCAAAAGGACGGCGCCCCCCGTATTGAAATACCCGCGCAGCCAGCCGCCGCCCAAGCGCCCGACGTGTCCGCCGAGCCACAAGCTCGCTTCCGGAAACTGCTCGATGAAGAGCAGATTGAACGTCATGGCGGTGAGCAACGTGCCGAGCACGACCCCCGCGATGCGAAACAAATTGTCGCCCAGACCCAGGCCGCGAAACGCGGCGACGGTGAGCCAGCCCACTAAAAATACGATGGAATAACCGGGCGCACCGACCGAACCCAAAATCCCTTCGGCGACCATGGCGCCCACGATTCCGGCGAAGTTGTTCACTTGGTCGAGGCGACCCTGCATGACATTGATGGAATCGAGCGGGATGTAACTGGTGAGCGAAACCAAAAGGAAAAGCGCTAAAAGGGAATAGATCGTGCCACGGATTTCGCGCGCCATCCGATCGACGGCTTGCGAGCTATCTTCTTGTTCTCCGGCTTGTCGCTGGAATAGGGTTTCCAAAGCGCGCTTCACTCAAACTCTCCCTGGCGGCGGCGTCTACGGGCGGTACACGCCCCCCGGCCGAAGGGGCAGTTTTGCAAGACGGGTGCCCGGTGATGCCTGGCGGCATACAGCCAAAAACCCTATTCAATTGAGCGGATAGCGGGTAACGTTTGGCCACTTTTCGGGCCGCCGGTGACGGAAAATGTCACTCCGGCGCCTCTTTTGGGGAGATGTGAGTGGAGCACCTCGTAGAATCTTGGAGCCTTTTCGCGATTTTGATCTCGGCCTTTGTGATCGGCTGGGCGGCGGAAACGGCGCAGACATTCATTCCCAAAGCCCTGGCCCTAAGCCTTCTGGCTTGGCTACAAACGTTGCCCGAATTCGCGGTGGAAGCGACCATCGCTTGGAATCAACAACGCGATTTAATGATCGCCAATCTCACCGGCTCGTTGCGGTTGCTTGTGGGGTTGGGCTGGCCGATGATTTTTTTCGTCCACTACTTCACCCAAGGCTTCGGCAAGGGGCGGTGGATCAATCAAATCAACCTCGAGGATCAAGACTCTTGGAGCGTCCTCTTTCTTTTTCTCTCGGTCTTGTACTTCATGGTCATCCTCTTCAAAGGCGACCTGAATTGTTACGACTCCATCGTACTGACTTTGATCTATGTGGTTTACCTCATCATCATCGCCCGCATGCCGGTGGAAGGGGTGGAGGACCACGAAGAGTTGCCCTGGATCGGCCAAAAACTGGTGGCCCAGTCTCCCGCCGTGCGCAACTTCGGTGTGATTTTCCTCTTCATCGCGGGTGGGGTGGTGCTCTACTTCAGCGCGCATCCTTTTGTTGAGGTTTTAGAGCGTTGGTCTTTGAGTCTGGGGATCAGCACTTTCGTTTTCGTTCAATGGGTGGCGCCGTTTCTGTCGGAGTTCCCTGAGAAAGTCTCGGCTTTCAACTGGGCCCGGCAAACGGGCAAAGCACCGATGGCCGTGATGAACATGGTCAGCAGCAACATCAATCAGTGGACGATGCTGGCGGCGATGATCCCGATCGTTTTCAATCTTTCACTCGGACATTGGGAACCGGTGGCCTTCGACCATATGCACTGGATGGAGCTCGCTCTGACCATCGCGCAGTCAGCTTTGGCGGGACTTTTCTTGCTGGACCTGCGGTTTACGCTTTTGGAATGCTCTGCCATTTTCGTTCTGTGGTTGGCGCAGTTTATCTACTCGCCCTTGCGCGAAGAGATCACGATCATTTACACCGTTTGGTTCGCCCTCGATGTGCTCTGGTACTTGGTGAAGTATTTCCGCACCGGGTACGTTCCTCGTTCCCTGGCCTATCTCGGTCGGCAGTTGCGGGGCGGCGCTGCGGGAGCGGCATAGGTGAAGGCCGCGTACCTTAAGGCCCACGGCGGTCCGGAAGCGGTTCTTTACGGCGAAGTCGCCACCCCCGAGCCGGGCATCGGCGAAGTTCGGGTGAAGGTGAAAACCTCCGCCCTCAATCATCTCGACATCTGGGTGCGCGGTGGGCTGCCGGGATTGAAGTTAGCTTTCCCGCACGTTTTGGGCAGTGATGCGTCGGGCACCGTCGAAACCGTTGGTGCCGGTGTCACCGGTTTCAAGGCCGGGGATGAAGTGATCGTCCATCCGGGCTTGAGCTGTGGGCGTTGCGAATTTTGCTTGGGGGGCTGGGAAAGCGTTTGCCCGCAGTACCAGATTCTCGGCGAGCACGTCAGCGGTACCCACGCGGAGTATGTGGTAGCCCCGGCGGGAAACCTTTTTCCCAAGCCGGCGAGGCTCTCCTTCGACGAGGCGGCGGCGATGCCGCTCGTTTTCACGACGGCTTGGCAGATGCTGGCCCGGCGGGCGCAGGTCCAGCCGGCCGAGGTGGTGGTCGTGCACGCGGCGGGCAGTGGCGTGGGCTCGGCCGGGATTCAGATCGCAAAGGTCCTGGGGGCAAAGGTGATCGCCACGGCGGGCAGCGATGCGAAGTTAGCACTCGCCCGGAAACTTGGGGCGGACTACACGATCAATTACGCCAAAGAGGATTTCGCTAAGCGTACGCGGGAAATTGCGAAGCGCGGCGCCGATGTGATTTTCGATCATCTCGGTAAAGACTATTGGTCGGGCAATATCAGGGCCGTGCGCAATGGTGGCCGCATCGTGCTTTGCGGGGCCACCAGCGGTCCCGAAGCGGTAACGCCTTTGAACCATGTTTTCTTTCGGCAAATCCAGATTCTAGGTTCGACGATGGGAAGCAAAGCCGACTTTCCGCGCATTCTCGCGCTCTTCGAATCAGGAAAACTCCGGTCAGTGGTGGACAAAGCTTTCCCTCTTTCTGAGGTGAAGACTGCCCTCGAACGCATGTCCGATCGCAAACAAGCCGGCAAAATCCTCCTCCATCCCTAAAGGTGCCCGTCTACTTTCGGGACATAAGGAAGTGGTTGCCCGGTACCTGACACCTTTTGGTCCCGAAAGTAGACGGGCACCTTTTAGTCTGTCGCGGGAGAGATTGGCTGGGTTCGCTAACTTGCGTCGATAAAAGATAAATCATTTTAGTCAGATAGACTCAGGCTTCGCTCCCTAGCGCTTCTGTGTTAATGAAGACCCATGCTGAACACGGATAAGTTCACTCCGCAGTTGCAGCAGCTGGAGCCCGCGCTCCGGCGAGCTGAACGTGTTCTGATTACCGCTCCGGGTAATGCGGACGGCGACTCCATCGGTTCGCAATTAGCCCTGCGTCGGATGATCCAACACCGATTTCCTAAGGCCGATATTTCCATCATCAACGATGAGGAATTGCCGACCCGCTACCGTTTTCTGCCTGACGTCAACATCGTAGAAACTCCGGAAAGTCACCTCGATGCCGGCAAAAGCGATCGCTTTGATGTCGCGTTCATCGTCGATGGGGGGATTGACCGTGCCGGTCGCGTGCGCGCCATGTTTGAGGCGGCCCCGGTGCAGGTTTTCATCGATCACCATATCGTGAGTGTGGACTACCCTTATACGATCAAAATGGTCGATCCGGCGGCGAGCTCGAATACCGAGTTGCTCTATTATCTCTCGCAATCGCCCTATTTCGAAACCCCACTCGACCGGGATTTTTGCCAGCACATCTATTTGGGGCTGATTTTCGATACCGGTTTCTTCCGCCATTCGAATACGACGCCGGAGGCGATGGAATTGGCCGCCAAGCTCTTGCGCACGGGGTTTGATTTCACTCGGGTCGGCGAACGTGGCATGCTCGAGCGGAGCTATTCGAGCTTGCAGCTGATGTCCGAAATCCTGTCCAAGGCCAAACTGGAAATGGACGGGCGCATTGTTTGGTCGTCACTGAGTCTTGACGCGATGAAGCGGCACCACGCCGAAGCCGACGACCGCGAAGGTATCATCGATCATCTTTTTTTGACCGTCGGTATCGAAGTCGCCTTGCTCTTTTTCGAACTAGAACCAAAATGTACTAAGGTCTCCTTGCGCTCCCACGGTCGGTTGGACGTGGCGGCCTTTGCTCGGTCGCTCACCGTGCAGGGCGGGGGGCATAAAAAGGCCGCGGGGGGCATTTTTCAAATGCCGATTGATAAGGTCATTCCCCATGTTTTAAGAGAATTAGAGGAGCGGCTGAAAGCAGAAGGTTCGCAGCGATGATGGTTTCCTATCTGAAAGCCAAAATTCACCGAGCGACGGTAACCGACGCCAATTTGGAATATGAGGGCAGCATCACGATCGGCCGCGACTTGCTGGATGCCTCGGGCTTTACCCCTTTTGAGCGGGTCGAGATTTACAACATCACCAATGGTGAGCGCTTCGCGACCTACGCAATCGAAGGTGCGCCCGGCACGATATGCATTAATGGCGCAGCGGCCTGGAAGGCCCGCAAAGGTGACATGGTGATCATTGCGAGTTACTGTTTCTTGGACAAGGAAGAGGCTCTGCGTTGGCAACCTACCTTGGTGTACGTGAACGGAAAAAATGAGGTCACTTCGGTGTCCCGAAAAATGACCTAGTCACTGTTTGAGACTGTGTAACGTCCTTGCGAACGTGGGGGAAGCAAGACGATGAGCGGTTTTTGGAAAATTCTGAATATAGCATTTCTGGCTCCGGCACTGCTTTGGGCGGCAACGGAACCGACGGCGGATACTCCGATGCGGGATCTCGCCGAGGGGCAGGTCAAAGACCATTGCGAGTCCATCACCGCCAAACGGGAATTGCGGGTCTTTCGCGATCCGGAGCTCTTTAGACCCAATCCTGCCGCCCTAATCGACGATCCGAAGGCCTGGGATCGCCTCAAGGAACAATCGCCACTGCTAACGACGTTAAAGGGATCGGTGGAGTTGAGGATGGGCGAGCCCCGGCAGTTCCAGAACTTCGCTGCGATTGCCCGTCTATACGAAGCCGCGGATCCGCGCCTGCGTCTGCGGGAAAAGACCGAGTCGTCGGGAACCGCGCGCTTCATACCCGTGCAGCTCTGCCGCGATGGAAGGTGGGGTTTTGTCTTGGAATCCGATTTGAAACAGGCGGCGCTCAGTGAAGAGAAGTCGGACGGCGAAGACGATGACGTCATGCCGCCTTCGACTTACCCCAATCCGATTCCGCGTTGGCGTGAGCTCAAGTCGCGCGATGCGCTGAAGTGACGGTCTTGTTTCGGCCGGTCTTTTTCGCTTCGTAGAGAAACTCGTCGGCCCGTTGAATGAAATCTTCCATCGTCGCGAAACAATCGTTCACGTACGTCGCAATCCCGATGCTGACCGTGATCTTCACTTCGGCTTCTCGGAACTGAATCGGATCATTCTGGATCGCGTTGCGAATCCGCTCGGCCACCAAATGGGCCATTTCCGAATTGCAGTTGCGCAAAATAATTGCGAATTCTTCGCCGCCGTACCGGCAGGCCACGTTTTCTAGGCGCACGTGCTTGTTCAAGTGCTGCCCGATCGCTTTCAAGACCTTATCCCCGGCCAAATGCCCGTAGGTATCGTTGATCTTTTTGAAGTGATCCACGTCGAGCATCATCAAGCTCAGATTTTCGTTGGAGCGCTTGCTAAAGCTCATTTCCTTGGGCAAGACGTCCAAAAAATATTTCTTATTATAGAGCTGGGTGAGCGCATCGATATTGGCGGCCCGGAAAAGGCTCTGCTGGTAGTTCTGGTCCTGCGCGTCCTGATACGAAAACCGGAAATAGAGCCGGGTGCCGACGAGAATCTTGTCGCCGTCGGTGAGCTTGTGTTCGGTGACCTTGGCCCCATTCACGAAGATTCCGTTCGTGCTGCCCAGATCCTTGATCACGAGATTGCCGTCGGCCGTATGGATTTCGCAGTGCACGCGCGACACGTGGGGATCGTCGATGCAGATATCGCACTGGGCGTCCCGCCCAATTTTAATGACCCCGCCGGACGCGCCCAGATTGTAGTTCTGGCCCGTTTCCCGACCCGAAAGCTGGATGAGGTACGGCTCCACTTTTTGGTGGGCGCCGGTTGCGGTGCTCTTCTCCGTTTTCTCGGAAAAGATGATCGTCTCTTCGAGCACGTTTTTAAGTGGCTTACCGCTCACGAAAATGAACCTCGTTCAATGGAAGTCCCTTGGGAGTCCCTTCATCCCTTTTCGGCAGGCTCTAGAATTATATTGAATCCCGTGACTGGGCATGGCAACGTTTAGGAATTAATGGGGAAATTCCCCCTTTGGGTGAAGATATGGCGGCCGAACCCACATTAAAAGAGCTCCTCGACTGTATGGTTCGCGCCCTGGTGGACCTGCCGGATAAAGTCCGAGTTTCCGAGATCATTGGCGAACAGACGACCGTGTTTGAATTGGTCGTGGCCAAAGAAGATCTCGGCAAGGTCATCGGCAAACAGGGCAAGACCGCGAAGGCCTTGCGCACGATTCTCACCGCGGCTTCTACCAAACTCCGCAAACGTTCCGTTCTGGAAATCGTCGAATAAGTCGATTGGAGCCGGGGCTTTGCCCCGACCCGTCTCGAAAGTTCAATTAACGGTGAACCGTCACGCTGCCGCGAAATGAGCTGGCCGGATGCGTTTCCACCACTTTGCCGTGGTAACCATTCATATTCGAATGCGAGATCGTCACGTTGCCATTGCCATCGACGCTCTCGACCCGCGCCCAATGATTGGATCCGTGCGTTCCACCCCAGTTAAAGCCTTGCATATGCAACACATCGCCCGGGCGAGCGCTTTGGATGGAATTGCTTACGGCTTTGCCCACTCCTCCGGTACGTCGTACGTAATCGTAGCAGTCCGAATAGCTGCCACCGGCATGCGTGCGACCACTCGATGATCCGTACTGCGATTGGCCCTGAGAATAGTGCCCCTGGGAATAAGTGCGGTTCCCGCCGCTGCGACGGAAAAAGAAAGGACCAGCTTGCGCAGATTCGATCAGAATAAAAAAGATGAGAACACCGACAATGAGTTTCATGTTTGAGCTTTCTGCAATGCGGGCGGACACACTACGGCCAGCCCCGTTTAAAAGCCAACCCGTGTAGTGTTTTTTGAAGTCTCTTCAGTAGAGACGCAGAAGGATCAAGTCAACTTTAAATAAACTAATCTTTGCTGAGCCAACGCCCGCGGAAAACTTCGCGGCTCAGGCGTGCAATATGGCTGACCTTGATCTCTTTGGGGCAAGCGGCTTCGCACGCGCCAGTGTTTGAACACGCGCCAAAACCTTCTTTATCCATTTGGGCGACCATTTTCACCGCGCGGCTATTGCGTTCGGGCTGTCCCTGCGGCAACTCGGCCAAGTGCGAAACCTTCGCCGAGACGAAGAGCATGGCCGAGGAGTTTTTGCAGGCCGCGACGCAAGCGCCGCAGCCGATGCACGCGGCGGCGTCCATCGCGCGTTCGACGCGGTCCTTACCGATGAGAAGGTTGTTGGCATCCACCGCGTTGCCGGTGTTCACGGAAACAAATCCGCCGGCGGCCATGATGCGATCCAAGGCCGAGCGATCGGTAGTCAAATCGCGGATCACCGGGAACGCGCGCGCGCGCCACGGTTCGATCGTGATCTTCTGGCCGTCTTGGAAACGGCGCATATGCAGCTGACAGGTGGCGGTGCCGGTATCCGGTCCGTGCGGGTTACCGTTGATGGTTAGCGAGCAAGAACCGCAGATGCCCTCGCGGCAATCATGTTCAAATTCCACCGCGGGTTGCCCCTTGCGCACGAGCCCAACGTTCAACATATCCAGCATTTCCAAAAAGGACATGTCGGGGGAGATATCGTCGATTTGGTAGTCGACGAACTTACCACCGGAAGCCGGATCGTCTTGTCGCCAAACTTTTAAGTCGAATTTCAAAAGGCTTTCCCTTTCTACTTATAGTTTCGTTCCGCGAGCTTCACGTTTTCAAACGTGAGCGCTTCTTTGTGCACGGTCGCGGGCTTGCCGTCGCCTTGGTACTCCCAGGCGGCCGCGTAACAAAACTCCGCATCATTGCGTTTGGCTTCCCCCTCGGGCGTTTGAAACTCGGAGCGGAAATGGCCGCCGCAGGACTCCCGTCGCTCGAGGGCATCCGTGCACATGAGTTCGGCGAGCTCCATGAAGTCCGCCACCCTTCCGGCGAGTTCCAATTCGGAGTTGAGGTTATCGGCTCCGCCGGGAACAAAAACGTTTTTCCAAAACTCTTCGCGCAGCGCCCGGATCTTTTGGATGCCCTGTTTTAGGCCTTCTTCATTGCGCTCCATGCCGCAGTAATCCCACATGATCTTGCCGAGTCGGCGGTGGAATTCCAGAGCGGAGGTTCCACTCTTATTGTGGGTGAGTTTTTCAACCAAGCTCTGAACGTCTTTCAAAGCGCTTTGGAACGGCGCTTCGGTGGTTTTCACCGGCGTGAGTTTATTGGAACCCAGGTAGTTCCCGACGCTAAAGGGCGCAATGAAATAGCCATCGGCCAAGCCCTGCATCAGGGCCGAAGCCCCGAGGCGATTGGCGCCGTGGTCCGAGAAATTGGCTTCCCCGAGAACGAAGAGTCCCGGGATAGTGCTCATCAGTTGGTAGTCGACCCAGAGCCCGCCCATCACGTAGTGGACCGCCGGGTAAATGCGCATCGGCACTTCGTACGGGTTCTCGTCGGTGATCTTTTGGTACATCTCGAAGAGATTGCCGTACTTCATTTCGATCACGTGACGCCCTTGGGTCGCAATCGCATCGGTGAAATCGAGGTATACCGACAAGCCGCTCGCACCCACGCCACGGCCCTCGTCGCAAACTTTCTTGGCGGCGCGCGAAGCGATATCCCGCGGGGCCAGGTTGCCGAAACTGGGATACATCCGCTCCAAGTAATAGTCGCGTTCCGAGACCGGAATCTGCGACGGTGGGCGTTTATCGCCTTGGGCCTTGGGCACCCAAACGCGACCGTCGTTGCGTAAGGATTCCGACATCAAAGTCAGCTTGCTCTGGTGATCGCCCGAAACCGGAATGCAGGTCGGGTGGATTTGCGTGAAACAAGGGTTGGCAAAAAAAGCGCCCCGTTTGTACGCGCGCCAAGCCGCGGTGGCATTCGACTTCTTGGCGTTGGTCGAAAGGTAGAAAACGTTGCCGTAGCCCCCGGTGGCGAGCAGCACCGCTTCGCCCGAATGCGTTTCGATCTTACCCGTCTGCAGATTGCGGGTGACGATGCCGCGCGCTTTGCCATCGACCACCACGAGGTCCAGCATTTCTTCGCGCGGATAGATTTCCAGTCGCTTCTCCCCGTACTGTCGGATCAAGGCGCTATAGGCACCGAGCAAGAGCTGTTGGCCCGTTTGCCCGCGGGCGTAGAAGGTACGCGAAACCTGCGCTCCCCCGAAGGACCGGTTGGTCAGCGTGCCGCCATATTCTCGGGCAAACGGAACGCCCTGAGCGACGCACTGGTCAATGATATCGGCCGAGATCTCGGCCAAACGGTACACGTTGGCTTCGCGCGCCCGAAAATCGCCGCCTTTTACGGTGTCGTAAAAGAGGCGGTAGGTGGAGTCGCCATCGTTTTGATAGTTTTTCGCCGCGTTGATCCCGCCCTGAGCGGCAATCGAGTGCGCGCGGCGGGGGCTGTCGTGAAAGGTGAAAACTTTCACTTTGTAACCCTGTTCGGCCAGCGAGGCGGCGGCCGAGGCCCCCGCGAGTCCGGAACCGACAACCAGCACCGTGTGCTTTTTGCGATTATTCGGGGCGACGAGTTTGTTTTCAAACTTCGTGCGGGTCCACTTGGTGGCCAGATCCCCACCCGGGACGCGAGAATTCAACTTAGCATCGCTCATCTACTGTCCCCCACCGAATAGGATCCAAAGGGGCTGAAGGATAAAACCGGCCGTCAGCACCCAGGCGACGCCAAGGCTGACCACCTGGAGTTTGGGATTGCGTACGCCCGCGAGGCCCATGGACTGGAATAAAGACGCGATGCCGTGGCTCAAGTGCACGCCCATGACGACTAGCGCCAGAATGTACCAAGCGACGTAACCGGGAGAATGAAACTTTTCTTGAATGAGGCGGTAAAGATCGCGCACTTCGACGCCGTCATAAACCACCGTGTAGTGGGGGCCGAACTTAAACGTGATAAGGTGGAGAACGATGAAGACTAGGAGTAAGAGCCCCGAAAGAATCATCGAGCGGACGGCGAACGAGGAGCGCTTGGCGCCCGAACCCGCGCTGATATTATTGTGAGGGCGGGCGGCGCGATTGCGAAACCAAAGCTGGGTGGCCAGGACCACGTGAAAAATAAATGCGGCTAGGAGCAGCACTTCCAGGGCCGGAAAAACCGGGTTATGGGTCATTTGGTGGCCATACATATTGTAGGCCTGGGGGCTGACGAGCATGACCAGATTGCCGGACATGTGCAGGACCGCAAAAAGTGCGATTCCGAAACCCGTCAAACCGACGACTTGTTTCTTACCAACCGATGAGTTGAGCCACGCGAAGAAATTCACCCCCAAAAGAATAGTCGGCGAGCCTGCGTCCGGCAAGTTTTGACGGCTGACAAGCTTCAAACAGCGGCGCTATAATGACGGGCATGCGAAATATCGACTCCACACCCGCGTTGGTCTCGGCAGTTTACAAAAAGATGGAAGACCGCCTCGGTCGCGCCAAAAAGCGCCTGAACCGAAAGTTTACCTTGGCGGAAAAAATCCTCTTTGCCCATTTGGACAGTCCCGAGGGACAGGAACTCAACCCCGGCGACAGCATTCTCGCGTTGCACCCCGACCGGGTAGCAATGCAGGACGCTACCGCCCAGATGGCACTGCTCCAGTACATGAGCGCGGGGCGCAAGCAAACCGCGGTCCCCTCTACCGTTCACTGCGATCACTTGATCCGCGCGCAGGGTGGGGCGGACAGCGATATGAAGACGGCCCTGGACGAGAATCGCGAAGTCTATGATTTCCTGCGCGACGCCAGTGCCAAGTGCGGGATTGGGTTTTGGAAACCGGGGGCCGGGATCATTCACCAGGTGGTTTTGGAGAACTACGCGTTTCCGGGTGCGCTGATTATCGGAACCGATTCCCACACGCCCAATGGCGGGGGCTTGGGAATGCTGGCGATCGGGGTGGGCGGCGCCGATGCGGTGGACGTTATGGCCGGACTGCCCTGGGAAGTGAAATACCCCAAGCTCGTGGGGGTGCGCCTCACCGGCAAAATGGATGGCTGGACTTCTCCGAAGGATGTCATCTGTAAGCTTTGCGGGATCTTGACGGTGAAGGGTGGTACGAACCGCATTATCGAATACTTTGGGCCCGGCGCGCGCAGCATCAGCTGCACCGGCAAAGCCACGATCACCAATATGGGCGCGGAACTCGGCGCGACCACCTCGGTTTTCCCGTTCGACGCATCGATGGAAGCCTACTTGCGCGCGACGCGGCGCGGAGAATTGGCCGACCTCGCCGTCAAACACAAGGACCTCCTGGTGGCGGACGAAGACGTCGAGAAGAACCCCGAAAAGTATTTCGATCAGATCGTGGAGATCGATCTCTCCAGCCTCGAGCCGCAGGTTGTCGGGCCGCATTCCCCGGATGTCTACCGCTCGGTTTCGGAATTGGCGGCGGATGCCAAGAAGAATGGTTGGCCGGATACACTTTCGGCGGCGCTCATCGGCAGCTGTACCAACTCTTCCTATGAAGATATTTCGCGCGCGGCGGATTTGGCGGAGCAGGCGGCGGCCCACGGGGTGAAAATGCCCGTTCCGTTTCTGGTGACACCCGGTTCGGATCAGATTTACCAGACCATTCAGCGCGATGGGCAATTGGCCTCGCTGGAAAAAATTGGCGGCACGGTCTTGGCGAACGCCTGCGGCCCTTGCATCGGGCAGTGGAAGCGTAAGGATATCAAGGTCGGCGAAACGAATTCCATCTTGAGTTCGTTCAATCGCAACTTCCCGGCCCGAAACGATGGCAACCCGCAAACTTTGTCTTTTATCGGCAGTCCGGAAACGGTGATCGGCATCGCTTTGGGCGGCAAGCTCTCATTCAACCCTTTGCAGGACCAGCTGACCGGCAAGGACGGCAAGAAATTCAAATTGAATCCGCCTAAGAAGGCGCCGGATCTCCCGGCGAAGGGCTTCGTGGTCGCGGAAGACGGCTACGTGCCGCCACCCGAAGACGGATCGAAGGTGACGGTGAAAGTGTCGCCGGACAGCAAGCGCTTGCAACTGCTGGAAGCTTTTCCCAAGTGGGACGGCAAAGACTTCGTGAAAGTGCCGCTACTGCTAAAAGCCAAGGGCAAGTGCACGACCGATCATATTTCTCCGGCGGGTCCGTGGCTGAAGTTCCGCGGCCATCTGGACAATATCAGCGACAATATGTTCACCGGTGCCATCAATGCGTTCAATGGGGAAGCGGGCAAGACGCTGAACCAGCTGACCGGCGACAAGAGCCAATCGACGCCGGCCGTTGCGCGCGATTACAAAGCGAAGGGCCTGCGTTGGATCGTGGTCGGGGATGAGAATTATGGTGAAGGCAGTAGCCGTGAGCACGCCGCGATGTCGCCGCGTTTTCTGGGGGCGGCGGCCATCATCGTAAAGAGCTTCGCGCGGATTCACGAAACCAATCTCAAAAAGCAGGGTGTGCTGCCCCTGACGTTCAAAAATGCGGCCGACTACGACAAGGTCAAAGAGACGGATAAGATCAGTCTCTTGGGCTTGGCGAAGCTCGCGCCCAAAACGCCGGTGGAAGCCGTGCTGACCCACGCGGATGGCAAGGAAGACAAGATTCTCTTGAACCATTCGCTGACACCCGACCAAATTGGATGGTTCCAGGCCGGATCGGCTTTGAATCTGCTGTCCAAGGGCTGAGAGTGCCAACCATTCCTGCAGCTTGGTTGGAGCACGACGCGCGGGTCCGACCGTACATTCGCTGGCATCGGCTGTTTTCGTCGTTCCGCCTTTTACTGCTCGTAGTGGCTTGTTGGTGGCTGCTCGAGACCCAACAGCTGGCGGAGCTGGAGTCCGCTTTGACGGGTCGGGGCGCGACGGGTTTTTCGCTCTTTCTTTGGTTCTTCGGCACGCTCGCGGTCCTCTGGGAACTCGTCACCTTCCCAATTTCGCTGTCGCACTACATTGTCGATCGGCGTTTTGGCGTGTCTCGGCAAAACGTCAGTTCGTGGTTCGCCGATCACGTGAAGGGACTCTTGGTCGGCGCGGCGCTGGGGTTGATCGTTTTGGCGGTGACCTGGTTCTGTGTCACCCGCCTCGGTGGGAAGTGGTGGATCGCGCTGGCGGCTTTTTTCATCTTTTTCTCGGTGGTGCTGGCGCAGCTCGCCCCCGTTTTGCTCGTGCCGCTCTTTTTCAAAATGAATCCTTTGCCGGAAGGTCCCCTGCGCCGCCAGCTCTTAGCCATGAGTGCGCGCTACCACGTGACGATCGAAGAGATCTATCTGCTCGGACTCGGCGACAAAACGGAGAAGGGCAACGCCGCCTTTATGGGGCTGGGTAAAACCAAACGCATCGCCATTGGCGATACGATCTATCAGAAGTACCCCCCGGAGCAGGTCGTGGCAGTCTTTGCCCACGAACTAGGACACCAGTTGCACTGGGATATTTGGAAAGGGCTCTTTTTTTCCGCGTTTTCGCTTTTTCTTACCTTTGGGGCGGCGCACTGGATCGCCACCGATTGGGTGTTACCGCGCTGGTTCACCTGGATTGAAGCTCCCTTTGGGCTTTTCCTCTACTTCGTCGTGGTTTCGCTGCTCGGAATTCCGCTCGGCGTTTTGGAACGCATCTTCTCCCGGTGGCGGGAACGCGAGGCGGATCGTTTTGCCGCGCAACAAGAAAAAATGGCCAAGCCCTTGGCGGATGCGTTGGAAGCTCTGACCTACCAGAACAAATCGTACTTTCTCCCCAGTGCCCTGCGGGAGTTTTTCCTCTACTCCCACCCCGCACCGTGGCGCCGGATCCTATCCCTGCGATCGCAAGATTAATTAATTGGTCAGAATGAATTCGCTCTGGGTGCCGGGACGGAAGTCACCGGGTGGATGCGGGCGGCCGGTGGATTCGCCGGTGAGGCCCGCCAGATCTAAGATCTCCTGAACATCTTTTACCAAGAAGAATTTCAGACCCTGTCGGACCTCAACCGGGACTTCGCGCAGATCGCCTTGGTTGTTTTTCGGCAAAATGAGGGTCTTCACGCCGGCGCGGTGGGCGGCCAGGACCTTTTCTTTGATACCGCCGACCGGCAAAACTTGGCCGCGCAACGTGATTTCACCGGTGACCGCAATGCGGGCATCAATGGAGCGGTTTTCAATCAGCGACGCGATTGCCAGGTAGAGCGCCGCTCCCGCCGAAGGGCCATCTTTGGGAATGGCGCCGGCCGGAAAATGAATGTGCAGATCCGTTTTTTCAAACCGGAAGGGGAGAGCCGAGCCCCACTGCGATCGCAAGAGGCTTAAGGCGATTTGCGCGGACTCTTTCATCACTTCGCCGAGCTGTCCGGTGAGCTGGACATTGCCTTTACCTTCCATGCGCGAGACTTCCACGTGCAGGATCTCGCCGCCCGCCGGCGTCCAGGCCAAAGCGGTCACGGTCCCCGGACGGGGGGCTTCGTCGAGAGATTCGGCAAAAAACTTACGCGGGCCCAAGACGTTTTCGAGTTGGTCGGTCGGAAAGTCGACTTTGATCGGCGGCACATCTCCCGCCAAGCGTTCGGCGGCGTAGCGCATCACTTGGGCGAGCTGGCGGGTGAGATTGCGCACGCCGGATTCGCGGGTGTAATCGCTGATGACCGCCTCAATCGTGGTGCGCGGGATCTGCATGCGTTCCTGGGCGATGCCGTGATCCTCTAAGAGCTTCGGTAGCAGGTGCTTGATCGCGATCTCCACTTTTTCGGTCTGCGAGTAGCCGTGGATCTCTACAATTTCCAAGCGGTCGCGCAGGGCCGGCGGAATGGTATCGAGCGTATTGGCGGTGGTGATGAAAAACACCTGCGACAGATCGAAGGGCACGTCCAAGTAATGATCGGTAAACGTGTTGTTCTGCTCCGGATCCAGAACTTCTAGCAGGGCCGACGCCGGGTCGCCCCGAAAGTCATTCCCGACCTTGTCGATCTCGTCGAGCAGCATCACCGGATCGGCAGTGCCGACCCGCCTCAGACTTTGGACGATGCGTCCGGGTAGGGCGCCGATATAAGTACGGCGGTGCCCGCGGATCTCCGCTTCGTCCCGAACGCCGCCCAGGCTCGCGCGAATGAACTCGCGTCCTAAGGCTTTGGCAATCGACCGCCCCAAACTCGTTTTTCCCACTCCGGGCGGACCGACCAGACAAAGAATGGGGCCGCGCAAGTCCGCACGTAGCTTGCGCACGGCCAGAAATTGGCCAATCCGATCTTTCACTTTTTCTAGGCCAAAGTGGTCGGCATCGAGCACGGCGCGGGCTTCGTTTAAAGTGAAACTCTGGGCCGACGTTTTCTTCCAGGGGAGGGAAACCAGCCACTCGAGATACGTGCGGATGACGTGATACTCCGGGGAAGACCGGGGCACGTGCCCCAGGCGAGCGAGTTCGCTGCGAGCGACCTTTTCCGCTTCAGCACTCATCTGGGCTTCATCAATCTTCTTTTGAAAATCATCTTTCGCGGCCTCATCGCCGAGCTCTTCATGGATGGTACGCAGCTGCTCGCGCAGGTAGTGGTCGCGCTGCTCTTTTGAAGCGCGGGCCATCACCCGGGCCTGGATTTCATTTTGCAGCGTGATCTTTTCTTTTTCGGTGACGAACTCGTCGAGCAAGACATTCAAACGGCTTTCGAGGTCGCGGTCTTCTAGCCAACCCTGTTTTACCGGCACCGTACGCGAAAGAAATGAACAGCAGAGGTCGGCAATTTTTTCGGGCGATTCCATTTCCGAAAGCTGCTTCACCACGCTTTCGGAGCCGGGGATTCCCAACATGCTTAAAATCTTCAGCCCCAGTTTTTTGACTTCGTTGGAAAGGGTCTGCGAACGGCCCTTGTTTAAAGTGACGAGGTCGGGGAGCTGCTCTCCGCGCGCGGAAAGGTAGCCATCGGCCGGAATAAATTCGGTGATGCGAAAGCGAAAGAGGCTATTGGCGATGAGTTGAAACGTATTCGGCTGAGTTTGCACGATCTTGCTGATGAGACAGACGACCCCCACATCGTAAAGATCGGCGCCTTCGGGTTCGTTGCGATCCCCGTCTTTCTGCGCCACGACGAGCAAAAGATCGCCCGCCCGTTGGGCCTGCCGCACGGCTTCAATGCTCTTAGGGCGACCCACGACGAGCGGAGAGGCGGTGTTGGGAAACACAACCGTATTGCGAACCGGCAAAACCGGAAGCGGGTCAGAAAGCGAGAAGACTTTATTCGTCGTATCGAGCATTCGTCTCAGTAGTATGTTTCGGGTGGGATAAAGGTCAAATAAGATCCACCCATCAAACAGACGCCGAACCGTCGTCGACGTGACACGAGACGAGCTATGGTCGACTTACGAATTCGAGTGCTTTTTGTTGCGCATCCGCTTCTTGGCTTTGCGGCGTGCGGCGATTTTCGGATTCTGACGCTGCTGCTGGCGACCGCGGCGAAGTTTCGCCTTCCGGGCGGCCTTTTTGCGGTTAGTTTTCCGAGCCATGATTCCTCCAACGAATCGTAAAAAATCCTGACCGAAATTAGCTCGAAATCCCTCTGAAGGCGAGCTAAAACCCCCGGATGACCGACGGTCGAAAACACTCCCGCCACATTGGCTTAGACGACATCGAATGTTTTGTTTGTGCCCCCGAAAAGAACAATGCGCGAGGACTGAATTTGGAGTTCATCCAAACCGCGGACGGGGCCGAGACTCGCTTTAGTCTTCCTAAGGCCTTTCAATCGTATCCCGGTTTCCTACACGGAGGGATCGTTTCCGCCGTGCTCGATGAGACGATGGCCTACGCGGGCGTTTTTCGTTACGAGAAGTTGCCGCTGACCCGACGGATGACCCTTTCGTACCGTCGCGGGGTGGAAGCGGGAAAAGAGTATCTTTGCCGTTCCCAGATTATCGACGAGGTCGAAGGCGGATTTAAAGCCACCGCCGCGGTATCTCTACCCGGCCGGGGGAGTTTCGTGCTGGCCGAAGCCGATTTCATTTTGCCTACCGCGGAGCAGGCGAGCCGTCTAATGCCCGGCGCCGATGGCGAGTCCTGGCGCCGTTATTTTCGTTAGCATTCAAGCAGATACCTTTTGAATACACCCAGAATACGGGGTGGTTTTGGGTGGGTGTTTACCGATTGGCGGCCAGAGACACGCTTTTTCCAAGGGTTAGCTCCCGCCTTCACAATCCTGTCGTTTCTTTCGGCACTAGTCGAAGCTTTAGTCGGCTGTCGGCAACCTGGCCCCCGACTTGCTCTAGTTAAGGGTGGGGTCAAACCAGTCCAATTGAGTTCGGGGTAGGGGAGGGGTTCATGTCTCGCATTGGCTTGTTCATTCTCGCGCTGTCATTGTTTGCTCAAAAATCGTACGCGGATATCGAAGATTTCATGCCGCAAGCGCGGCATGCCCAATTCGCTTCCCAAGGGCGCGATTGCGCCATTTACCGAACGCTTTCGACCAAGGCCCGTCTTACGCTCGAGCAATCTCAGGACGCCGAGCTCCATTTTTCGGAGCTGCTCAAGGTGAGACGGGCCGATTTGATCAAATGTGCCGAGTTGCGGGGAATCGAACTCGACGGCGAGGAAGAGAACGAAGAACTGGCCGCGGAAGTCTGCGGCGAGCAGTACGAGCAGTGGGTGAAGACGGGATTCCGTTTGCGGTCCGTCCTTCAGGACTCGCAAGGGGCCAAGCAATCCATCGATCTTTTGACCGCGAGTCTCGAGCGCGATTGTGCGCGCCCAAATCAAGCCGTTCCCGCTCCTTTGCGTGTCCGATAACGCAACCCGTCACCGCCAAATCCGCCAAGCCATCTCTCGACAAAAAACGTGTGGCGTTCGATAGTTAGCGCTGTGAGTTTGATCCACGCGCGCGTCAAAGTCGGCCGGGCCTTTTCTCTGGTCGACGTGTTCCTTTTGCTCGGTCTAGCGGTGGTGATCTATGGCCTCGTGGCGGTGGCGCAGGAGTGGGGAAGTCCGTACCACCCCAAAACCGAAATCTACCTCGATGTTTTTTCCCTGCTCCACTATTCGTTTCTCTCCATGGTGCGAGTGACGTTGGGCTACCTCATCTCGCTCACCTTCACGCTTTTTTACGGATACCTGGCCGCCAAGTCGCGCATGGCCGAACCGCTGCTTATCCCATTACTTGATATTTTGCAGAGCGTTCCGGTGCTGGGGTTCATGCCCGGATTGGTGCTAGCCCTGGTCGGACTTTTCCCCCATTCCAATCTCGGGCTCGAACTCGCCGCGATTTTGATGATTTTCACCGGACAAGCTTGGAACATGGTTTTTAGTTTCTACTCTTCGCTGAAAACCGTGCCGACGGAACTCAACGACATGAGTCGCCTTTTCCGACTCAATAAGCTCGATACGCTGCGCAAAGTGGAACTCCCATTTGCCGCCAACGGTCTGCTCTGGAACAGCATGCTCTCCATGGCGGGCGGTTGGTTTTTTCTCATGGTGATTGAGTCGTTCACCCTCGGCGACAAAGATTTTCGACTGGCCGGGATTGGGTCGTACATGGCGGCGGCCTACCAACAAAATGATACTGGTGCGATTCTCTCCGGCATCGGCATCATGTTCGCGCTGATCGCTGTGACCGATCGCTGTCTCTGGGCGCCCCTGGTGGTTTGGTCGGAACGCTTTCGCATGGATGCCGACGGTCACGCGCTGCCCTCTCGATCGATTGTTCTTGATTGGTTGAAGAAGTCGCGATTTCTGGCCCTGGTCGAAGAGAAATCTCGCGATTGGAAACGCGAAGTCCAAAAGCGAGTATCGAATGTGACCGTGGCGGCCATTCGCCCGGGGGTGGAGCGGCGCTTGCGATCGAGTTGGCCGGTGATTGTGCGTTTTGGGCTCGCGGGTCTGGGGCTGGCCGCATTCATCTTCGGCATCAAGAGCATGGGGGAGTTGCTCATCGAAACGCCGGGAATGGTATGGCTGGTTTATCTGCGAGATACCTTCTTCACTTTTTTGCGGGTGACCGCCGCGGTGATTTTGGGCAGTCTTTGGACGGTACCTCTGGGCGTTTGGATTGGAACGCACCCGGTCTGGACGCGGCGAATGCAGCCCATTGTACAGGTGGTGGCTTCCTTTCCGCCGCCAATGTTGTTTCCCATTTTGACGTCGCTCTTTCTCGCCGCCGGCATCAGTATCGAATTTGGCGCGGTGGTACTGATGGTCTTCGCGTCGCAGTGGTACATCTTGTTCAACGTCATCGCCGGTGCCACTCAGATCCCGCGGCAGTTTCTGGACATTGCCGATATTTTCCAGCTCCGGGGACTCCATTTCTGGCGCTCAATCATCATCCCCGCGATTTTTCCTTCGTTGCTCAATGGTTGGATTACGGCCGCCGGCGGCGCGTGGAATGCGTGTATTGTTTCCGAGATTGTTCAGCACGGAAATCAGACGGTGGCCGCCACCGGGATCGGCTCGGCGATTACCCGCGCCGCGCAAGAAGGAAATTTTCCGGTTTTGGCCGGCGCCATTTTGGTAATGGTCACGACCGTCGTCTTGCTCAACCGTTTTTTCTGGGGCAGCCTATACCGACTGGCCGAAACGAAATACCGTTTCGACGGATAAAGGATTCATGACCGGTTTAAAGACAACCGAACCGCTCCTCGCTTTAGAGCGCATCTCGCACAGCTTTCAGCTGGAACGTGGCCGTGAAATCCAGGTTCTGAAAAATATCAACATCTCCGTGCAAGAAGGCGAGATCGTCGCGTTCTTGGGACCCTCCGGTTGCGGTAAGACGACGACGGTCAAGATCATGGCGGGCCTCATCCGGCCCAGCGAAGGCCGCGTGCTTTGCCACGGCAAACCGCTGATTGGGATCAATGAACGCCTTTCGATGGTGTTTCAGAATTTTGCCCTACTGCCTTGGTTCACCGTGGAGCAAAACGTCAGTCTGGGGCTTCACCACCAAAACCTAAACTACCGAACCATCTCCAGTCGGGTGGAAGAGAGTATTGAAATCGTGGGTCTGGGTGGATTCGAGGAAGCTTACCCGCGCGAGCTTTCGGGTGGAATGCGGCAGCGAGTGGGAATTGCGCGTGCTTTGGCGGTGCGTCCGGAGATCTTGTGTCTGGATGAGCCGTTCAGTGCCGTCGACGTTTTGACCGCCGAGAACATGCGTTCGGAAGTCATCGATATCTGGCAGGAGCAGAGCAAAGCGGTGAAAAGCGTCGTCATGGTGACGCACGATATTTACGAAGCGGTGATGATGGCCCAACGCATTTTCGTCTTTGGCGCGGATCCGGGTCATGTGCGCACGGTGCTAACCAACCCCTTGCCCCATCCCCGCGATCAGAAGGATCCGAAGATCCAAGAATTGATCAACGTCATTCACTCGGTGCTCACCGAAGCGCTCATTCCGGAAGAAACCGAACGCCCGACCCTTACCCAGCCGTCCTGGTATCAGGGCCTGGAAAACCTGCCGTCGGTTTCCCCGTCCGAAGTCATCGGTCTTTTGGAGGTCTTGGACGACGCCGGCGGGAAGATGGATATCTTCATGCTCGCCAACGAAACGGAAAGTGAGTTCGGTCATTCCTTGGCGGTGACCAAGACCGCGGAGATCTTGGACTTTGTCGAAACCCCGAAGCAGATGGTCGTTTTTACCGATTTCGGCCGCAAGTTTGTGCGCGCGGATTCGGCCGAGCGCAAAGTGCTTTTTGCCAATCAGGTGAAGTCGCTGCGGATCGTACAGACACTTTTGGCTTGGCTCGAGCAAAGTCCCAATCACGAGATCGAACGCGAAGCCGTCATCAGTCGGCTCCAGACCTATTTTCCGAACGAAAAACTGGATTCGCTCTTCGATACGCTAGTGGCCTTCGGCCGTTATGCCGAGGTCCTTTCTTACAATGCCAAGCTGGATGTCTTGACGTTGCCCGCGGAGGATCACGAAGAGGACGAGTTCGTGATGGATACCGATGTCCAAAGCTGATTTCCTCGATCGCGCTTGGGAAGACGCCCGTGGCTATTTCCTGAAGCGTCGGGCGGTCATTTTCATTAGTTATTGCCGCTTCTGGGAACGCCACGGTTTTGTGCAACAAGCCCTGGCCAAGAAGCTCGCTCGGGCGGGTGTGCAGGTGGTCTGGTTCGACGGCGCCGATTGGCGGCCCTACCGTCCGGTCGTTTTAGATGCCGTGGACACCTTGCGGGTTTCGCAGCTCCCGCAACTGCCGTTGCGCCGATTTCCGCTCTTTGCGCGCTGGGATCGCAAAGGCAAAGCCGCTTACTTGCGCCAATGGATCCGCAGATTGGGCGGCGACCCCTTGATCTGGGTCGAGGCCGGAATGGATGAGGGAGTGGCGGGAGAGCTGCCCTACGTCGATGTTTTTTCGGTTTTCGATGATCCGTACCGGCACCAGGCGGGTGGACCGCTTTGCAACAAAGCCAAAGTGATTGTTTGCCAGAACCGCACCGCCGGAAAAGCGCTATCGACGTTGCATGCGGAAAAGACTTTCGTCGTGAAGCCGCCGGTGGACATGACCGATAGCACCATGGGCGGTACCGCCGAAGTTTTCTTGCCGCCGGGATTTCCCGACAAAGTGATGGGCTACGTCGGAACGTTCTTCAGCGATGGTTTCGATCTCCCGCTTTTCGAGTACTTCATCCAAACCTTTCCCGATTGGGGATTCGTGATGATGGGCCGTACCGACGCCGGGGGAATGGCGGCGATTGCGCGTTTCAAACAGTACAAGAACTTTCACTATTTTCCCTGGGTGCCGCGCAATCAGGTGGCGTCGGTTTGGAAGCAAATCGATCTCACTTTGCTTTTCTATCGAGAGAATCGCACGCAAGACGGCGCATTTCCGGTTAAAATTGTTGAAGGGTTACGTTTTGGCGTGCCGTGTATTGCGACCGCGGTACCCAAGACGGCAGACTTAGAAGGCGTGTTTCCCCGGAGTTCAAATCCGGATGAATTGATCAAGGGCGTCGAAACGGCTCTGGCGATGCCCCCGGAAAAGATCCAGAGCCTATACCAAGAGTTCGCTTCCGAAATGGATCCGAAGCGACATTTGACGAGGGTGGCGCAATGGGTGCAACAGCTAAGGCAATGAAGACGCAGGCTGCTTCAGTGGGCAATGGCGCGGTTTTGTTTTTTGACGGCGAATGCGGTTTTTGCAGCCGCATTGTGAACCGAGTGGCCCGTTGGGATAAGGCGGGGGTCGTGCAGTTCGCGCCGCTCAAAGGCAGCACGGCCAAAGCATTGCTCGACAAATCGCAAACGCAGAATGCCGATACCGTCGTGCTTTGGAGTCATGGTCTCACTTGGGAACGTTCCACGGCCATGATCAAGACGATGCTCGTGTCGGGTGGTTTTTGGGGGCTCTGTGGATCGCTGCTAAGCCTTTGCCCCCAATCCTGGCGCGACGCTGTCTACAATATGATTGCTTCGAACCGTAAGAGTTTGGGTCAATGTGCTTTGAACTTGGATTCCGCACGACTCCTGCCCTGACACCGTCCGGGCAATGTCGCCGCGCGAGAGTTAGAGGGTGACGCCGACGTAGGCGGCGCCTTCCAGCGATCCGAAACGATCGCCGGTGAAGCGCCAGCTGCCGCCGCCTTCAATTCCAACGAGCAGAGCGCGCATCGAGGAAATGGGACGCATACGTCCACCGAGGCGTCCGGACACAACACCGTAAGCGGAGTCGGTCGCGGGACAAAGCACCTTGCCACCGGCGTAGGCCTCCCACGCATTCCAGCGACGTCCGACGGTGAGGGTTGGACCGATGACGATGCCACCCGACGAACCCATTCCGCCTGAAATATTGTAGTACCGCTCAAAAGCCTTTCCACCGGTGAGTCCGACCGCAATCGCCACGCCTTCGTCTTCCGACTGCGTGACTCCGTAGCGAACTTCGCCCAAGAAGGAATGCGTTTCGTAATGCGCGCCGGTCTCGAAATCGTCGGTCACGCCGATGCTAGCGTGAGCGACCGGAACGACCGCGCCCGCGCCGAAACCATACGGATCGACGCTGCCGGTAGCGCCGCCGGTGACTTCGATTTCACCCTGCTTCAAATTATCGGCGGCGCGAATGGCGGAATACGACGAACAACCGGAAATCAAAACCCAAGCCATCGCGCTAATGACGAAACGCATAGAACCTCTCTCTTCAAGTCGGAGAGGGTATACCAAACGGCGAGAGGGGAAACCAGTGATGGGTGGGGAGCGAGGGCTAGGCGGCTGATATCTTTATGACTTTCCCGACCGTGCCCGTGCGTTATTCTTAGGTTCAGGCCTTATGAAACAACGACTCCGGCGCCGGAGTGGAATGGCAGCGGCCTCCCTATTATCGGAAATCTACCGATCTTATTGCGTATGTTCCCGGGGTATTGGTCTCGTGTAACGACATCGAGAGAGTTGTGCTGGGTTTATCAATTTCCCTGCCCGAGGCAGAGAATCTAAGCTTGTTTATATGCGTTGAATAGATCCCCACTTGTGTTCGCGCTTTCTCCTCCCAATCGCGCTCCGAAATCTCGTTTTGGTACTCCACGACAAAATGCAGCCCGGTGGACGTGCCTATTTGAAGGAAGTGAATCATCCTATCCGGGACAGACATTGGGCTTTTGCTGAAATCCATCCGGATTTCTCCCTTGTACTTACTCGATTCAAATTTAGCGCCGTTCGATTTCGCTTGGGCCCACATTGAGTATTCCTGAATGGTGGGCAGATGCGGTCGACGTGTATCGGACATGAACTCATCAAAGGTAGGGCCTTCACCGCGCCGGCCGGACGTATGGGCTTTTCTAAAGACGAAATCCCAGGCCATTAACCATTCGAAATAGGGATTTAGCAGGCGTACGGCATCCTCAAGCTGGGGAAGTTTGCCGTTGGATGCATCCATCAAAATGGGCAGCTCTCCATCCGCAATTTCCTTTAGCAGGTCGGTCAACTCCTGGGTGATGCTGGCCTTTTTTATTTTTTGTATTTGCTCATCGATCGAACGCGTTGCGCGAACCTCCAAGTCTTTGACATGATTCTCTTGAAGCCGAGCTCTCAATGCGGCCTCTTCGTGTTGGATCACTAAAGTGGCCTTTTGGCGGTCTAGCGCCGCAATGTCCGCTTCGTACTTTTTCACGAGGCTAACGAGGTCGGGCCGATTTTTTTGGAGGTTGGGGTTCTTCTCAAAACTATCCGTTATCTTCTTACTTTCCGTTCGATACTGCCCTGATTCCTGGTTGACCTTTTCAATCTCTGTTTTTAGGCGGTCTTCCTCTTTGCGAAGGTTAGAGAGCTCCTCTTTGTACTTCGCCGAACTGACCAAATCCTTTTTCAACTCGTCCGCTCTCAAATCAAGCAAAGCGCGTTCGTAACCGGACAAAAACCGCGAAAAGGTCCGCGGAAACTCCTTTAATGATGCGACAACGAATTCCCTGTCCGCAGTACAACTAGCTGGAGAGGGGCTCTTTTCCGAGGCACAAGCATAGCGGTTGAACGTGTTCCCTTTCGGATAGGTCCAACGGTAAAAGCCACCTGACGAATAGTTCTCATATAATGCATTTTCATCGGCACTGGATTCGGCCGAGACGAGGTGCGATGAAAGCGCGGTCAGCGTACAGAAAACGAGAAATCCGATTCGAGACATTTTTACTTCCCTCCAGCGCCCGTTGGGCGAGGGCCACTAGAGGCGCCCCCTTCGATGGAGTAGAGCTAATGAGGAATAATCTCAAGAGTAAAATTGGGGACCCATTTTTGGCGCCGCGGGGCTTCCTCATCAGTTTAGGCTCATGCCGCGACGACAAGTCCGACCCACCGCATGTGTACGGGAAGCCCATCCGGGTACATTTTTTACCTATTCTCTTCCTTGGAAACATTGCATGGGTTTTCACTTCCGTACATCGGTCATCTTTTGCGCTCCACCATCTGCGGTCGTCGCAAAGGTGTTTGGTAAGTTGCTGTACTATCCAGGTCTGACAGGCCTCCCACGAGACGATCTGCAGAGAATGGTGCTGGTGATGTGTTGACGGCCTTTTGTGGGGTTTCAAACCGGCGCTATAAATCGCTATGCCAGGCGAGGTGTGCCACTTAGCCTACGCAATGTCGGCCAGCATCTGCTTGGTGCGGTCGTCGTAGGTATGCCCGCCGGCAAGGCAACGCCGATGTCCCGCTTCGGCAAGGCGGGTTCGTTCGCTTTCGTGGCTTAGGTAGTAATCCAGCTTTTCCCGGAGTTCTTCGGGCGAATCAAAGAGCACGATCTCTTTTCCGTCTTCAAAGAACGTCTGAATTTCGGCGTTGCGGGGGGCGAATTGCAGGCTACCGCATGCGGGGATTTCGAATGTTCGTTGGGTGTGGCGGTCGTCCGCCTCTTCACGCAAAAGTCCCAAGGCGCATTTGGAGCGGCTACATACGTCGGCAAATTCAAAGTAGTAAACCGCATGGGGAAAAATCTGGGTTTGGTATTTTTTGTAGTCGGGAAAGCGCGTCCAACCATCGCCCCAAACGTGCACGCGATCCCAACCCGCTTTTTGTAGCCACCTCAGACGCGAACCATCGTAGGTGCCGATGAAGCTCGCCGGAAAATCTTGATTCAATCGACTTTGCGCGCGCGGGATAGGGCGGTGCACGGTGGGTTCAAACGCCGAGGGAAGGTATTTGGCGTTCTTCTGCCCCAGTTGTTGGTAGCGGGTTTCGTTCTGTGACTTCGTCGTGAACGCAAAATCGAAAGCGGACAGGTTTTGGAAAAAGTCGGCGGGCTTTAGAATGCCCGGGGCGAAGAGATTGTCGTGCGAATGAAACAGAAAGCGGGGCGTGGTAACGGCCTCGGCGCGCACCGTTTCGATCGCCTCGCGCGTCACGAAGTTTTCTCCCATCACGAAAACCAGATCGAAGGCGTTTTGTCGGCACAGGCGAATCAGTTGCCGATTGATCTTGCGCACCTTCCACGGTGACGGCCCGCGATTGAGCTTTTGCACGACGCCATCGAGCGGGTTCTCGACTCGAAAGTACTGCGGATCCCAGGGCAACACGGTGTGACCGAGTCGCACGAGAGAAGTGAAGTAGTGAAGTGAAGTGGAAGTGCCTTGGGTGTTACCGACGAAGAGAATATTCACGTTAGAAATGTTAACTCATCCGGGTCCGGGGTTCACGACGCTTAGAGCGACGTTTCCGGGCGCGGTGTCTAACAATTTGACGGTTGTCCAAAGTCTATACGGCGTGCCTGGCAAACCGGCGTGATTCTCAATCTCTAAGGCATTTCGACGATTTACGGGCGAGGGGGTGTAAACAGCTGGAATACTGGCACGGGTTGCACAATGGGATTCCCGGAGCGGCATGGAGAGGCGAGCCGCGGAGGATCGATGCGCAACGTTAGGAACTTGGTGGACGAACGGAAATTAAGGCACGCGCTGGGCGTGGTCTATAAGGCGCTCATCATCGGAACCTTGGGATCGCTTTTCGTTTTTGCGCCGCTGAAAGAAAGCCGCGCCCGGACCCACGCGTCCGAAAAAGTCGCGATGGCGCCGATCCAAGAGCTTCCGGAAAACGACGGAACGCGCAAAGTTTTGTGGCTGGACTCCAGTTTGGTGTCCAAGGGCCAGGGGGACAGCTTAAGTCTGGCTTTCGAGGAGTAGAGCCAGGTTTTACGAGCTTCCGGGGGCGATGACTTCCCGGAAAAAGAACTGCTTAGGGCAGCAGTCGCGGTTGGGGTGAGTATCTCGACCGTGTTTTGACTACTCCTCTCTCACCCGCCGCTTTCTTCGGAAAGCGGCGAGGTATTTGAAACCGGCCTGAGATTGCTTCGCTTCGCTCGCAATGACGAGTAGCGAATCAGTCCCAGGCCGTTTTCCTTTTCCTACCAAACGTAGCGAACCGTGAAAATTCCCGTGAGTTGAAACGCAGTGCCACCCAGACCGAACGTGGTGCCCTGCAGTCCACGTTTGACGGTGGAGGAGGTGGAGGTTGTGGCGTCGGTCGACGGCGTGCCTTCCACTCCGGCTACGGTTTGCACCGTCCGGGTCCGCGTGGAAGTGGTGGTCGTGGTGTAGGCGTTGAGCGTCGTTAGGATGCCGGTCGAAAACCCAATGGCTAGGTGCGGAAACCATTTGATGTAGAACTCCGTTCCAATCTTGGGCCCGAGAACGAATTGCATCGAGTTATCGACGGCGACCGTGCCCAACGCGACATCGGCAGTGGTGAAGTCATTGGGAAGGACCGTGTTCGGCACCGTCACGGTGCGGGACCCCGTATTGGTCGTGGCACCGGAGGGGGGCACAATCGCCACCACTCCACCCAAATAGAGTTGGAACCAATCCGTTTGGTAGAGTCGGCGCTTTAAGACGGCGCCGATCAAAAAGCTCACGGCCGCGGCGGAGCCCGAGTAAGCGGTGGTGGTCGTACTCGTGCTGGCGAGCACGTTGGTCGCCGTGGAAACGCTCTCCGTTGCCGTTCCGGCCGTTTTCGTCATGCCGAAAAGCAAGTCCAATCCCCAAGCGCGATCGAACCACCAGCCAAATGAAATCGCATTTTGGCCCAGCGCGGAGGTGGTGGTGCCGGTGCCTTCATACCCTAGCGAATAGATCGTGCGTTCTGAGTGCCAGGCGTTGTCTTCGGTCACGATCCGTCGGATAGCCGGCGCCGGCGCGGCCGGTGTCGCTACCGAAGATGCCGATGGTGAGTTGGCGGCCGGAGGTTCCGAGGCTGCCTCGTTGTTCGGGGACCGAGCGGGTGGCACCCGGCGGGAACTTTCTGCGAAGACGAGAGGGGTGAATAATGACGCAATGAGCCAAGCGCTAAGAAATCTTTTCATTGTGACGAGATAAAACGCGGCGCGAAGTTAGGCAATCTTTTCTCCGAACCCGCCGATAAGATCGCGGGAGTTTTTGATCTTCATGACGAATCGTGTCAATACGCCCGAGACCCCCAGTCCCGACTTGGGGAAAAATCTGCGTAGCCAATTGGAGCAGATCAAGCTCATCGCGACTGGCGGTATGGCCTACGTGTTTCGCGCGTACCAGCCTTCGCTGGGTCGTTACCTCGTGGTGAAACGCCTAAAGGACGAGCTCATTGCCAATGCCGAAACTACCGAACGGTTTCGCCGCGAGGCCCGGGCGTTGGCGAGCGTGCTACATCAGAACATCGCGCACGTTTACGACTTCGTCGAAGCGCCGGGCGAGGCGTTTATTTTGATGGAGCATATCGAAGGCGTAGATTTATCCACCGCCATTGAGAAGCTGGGTTCGCTCCCTCCGGATGTCGCGGCCGCGATCATTCTGGGAGTGGCGCGCGGTCTGCAGCACATTCACGCGCACGGTCTCATCCACCGCGATATCAAGCCTTCGAATATTCGGCTCACTTCGCGCGGCGGAGTGAAACTCATGGACTTTGGCATCGTGCTCGAACTTTCGAATACGTCTTTAACTCGGCCCGGAATGATGGTCGGTTCGCCAAGCTATCTCTCACCCGAGCAGGTGCTGGGCGATATCATTACGCCGCAGTCGGATATCTTTTTGTTAGGTATTACGCTCTACGAAATGCTCACCGGCAGCCGCCCTTTTAAGGCCGAAGGCAGCAATACGGTTTTCCAACGGATCCGTGAAGTGTCCTACGTGCCCGCGCGGCAGATGAATGGAAAGGTTCCGGTGGCGCTCGATCGCATCGTCGCCAAATGTCTCAAACTGGATCCCGCCGCGCGGTGGGATGGAGCGCGCGAGCTCGTTGCCGCCTTGGAAATGTTTTTGGGGCCGGAGATTAGCAGTCGCCCCGAAGAACTGGTTTTGAAGTACCTCGACGACGAAGTCCTCATCAAAGCCGCGGTGCCGCCCGAAGCGTTGAAACGCCGGCCGGTGCGAATGTCACGGAAGTGGCTGCCCTGGGTTGCCGCGGTAGTCAGCATTCTCCTCCTCTGGGCCGTGTATGCGTTTGGCCACCGCGCCGGCCAAAACTACCAAAGGCAGCAGCAGGCCGCCGTGGATGCCCTGGACGCTAAGGCCAAGGTAAAGGACCGCAAAAAGTAGCGTTTTGACCCCCGCCGCGTTAAGAATAAGCGTGTTTTTTCAGTCCAAAAATCCCGTCACCGAGCAGGGTGTGCTACGCGCGCTGTCGGCGGTGATCGACCCGGACCTCGAACGCGATATCGTGTCGTTGGGGTTCATCAAGAACCTGCAGATCAAAGACGGTGGGGTGCGTTTCGACGTGGAGCTCACCACCCCCGCTTGTCCCGTTAAGGAAAAGCTCAAGCAGGAGTGCGAGACGAAGGTTCGGGCGTTGGCGGGAGTGAAATCGGTTGAGGTAACTATGACGGCGAATGTGAGATCCGGATCGGCGGGAGGCGGTGGTCGGCTCTCGATGCCCTCGGTGCGAAACCTAATCGCGGTGGCGAGCGGTAAAGGGGGAGTGGGCAAAAGCACGGTCACCGTGAACTTGGCCTTTGCGTTGGCCCAAACCGGGGCGCGGGTAGGGTTATTGGATGCGGATATTTATGGTCCGAGCATTCCCCTCATGATGGGATTGAACGAGCGCCCGGCTTCCACGGATACCCACGTTAGCCCACTGGTGCGCAATGGCGTGCGGGTGATGTCGATGGGGTTTTTGATTCCAGAAGATCAGCCGGTGGTTTGGCGCGGTCCGATGGTGCACGGTGCGCTCACGCAGTTTTTGACCCAAGTCGATTGGGGTGATTTGGATTACTTGCTGATCGATATGCCGCCCGGAACGGGCGACGCGCAATTGACGATCAGTCAAAACGCACCCCTCGCCGGGGCCATCATCGTCACCACGCCGCAGGCGGTAAGCTTGGCCGATGCTCGCAAGGGACTGATGATGTTCCAAAACGTCAAAGTTCCGGTGCTCGGCGTGATCGAGAATATGACCGGTCCGATTTTCGGTAGCGGCGGGGGCGCGAAATTGGCGGAAGCGTTTGGCGTGCCGTACCTCGGTTCGGTGCCGATGGACGCACAGGTCGTGGAAAGCGGCGACTCGGGCCGACCGATCGTTTCTGAGCATCCCGGATCGCCGGTGGCGATCGCCTTGCAAAAGATGGCGGGGGAGATCGCGGCCCAGCTTTCCGTGCAAGCCGGCGGCTTTCGGCCTTTGAGTTTGGATTGGCAATAATGGCAGACGTTGCACCGGTTGATTTGAAACAGCTCGGGCCCGGAACGATGGGCATCGTGTGGAGCGACGGACACAACGCTTTTTATCGTGTCCGCAATGTGCGGTTGGCTTGCCGCTGCGCCCATTGCGTCGACGAGTGGACACGCGAAAAAACTCTCGATGATTCGAAAGTTCCCGAAGATATCAAACCTAAGCGGATTGAGCCCGTGGGCCGCTACGCCTTTCGATTCTTTTGGTCCGATGGGCACGACACTGGCTTTTACACCTTCGATTCGCTGCGCGGACTTTGCGAGTGCCCAGCATGCCGGAAAAAACAATAATCGGATCGGGCCTTCGGGTGATGAATTGGGGAGTGATCGAACTCTCCGGTCCTGATGCGGGTGATTTTCTCAATCGCCTATCGACTCTCGATTTTCGTAAGCCTTGGAGTGGTGTCCGGTTAGGCGGTTTTCTCACCGGCAAGTCGGGCATCGTCACCTTGGGTTTTTTCCAGTGGGATGGAAACGTTTTCCGGTTGCTCGTCCGCAAGGCACTGCTGGCTACCTCGTTGGAGCATATTGAGAAGTTTCACTTCGCCGAGAACATGAAGTTTGAAGATGTGTCGGCAAGCTGGCGGATTGTTCTGCAAGCGGGAGATCAACCGCGCGCGGACGGAACGCATTGGACGGATCCCTGGGTGCCCGAAGTGACTTGGACATTGATGGCGGCCGCGGCGCCCGTGCCGCCCGGTGCCGATCTTGACCCGGTGGCCTTGGAATATGCGTGGGCCCGGGCCGGCGCGCCGACCATCGGGCGCGACATCGATTCCACCGTCATGTTGCTCGAAGCGAATTTGGAAACGGCGGTGGATCGCAACAAGGGGTGCTACCCAGGTCAGGAAGTGGTCGAGCGCATTTTCACCTACGGGCAGGTGAATCGAAAATTGATGCCGGTGGCCATTGAAGGCGATTGGCGCCAGGCGTCGTTGCCTTTGAAGTTTACGCGCGATGCTAAACCGGCGGCGGTGCTCACTTCCGCCCACCCGCATCCCAAAAATCCCTCAGTGGCGGTTGGACTGGCTTTCATTTATCGTTACTTCTGGGACGTGTCGGAACCTTTCGAGGAAGCCGGCGTGCGCATTCAGATCCTCAAAAACGCATGAAAAAATGGCAAACAGGTTCGCTCTTTCGTTTTCTCTCCTCCCTGAAGCTCGCGGTGCCGATCATTTTGTCCTTGTCCGCGATTTTGGCGGTGGCCACCGTGCTGGAGGCACAGTACGGGATGCGGGGCGCGCACCTTATGGTGTATGGCCAGCCGTGGTTCCACGGGGTTTTGATCTTGCTGGGCGTCAATGTGCTCTGCGCCGCGCTTTCGCGCTGGCCGTGGAAGCGAAACCAGTACGGGTTTGCCATCACCCACGCCGGGATTTTGATCCTCCTCTTCGGCTCCTGGCTGACGATGCAGTACGGCGTGGATGGGAATCTGCCGGTCGTTGAGGGCTCCTCCGATTCGGAAGTCATCCTGCACGATCTGGAATTTTTCTTGGCGGACGTGGAAGCGCAGAAAGTTCAAGCCTACCCCATTCCGGAATCGGCGTTAAAGCGCGAGGGCAAGCTTCTGGAGGTTCAGCTGCCGAGCGATCAAAAAGTGGAAGTGCGGACATTCTTGCCGCGCGCTCGTATCCAGCGGGTCGTGGAAAAGTCGCCGGTAACGATTGGTCTGCCGGCCGTCCACGTCGAGGTTTTTAACGACCGGTTTTCCGTCGATGAATGGATTTTGTCGGATCGCCCCGATGGCTCCACCGAGATCAATCTGGGCCCGGCGATGATCGGCTTGCAAAAACTTTGGTCGGATCCGCAGGAAAAACGTTTCCTGGCCGGGCAAATGGCGACCCCCGCGGAAGATGCGGGGCGCAAAGGTTACGTCGTCGTCCGCCACGAGGGAAAAGAGTACCGCATCGATATCGACGAGGGGCTACGCGGCTGGCGCGCGATCGGAACCGGCGGCATCCGTTTGCATATCGAACGTTACCTGCCCTATGCCATCGTGCAAAAAAATGAACTGGTGAATAAGGGCGATAAGCCGATCAACCCGACCGTGCAAATCTTGCTGCAAAACAAGGACGGCGCGGAGGAAAAGCATACGCTGTTCGCTAACTTTCCGGATTTCGCGACCCTTCACCGCAAGTCTAAGAAAGCGAACGAGGTCGAGTTTCCCGTCCAGCTCCGGATGATCGCCGCGGGTCCCGCGGCGGGTAAGCCGCCGGTGCGCGGCCGACTCTTTTTTGCGCAAACCTCCGATGACAAACGCCTGCTCTACCGCATCACCGGCAGCGAATCGCGGCTGCTCGGCGAGGGGGACGTCGAAGTGGGCAAGGCGGTGCCCACCGGGTGGATGGATTTGAAGTTCAAAGTCTTGGAATGGTATCCGGCCGCCGTGCAAAAGGACGTGCCGCGCTACGTGGAGAAGCTCCAAGGCTCAGAGAATTTCCCGGCCGCGATTCAGATCCAGATGCTGAAACGCGATGTTGCTTCGGCGGCGGACAACCGTTGGCTTATCGAGGGAGCCTCCACCGGAGTTTCCGTCGGCGATCAGATTCTCGAGGCGGGCTTTCGGCGCGATCGCATCAGTCTTCCGTTTAAGATTCACTTAGAAAAATTCAATATGGGCGTGGATCCAGGAACGACGAAGGCGGCCAGTTACGAGAGCTCGGTTTCGGTCGTGGATCCCGGCGCCAAGGATGCGCCCAAAGGGATCATCAGTATGAATGAGCCCTTGGAGTACGGCGGCTACACTTTCTATCAGGCGAGCTACCAGATGCGCGACGGCCAACCACCCATCTCGGTTTTCTCCGTGAATTTCGATCCGGGACGTTGGGTGAAGTACGCCGGTAGCCTGACGATGGTCTTTGGCATTCTCTTGATGTTTTATCTCAATCCTCACTACTGGGACATTCTTCTCGGAAGGAAGCACAAATGAGAGCCCTAATCGCCAGCCTACTGCTTGCAAGTTTTGTCCACGCGGAAGAGGGGCCCGCGAAACGCGAGGGTTTTGATTGGACGAACGCGTCACTCCTGGCGGTGCAAGATCGGGGGCGACTGAAGCCCCTCGATACTTTCGCCCGCGAGTCGGTGCAGTTCATCACCGGCAAAGCGAAATGGAAGGGAATGGAGCCGACGGAAATCGTTTTCGGTTGGCTGATCGCGTTTGAGAAAGAGTGGGAGAACGAGCCGTTTATTAAGGTCGCCTACGGTCCGGTGAAAAAACTCCTTTCGCTTGCCGATGACCGACAGTTTTTCTCGCCCGAGGAGTTGCGCTCCAACGAGGCGTTGAAAGCCAATATGCGCGAGATCCTCCAGAAACAACGGCGCGCGGAACCCCTAAACGATATCGAAAAGAAGATCCTGCAGGTGCAAAACCAGCGTTCCTTGCTGGAAGCCACCGTCGCGGGTCAAACCCTGGCCATTATTCCTCACCCGAACGGAATGAGCGATCCGTGGCTATCGCTGGCTTCGTTGACCGACCGCACGGCCTCGGAGACCTTGCCGCCCACGGAGATTGAGCGTCTGCGCCAAGTGATTGGGGGTGTGCTACAGGGTTTCACGGAGCGCAAGGCTGAGCTTTGGAACAATTCGACGCTGGAGTTCAGGAGCTTGCTCGCGGGAGATTTGGCCAAGGGCGGCTACCCTTCGGAAGGCGCGCTGAAACGCGAACGCCTTTACAATCACCTGCGCCCGTTTCGTTGGGCCTGGGTTGGTTATTTAGTGGCGTTTATCTTTCTGACCGCATTCCTGGTCAGCGGTCGCAAGCAGTTGCGGTGGGTGGGCCTGGGCGCGTTGGGCCTAGGTTTTCTCATCCATACCGGCGGTTTTATTCTGCGCATTTTCGTCTCCGGTCGGCCGCCGGTAACGAATATGTATGAGTCGGTGATCTGGGTGAGCTGGGGTTGCGTGCTTTTCGCGATGATCATCGGGAGCTCTTACAAAAAAGCGATCATTCCGGCGGCGGCGTCGGTTTTTGCGATCGTGGCCCTGGTTTTGGCCGATACTCTGCCTTCGGTTTTGGATCCGAGTATTCAGCCTTTGGAGCCGGTGCTGCGCAGCAACTTCTGGCTCACGATTCACGTGCTGACGATCACGTTGAGCTACGCGGCGTTTGCGCTCTCGCTTTGTCTTGGCAACGTCGTCCTGGGGCATTTCTTGATCCGCCCGGGCAAGACGGAAACGATCCAATACGCCACGCTCTATATGTACCGCGCGATCCAAATCGGTGTGGTCTTGCTCGCGGCGGGAACGATCCTGGGTGGGGTTTGGGCCGACTATTCGTGGGGCCGATTCTGGGGCTGGGACCCGAAGGAAGTTTGGGCGCTCATCGCGTTGCTCCTTTACCTCGCGGTCCTGCACGCGCGTTTTGCCGGCTACCTCCATGGTTTTGGCTTCGCGGCCGCGGCGGTGGTTTCCTTCTTGGGCGTCTTGATGGCTTGGTACGGCGTGAACTTCGTACTCGGCGCAGGGCTCCACTCCTACGGCTTTGGGACCGGCGGCACCGGCTACGTAATGGCCTACGTCGCCGCCCAGCTGGCCTACATCGGCGCCGCCTTTTACCGCTACCAAAAATCCGGCGCCCGCGCCAAACGCGCCGCCATCTTCCCGAGATAGGTACCCAGATAGGTACCCACTTCCTTTCCAGTCATCTCGCACTCAGGTACCCGCTACCTTTTCAGTCACGAGCTCGCGAAGCTGTTTTCGGAAAGTATTGTCCCGCGGAAACTCAAACTCGGTTCGTCGCAGGGCTCGCTGAATCAGTGAGGTTCTCTTTGTAAGAACTGGAGTGTTTAGCCACTCAAGGCGATCCGGAATAGAATGAGGGATTGGACTCCAATTCAAGGCGAGATCATCCCAAACCTTGAATGGCAGCTCGCACTGACCCAACGCCCTCCTTAGTGTGCTAAACGGATATTCTTGAACGCGTTCGCACATGCCCGCCTCAACCGGGTTGCGATAAACGTACTTATAGACATGTTCCAAGTACTGAGTGTTTGCGATTAAGCAGGGCTTATACCGTCCCCCAAAAACGTGATTGATTCGACCGCTCCGTTTTCCGATCGATCGGCTCACCTCGCGCTGCAAATAGTTCATCGCACTTCCAATGTTGCAGTGCGGAAAAAGAGCAATCAGATGGTAGTGATTGCTCATCAATACGAACGCGATCGTTCGCATTCCATAGGTCTCCGAAACCTCCGCGATGATGGTGGTGAAAACACGCCATATCTCGGAGATGGGTAGATAAAACCACTCGCAATTATTCGCTCGAGCAGTGATGTGGTAGGGGAGGTCTCCGCAAACTGGGGTTGGCTTTCTTGGCATGAACGAGCACTACCAAGTCGGAGCGGAGCTGTCTCCTGGGTTTGGGGAGCGTGAAAATGACTGAAAAGGTAGCGGGTACCTGAGTGCGAGATGACTGGAAAGGAAGTGGGTACCTTTTAGGAGGGGAGGGAGGTGTGGGTGTGGAAGGAGGCGAATTGGGTGGTGAGGCGGAGGAGATTGCGCGTGGGTTCGGGGGGGAATTGGAATTGATCCCAGGCCGTGAGTTTTAAGCGGTCGCCTTGATCGAGAAGTGTGCATTCCATCGGGTTGAGCACCATCGCGTGGGCGGCCACGCGATCGCCCAGGCATTTCTGGCAAAGCAGGCCGCCGGCATCTAGATCGAAAATTCCCCCAGGTAACTCCCGCCGCTGCGAACACCGCGCGCAGGCATCCATGCGTGGTTTGATCCCGATCTGATCCAGAAGCTTTAACTGGAAGATCAGCTGCAAAAGCATCAGCCGCTCCGGTTGCGTTTCCTTTTCGAGCAACGCCAACGTTTGGCCGAGCAGGCTATAGACACCGGGCATCGCGACCGCCGTATTGGAAAGTTTGTGCACCCACTGCACGACTTTGCCGGCCGTCATCACGCGATCGATATCGTCGCGTAATCCGGTGAATGCATTCAAAACGGTGAGTTCCACGAGATAAGGTCGCTCGCGGGGATCGCCGCGCAGCAAGATCTCGTTGTGGCAAAAGATATCCATGCCGCCGACGTAACGGCGCTTACTTTTGCGGGCGGATTTCGCCAGACACGAAATCAAACCCCAGTCGCGGGTGAATAGCTGGAGGTAGCGATCCGCCTCGCCAAAATTTTCCCGCGATAGAACTATCGCGCGCGTTTTGAGCATGGAATTGTTACACCGCCATCATCGGGACGGGCTGGCGCTTGAAGCGGATGTAGAACAAAGCGCCCATGCAATTGAACAGGATGGTGTAGACCTGGATGAGAGTGCAGAGCGTGGCTCCCTGTTCCGGATTTTGCAAACCCGCCCACTGAAAAAGCGTGAAGAAAGCCACCTGTCCGACCCCGATCCCGCCGGGAAGAATCGGCGCGGCCGAAACCGTGAGCCCAATCGGCACCACGAAGAAGTACTGGGTCAGCGAAAGCGGAATGCCGAGCGTGTCGCCCAAAATCTTAAAAAGCAGCGTCATGCCAAAGATCGAAAACGCCGAAATGAGCAAAGACGCAATGATGGTGCGCGCATGGTTGCGGTACTGCATGGTGGCTTCAAACACCGAATACACGATGCGGAATCGCGAAAGCTGCGCGCGGATCCACTTACTGCCGGGAAGTTTGAAAAACAGCGAAATAAAAAAGGCGCTCGCAAAAATCGCGCTAGAAAGCGTAAAGCCCCAGATGCCGTAGGCCAGCCACTGCATCTGCGGGTGTTCCTTCAGCCAAGAAAAATAAAAGAGCAACGTAAACGCTGCGTAGAAAAAGAAAACGGAAAGCCCGATTGTGCGATCGAGAATGACCGTGAAAATCGCTTTGGTTTTTCTTTTGGGTTCTCGACCCGCCACATACCACGCTTTGATGACATCGCCCCCGACGGCACCGGGCATGAAGGTGTTAAAGAACATCCCGATCATGGTAAGCTGGTACGTAGCTGAAAAACTCAGCGAGAGTCCTTGGGCGACCGACAAAAGATACCAGCGCAGCGAGCAACACAGGACCGTGAACGTCAGGAAGAAAAATCCGATGGCGATGTTTCGCGGTTCGAAAACCACGTTTCCCAACGCCTGGAAGTCGATCATCCGAGACTTTAAAACATAAACGACAAGCCCTAGGCCGATCGCGAATTTTAGTAAAAGCTGGAGCCTCTCCCGAGCGGGCTGGTGGTTTGACATAGATAGGGGGTCAGTCTAGATTTTTCTGACCCTGCTCTCAATCAAAAAGTGGGGCATCGGACGTCCATGAAAATTACGGTCTTAGGTACAGGTTATGTGGGGCTAGTGGCGGGGGCCTGTTTCTCCGATTCAGGCAATCATGTGACGTGCGTGGACGTGAACAGCGAGAAAGTCGCACGTCTGAAAGAAGGGCACGTCCCCTTTTACGAACCCGGCCTGGAAGAAATCGTTGCTCGAAATATTAAATCCGGGCGTTTGATTTTCACGACTCAGGCGGCCGAATCGATCGCCGAGAGTCGAATGGTTTTCGTGGCGGTCGGTACGCCGCAAGGCGACGACGGGGCGTCTGATCTGCGCTACGTCATGGAAGCGGTGCGGATGGTAAAGGAAAGTGCCACGGGACCATTGGTTCTGGTGATGAAGAGCACCGTCCCCGTGGGAACGGCGGACAAAGTGCGGGCCGCGCTGGTCGGCGGTAAGCATGCCGTGGAAGTCGTGTCCAATCCCGAGTTTTTAAAGGAGGGCGCTGCGATTGGCGACTTCCTGCGTCCCGAGCGGGTGATCATTGGGACGGAGTCCGCCGAAGCGCGCCAGGTCATGTCCGATCTTTACGCGCCGTATGTGCGCAACGGCAGCCCGATTCTCTTCATGAGTAATCGCTCGGCGGAATTGTCCAAGTACGCGGCCAATACTTTTTTGGCCATGAAGATTTCGTTCATCAACGAGATGGCGGTGCTGGCGGAAAAGGCCGGGGCTAATATTCACGATGTCCGTAAGGGTATCATTACCGACAGTCGTATTGGCTCGAAGTTTCTCTACCCCGGCTGCGGCTACGGCGGATCGTGTTTTCCCAAGGATGTCCAGGCGCTTATTCATCTGGGCAAGGAAATCGGAATGCCGCTGAAGATGTTCGAGGAAGTGCATTCGGTGAACGAACGCCAGAAGCGCATTCTCTTTGAAAAGATTTCCCGCCACTTTGATGGCGATGTGTCGGGCAAGACCGTCGCCATTTGGGGCCTCTCGTTCAAACCCGAAACCGACGATATGCGCGAAGCCCCCTCGGTAACTCTGATCGAAGAGTTACTCGAAAAAGGGGCGAAGGTCCGAGCGTATGACCCGATCGCCATGGGCGAAGCGCGACGGATTTTTGAAGGCCGGGTGGAGTTAGTGGGCGACGCTTACGAAGCGACCCGACAGGCCGATGCCCTAGCGATTTTGACCGAGTGGAATGAATTCCGATCGCCGGATTTTGATTCGTTGAAACGCGATCTTGTAGATCCCGCGATTTTCGACGGCCGCAACCTCTACAACGCAGATAGTCTCGAAGGCATGGGTTTTAGTTACTACTGCATCGGAAAGCCAGATACCGTATGAGTCGTCACCGCTTGTCGGGCCGTTACCTGATCACCGGCGGTGCCGGATTTGTGGGTTCCCACCTCGCGGAACGTCTCCTGAATGATGGTTGCCAGGTGGTTGTCGTCGACAACCTTCTGACCGGCGATAGGCAAAATGTCCGGCCGTTGCTGGGCAATCCGGCGTTTGAGTTCATCGAGCACGATATTACGGTTTCTCGCAACTGGGACCGCGGTTTTGCCGGTATTTTTCACATGGCGAGCCCCGCGAGTCCGGTGGATTACGCCCGGCATCCCATCGAAACGCTTCGCGTGGGATCGGAAGGCACCGAACAGATTTTGAAACTTGCCCGCGATGCCCGCTGTAAGATACTGGTCGCCAGTACGTCGGAGATTTACGGCGATCCGCTCGTTCACCCGCAAGTCGAAACCTATTGGGGAAATGTGAATTCGATTGGCCCGCGTAGTTGCTACGATGAAGCCAAGCGCTATATGGAAGCGGTCACGATGGCTTACCATCGCGTGCACGGCGTCGCGACGCGCATTGTCCGCATCTTCAATACCTACGGCCCGCGCATGCGTATGGAAGATGGTCGCGTGGTGCCGAACTTCTGCGTGCAAGCCGTGAAGGGTGAAGAGCTGACGGTGTACGGCAAGGGGCAGCAAACGCGCAGCTTCTGTTATGTAGACGATCTAGTGGAAGGCTTGATCCGGACCTTGGCGTCCGACTACACCGCGCCGATCAATCTGGGTAACCCCAACGAGATCACGATCCGGGAATTCGCCGATCGCATTATTTCGCTTTCGGGAAAAAAGCTGAACATCCGCGAGCTGCCGTTGCCCGAAGACGATCCAAAAACCCGGCGACCCGATATCACGGTGGCCAAGAAAGTTCTCGGCTGGGAGCCACAGATCGATCTGCAAACGGGTCTTGAGCCTACCTACGCTTATTTTCAGGAACGCTGCACTGCGTAGTTGTCATTGCGAACGTAGTGAAGCAATCTCGCAACACTCCCTGCGGTGAGACCGCTTCACTGCTTTTCGCGGTGACTTGGCTTGTGCCGCTGAGCCAGCTATAATGAGATCGCTTCCTTAAAAAATTAACTCAAAAAAAGCTGGTTTCTCGAGCTGCCTCCGGGGGGAGAGCTGTCCATGGATAAGCGTAAGGTGAAGGACAAGGGCGAAAAGAAGGCCAAGAGCAAGAAGGTCGTCGACCTCTCCGTTTACCGCCAAGAAAAAACCGAAGAACGGCGCCGTGAATACGAACGGGTTCTCTTTCATCGCGTGCTCGGGGTGTACAGCTTCGCCGAAAAGAACCACCTCACCCACGTTGAGGTCCTCGACATCAGCTTTTCGGGTTTGCTTTTCCGTGAACTCCAGCCTCAGCCGGCGCTCAAGGCCGGCCAGAAGGTGGCGCTGCGCTTCTATTTCACGCCGAGCTCGTACCTGCGCCTAGTCGTCGACGTAAAGCGCTCCAAGCCGTTCAAAAGTGGCGGTCGTGAAGGCATCGAGTACGGCTGCGAGCTGGACAAGAGTACCCGCTCCTATGAAGTGCTGCGTCAGCTGGTGAACTTCATGTACAAGTATTCGGAAATCGCTTGCCAGGATCCTAACCCGCCGATGATTTGGTTTTAGAATCCCCAGGGATTTTTGCTCGGATCGGGCTCGATCTCGGCGCAATAGGGGAATAGGAACAACCCCAAACGCTGCAATTCCTTGGCGGTCAAACCTTCCGCCGGCAGAGTCATTTCCACGCTGAAGTTTTTCCGAATGGGAAACGAAACGCGCCGCGAGCCGGTTAAGTCCGGAGCGGGGCCTTCGACGAGAATCTCGGTTTCCTCGTCTTCGATTTCCATCGTCTTGCGCGCGGCTTTGGCCGGTTTGCGCTCTTTTTCCTTACGGCTCTCGGAAGCGGCGGCGGCTTTCGCTTTGTCCGTGACCGCGCGTTCCCACGCGAAGGGATCGGCGCTCCACGCCTTAAAATCCTCAATCGAGCTTTTCACGCGCGACTTATAAACTTTCAGTGTCGACGCTCGAACATTGTTGTTCTTGTTCCGAAAGCGATTAATCAAAACGTCGAGATTGGACAGAATATAGTCCAGGCTATCTTCTTCTTCGTTCAGAACGCCAAAAAGATTGTTGCACGCGGTCAGGCGATTGTGGATCGCGTGTTCGTTCAGAATGGATTTGCGTCCCGCAAATTCCAAGAACTTCAGAACTTCTTCCGTATCGCGGATGAGAGACATCTGATTCCCGCCCGGAATCACTTTCATCTCCACCCGTTCCTTCTTCCCCTGCATTAAACCCCTCCAACCATTTGTCATCTTTCGGAAACGCGTCGGCGGTGTCAATAAACGAAAATCCATTTCTTCAGACGCCCAGCCATCGCGGGTTTGCATGATCGTGAATCACCCCGAATGCAGAAGATCCTAAATATCCTGTGCATTTACGACGCGGCGAGCGATGAATGACGCGTCACGCGGTTAGCGAATTGTCTTCAGGAAGGCGGCGAGCTTGCGGGGATAGTCCGTAATGATCGCGTCCACCTCCGACCCGAGCAAAGTACGCCATTGCTCTTCAAGGTTCGCCGTCCAGGGCACGACTTTGATGCCTCGGTCGTGGCACTTGGCGACCGCGTCGGGGTTCGCTAACGCCAGCGCCGGGGAGGCCCACTCAGCACCGACTTCCGCGGTCTGCGCGCAGAAATCTTTGGCCCCTTCTTCGAATAGGCAGGAGAGCCGAAGCTTCGGTTCGATTTTCCGAGCGGCGGTGAGCGTGCGGAAATCAAATGACTGCAAAATGGATTTGTCGATCGCCTGGTACTTACGCAATGTTTCAATGACCTTGCGTGCAAAAAGCGTGGGATCGGCAATCCACTTGGGGTCCTCGGCCGACATCTTGGTCTCGATGTTCATTTCGAAACGGGGGGCGTTTTTCTTCCACCACGCCAGCAAACCGTCCAACGTCGGAATCGAGGTGCCAGGCGTCAGTTTTTGTTCCGGGAAACGCTCCTGGGGCACCGACCCACATTCGAAAGCTTCAAGCTGTTTCGCTTTAAGGGATCGAATCGGAATCGGGGCGGCGAGCGGCTTGCCGTCGCGATAGCGGCAGTGTTGCGCAGTCAAGTACGGGTCATGGGAAACGACGGGCACGTCATCGGCGGTAAGCTGGAGATCGAATTCCAGCACGTGCGCTCCGGCTGCCACCGCTTCTTCGAAGGCGGGAATTGTGTTTTCCGGATGGGTTCCCCGGGAGCCCCGGTGACCGTGAATGGAGACCTTTTTAACGACTTCGGGTTTGATCATCCGCATGCAGCTGAAACCTACTAGGACTCCAATGATAGCGCCGAGGGGGACAATAAGGCAGAGCTTTCTCATCCGGCCAAACTAGGGAGGCGGCGGGAACCCGGCAACCAATAAGGTTGAAGCCCGGCGCCGACTTGGGTACATCTTGGCGACCATGATAACCATTGCGCCAGTCCGCACGGCTTCGGAGCTCAAGAAATTCGAGAAAGTGGGCGAACTCATTCACGCCCAGGACCCTTACTTTGTTCCACCCTTTCCGGGCAGTATTGTGAAGCTGATCGCTCCTAAGAGCCCTTTTTGCACTTTGCACGGTGAAGTGGCGGCGTTTACCGCCTATCGCGACGGCAAACCGGTGGGGCGCATTGCCGCGATTGAGAACCGAACTCACAATCGCCATTACGGCGACAAAGTGGGTTTCTTTGGCTTTTTTGATTTCATCAACGACCTCGAGGTGGCGCGTGCGTTGGCGAATGCCGCCAAGGCGGAATTGGAACGTCGGGGATTGACCGCGATGCGCGGTCCCGTCGCTCCGACGATGAATGACGAGTGCGGATTGCTGGTGGAAGGCTTTGAGGCCTCGCCCATGGTTTTGATGGCCTACAATCCTCCTTACTACCTGGATATTTACGATCAGCTCGGCCTACAGGGCGTGCGGGATCTCGATGCTTTTTACATCTCGGCGAGTGCGGTCGCGCCCGAGCGCATGATCAAGATCACCGAACGGGTGAAGCGGCAGTTGGGATTGGTCATGCGCCCGATCAATCTCAAGAACCTGGATCATGATTTGAAAATCATTCAAGAGCTCTACAACGAAACCCTGGATCGTAACTGGGGGTTTGTCCCGATTACCTTCGAAGACATGAAGGCCGCGGCGAAGGATCTCATCGCCATCATCGATCCCGAGTTGGTCGTCATCGCCGAGAAAGACGGCTTGCCAGTCGCATTCTCCATGGTCATTCCCAATATCAATGAGTTCCTTTGGCGCGCCAAAAGCTCCCCGACTTGGCTTCGGGTTTTGAAATTTGTTTGGTGGCTGAAAACCAGTCGCCCGAAAGAAGCGCGCCTCGCGGTGTTGGGCGTGAAGCCAGAATTTCGCAACAAGGGCATCGGCCCGCTTTTCTACGTGGAAGCCTTGGTGAAAGGCGGCGCGAAATTCATCGGCGGTGAATTGTCCTGGGTCGAAGCCAATAATCGCGATCTGATCCACGGGATGGAGAACATGGGCGCCAAGCGCTATAAAGGTTACCGCATTTACGAAAAGCCGCTGAGCGGAGCTTCGGCGTGACCTTACTCATCACGGGGGCTACGGGGTTCGTCGGTCGCAATCTCCTGCTCAAAGTCTTGGAGCAGAAACAGTATGAAACGGTTTGGGTCCCCGTTCGCAGCCTAAAAAAGTTTCGGGAGCAAATGGCGCAGGAAGGTTTTGCGGACCTGCCGCCCGCCCTACGAGCTTTTGAAGGCGATGCCGGTAACTGGAATCTAGGCGATGCCGCCCAGGCCGACCACATTGTCCATTCCGCCGGCGTCATTTTTGCGCGCACCCGGGAAGAGTATTGGGAGACCAATGTTGAGGGGACGCTGCGGTTGTTTCGTGCGCTCAAATCGCCGAAAAAGACTGTCGTGCTGTCATCGCTGGCGGCCGCCGGCCCGAGCTCGCCGGAGTCGCCGCGTTTGGAAGGACAGGTAGAATCCCCCGTCACCTGGTACGGACAGAGCAAATTGGAAATGGAACGGCGGCTGGTGAACGAGTTTGGTTCGTGGCCGTACCTTTGCCTGCGCCCACCCATGATCTTCGGGCCCCGCGATCACGCGACCTTGCCGCTTTTTAAGATGGTGACGAAGCCGGTGCACTTCAAAGCGGGTTTCAACACCAAGTATTACAGTGTCCTTTCGGTGGAAGATCTGGCGGACGCGATTTTGGCCGTGCTGGATAAGCCGATGCCGAAACGCCGGACTTATTTCGTTGCCCACAATGAGGTGATTACCGATCGCGATCTGCTCCGCTGTGCTGCCGAAGTTTGTGGCCGTCCGAGTCGCGTGGTGGCCGTGCCCCAGTGGGCGCTGAAACTGGCATCGCGGCTGATCGACAGCATTCCCACTTGGCGCACCACGATTCCTTCGCTCTCCGTGGATCGGGCAAAAGAGATTTGGCCGGATCGATGGGTGGTCTCATCCGATGCCTTCGAAAAAGATTTTGGCTGGTCCGCCCAAATGCCTTTTCCCGAAGCGCTCCGCCAAACCCGCGAGTGGTACATTCGCAGCGGCCAACTCTGAGTCTTGCCGAGGGCCCGCGCAGCAATCCTATTTGACGTTGCGCCAGTTTTCCGTTTACCGTTGAGCCGGGTTAAGCCTGAAATGTTTGGAAGTTTTCTTGGGGAAGAAAGCAAAGTCAGAACCGACATGCGGGCCCACATAAATTAGGGGGATTCATGAAGGCTTGGGGGCCTCTGCTTCTTGGGGTAGCGTTTGCCGTAGTTGGGTGTGGCAAGGCGTCGAATCAAAATACGAGCGAAGTACCTTCTTTCGAGGTTCCGCAGCTCGAATCACAAAGAGAAGAATTTTTAAATCGCTTTCCAGTCTTAAATGAACTGGAAGAAGAAGCGCCGCCGAAAGATCCGGTCACCGGAAAATCGCCCTTCGGCGTTTTGATTTGGATGCCGAAGGCGAAGGAAGGTGAGGCCACCAAAGGGGGCTATTGCTCGATTTCGCATTTTTCTCCGGGACTCATCCTCACCAATCAGCACTGCGTGATGGAAGACAAGAACCCGAAGAACTATTTCGTGGTTTTCTACAACAAGCGGGGACGGAAACGCTTTGAGCGGATTGTCCGCTTCGAGTACGAAGGCAACGTCGAGGCTCAAGACGTCGCGGTGTTGCGCATTCATCCGGATGTGGTGGAGCACTGGGACACCACCGAAGGAATGGCCGCGGATACGTCGGCCGATATCGGCAGTCGCAATCCGATTGATCGCAAGGTCACCGTTTGGAGCTTCAATCCGTTCGAGGACAATCACCCGGAGCTGGTAAAGAAGTTTCACGGCCCGGGAATGCGTTTCATGCCGAAACATTGCGATGGCTCGCGCACGCGTCCCCGCCTCGAAGGCATCGGTGTGAAGGACGACGGGGAAGAGTTCCGGATGCCGATCATCCATACGCCCTCAAAGGAGAAGATGCATTGGTTCATCGATTCCTGCGATGCGCGACCGGTGAAGGGCAATAGTGGTTCGCTCATTACGGATTCGAAGGACATCCGCAAGATGTACGGCACCTACCATTGGAATATTCCGGCGGATCAAAAAGCGGCCGCTAAATTCATCGGCTTCGAGTACCGAGCGAATTCGGGTCAGGTTCAGCGATTGAGCTGGGCCGATCTGAAGGACCGCGACTTCTACGGGGTGGGGACCGACTTGATGTACCTGCTCTCGTTGAAGCCGGGATTGTTCTAGAGCTGGTAGCTGCCCGAAATATAAACGCTTAGGCGGTTTTGCCGCACGGTCTGCACGCTGACCGTGTCGGCGAACGCTTGGCCTTGTCCGCTGCCGAACATATACGCCGCGCCCAGAGTGAACGACGATCCCGAACGCTGGAACGAAACACCCAGCGAGGTGCCAAAGAGATTCACGTGCGGTTGCTGGTTCGTTTTTGTGGTGTCGATGGCGTAGGTGCGGGAGTTGTTGGAGAAGATCGCGGCGCGGGCCGCAATCCAGTCGAAGAAATGGTATTCCGCGCCCAGGGACCAATCCAATACCGCCCGAATCGGAAAGTCGGCGAAGCCGGCTTGACCGCTGTGCCAGTCAAGTTGCACGGTCGCTAAGAATGCGCGGTTCGGAAAATAGGCGTAGCCGAGCGAAATATCCACCGGAGTGGGCGCGGCAAACGCGAGATTTCCCACGTCCTGCACATCGATGTCCTGGTTGAAGGTGCCGCTTGGTGTCACCGGCGTGTTGGTTCCGGCGTTCACCTTGGTCTTGGTGATACGGGCGGTTCCTACCCCACCTAAATTGAAAAGGCGGGAGATCGTGAATCCGAGCGATGTGCGCGGGTTGGGCATGTATTGGATGCCGATCTTGGGGGTGATGGCGTAAGTCTTTTTGTTCACATTCACCATCTGCCAGAAATACTTTCCGGTGCCGGCCGGCGGATAGAGCACGGTCGTATTATCGATGGCTTTGACGTCTTGCATGTACCCCATCAACGAGAACCCGATCGAGAAGTTGTCGGCGAGCTCCATGGCGTAGGCGGGTCCAATTTCGTAAGTCAGATCTTGGCGGAGGAATTTGCGGGTGAAGCTTTCGGCCGAATCCGGCCCCGGCGGGGTGCGGGTGATGGTGTCGGCTTGGTCGACGTTGTCCGAGCGGGGAACAATCACGGCAAAGCCCCACTTAGCCTTGCCCCAAGATTGGATGAAACCGAAGAAAACCGGCACAAAGTCGTTGGACCGGTAGATGTAGTTTTGTCCCGGGTAGACGTTCTCATAGGTCGTACTGCCGGAGGTAAATCCATTGGCCGAGAGGCTAAGGTAATTTTCCAGGCTGAAAACGATCCCGGCGGGGTTGTGGTAAATGCCGCTCGGATCGTCAGAGATAGCGGTGTAGGCGCCACCCAGGCCGGAGGCACGCTCACCGACGAGCATATTCTTATAGTGATAGTTGCCGTCCTCGGCCCTAGCGTGACCCGCTAGCAGTAAGAGAAGCCAAACCCCGTTCAAAACGCCCCGTAAGCACGGACTCATTTGCCACCGCTCGATTCGAGAAGCCATTACCAGAGATGACTTTTCGCACGACTTCGAGGCGTTCGGCAAATGGAACGCTGATTTCGATGGATTTCAAGGTGGCTTGTTCCTTTTGGAGCCTTTCCAGCAACCCGACGTAGGCTCCGGGGGCGTAGCCGGCGGCCGCGGCGATATGTAATGCCCCCTGGTCCGCCTCCAGTTCCTTTTCCTTTCCCAACCCTTTCTCCAACAAGAGTTCCAGGCCCTTATTCACGATCTGTAAAAGGGATCCCCCGATATCCGATCCTCCGCGGGACATCATCCGCACCATCGTTTCTTGAGCGGACACTTCGCGCCGGGGGGCGATTTCGTTGAACATATGTTTTTCGTTCACGTGGGTGATTTCGTGGGCCAGGACGAGGGCCAACTCGGACTCGTTGCGCAGCTTCGCGAGGAGTCCGCGGGTGACCAGAATGTACCCGCCCGGGGTGGCGTAGGCATTGGTGTCCGCCGAATCCAAAATGCCGAACCGGTATTCGAGTTCGGGCCGTCCCCATCGCTTTGCGAGGTTCTTACCGACCAGGTTGAGGTAGTGTTTGGTCGCGGGTGATGCCTCGTGAGTTCCGAAGTGGCCGAGCAGCTTAGCGGCGATCTCTCGCCCGATTTCTTGCTCCTCACGTACGTAACGCGCTTCTTTCTGGAGTTCCGTTTGCTGGATCTCCTCCGGTGAGCTCGCACATCCGACGAGCAGGAAAACCAAGAGGGCCGCGATCCTCATTTTCCCGCCTTCGGTTTGGCCTCATCGTTGAATTTCTCGACTGCCTCATCCGGCACTTTTTCTTGATTCAGTTTGTCGACGGCTTCGTAGTCCGACCGGTACTTCTCGCGGCCTTGACGCGTGCGCTCATCCGACATTAGCCCGCGCGCCGAAGCGGCGGTTGAATAAGACGATGCGCGACGACGCGTCGATTTTTCGACGCTGGGAGCGAGTTCTTTTTCCAGTGCGGCGGCGCCGACCGGCTTGTGGGAACTCAGAAAGAGTTTCAGACACCAGCCCTTTTTGCCGCCCGCTTCCACTTCGCTCCAAGCGCCTTGCGTATTCAAAACCGTGACTTCCGTTCCGCGGACGAGGGTGGCTCGGCTCTCGGAGGAATTTGATGGCGCGGCGCGGAGTTCCGCCTTCACCGACTGGACGAATAATGTTTGGCCAAACCCCGAAACACTCCAGAGAACCAATGCGGTCAGAATTGCTTTAACCATATGCTTGCTTGCCTCCCATCAGATTTTTTCGACTACGCTCGAGATAGACCCGACTCGGGCCGTCTCCCTCTTGCGCCAACGCCTCAAAAAGTCGTGCCGCTTCCGCGAATTGCCCGGCGCGATAAGCATCCATCGCTTTGGTGTATTTCATCATAAGCGGCGCGGCGGTGGTAGCTTCGGATGTGCCGCGTTCGGCCAAAGGTTGGTAGAGATTCACGCGCAGGGATTTTCCCTTCACCTGCACTTCATCGATCCACCGGTACAGGAAGGTGTTTTCCGTGCTCCGGTAGGTGGCTTCGGAGACTAGGACGCCGACTTGAAACTGCTTGGTGAGGCCTTCGATGCGGGACGCCAGGTTAACGTTGTCGCCGATGGCCGTGTAATCAAGCCGCCTTTCGCTGCCGATATTCCCCACGATCGCAATGCCCGTATTGATGCCAATGCCGGTCCGAAACTCAGCCGTCGCACGCCAAGGCACGGTGGGATCTTGCAGCATCTTATGCATGGCCATGGCGCAGCGGACCGCGTGCGTCGCATGCTCGCGATCGGCCAGCGGCGCCCCCCAGAAAGCCATCACCGCATCGCCGATGAACTTGTCGAGGGTACCCGTGTGATCGAAAACACAGTCGGTCATGCGAGCGAGGTAAGCGTTTAACGCGGGAACGATTTGCGTCGGCCGGAGGCCTTCGGAAATCGTGGTGAAGTCACGAATATCGGAAAACAGAATCGAGATTTCCTCTTCGCGGCCGACCTCCGCCCGCGGATCCGATCCGCTTTCGACCAACTGCTTGGCGACTTCCGGCGAGAGATACTTGCTCAAGGTCCCCGCAATTTTTCGCCGTTCCCGGTTTTCGATGAAGAGCGTGTACGCGAGGCCATCGAAGAGAGCGATGCCCGCCATTCCCAGTGGCACCGCGACCGGCCAAACCCAAAGCGCTCGTTCGAAAGCCCAAACGGTGCCGAAGACGTAGAGACTGATGGCCCCCAGGGGTAGAGCGAGTTTCCATACCATGGGGCGAGAAAAGACGATTCCGGCTTGAATGAAGGCCACCAGTAACCAAGCGGCCAAACCTGCCCAAATCGGCGCCAAGGGACGGAGGAAATGCCCTTCGATCAGGTTGGAAGCGACGGTGGCTTGAACCATGGCCCCCGGGTAAACGGCGTGGATCGGGGTGGATTTGAGATCGTTCAAACCCACCGCGCTGCCGCCAACAATGACCACCGCATTTTCAAACTCCGACGGGCTGACGGAAGCGTGGGCCAGCGCTTCTTCGTTCCCGCTTAAGAGAGCGCGCGCGGAGGCCAGCACCGGCGCAAGCGGAATAGACTTCGGTCCCGCCTCCAATGGGTAGTACAGGATCGGCAAACGACCGAACCGGTCGATGGGTATGGAGCGTGTTTCGTCGCCGCTGCGCACGGTGAGGTGATCTTTAGCGATTTCAAACTGCGACGGCCCCCACACCGCCTGAGCGGCGGCGAGCGAAAGGGATGGGAAGGACTCGCCGGCGTAGTGGAAGATCAGCGGTCCTCGGCGCAAGACGCCGTCGGCGTCGGCGGGAAACGTCACCACGTGGATATGGGGAGTGCGATCGAGGATGGGACCGGCCGCAACACTGTAATCGACATACTTCACCGGATCGGAAGTTTGTCCGCGGATGTGGAGGGCGAAACGCCGGGTGAAGTCGTCGGGTAAGGCCACCGCTTCCGGGGAGTCTTCCACGCCGCTTTCGAGAAAGCCGATGGCGTGGGAAACGCCTTCGAGTTCGCGGGAAACTTCGCCGAGCTCCCGGTCGTCGTTGCTGCCCTTCATTTCTCCCGCAAACAGAATGTCAAAAAGCACGGCCTTCGGATTGCCGGCGGAGATGAAGCTCAACAAGTCTTTGTAGACCCGGCGGGGCAGGGGCCAGCGGCCATAGGAGGTCTCTAGCGCTTTGAGGCTCTGTTCGTCGATATCGACGACGACAATCTTGGGACTGACGGTTTTGCTCGGGTTGAACCGGTTCAGGCGAAAATCGACGGTGCGATCTTCTAGCGCACGGATCCATTCGCGGTTGGGAAGCAGGACCGCCATGAAGGTCGCCGCGGCCAATACCATTCCAAACCGTTTCAGACGTCTCTTCGACTGAGCGGTCATGTGTTTTCTCCGGATGCTCCATTATAGCTGACAAGTTTTGTCACCGGGGTGGATCTGCCGAATAATGTCTCTTGTTTACGACGCAGCGAGTCTCTATACTGCGCGCTCCCAAAACGAATTTAGTCGATGGTGTGCGCATGTTCTTTGGCGGTAAGCGATCGTCCGTTCAGCCCGGTTCTTTGAAGCCATTTGTCTTGCGGACGCGAGAAGGATTTCTCGTGGGGTTGGCGATGGCTCCCGACAAGGGCTCGCCGTGCGTGCAGTGTGTGCAGGGGTGGCTGGAAAAGCGCGGGTTGGGTTCGCAGCCGGGCAAGATCGAAGAGTTGAATATTCGCCGGGACGTCTTGGCCGAATTGCTTTCGGAGAACAGCGCCCACGTGCTTTATGAAGTCCATCACGATGGCACCGTGAATCGCCTAAAGAGCACCGTCTTCCCGCACCCGGGTTGTGCTTGTGCGAAAAACAATTTTACTCCTCCGGCCGAATCCGATCCGGTGAGCAACTACACTTTCTCTCCCATTTCGCAACTCAAGTGCGTGCGTTACGTCACGCCCAATGGGCACCTTTGGTTGACCAGCGCATTGGGAAACACGCCCGTCGAGCGTGAGCGCCTTTCTGTTTTTGGGGTCGGAACGAGCAAGGCGGAATCGCGTCGGGCCGCGATCGATAACTGGTTGAAGCAGGCCGCGGCCGCTGACTTGAAATCCCGTTTGCGACAAGAAGAACCCATTCCGCTGGAGATTTTGCAAACGGGCAACGGCGAAACTCTGGGAACGCAGAAGCGGCTTTCGGATCCGTGGGTGAGCCTCGGTGCGGGGGTGGACTACGAATCGGCGACGTTGGAAGCGCTTTACTCGCTGACGCGCCAAAAAACTTTGCGGGGTTACGCCAATAGCGTGAAGAACCCGATGCTCATTGTGGGGGCGAACAGCTGGGTGCGCAATCGCGTGCCGTACTTCCTTTTGCAGGAATACGATCTTCATCTGCTCTTCTACCCAAATGCTTCGCCGTGCTGGGTGGTGGGTTTGGCCGCGTTTTCGCGCATCAAATCCGATGCGAAACCGATTTTCACGTTTAGTTCCGACGCCGATATGACGGTGGCATTGGAAGGCACGCTGGCCAAACTTCTGGAGTGGGCTCGCCCCGAAGTGGGCGAGAATCCCGAAGGGCGCGTGGTGGAGAGCTTGGACGACAAGGCCGGCGGTTTTTCCGAGAAAGGTTTTCGGCTGAACCTGTGGTGGACCCACTGGATCTACCGCTGTTCGAAGATTGCGTTAAAGGATGTGCTGCACCTGGAGGCCTATCCAAAGAGTGTGGAGTTCTGGCGTGATTACGTGCGCGACGGGCAGGAAATGATTTCGGTCGTGCCTTTGAACCATCCGGATCTTCCGCTGGGCCTGCGCGCCTTAGTTCAGTTGCGACAGGCTAGAGAAGAGAGTCAGGTAGCCCGTCGGGTTGTGGGGATCGGGACTCTGTCGCCTTTTCAGGACGCGATTCTCTAATGCGATCGAAGGCGAGGGCTAACTCTTCCCGAATCGCCGCGCGATGAAAGCGCCGATTGACCATGGCGTGCGCATTGCGTCCGAGTTCCTTAAGACCCGAGCGATTCGTGGAAAAATCCAAGAGGGACTTCGCAATTCCGGCGACGTCGTCCGAACTCACTAGCTTGCCGGTTTTTCCGTCTTCCACAATATCCGTGACCCCGCCGCAGTTGTAGGCGAGCGACGGTAGTCCCATGGCCGCCGCTTCGAGGTAGACGATTCCAAACCCTTCGCCGCGCCATCGGCCTCCCCAACGCCCGAAGCGCGAAGGCATCACGAAGAGATCGTGAGTGCGGTAGAGCGTTTGCAATTCCAAGCGATCCGCGCAGCTGCCGACGAAAAACACGCGATCCTCCAGCCCCAAGGCTTGGGTGAGTTCCTGCAGGCGGGGTTTGTCATTTCCCTCGCCCTGGATCGTGTAGCGAAATGCGGCCTCCGGGGCGGCCTGCCGCAGGAGGGAAAGCGCTCGCAAGACGTGGTCTTGGCCCTTGTACTGTTCCGAAGCGTCCAGCCGCGAAACCGTGAGCAAACGCAAAGGGCCGGACATCGGTTTTTCGTCTACCAGCGGGAGATTTTCGAACCGGGCGTCCAGGCGGGGGTGGATGACTTGAATGCGTGCCGGGTTGATGCCGCGTTGGACGAGCAGTCGTTTCGTCCACTCACTAATCGACAAGATCCCGACGGCGTTTTTCAGGGCCCATTCGTCCTGGGGAACCAGGTCGCCCCACGCTTCGATTCCGTAGGCGCACGACAAGTAGGGGATCCCGGTCATCCAACTCAGGGCCGCGCCGAGGGGCCCCAAGGAAACGTGTCCACAGACGATAAAATCGGGGCGCTGGGAGCGAATTCGCCCGAGCGCCGTCCGAAAATAAGTGGGGGAATACCGGTTTTCGATTTTCGAGAGCCACCCCTGCATCTGCAAAGAAATGGGTGTCACCCGATAGGGACGATCCAATTTGCGTAGTTCACCATTGCGACGCGGAATGAGCGCTTCCTGACCGGCGGCCCCCCAAAACTCACACGCGAGTTGGAGGAGATCGTCGAGGTAGTATTCAATGCCGCCGTGAGTTTCGAAGACCGACGAACTTTGCAGAAAAAGTAATCGCATAGCACCCCGTCACCGCGAGCCGTCGTCATTGCGAGGAGCGCAGCGACGAAGCAATCCCGCCGCGCGAAGCGCGACGGTCTCGTACATTGTATCTGATCGCTTGCGTTGAATTTAATGTAGTGCGTCGGACGAATAGACCTGGTGCTTGGGCCGGTCTTCGAGAATCTGTTCCTTGCCCCAATTGGTGACGCGTTTGAACGCCTCCGATCGAATGAAGGCATCGAAGGACTCCCGTTTGTCCCATTCCGAGAAAATCATGTACGAGTTCGGGGCGTGGGTGTCGCGGTAAAGCCACGATTTCAAGTGGCCGTCGGCGGTGGACAAGGACGCCAAAATCGCGTCGAATGCGCGTTCGAAAACTTCTTCTTTGCCGGGCCGGACTTTGTAGTTCATTCCGATGGTAACCATGGCGACCAATATGGTCCGCCCTCCGACTCCGGTCAACTGGACAAGCTCGCGGCCCTTGGGTTTAATGCCCAGCATGCCGGACGACATTAAGTATCCCGAACCCGATCCCAATAAAAAACCCATCGCCGAGGTCTGGAACACGCGCTACGCCGGTGATCGCTACCTCTTCGGGAGGGAGCCGGTTCTCACTCTAAAGAACCACATCGAGCATCTCCGTAAGGGCAAAGCGCTCGACGTCGCCATGGGGGAAGGCCGCAATGCCGTTTTCCTGGCCCAAAATGGCTTTCAAGTGGAAGGCGTGGACTGCTCGTCGGTTGCCGTCGACAAGGCCAAAAAGCTCGCCGCGGAAAAAGGCGTTACGGTTGACGCCAAAGGGCAGAACCTCGATTTTTTTCTCATGCCGTTGATGAAGTACGACACCGTACTCATGACGTACTACCGACCGAATCCGCGATTCTTCAGCGAGATCCGAAGGGGACTGGTGAACGGGGGAACTTTTTTGCTGGAGGCCTATACCACGGAGCAGGCCCGCCAGGCGCCCAATCCCAATTTGGATTTTGAAGAGTGCTACAAGCCGAACGAAATCATCCAGCACTTAAAAGACTTCCACCTGATCTTCTATAAAGAAATTCCCGATGGGCAGTCGCACACCGTTCAACTGATCGCGCGCAAGGTGGCCCCTCGGTAGAGAGAGAGGTTAGTCAGGCGCTGATCGCAGGATCGGTGTCTACATTCCCATTCCGCCGTCGACGATCAGCGTTTGGCCGGTAATGTACTGACTCGCCGAAGAGGCGAGATAGACCACCGCGTCCGCGATCTCTTCCGGCTTGCCGATGCGGCCGAGTGGGATGGATTTGAAAATCGCTTCCTTTTGCTCGGGGGTGAGTTCGTGGGTCATATCGGTTTCGATGAAACCGGGGGCCACGACATTCACGCGGATGTTGCGTGGCGCGAGTTCCCGGGCCATCGATTTTGCGAGCCCAATCAGCCCTGCCTTGGCCGCGCAGTAAGCGGCCTGACCCGGATTGCCCGTGATGCCGACGATGGATCCGACGTGGATGATCGATCCCTTGCGCTCTTTCATCATGCCGCGGATGACCGCTTGGGAGGCGAGAAAAGCCCCGCGCAGATTGGTTTCCAAGACGGCATTCCAGTCTTCCACCGCGTAGCGCATCATGAGGCCATCGCGCGTAATACCGGCGTTATTTACCAGAACCGAAATCTTTTTCTTTTCCTTCAATACCGCTTCAATCCCCGCACTCGTGTCTTCCGGATTGCCGATGTCGAATTTAGCGGCCATCGCTTGACCACCGGCTTGGCGAATGGCGGTAACGGTTTCTTCGGCGGCCGCGGCATTCGAGACGTAGTTCACAATGACGTCCGCGCCGGCCTTCGCCAGGGCTAAAGAACAGGCTCGCCCGATTCCTCGGGATCCTCCGGTTACCAACGCGATTTCACCTTGCATCGTCATTTTACCGCCTCCTGAAAAAACGTCTCAACGGCGCGCACATCCTCGAGTGTTTCCACGCCCTGGAATTCTCCCGTTTCGATAATCCGTTTGCCCAACCCGGCCAAAACTTTTCCCGGCCCCATCTCGAAGTAGTGCGTGCAGCCTTCCTTTTCGAGTGTCTGCTGGCACTGGGTCCAAAGCACCGGGTGATCAATCTGGTCCCGCAAGAGGGGAATCAGATCCCCTTCGGAACGCAGTTTGGCATCCAGGTTGTGCACAATCGCGAATCGGCGCGGCTGCCATTTCACCGCCTGGAGCGGCAGCGAAAACGCCTCCGCGACGGGTTTCATCAAAGGGCAGTGGAAGGGCGCGCTGACCTTGAGCGGGATCACTTTGCGGGCTTTGAGTTCCGGATCGCCGCCGGAAGCTAGCTTTTCGGCGCGTTCCACCGCCGCGGTATGTCCGGCAATCACCACTTGGCCGGGGGCATTGAAATTCGCGGGCACCACCAGCGAATCGCCTTGCGTCGCTCTTTCACAAAGGAGCTTGGCCTTGGCATCGTCCAAGCCGATCAGCGCTGCCATCTTGCCCTTGCCTGGCGGGACGGTCACCTGCATGAGGCGACCGCGTTCGCGTACCAGGCGCACGGCCTCGGGCAGAGTTAGGGTCCCCGCGGCGAGCAAAGCGGAGTACTCGCCCAGGCTATGGCCGGCGCCAACGGCGGGCTGAAAATCCACGGCTTGACGCAAGATTTGGAACCACGCGTACGAGGTCGTGAGAATGGCCGGTTGGGCATTCGCCGTGAGCTGAAGTGCGTCGGCGGGTCCATCGAGACAGAGCTTGGCCAAATTCAAACCGATCGCGTCCGACGCCTCTTCGTAGAGGGTCTTAGTCCAGGCAAACTCCTGAAACATTTCGCGGACCATGCCGGGGTACTGCGATCCTTGTCCGGGGAAAAGCGCGGCGATTTTTGATTTCGACATCTTAAATCCTCACGAGGGCACTGCCCCAAGTTACGCCTCCGCCGAAGGTCGCGAGCAGTACGACATCTCCGGGCACCACCGTCCCGCTGCGCAAGGCTTCATCGAGGCAAACGGGCAACGTGGCCGCGGAAGTGTTTCCGTATTTTTGGAGATTGATGGAGACTTTCTCGGGCGGGATATCCAGGGTCTTGGTGCACATATCGATGATGCGCAGATTCGCTTGATGGAAAATGAAGTGATCCACATCGCCGACGGTCATTTTATTCTCGGCCAGAACGGCTTGCGAGCACTCGACCATGCTGCGGACCGCGAGTTTGAAGACTTCGGATCCCATCATCTTGATTTTGTGATTTTCGGCACGGTATTCGGCGGAGTAGGGGGGCACTTTCGAATACCCGTGTTGGATGTTCAAGATGTTGCCGAAGCGCCCATCGGAAAAAATCTTCGTCGATAGAATCGCATGGGACGTGTCCCCGGTGCGCTGGAGCACCGCCGCACCGGCGCCGTCGCCAAAGAGTACGCAGGTCGCGCGATCCCGCCAATTCATGATCGTCGAAAGGGTTTCTGCCCCGACAATCAAAGCGGTGCGCACAGTGCCGTTGCGGATGAAGGAATCGGCAACCGACATCGCGTACAAAAATCCCGAACAAGCCGCCTGCAAATCGAAGGTGGCGGCCTGAGTGGCTCCGAGCAGGGCTTGGAGCTGGTTGGCGGTGTTGGGCATTACCGTATCGGGGGTCACAGTGCCGACGATAATCAATTCGATTTCCGAGCCGACCATCCCGGCCATTTTCAAGGCTTCGCGCGCGGCCTTTTCCGCCAGCGTCACGGTGGTCTCACCCTTGGCGGGGTCGGCAATGCGACGGGTCTCAATGCCGGTACGGGTCCGGATCCACTCGTCGGTGGTATCGACAAATCGCTCCAAGTCCGCGTTGGTGACAACCCCTACCGGAAAACCGCTGCCGGTACCGATTACTTTTGAGTAGTAGCTCATGGCTTTTCTTGTTTCAGCGCGTGCGCGATCTTCTCAAGGAAGGCGCCGGTGACTCCCCGTTTTGCAGTTAAGATGCCGTTGCGAATGGCGATTTCCGTAGAACTTCCATGGCTGATCAGTACCATTCCGTCAATCCCAAGCAAAGGTGCGGCTCCGTAGGGCTGGTAATCGAATTTGCGGCGGAACTTGCGCAAAGTGCCCTTCAGAAAAAAGACCCCGACCAGATTCAGGACGTTGCGGCGAACCTGCTGCCGCAAATACCGAAAGGAGGTATCCGCCAGACCTTCCGCGACCTTTAAGACCACATTGCCCACGAAGCCATCGCAGACTACCACGTCCGCTACCCCCCGAAACAAGTCGAAGCCCTCCGCGTAACCGGTGTAATTCAGTTGCCGGTTCTGGGAGAGGATTTCGTGGGTTTCCCGGGTTAGCTCGTTTCCCTTATGGGTTTCCGACCCGTTGGAGAGCAGGGCGACCCGCGGCCTTTCGCAGCCATCAATGACGCGCGAAAAGACGTCGCCCATCTGGGCGAATTGGACCAGGTGCGAGGCCCGACAATCGACATTCGCCCCGACATCTAAGAGGACCACCGAACCATCGGCCGTGGGCAGCCGAATCACAATCGCGGGCCGTTCGACCCCCGGCAATCGCCCCAGTTCGAGCAGGGCCACGGTCATGACCGCGCCACTATTGCCGGCGGACAAAAAGGCCTCCGCCTGTTTTTCCTTCACCAGGCGCATACCGACATGAATGCTCGATTCTCTTTTTTTGCGGGCCACGCTCGCGGCGTGGTCTTCCATGGAAATGACTTCGTCGCTGTGGACGAGGCGGAGCCGGTCGTCTTCAACCCGAGAATGGGCCGCCAGCTCTCTAATGAGGCGTTCGCGAGGGCCAACCAAAAGGACGCATAAGTCCGCGTCGGCCTCCAAAGCCTGGAGGCTCCCACGAATATTCATACCAGGGGCCGCATCTCCGCCCATGGCGTCGACGGCGATTCGAACCCGATCGGGCATGGGGGCTTAGTCTTCGACCGCGATGGCTAACTTGCCTTGGTAATAACCGCAAGCCGGGCAAGCCCGGTGCGGAAGGCCCGGCGTGCCGCAATGGCTGCACTTGCCCAGGCTGATTTCCTTCAGCGCGTGGTGCGACCGGCGAAGGTGGGTCTTCATTTTCGATTTACGCTTCTTGGGAACTCCCATGGCCTTACCTGACTCCTTTTTTTCTCAACCCTTGTAACCCGCCAAAGCGGAAAAAGCATTGAGCGCTTTGATTTTCTTGCAGCGGCAGTCACCCGTATTGAGGTCCTTACCGCAGGCTTGGCAGATGCCCTTGCAGTCCGTCCGACAAATCGGCGCGTACGGCAGGCTGAGAAAGATCTGCTCTTCCAAAACCGGTCCTAAATCCAACTCGTTGCCTTCGAAGAAGTGGATATCCAGCTCTTCGCTCTCTTCCGAGAGGGCATCGCTCGACCCCCGGCCTTGGCCTTTGATGTGGGCCAATCCGAGCTCAAAGGGGTGTTGGATGGGCAGCGTAAAGCTTTCGGCGCAACGCCCGCAAGCTTGCTCCACCGTGAACTCCATCCGGCCCTTGAGGTAATAGTCCGGTTCCAGTTTGGTCAGCACCATTTGTACGGCTAGGGGCCCGACAATTCGAGTTCCCTGCGCCGCCACCCGGGTGACCAAGTCTCTTGCCCAACCGGGCTCGCGACTCGAGTCCTGGAACGGGTTTTCCCCGGTCTTGATCTGGGCTAAGCCGAGTTTCATCACCGGAGGTCTACCACAAGTCAACTACTTAATTAAATTAAAAAACTCAGCGCGGGTAGAGGGATTTTGGAAGTCACCCAGCAGTGAACTGGTCATGGTTTCGGCGCCCTGCTTTTCCACCCCGCGCATCATCATGCAAAGGTGATGGCCCTGCATGACGACGCCCACGCCAAAGGCGCCCAGCTCTTTCATCAGGCATTCGGAGATCTGGTTCGTCAGTCGCTCCTGCACCTGTAGTCGGCGTGCATACGCATCGACGATACGGGGTATCTTCGAAAGCCCGATCACTCGCCCATTGGGCAGGTAGCCGACGTGAGCGCGGCCAAAGAACGGAACCAGATGGTGCTCACAAAGACTGTAGAACTCAATGTTCTTCACGATGACCATGTCGCTGTAGGGCACTTCGAAAAGCGCGCCATTGATGATCTCGCGGACCGAGACGTTATAGCCCTGAGTAAGAAACGAGAAGGCCTTCAGGAAACGCCGCGGGGTATTGAGGAGCCCTTCGCGCTCGGGCTCTTCCCCAATGGATCGGAGTAACTCCTCCATTTGCCCGAGCAGAGCGGAGTTGTTCTCGAGTTCTCGGCGTGGGGAATCCATCTCTGCTGTTTATCCACTTAGGCGCTGTAAAGCAATGTGGCGTTCTCCCCGCGCGTTCACCTCCTCTGAAGACCAGTAGTGGACAGGATTCTTCGGCATTTGATTTCGAGCGTGGTGACGCAATTCGTCCCCCGCCGCGTGTCGAGGGGGTTGGCTTTTCAGTCAGGGGTAAACGCGCGCAATCTGAGGGCAATCCCTATTTCGGTGTCGGGAGGTGTTAGCTCGGTGGACACTCCGCTATTCAATAGCGGGGTGCCGAGTGCGAATGAATAGAAGGCTGCGTAGGCCGTATTCCAACCGTGCGCTCCCCCGCGGCGCGCGTGGCACACCCCTTGCTCAATACACACCCGAGTCATTTCTGCGTTCTCGTTCCATCCTCACGGATGGTTGGCGAGGACGTTGCAATACTCTTGGAATGGTACGCCCTTGTGGCAGTGGATGTTGAAGCTGAATTGTTTTGTGGTTGAAGGAGTAGCGAAAATGAAGAGCGCTAAAGCAGTAGTGAATGGACAAGGCACGAAGATGGCCCGCCTCGCGGTGCTAAGTTTTGTGACCTGGACGGTTGTGAACTTGTCCATGGGCACGGCTGTTTACGCGGCGGCCGAGCCGTTCAAGCTCTGGAAGCTGGACGAAGAGGGCGTGGCGGGCGAAAAGATCACCAAGATCGATCGCCAAGATAAGAAAGACGTTGCCTCGCTCGTCGCCAAAAAGGACTTCAAGCAAGTCGTGGAGACTCTGCATGTTGAGCCCACTCACTTGTTGGAAGGTCTGCGTCAAGCGATCTTGACCCAGAAGGACGACGCGGCGAAGGAAGCCGTTAAGAAGTCGCTTCACGATGAATTCGCGAAAGTGGAAGCCAAGTTTTTCGGTGGCTCGAAACGCAAAGAAGCGTTCTTGAAGCTCATCGAAAAGCTGGCCAAGTTCAGCATCAAAGAACTTGCCGAGTTTACGGAAGAGGAGTTCATCCAAGCCCTTCTTGAAGGCGAAGAAGACCTGCTCAAGGCGCTCGCGTTGACCGAAGTGAAACCCGAGAAAGGCCCGAAAAAAGACGAAAACAACGGTGGCAACAACAACGACGGTGACCGGGAAGTTGTTGATACCCGCGTGGGCGAGCAAGTCGAAGACAACTTCGATGCGTTCCGTCAGGCGGAAGCCACGGGCAAGCAAGTTTGCGACCGTGCGGAAGCCATCCGCGCCGAGCAACGAGCGGCTGACGAGCGAAATCGCAATGTTTTGAAAGAGCAGTTGAACCGTATCGCCGCGCTGGCCGCCGCTCCGCAAGCCGCGCAGCAGCAGCAGAAGCAGGACGACGGCCTTGGAATTCAGGAGCTTCTGAAGGGGCTCGTGCAGGACGACCAGCAACAGCAGGTGGTTCCGCCGCAGCAGCCTCAGTTGGCCTCGACGGCTCCGACTCAGGAAGAGCCGGAACGTAACAGCGCTCTGGATCAGGGTATCCCCCCGGCGCCTACGCCGGCGCCCCCGTCGCCGAGCCCGTACTTCGGTACGCCGTCGAGCAACGGCCAGCGCCCGCAAATCGCGCTGGATCTTCCGACGGTAGACGGTTCTCGCGAGCTACGCTCGGCGCAGGACGCTCTGTCGATGGCCGAGGATGTTTTAGCGAAGGGCTCGCCCCAGCTGATGAATCCGTATACCGGCCAACCGATCCACCCGCTGCAAGCGGCGGCTCAGTTGGGTGCGCAGAAGTCTGAAGTCGAAGGCGCGCTGGCGAACGTGAATCAATCGATTAAGTCAGCGAACACTCGCCTGACGCAGATGGATTCCGATCTCCAGAAGCTGAAAGACGGTGGTCGCGCCGCGCTGCCTGCATGGGTGGGTAAAGAACAAACCCGCTTGCAGCTGGCGTTCGACGAAAAGAAGAAGAACTTCGAGAATCAGCGTCAAGCGTTGAGCCAACAGGCGCAAAGCAACCCCGATCTGCAAGCGCAATTGGCGACGCAGCTGGGTGGCATGTCGCAGGAAATGCAGCAGGTCGAGAACGAGTTGAAGCAGTTCAACGCGGAAGTGGAATCGATGGTCGAGAAGGGCAACAAAGAGATCGCCGCCCTGAAGAGCCGAAAAGAGTCGCTCGAAACGTACGTCTCGGACCTCAAGTCGCGCAAGACGACGCTCGATGCGAAGAAGACCGAAGTCGACCAGGCGCTCATGAGCAACGCTCAGAACATGCTGGCGATGCAGCAGCCCCAAGTCGGTGGGACGACTAACGTCAACCGTCTCCGGGGAACGCAGCCGGTTCAGCGTGGTTCGGCTCCGGGTAACGCTCTGACGGGAACGACCCCCACGGGTGTCCGCGGTGCGCTCGGTGGCAACAACATCTAAGCGTCTCTAAGTTCCAAAGTTAACCATTCCAAAGATTCATGAACCGCCCGGGCGAAAGCCCGGGCGGGAATTGAAAAATGCGGCAGAGGAAGCACGTTGAGTGATGTGCGGACGCTGAAGTGGATTTCCACCGTAGTTGAGTTGAAGCGGTTTGTGACCCGAGTGGAAAGAGTTCTTCCTCTGCCCTTTTATTTTGACCCCCCGTCATTGCGAGGCCGTAGGCCGAAGCAATCCCGCATCGCGAAGCGATGCGCACTCTCCCGAATCCATCATGGCAAAGCTTCTGGTCGAAGCATCCTCTCTCTAATCTCTCTAGTTCGTTAATCTAGTTTTGGGTAAGTGCCGCCCCGCGCGCCCGGCCGAAGTCTGGCCGGGACGGCGGGTCGAGTGCGTATGAGTTGTTTGAACGTGGCGAGTTGTCCTCGCCATCGTCTCGTTTTCCGGCGCCAAGGACATCTAAAGAGAGCTGCATTAACTCGATTTTAAAGTTCGCATGCTCCCCTAAAATCGATTTTATCGACGATAAAACCATTGCCCCGCGATTGAAAATTAAATACATATGTACGCATGTCAGCAAGGCAACTCATTCTATCCGACGCACTAAAAGCGAAGACGGTCCACGGTGGGGAATATTCCATTGGTAAAAGAAAAACTAGGCGACCGGTCGTTACGAGGTGTCCAATGCATTTGGTGATGCGGTCCTCACTTGCAACTGGTCCACGGTCCTTTTTGCAGAGATTGCACGTGCGTTTCATTCAGCATTTGGTGCAAACGCTAGCGCGAGCGAATGGGATTCGGATCTATGAGTTTTCCAATAGTGGGAATCACCTGCACTTTTTGCTTCAGGCAAAAACGATTGTCGGTTTCCGGCGATTTGTTCGGGTGCTATCGGGCCAAATCGCGATGAAAGTCGGTGGAGGAAAGAAGGGAAAGCCTTCCGAAGAGAAGTTTTGGGATCTTTTGCCCTTCACTCGCATTGTGGAATGGGGCCGGGCCTTTGAAATCGCGCGGCAATATGTGGTGCAGAATACTTTGGAAGCCTTGGGTCTCATCCCCTATCAACCCCGAAAGGCTAAAGGGCCTCCACCCCGAAAACGTACCCGCGCTCTTGGCGGCGCGAGCTGAAAATCGGCTAGGACAGCTCGCCTCGTTCAAATAACTCGTGCGCACTCGACCCGCCGTCCCGGCCAGACTTCGGCCGGGCGCGCGGGGCGGCACGGATGTTTTCTGGATCCCGGCGTTACGTTTCTAGTTGAGCAACGGGTTGTCGCTGACCTGATAGGGATCACTCCGACGATACTGGGTGCGATCATGCTTAGTCTTGTCGTAGGTTTGGAAGAACTTCGCCCATTCGGGACGCATCTTGTAGTTCACTTTGCCGGTCTGATGAGAGGTTTGGTAGGCTCGCAAGTCTTGGGGGCTGAACCAAGGAGCGCCCAGCACGCTATCGTAACCGCCCACGTTTCCGTACGAGAACACGGGGCCATCGGCGAGACCCGCCTCTCCGAAAACGGTCCGGAAAGACTGACCGGCGCTGGAATGGCAGTTGCGGCAATTTTGTTTGCTCACGTCGATGTTGCGGTGAGCGCCGGAGTAGACATTGCTAAATTCCAAGCCCGCGGAGCTTTTGCCCGAAGCCGACTCCATCGCCAGGTCACGGAAGAGGCGTTCGATCGTGGCTTGACTCACGTCGCGCACCACGCTCTTGCTACCGACAATCTCGTTCGTCCGTCGACCATTGACGACAAACGGGGCTCCACCATTCCCCGATCCGAGGTTGCTACGAATGGCATCCCGAACCGGGTTGTTCAGGGCGGTCAGAATCTTGGCGTAGTCCGGATTACTGGTATCGGTCTGGGCGGCCACCCAATTGCGGATTTTCTCCGGACTGGAATCCGCGCGCAGCGCATCGGGTATCCATTCGGCGATTTTTCCATCGGGACTGATTCGCTTTTCACGCGAAAGGATGTCCACCGCCATCGGTTTCCCATTCACATTGGTATAAAGCACTTCGTAGACGCGGGTTCCCGGCGGGAAACTCGCCCATGGGGTTAAAAGGTCACCCTTTTCAAATGTCCCTTCAGTTTGGAGATTGGGGCCATGACGCGAAATATACTTGTCCACTTTCTCAAACCCGGCGACGCCGCGGACTAGGTTCCCGGAAGCATCGCGCGGAAAGCGAATTATCGAGAAGCGTTTGAGGCCTTTGGTGTTAGAGTCGATCGCAAATCCGTCGGCGAACGGCTCCTTCCATTTGTAGAGGCCATTCACAAAATCGAAGAGAACGCCTTTCAGCGAGGGCGCGGGCTCCGATGTCGCCACCGGTCGCGCTCCTTTTTTGCCGCCGTCGCCACCGTGCGGAGCCCAGCTCCAAGCCGGGTTACCCGTGGTATCCCAGATGGCATCGAATTCTTTGAGCTGTCGCGCGATTTCGGGGTCTGCGATCTTGGCGCCGCGTAAGACCGCCAAGTATTCGTTCTTTTTCGCCGGATCGATCATGAACTCGGCGTCGGCGCTTCCCAGCTTTTCCGCGCCGCCAAAGCTTGCGGCCAGTAGCCGGCTGGGACGTCGCCCGGGATAGCGCTCGGCGGCCGCGGCGATGAAATCGTGGAAGTCTTTGCCGGGTCCCGCGGTCTTGCTAAGACGCGCTTGCGCCAACATCTCCCCGTGAACGACCTTGGAATTGAATTGCGCCAACCAAACACGTGCGCTGGGATTGCCTTGGTCCAGCAAGTTTTTCCATTGTTCCCAATCGCTCACGAACTGCGGGAAGGGCGGGGCCGTTCCTCCGCCGTGGCACTTGGCGCAATTGTTTTGAATAAACCCACCCAATTCGTGCGGCGCAAAGGCGGTCGACAAGGGCTCGCGATTGTGGACGGCCGGGAGGTCAAGCGTTTCGGGGCTGCTGCGCACGCCTTGTACGCCCGTAGAGGCGCTCGTCAAAAAGGAGGAAGAAGGCACGCGGTTCGTCTTGCCGGGCAAGGCAACCACGCTGGGTTCTCGGTTCGGTGGAACCTGGACCGGCACTTGAGCGATTTGGGCCGGCGACGCATGGGTCGGAGCTTGCTGCGCGCGTTTTGCCGCCAAGTAGTTCTGGAGCAAGGCCGGTTCGCCCGTTTGATTCACGTCACGTAACGCTTGCTCGGGAGAATTGAAGCGGCCGATCTTGCGGCCCAATCCGTCCACCGCTAAGGCGTGGATGTTGTGGCCGTCCTCATTCCAAAAGGCGGCTTCGCCATGTTCCGGCGAGCCATCGTGGTAGAAGCGGAAGTCTACCATCGGATTTTGCGGTTCCAGCGCTTCCAATTCGGGCCGGGGATTCTTGCCGAAATAGGCAATGATGATTTTTCCGGTACCGCCGTTTGGAACATCGGTGAACATATTTTCCGGGAAGCGATAGCGCGGCTTCCCGCTGGCATACTTCAAGTCGTTTTCATATTGATGGATCGCGCGACGTTGGGAATCCGACAGTGGCGCGGCTGCTCCATTGTTCGGCGTGAACGTAACGGGCTCCGAAGGAGTCGCCACGACCGATTCGGACGGTGGGACCGCCGCCGTTCGATTGGGATTTATGCGCGGTGGAATCTGGTTGGAGGCCAGCGCTCCCGGCGAGTGGCTTGAGTCGACCGGAGTTCCGCCCGGGAATCCCCAGCCGCGCAAAACCTGATCCGCCCACTCGGGAACCTGAGAGTCCACCCAGGCGTCGGAGCCGACCGCGCTTCCGGGTAGGCCACGAGATAAAACCGAAAAAAGGTGTCCGTGAGCATCTACCACCGGTCCGCCCGAATCGCCGCCGTAGATCCCGTCTTTGCCCGGCTGCGGGCTGACGTTCTTCAGTCCACCGATTTTCCAGAGGTAGTCTCCCTCGGATTGCTCGATGGCTCCCGTCACGGCATTTCCGCCGCCCGGATTCACGACGCCTTCCTTTGGATCAACGACCGGTTTGTGCCGGCGCAGAACGGTGAGCTTGTCTCCCACCTTAGGTTTTTCGCCCAGGGCGATAGGTGTCACCGGGAGCTTCTCGATCACATGGCAAGGCAACTCGACTTTGATGAGCGCGGAATCAAAGGCCGGCTCAATGCGCTGCACGACCGCGCCGCCATTGTTTGTTTTGATGGGGAGGCCATGGTTGCGGAAAGCCAAATACCCCGGCGCGTTTTTGACCACAAAGTCCTGGCCCAGACCGGAAGCCTGCATGCCAACCGTCATCGTAACGAATTGCCGTTGGCCCTGCACCGCACAGTGACCGGCGGTGATGAATGCGGCCCGGCACGAACCGCTTTGCGGTGGCGCCTCGATTTTGGCGGCGAGCGCTCCCACGCAAGTGATCAGCTTGTTGTCATTCGGATCGAAATCAAATCCCAAATCCACCGCGACGGGGCCTTGGGGGCCACCGGGCGCAATCTCGGGCGCGAAGGCACGTCCTCCGGGAGAACGCGGGTCGGCTGATTCCTCGGCGGGGTTTCCTTCACTGTGGGCGTCGACAATCGGCGCACTTCCCCGAACGCCTTGCACGCCCACTCCGCCGGCTGGCCTGAATTCTGGATTCGGGAACGGCTCGGTCGGACTAACCGAAGCAAACTGGCCTTGCGGATTGGGATCCGCGAAACTCGCATTCGGTGAAATGGGGGCCACCCCTTGTGGTTCAAACGGCGTTGAAATGGGACCTTGGACGACTTGGCCGCCGCAGTTTCCGTTGGCGCAGCCGAAGTTCGGCGAATGAATGGGTTGCGGATTTTGACCGCACTGGCCGTTTCCGCAGCCGCCTTGAAAGCGGGGTTGGGGCTGGCCGCATCGGCCGCCATTGCAGCGAAAGCGCGGGCGGAAAAACCCGCAGCCGGCACCCCGGCAGCCGCCGAAGAGCAGTGGACGACGGAACAGGGGCACGCAGCGAAAGCTAGGGCAGGGCCGTGAACGCCTCGCGAAGATGCGGCCGAACAGGCGCGCATCGGACGTTTCGGTCCAGGTGCCGAGCAATAGTGCGATGAAAATGAGGCCGAACGTGCCTCTATTCCCTTGTGGACGAGTCCCCAAGCGATTATCCCCCCAGCCCGTAAGGATGCAATGGGGACGCCGTGATTCGAAAAACCCGAAATACAGTCTAAGATATCTTAATTATTGAGGTATTCTAATTCGTGCGCCGACGCCGTATTCGGCCAGTGCCCGAGCGCCGCCTGCGCGCCTGTCCACCCCTTGTACGCACCCGTCTTAGGTGCCACGCACTTTTTAAGACAGTAGGAAGAATTTAACGTTGAAACCGGTGCCCTCGGCGGCGGGGGCTTCGCCCATTTGGAAGCCGGTCGGGGCGACGCCTTCGAAGGGGCGGGGGTAGCCGTGGCGGGGAGAGTGATACGTCTCGCCGGTTAGGGTGGCTTCGATCTTTTGCGGTTCGAAACGCGTGAAAACGATCCGGTAGGCGAGGAATTTCTTTTCGGTGAAAAGCCGAGCCGCGGCGTTGAGCCAGTTCACCATTAGGTCCGGCAGGTCTTTGCCGGTGACGGTGAGGGTCTCCTTTTGGACGTCCTTTACGATATCCAAGCTCACCCGATAGTCATTGAGCGCCAGGCCCGCATCGACGAATAGGCGCTGCCAAGAAGGGGCAGTCACGGAAAGGCCGGAGAGCTGTCCTTGGGCGATTACCTGGTAAGTCACGCGGCGTTCGGGCATCGGCCTATCTTAAAACAAAAAGCCACCCCCTAACAGGGGTGGCTTTTTGTGATTTCCCGACGAGGGGTTTTTAGCCCACTTCGCCTTTCTTGCCGGCGGCCATCGCAGCCGCGATCTTGCGCTTATCCAGGTTGTATTTCTCAACCTTGTTGATGAGACCCGCGCGGCTGATGCCGAGTTCCTTCGCGAGACGGGATTTGTTCCAACCCGTCCGCTTCAACCCTTCGCGGATCATTTCGCGCTCGAGTTCTTCGAGAGCATCGCGCAGTTTGCCCTGGATGCGCACGCCCTGAACTTTGGTGCGCTCACCGAAGTCGCGGATACGCGCCGACAACATGTCGACCGTGATCTTGCTTTCGGTTCCGGCCAAGACCGTGACGCGCTCCATTTCGTTTTCGAGCTCACGGATGTTACCCGGCCACGGATAGTCGAAGATTTTCTCCAAGGCCCGCTTGGTGAGGATCTTCGGCTTGATCTGTTTTTCCGCCGCACTCCGGCCCAGGAAGTGCTCGCACAAGAGCGGGATGTCTTCCTTGCGGTCGCGCAAAGGCGGGACGGTGATGTTGATCACGTTAATGCGGTAGTACAAGTCTTCTCGGAACGTCCCTTTTTCGACCATGTCTTTCAGGTCGCGGTTCGTCGCGGCGAGAATGCGTACATCCACTTTGCGGGGCTCGGTCGCACCCACCGGAATGAACGTTCCTTCTTGAATCACGCGCAGCAGTTTTACCTGCATGCTCGGAGACGTGTCCCCGATTTCGTCCAAGAAGAAGGTTCCTCCGTCGGAAACTTCGAAGAGACCCTTTTTGTCTTTCACCGCGCCGGTGAAAGAGCCCTTCACGTGTCCGAACAATTCGGAGTCGAGCAAGTTATCGTTGAACGCCGAGCAGTTCTGCGTCACGAAGACCTTGTCTTTGCGGGGCGAGTTGTAGTGAATCGCTTTGGCGATCAACTCTTTACCGGTCCCGTTTTCCCCTTGAATCAGCACGGTGCTTTCGCTGTTTTTGATCTTGTCGAGCAGGGCGTAAACGTCCTGCATCGGCTTCGATTTCCCGATCATGCTGTCGTACTTGTAGCGCGTGCCGAGTTCTTTATTCAGCTCGGTGATGCGATCTTCGCGCAAGGAGATTTCCTTGTGCAGCGTGCTGATTTCCTGGGAAACCAGGTCGCTCAGTTCCGTGAAATAGGGGAACTGTTCGTTTTCCAGCGCCTTGATCTTGTTGACCGAGTGCTCGATTTCCGCGTTCGGCAAGTTGTAGTGCGCAAGCGCCTTGCAGAGTTCCTTTTTCTGGGCATCGGTCACGCCTTCTTTCAGGTAACCGAGGCAGATCACTGCGCCCATGAACTCGTTATCGATCACGATGGGGAACGCGCTGGCCATGAAGTTGGGAAGGAACTCTTTACGCAGGTCTTTTTCCTGGGTCTTTTTGAGTTCCATCGTGGCGGTGCGCACGAATTCCGCCAACGCGTCGTAGCCGTCGCCCCTTTGGAGCAAGAGCTTCAAGACGCTATTGGACATTTCGTATTTGGCGCCCTTCTCGAGAATCTTCAAATTGCCGCGGTCGTCCGCGAAGAAGACGTCGATGGCGAACCACTTCGAAATCACTTCCTTCAGTTTTCGAATGACGTGTATGTGCTCAAACTCATCCCAATTAATCATAACGGCCTCCAACCCTTAAAAAAGCGAACGAAAAACGTAGTCCGGCAACGGGGAACTAAAGCAGCTTCCGCGAGAACTGTATTATTTTTTGCGGTGTCGAGTGATTGAGTACTTATTGACTGAGACTAAGACGCCTAACTTTTATCAAGTGTACCGATGGTGACACAGGGTGTCAATACGGCGATGACCAGTTTTAGGTCGATCAATTGTGAAGTTTTTTTCACGGTTTTTTTTCACCCAGAATGTCGCGCAGATACCGGCCCGTATGTGGAAGATTTTTGGACGCCAATTCTTTAGGCGTGCCCACTCCGACGACATAACCACCCCCCTCACCACCGTCTGGTCCGAGGTCGATCAGATATTGCGCGGCGCAAATCATTTGCACGTTATGCTCAATGACGACTACCGAATGGCCATTCGAAACGAGTCGTCTTAAAACCGAAATGAGCCTACGAATTTCGCTGAAGTGCAAACCGGTTGTCGGTTCATCCAGGATGAAAAGTGTCGGCAAGCGTTTCGCCACCGCCCCCGCCAACTCGCGCGCGATCTTCAAGCGCTGCGCTTCGCCGCCGGAGAGCGTGAAACCGGGTTGCCCCAGCTGCAAGTATCCCAACCCGACCTCCTGGAGCAGGGCGAGCTTCGCTCGCAGCGCGGTGACATCGCTGAAAAAGTCGTAAGCGGCATCGATCGTCATGCGCAAAACATCATCGATGCTCTTGCCGCGGTACTTCACCGCCAGCACCGATGGCTTAAAGCGTTTCTCGTCGCAAACTTGGCAAGGTACGAAGATATCTTCGAGGAAAACCATATCGATTTTCACCCGGCCTTCGCCTTCGCAGTTCTCACACCGCCCGCCGGCGACGTTGAACGAAAAATGGCCCGGAGTTAGCCCGCGGGAGCTAGCCTCCCGAGTGCGCGAAAACAGGCCGCGCACCTCGTCGTAGCCCTTAATGAAGGTAATCGGGTTGGAACGCGACGATTTTCCGATCGCACTCTGGTCAACCAACTCCACACTGCTCAAGTACTCAAAGCCGCTGATCGAACCGAACTTCGCAATTTTGTCGCTGCGGCCCTGAAAGATCTTGGCCAGCGCGTGGTACAAAGTATCGACGACTAAAGTGCTCTTGCCGGAACCGGAAACGCCCGTAATGGCGACCAGCGATTTCAAAGGAATGCGGACATCGATGTCTTTGAGGTTATTACCGGCGGCTCCGCGAATCTCCAACCACTGGTTGGCCTGGTAGCGGGGAGCCGTTTCCATCGCTTTGATGCATTCCTGCTTCCATTCCGACACCGCCTTGGCGGTTTGGGTGTCCGACGCCAAGAACTGTTGCCGAGTCCCGGCGAAAATGACCTCGCCCCCCCGGGCACCCGAGCCGGGGCCCATGTCGATAATATGGTGGCCCCACTCGATGACTTCCGGATCGTGTTCGACCAGGAGTAGAGAGTTGCCCAATTCCAGTAGGCGATTGAGGACCTTCAGGAGTTGCTGTGTATCTTTGGGGTGCAGCCCGATGCTCGGTTCATCTAACACATAGAGGGTGTCGGTGAGCCCTTGACTGAGCTGCGTGCCGAGCAGAATGCGTTGGTATTCGCCGCCCGAAAGTGAGCGGGTGAGGCGAGAAAGGGTGAGGTATCCCAGGCCGACCGTGACCAAAGTGTCGAGCCGGCGTTCGATCTGGCCCAGCACGTCGACGGCCACCTTTTTTTCTCGTGCGGGCAACGTGAGTTTTTTATAAAACGCGCAAAGTTCGTCGATACTCAGGTCGCAAAGTTCGGAAATATTCTTCTCGCCCACTTTGACCCGCAATCCATCGGCATTGAGGCGGCTGCCCTTACAAGTGGGGCAGAGAAACGGCGAGGTATAGCGGCTGACGAAGACGCGGATGCGCATCTTGTACTTTTCCTTGTCCATCATGTCGAAGACACCCTGGACGCCCTTGAAAGTCTTATTGCCGTGAAAGACGAGTTTTTTGTGTTCGGCGGAAAGCTCCTTGTAGGGGAGGTCTTCATCGATGCGCGCGGTTTTGCAGAAGGCGAGCAACTTCTTCTGCCACTGTTTCAGCGACGGTTTGGTAAATGGGTCAATCGCGCCTTGCGCCAACGAGAGGTTGGCATTGGGAACGACAAGATCCGGATCGACTTCCAAGGTGTTGCCGAAGCCCTTGCAGGTTTCGCAGGCCCCGAGTGGACTATTGAACGAAAACGAGATCGCCGTCTTGGGGGCAGAAACTTTGTCGCACTTGGGGCACCGGGTTTGGGTGGTGAAACTCCCCGCAAACTCGAATTTTTTGACATCGGTTTCGAGGTAAACATCGGCCGTTCCGTTGCCCAGCTGCATGGCCTGGCGCAGTCCCTCGGCTAGGCGCGTGCGGGCATCGTTAGAGAGTTTTCCCGCGGGGAGCTTGATGCGATCGAGGATCAAGGCCGCCAACTGGCCGCGCACTTTGCTTTCTTCTTCAAGGGAAACCAATTCGCCTTTGATGATGGCCCGCGTGTACCCCGAGCGAAGGTAATCCGCCACGAGATCGGCGGTGATGTCTTTTTTCGCTGGGAGTTTGCGGTGAAAGGCCAAAATGATGGTCTTGTCCGGGTACGTCGAATAGATGCGTTCGCAAAGGGCGTCGTAAGAAAGGCGTTCCATCGGGACATCGCACTGGGCGCAGTATTCGATCCCGACTTTTTCAAAGAGCAGCCGGAGGTAGTCGTAAATTTCGGTCGAAGTGCCGACGGTCGCCCGGGAGTTGCGCACCGGGTTGATTTGCTCGAGCGCGATCGTCGGCGGAATATTTTGGATCTTATCGACCAGGGGGGCCTTGAACCGCTCCAGGAATTGCCGGGCGTAAGTCGAAAGCGATTGCATGTACCGTCGCTGGCCTTCAGCATAAACGGTCTCGAACGCGAGCGAGGATTTTCCCGAGCCGCTAGGTCCCGTCACCACGACGGACGTTCCCAAGGGGATATCCAAATCGATGTTCTTGAGATTGTTCTGACGAACGCCTTTGAGGATGAGCTGGTTCACTTTTTTCCGCGTATCCTAGGGCCGGCCCGATTGGGGGACCGACCGTAGCCCTCCTTATCTATAGGTTGGCGTGGTATTCTTCAAGCTATGCCGAACAAAGTGAAGCTGGGGATCTTCGCCGGGGTTGTTTTTGCGACGTTTTTTATGGGTTGGGTCGTTTTCGATCTTTTCGTACGGGTGCCGGACTTCACTCGGCTGAAAGAATCCGTCGAAGTGCCGATCAAACTGGCCAATGGGGATAAAGGCATCCGCGTGATGGGCCCCAAGACGGCCAACTGGACTCCGCTTTCCGCTATCTCGGAGTGGCTGCCGCGGGCCGTGGTTTCTTCCGAAGACGGCACCTTCTACAGCCACAAGGGGATCGACGTCTTTGAAATGCAAGAGGCGTTGAAGAAGGATCTTAAGGAGGGCCGCTTGGCGCGCGGCGCCAGCACGATCACGCAGCAGGTCTTAAAAAACGTGTACCTGTCCCACTACCCCAAGCTTTGGCGCAAGGTGAAAGAAATTGCTTGGGCCGGAAAGCTGGAGGCGGTTTTGAACAAGCCCCAGATCCTGGCTTTTTATTTGAATATGGCGGAGTGGGGTCCCGGAATTTACGGGGTGGGTGAAGCGTCGCGCCACTATTTCTCGGTCTCACCGGCGGCGTTGACCCCGCGACAGTCCGCTTTCTTGGCCATGATGTTACCTTCGCCGCGCCGTTACCACGCTTACTTTAAGGAAAGGCGTCTGACCGCCTGGGCGGCCAAGCGCGTCGATCGCATCCTTCAGGTGATGAATAAATTGGGTCAGCTGCCCGACGATCAATACCAAGTCGCCACCGCCGAATTGCTCTGGGGCAATGCGGTATTGGATGATACGGCGCCCGGCGCCCCGGTCGATCCAGGTTGGCAAGCGAGTGAGTCGGATAGCGAAGTCTTTGAACCCGTTGCCGGCAAACTTCCGGTGGGAGCACCCGCAGCGAACGCAACCAAAGCCGCGGCCGTCGAACCCGAGGTGGTCCCACCGGCGGTGGATCCCACGCCGGCGGATAATCCATTGGCCGATGCCGAGCCGCTCGCCGCACCCGGCGAAAAGAAGAGTCTGCAGTCGGTCGGTGACCCGCAAGTGGTGGAACCGTCCAAGGGCCCAGACTCTGCGGCGGAGCTTTCGCGAGAAAGCCAATCGGAACCCAATCCCGGCGAAGCGGTTCCCGAACCGGACGCGGTGCCGATCGATTGATCTGCTTTTGCTAGTCCGGAGCCGGTTCCTGCTCACGGCGGCAATGTTAAGCTTGTTCGATGCGCCTACTCTTTGCACTTTTAATGTTTGGCCAGACGTTCCTAACCGGTTCCCTCTCAATTGCAGCGGCAGCCAAGGAAATCCGACCCGCCCTTTTCAATGTGATTCACGTCAAACCTTCGGATAGAAACGCCCTCAGGGAGACTTTTCAGATCAACGAGGATGGCGACGGATTGGGTGAAGAGCTGCCGCCCTCGATTAGCTACTTCAAAAAGTCCCCCAAAGATTTTTCGACCTACTTGGCGGTAACCGACCTGAGCCTCTGTCGGCGGCCTCGGGAAAAAGAAATCTGCCAGTCCTTCGTTGATTTGATAGACGGGAAAAACCGGAAAGCGGAGGCCGACATCACTGGATCGCGAATCTTTGGTTCCGGATCCACGACCCATTTCGTTACCGCGTTGGGCGACGTAAAAGTGGAGTGGGCTGACTCCTCGATCGCTTTTCTGGCCATCGATTGGCAAGATCTGGCCAATGGCCCGCTATCCTTGTACGTCTACGCCAAAAAGGGAACCAACCTGGTGCAACTTTCGCGGCGTCTCTCGATTTCCTGCTTCCCGAAGAAGTGCCCTGAACCAAAAAAGTTGGAAATAGCGAAGGCCGAATCGAAGAAGCTCTTGGAAACCTTCGCGATCGAGTAGTTGCAATCGTTAGCGGTGCCGTTCGTCCGGCTTCGGATATCCCCATCCGGTGATGTCCATTGCTAGAGTGAAAAGCAGCATGGAACAAGTGTTTGCAACGTAAGCACCCATAACCCGAGGACCTGTCAGTGTCCTTCCCCGGACCGTCATAGCGTCGGAAACCGCGACAAGTGAACTCACATCATCCGAAGATCGCATGCTTAGCTCGTAGGACCGTCGAAAAAAATGGGCCGGCGTTAGGGAAGAGCTTCCCACCAAAGCGGACCGGAATGGAATGCGGCGGCCATTCCTGCGAAGCTCACCAAACAGAATTTTTCCGAGCAGGACGGCGGGAAGGACGGTTTCCCCGGAGAGTAGAGTCAACCCCGCCGCGCGTAACCGGTCTTGCACCTGAAGGTTCGGTATTTCTTGCAAGGGGGGGACCCGTCTGATGTTCTTCCGCAGGGCTTTTCGCGAATCGGAATCGAGCTCCAGTGCCAACCAAAGTCCGTTCGGTAAGCAACCCGTTGCCTCCAGGGTCAGGTCGGTGAAATTTCTCGAGGGTTCATGCCGACCTTCGAAGGATAGGGTTACGCCGCTACCGAGTCTGCTGGCTTGGGCGGGGGGTGTTTCACCCCTGATGGCCATAAAACTTAGGATCACGGCATCTTTTTCTGGAAAAACATCCCGAACCCTAGTGCAGCCCTCTTGCCCGGGGTGAGTGGAAAAGGGGAGAGAGTTCAGTTCTTTGGTTCCCCCTCCATAGAGCCAATCCTCAATGTCATGGCATGCGATTTGGGACCCAACTAGGGTGCCCGGCCCGTACCAACGTGCGGCCCAAAGCGGGGAGCCCAAGCTCAGGGCAAGCGCAGCAGCCCAAAAAAAGGCGGGGAGTTTCGGCATGCGCGGGGGTTTAGCACATCCAGCGAACGGGGATCAACGGCGCCGGTTCGGCCTCTCACGTGAGACGCGAGGTGGTCCTGGACCAGTCATTTTGGCACCACTGTTCCTGGGAACAGTGACGACTGCATCGGGCCTTTGGACCTCGGATGGAGTGACTGGAAAGGTAGCGGGTACCCGAGTGCGCAATGACTGGAAAGGAAGTGGGTACCTTTAGGGTACCTATTGAACGGGGGCGAGCCAGAGAACGCGCCAGGAGGGGCCGGGTAGGGTGGTTGGCAATTGGGCGGCGGCGCGGGTGATGAGGTCGGATACGGAGGAAGAGGGTTCTTCTTCTTCGCCCATCAGGAGTTTGCGCAAAAAGCCCTGTGGTTTTTCGGGAGTGATGACCGCCGCCGTTTCGGGAAGGCCGGCGAGTGTCTTGGCTTCCTTGATCGCCTCTTCCATTCCGCCCAGTGCGTCCACCAGCTTGGCGTCCAGCGCCTGCTGTCCGGTCACGACGCGGCCGTCGGTGGTCTTGTTCAATTCTTCTTCGGAGAGTTTGCGGCGTTCTTTCACCACGCCACGGAACTGCGCGTAGATGTCTTTCACCATCGCCTGGAACAAAGCCTTGTCGTCAGCGGTCATGGGTTTCAACGGTGAACCGGCGTCTTTAAACTTGCCCGAGGTAATGGCAAAACGATCCATTTTCGCCCATTGGTAAAGCTTTTCGGTGTTCACAAATTCCATGATGACGCCAATGCTCGCGGTCAGCGTACCCGGATTGGCGAAAATCTTTCGGGCCCCGAGCGAGATATAGTAACCGCCACTGGCGGCCACCGAGCCCATCGAGATGACGATCGGAATCTTCGTGTCGGCGCGTTTGATGGCTTCGTACATTTCCTGCGACGGCGCAACCAACCCGCCGGGGGAATTGACCCGGATGACAATCGCTTTCACCCGTTTGTTATCGAGATGCGTCTGCAGATCTTTGAGAAATGAGGACGAGCTGATGATGACGCCCGACATATCCATCACCCGCACATGGTTGCCGGTGGAGGAAAATCCGCCGAACCAAGCGTGTCGGATGAAGGAGACGGTCGCGGTAATCACGATCAGCAATATGAAGATGCCGATCGCGATCCCGATAAGTTTGAAGATTCCGCGCATTTTGAACTGGAAATCCGAAGATTACTCTTCGGATTCCGTATTGGTCTTTTCTGCAGAAGAAACCGCGTCTTTGAGCTTCTGAGCCGTGGTCTGATCCAACAGATCGGCGAAGCTGCTGCGAGCACCGCTGCTCGTCTGCTTGGCGTACTGTTTGATGTTCTCGCGCTCTTCGGCTTTGTTCATGGCCTTCACCGACAGCGAGAGCTTGTGCTCGCGCAGGTCGACCGAAGTCACCATGCACTCGATTTCCGTGCCTTCTTCGATAGCCATCACCCGGTCTTTCGGTTTGCCTTCGCCTTCCAATTCGGAGGCGTGCAGCAAGCCTTCCACGTTTTCTTCGATCTGAACGAAGACGCCGAATTCGGCCTTCTTCGTGATCTTGCCCTTCACGCGGGTACCCGGCGGGTACTTTTCGGCGACCGACGACCACGGATCGTCACCCAGCTGCTTGATGCCCAAGCTGAATTTTTCCGCGCCCTTGTCGATCGACAGGACCATGCATTCCACTTCGTCGCCCTTTTTGAACATCGTGTTCGGGTCGACCGGTTTAGAATCCCAAGTAATATCACTGACATGGACCAATCCGTCCACGCCTTCCGGAACTCCGACGAACACGCCGAAGTCGGTGGTGTTCTTCACGATGCCCTTGATACGGGCTCCGACCGGATACTTCTCGGCGATGATATCCCAAGGATTCGGCTCAATTTGTTTCATGCCGAGCGAAATGCGGCGGTTGCCCGTATCGACGTCGAGAACGACGGCTTCCACGGTATCGCCTTCATTCACCAGCTTAGAAGGATGCTTCACGCGCTGGGTCCAGGACATTTCCGAAACGTGCACGAGGCCTTCAACACCCGGTTCGAGTTCCACGAACGCGCCGTAGTCGGTGAGACTGACGACTTTACCGCTGACGCGCATCGCCGTGCGATAACGCTCTTCAACGGTCGTCCACGGATCCGGAAGCAGCTGCTTGTAGCCCAAGCTGACGCGTTCCTTTTCCTCGTCGTACTTCAAAACCTTCACGCGGATTTTTTCACCGACTTTGAAGATTTCCGAAGGATGGCGGATGCGGCCCCACGACATATCGGTGATATGTAGCAAGCCGTCCAAACCACCGAGGTCGATGAAAGCGCCGTATTCGGTGAGATTCTTGATGATCCCTTCCGTAACCATGCCTTCTTCGATCTTCGAGAGGGTCTGTTCCTTCATACGCGCGCGCTCTTCCATCAACAGGAGGCGACGCGAAAGCACGATATTGCCGCGCTTTTTATTAAATTTGATGATTTTGAATTTGAAGGTCTTGCCGAGGTACTGGTCGAGGTTCTTGGTCGGACGGATGTCGACCTGGGAACCGGGCAAGAACGCTTTCACGCCGATATCGACGGAAAGGCCGCCTTTAACCTTGGCGACAATCGTGCCTTCGACGAGTTCGTCTTTTTCACACGCTTCGCTGATTTCGTCCCACGCGCGTAGCACGTCAGCTTTCTCTTTCGAGAGAACCAAGCGCCCTTCGTCGTCTTCAATGCGTTCGATGTAAACCAGGACGTGGTCGCCGGCGCCGACGCCGAGATTGCCCTGATTGTCCAAAAATTCGTTGCGGAAGACCTGGCCTTCCGACTTGTAGCCGATGTCGATGGTGACGAAGTCGTTTTCGACTTTCACGATCTGGCCTTCGACGACTTCGCCTTCTTGGAATTTAGAGCCCTTCTGGCTCTCTTCAAACATTTGCGAGAACGTCAGTCCGTTCTCTTTCAACTCTTCCGCACTTCGCTCGAGATCGCGGTCATCTTCGGGAAGCTCCGGAAGTTCTGCAATGGCCAAACGCCTTTTGGGTGATACCACTCCTCTACCTTTCGAATCTTTGCCTAGCATAGCTATCGGTTTTAAGGTTGCGGCGCCGTCACCCAACCCCTGGTTATCCAAGGACATCTACTTAACTCATTTCTCAAGACCGGCCGGATACGGGCCTGATCGGGTTTCGCCTCAAAGCCTGAATTTCTCCTATCAAAACCGCCACGTGTCAATCCCATTCCTTGACGGTAGAGGCCCCGCTCGGGGATTTATGAGGAATGGTGGACTTCAACACCGCGATGTCCCGACTCCTAAACGAGATTGCCTCCCAAGTTGGAGATTTCCGTCATGTGCGCATGAACCAAGTGTTGGTTAGCGCCACTTTCAACCGATCCGCCCGCCGGGCCGGGTTGTTGGCCTATGTGCTTCCCCTAAAGTATCGGGCGGGCAGTCCGGTGGAGCGCCGGGTGCGCGGTAGCCGCGAGTACCATTGGGCGATGATTCCGGTCGTCCGCGACGGGGTCGAGGTGCTCTACATTATATACTTCATGCTCCCGCGCTTTTTACATATGACGCTGCGGGAAAAGCTCGAGACCGTGGTTCACGAGCTTTACCATATCAGTCCGGATTTCAATGGCGACCTGCGGCGGTTCAAAGGGCGTTCCGTCCTACACGGATCGAGCAAGGCCTACGATGCCAAGGTTCGAGAATTGACCGACCGGTTTTTGGATAGCCCCCACGATCCGGAGGTCTACGCTTTTCTGCAAAATCGCCAGTTCCTGCCGGAAAAGTTGCGGGCCAAGCATATCCCGGAGCCTCGCCCTAAACTCCTGAAGGTCGCCCAGTACCCGCCCCACTAACGCAAGGGCCGATGATGGGGGGCATGCCGGCGTGACTGGAACACCGGTTGCAATCTCCGGTCGGTATGAAGCCTCTTTTCTGGTTTTGTTTTTTGATTTCCGCCTGCGGCGCCCCGATGCACGAAGAAACCGAGCATGCGCGGATTGCCCTGCGCTTGCACTTGCCCGGAGCGCTTTCCAAAACGGAAGCCCGTCGCCAGGCCTTTGATGCGCGGGTGACCCGTCTGGAACTGGCGCTCCGCTCCCGCGCGGGAGTGACGCAAACCCTTTCCTATCTACCTGCGGAGTGGGACCGGATTTCGCTCGCCGAGTTCGATTTTCCGCGTTTCCCCGACGATCGGCTGACCATCCAGGCCAAGGTCTGGGACCGACAGCGAGACGGGGGCGCGCGCTTGCACCCGGCGCTGTCCGGGCGCGTGACCGTCCGCGCGCAGGAGCTGGCGGAAAGAGGCCCAACCGTCGTTCCCATTCGATTGAGTTTGAAGCTGCCGGTCAGTGAATACGACTAGAGGAATTCGAAGGAAAGAGGCCCCATGAGATTGGGGGAGAACGCGCGTGATTTCTGGGGTGAGAGGGCAACCGATTCGCAATGGGTCGCGGCGGGGCCACCTAGTAGCGCGAGACCGGCGGCTTTGAGGCTCGCCATGGCCTGACCTAGATCCGCGGATTGGAAGGCGAGGTGCTGGATTCCGGCGCCGTGATGGATATCCAAAAACTCTTGCACCGGGTTCGACTCGTTGCCCGGCTCACTCGCCAGTAAATTCAAGATGCCGTCGGGACTCTGCAGGGTGGCGGAAGCATCGGTCGTCCGTGCGGTCTTCAAACCAAACACCCGCTCGTAGTATTCCGTCCAGGTGACTAGCTCGCCCTTGTCGACGTTGGCGCAAAGATGGTGGATGCGGGTGAATCCCACTCCGAGACCTCGCTCCCGAAACGCCGTGTCGAAACCTTCGCCGAAAAGCGTGCCCTTGCGCGAGATGAAGGTGTGGCGCAAATCGGCGCAGGCCCGAATGACCGATTGCTGGACCGTGCCGAAGTCCTTTTCCATCGCACACGGTGGTTCCAATACCGTGGCACCTTTGCGACCGGCGTTTTCGGCCGCCGAGAACGCATCGTTGCACCGAAAGGCAATACTAAAGACGCCCGCACCGTGCCGTTCGACAAACTGGGCCACCGGGTCCGATTCCCGAGTGGATCGGCTCAGTAATATCCAGATATCACCCTGGCCCAGGAGAATTGAATGCAGGCCACGTTCGCGAATTTCGCGCGTCCCGCATTTTTCGAATCCGAGCGTTTCGTAGAGTTGGGTAGCGCGGTCGAGATCCGATACGGCGAACTCGACGTGATCAAAATCGATGATGCCCATCTCTTCGTATGCGGCCATGGGCGCCAGAATGATGGAAATGCGGACGCATTGTCACCAAAAAATAATCCAGTGCACGCTCGGCGCCCTCGTCGTATTCTTTTCTCATTCAACGGAGATTCAGCATGCGGATACAACTCTTCTTTCGTGGCGCGGTGTGTTGTTTATTAGTTCTCTCGACGGCTAGTTTCTCAGGGAAGAAAGCGGCATCTTCCGCGATTCCCGACCGGCGCGAGTTTCCGCTCAGTCCGGAAATCTCACCCTGTAAGAACTTCTTCGAGCACGTTTGTTCGGAAGCGATCTCCGGTTTCGAGCTGCGAGAAGACCGCTCCAAGCATGTTTTCTCGTTCTCCGATTCGCACGAGCGGGTTTTGGAGGCCAAAAAGAAATGGCTCAATGAGTTGCCGACGAAAAAGAATCTGAGCCCGCGGGCGCGCTCGCTTTCGAATATTTTCCTCGCGTGCATGAACGATAAGGCGGGGGCCAAGGAAGAAAAGGAAATCGTCGCCAAAATGACGGGCGAGGTCGGCCGAATCAAGGATCACGCCGAGTTCCAAAAGTTTCTGGCGAAGAAAATGGAGGAAGCGGAGTTCTCCTTCGTGGATTGGGGCACGATTAGCAACCAGGACGATTCGGACTGGAATGACGTCTATTTCCTAGCCGACCTGCAATCGCTTCCGGAAAAGAGCTACTACGAAAAAGCCGATGTCACCGGAGACCTGCAAAGTTTGGCCCAGGCCTTCTTTGAAACGGTTGGCCTAGACAAGCCCGCCGAGCGCGCCAAGTGGGTGGTGGATTTTGAGAAGGACTTTTCGAAGACCTACCCCACGCCCGCGGAGATCCGCGAATTGGTGAACATTAAGACCGGCATTGATCGCAAGGCGATGGTGAAAGACTATCCCAACTTCCAACTGGATCACTTCATGTCGCTTCTGCCGTCGCGCACGCACCTGCGGCATCTGACGCCCAAAAACTTTGAATTCGTGAACGAAAAGCTGGCGAAGACGCCGCTCGATGTCCTGAAGAGCGTTTACCTGTTCCGCGCGTTACCGGGTTATCTCGACGACGCCTACCCCGATTACTTCCAAAAGGGCTTCGAGTTTCGCAAAAAACACCTCGGGGGTCCGAATGTGCGGCCCGTCCGGCAGGAACGCTGCACGATGCTGGTCATGGATCGTTTCGCCAAAGAGATCGACGCCGAGTTGCTACCCGTGCTCTTTCCTGCCTTTCCGGAAGAAAAGTTTGTGAAGCTGGTGGAGAAGGTCCGTGGCGCGATCGTGGCCGGTATCCAGAGCAACAAATGGCTTTCGGAAAAGAGCCGTAAGGAAGGGGCGAACAAGATCAAGGTCGCGCGCCTCCAGTTGGTGAAGCCGCGCAACGACGCCGAGTGGGATTTCAATCCCCCGGCCGAATATTCGCCGGAAAAAAATCGCGCCAATATGCAAAAGCTCGATAAAAACCTATCCAATAAAGAGCTGAAGGAATTGGCCATCCGACGGGATCGCAACCGTTGGGAAATGGGCCCCTTGACCGTGAACGCATACTACAGCCCTTCGGATAATAAGTTCGTGATGCCGATTGGGATTCTGCAGTATCCCTTCTACGACCCCAATCTGCCGGATACGACGAATCTGGGTGCGGTGGGGATTGTGGTGGGCCACGAGCTCGGGCACGGCATCGATGATCACGGGGCGCGTTATGATGCGGTCGGCCGGATGAATCAATGGATGCCGGAGAAGGACGTGAAGGAGTTTGTGAAACGGGGCGAGCGTCTCGTGGATCAATTCAACAAGATTGGTCACGATGGCAAGCTCACGCTCGGAGAAAACATCGGAGATCTGGTCGGGCTGACGTTCGCTTACCGGGCAGCCTTCCCGGGCGGGAAGGGGGATGCGCAGGCCAAGAAGGATTTCTTCATTCAGTATGGGCGGGCGTGGTGCGGAGTCGTTCGGCCAAAGTACCGAGAAATGCTGCTCAAGACCGATCCTCATGCTGCGATGGAGGCACGCGTAAACGAGCAGGTGAAACACCAGGCGGCTTTCGAAGAAGTCTTCGGCTGCAAAGCCGGTGATCCGATGGTGCTGCCGGCTAAGGATCGAGTCTACATATGGTAGAAAAACGGAAGCAGGCGCTCCAAGAACTTGCTTTCTGTTTTTCTCTGGCCGCCCTCGTTCTGATGGAAGAATGGGCGTTTTTGGACTGGGCCCTCCACGCGGTGTACCCGCGTTATCCGTTGCGCTGGACGGATCTGGCATTTTTCGGCTGCGCGCTGTCCGCGATCGCGGTCCCGCTTTGGCTACTCCTGCGAGTCACCGTAGCGCGTCCCAAGACGCGGCATTGGGTTTTTTTTATTTCCGTGCTCTTGCTCCTTCTGCCGCTCAATTCCTTGCGGGGCCATCTCAACTTTTCGGTCTATTTTCCGTTCCTGTCGGTCGGTGGGCTGGTAGCGGCCTTGGGTCCGTTCGGGGCGGGGGCGGTCGGGGTGGCGGCTCTCGCGCTGCTGACTTGGATCTGGCACCGCTACGGTCGGCAGGGAGAAGCGGCCCTGCGAGCCGTCGTGCTTTGCGGGTTCCCGTTCTTGCTGATTTCGTTCGGGCGAATGGGCTACGCCTATTGGAACCACGTCGCGGAATGGGATGAGACCGAATTTGCCCATGTCGATGTGAAACCGAGCGCGAAACCCTACCGCGTCGTCTGGATTATTTTCGACGAGTGGGATTACGCCATGACGTTCGAGAAGCGTCTTGAAAATGTTTTCTTGCCGGAGCTCGACGCGCTACGAAAAGAGAGCTTGTTTGCGACCCACGCCTACTCCCCCATTGTGCACACCCACGCCTCGATTCCGGCCTATTTGCTAGGGCGGCAGGTGACCGAGTTCTGTCGACTCGGCGACAACGATATCGAGGTGAAGTTTCCCCCGCTGGTGAACCGTCGGCGCATTAGCAAGAGCCGGACGATTCTTTCCCAAATGGCGGACGAGGGAGCCGCGGTTTCGGTGGCGGGTTGGTACCATCCGTATTGCAAGTTCTTGCCGCCGAAAAAATTGGCGGCTTGTGAGTCGGTCATGTTCTACGAGTATGGGGAACCGAAGGAGTTTCTCAGCCGTTTGGCTTCGATTGGCGGACGGGCCCTCAATCCGATGCGGGAAATTCCGGCGCAGCATCTGAATGCCTACCAAAAACTGATGCGCACTTCTTTGGAGAATGTCGGTAATCCCGCCTACGACGTGTCTTACGTCCACCTTTCTATTCCGCATCTGCCGGGGATCTACAGTCGACGGCGGGCACTTTTACTAAAGGATCGGAAGAGCCCCTCCGAGGAGCTCCAGCGACAACACTATTATTCGAATATCGTGTTGGTAAGCCGCTCCATCGGACAGTTTATCGAGCGAATGAAAGAAACCGGAGTCTGGGATCGGACGGTACTCTTAATCACTTCCGACCACGCGGTGCACCCCTGGCGCTGGGGGATCAAGGATCCCGATCGGCGGGTGCCGTTTCTCCTGCGTGTCCCGGGTGCCCACCCCGTGCAGATCGACAAACCGTTCAACACCGTGATGACCGGCGCGCTGCTGCGCTCGATTTTTAACGGCCAGGTGGGACCCGGCGATCTGCTAGGCCAGATCGACTATCTGGCGCAGACGGGGCCGTTGATGACCCAAGAACCCGTCGATGCGTGCCCGTTTAACGAAATGTAGATTGCTTCGCTTCGCTCGCAATGACTGGCTACGGTTTCCATGAATGGCTACGGCGGTCAGTTACCGAGGCTCGAGCAGGTAGAGGGTGCGTTCACTCCCCTGGAGCGTTTGCCGCGAGCGAATGTGAAAATGGGTTCGCGCCTGACTTTCGAAGTACGCCTGGGTGAGGTGCGAGAAATCGCGTCCCCGACAGAGCGCGCGAAACGCCTTGTCCTGCGGTGAGATAAATTCAACGAGGGCCCACTGGTTCACCAGTCGGGCGACTTGTCCCAAGACCTCCGGCAATGGAATGCCTTCAGTGACCGTGAGGTGATGGAGTGTTGCGAGTAAGAACAATCCATCAAACCGCTTTTCCGCGCGTTCTAGAAAGGGCGCGTTCTCGCAATTGCGCCAGCCCAATCCGGGCGTGGGCCGCGCGAAGTTCACGACGAGCGGGAGAATATCTTGCCGATGCTGGCTAGCGGTGCGCCATACCTGACCGACGACCTGCGGATCGTAGTCAATCGCCACCACCCGCGCGCCCGCGGCGTCCGCCATGCGACTAAAATGCCCGGTGTTGCAGCCCACATCGAGCACCCGCTTGGGCTTTTGCGTCTCGAGCACCGATTGCACGATCGCTTCCTTCTCTTGAAGTTGGGCGTCGGTGAACGAGTACCCTGATTCCATGTAGCGCATCCAAACGGACGGCTTGCGTGGTTGGGGTGCGAGCTTTTCGAGACGGGCTTCCAGGTTGTCGAGCACGTGTTCGAGAATGAATTGCGCCTTCTCCTCGGAGTTGCACACCATACCCCGATAGAGGTTGGTGGAATCCACGCGGTTGAGTCCACGATTCAACCAGGTGGGCAGGGTGATGCTGAAAAAAAGTGCGGGATGCCAACGGCGTAAACTGCCTAACATGGCGTAAATGGCATCGGCTTCCACGCCATCGCGGTTCAGCCAAAACAGGCCGGCGGTGGATGTCCCACAGTGGCGAAGCGCCAGCAGGGGATTCACAAAGCAACGCAGGAATTGGCCGGCCGCCATCCACGTTCCTTGCCGCGCCGGGCGCTCTTCGATCGATAGGTGATCGCAAAAGGTCGGGCGGCTGCCGTCAAAGAGCACGTTGTACGGAGAGGCATCTTTGAGCCAGAGCTTTTGGGCGTGGAGATCGCGCATCAAACGCAGGGTGAATTTTCCGGCGGCGTACAGCATTTCGGGGGGCCACTCGGTGGGATAGGAGGGAAACCAAACGCGCGGGTGCTCCAATACCAAACCCGTTTCTTCCCGGGCAATTCGGGCCCGCGGCCAGAGCGAGGCCGGCAGGGTTTCGGCATCGAGGATCGACCAAGGTACCAGCCGGCCTTGATCCCGTAAGCCATCGAGGCGCGATCCGCCCAGTAAGCGGCGGGACAACGGTGCGGCGGTTTGGTGGATCAGCCGGAACAGGCGGTCGCCCAGTACGATTAACTGTCCTTGGGGATCCCGAAGCGAAAGGGCCGAGCCGCCGGTTTCGATCACGGTTGCGACTCACCCGCGCTCGGCTTCTTGCGCGCGAAAAAGGCGACCACCGTCGTTTTGATTTTTTTGAAGTAGAAGAGCAAGCCCGCCGCAAAAGCGAGCTGGAGCTGGAGGAGGAGCGATCCCGTACCCGGATCGATATAGCCCCAGGCGTTGGAACAGGCGATGCCGGCCACCAGGACGATCGTCAGTGCTTGCATTTTTTTTCCGTTGGAGAGGGTTAGTTAAGACCCTCCTATTTTAGAACAAGTCAGCGAGGGGCGGAAGCGTTATGGGAATCAGCGTGACGCAGCAGGTCGGGACGGGCGGCTCGCGTTCTTTCTAGCGATTGGGCCTTGCGCCACGATTCAATGCGGGCGTGGTCTCCGCTGAGCAAGATGTCCGGCACACGTCGGCCGCGAAACTCCGCGGGCCGGGTGTAATGCGGGTACTCCAAGAGGCGCGATCGGGTGGTCTGTTCCCGCAACGAAAACGATTCCTCCCGGGAGGCGGCCTCGGAGGACAAGGTGCCCGCCAGGCGTCGGATCAAGGCGTCGGCCATAGCGACCGCCGGAAGTTCTCCGCCGGTCAAAACAAAGTCGCCCAGCGAAACCTCGAGATCCACCCAGCCTTCGACAAAACGCTGATCGATTCCTTCATAATGACCGCAGACAAACGCGAAGTGGCGGGGTCCATCCGCCGGTAAAATGCGCTCGATCAAATCCACATTGAGCGGTTTTCCGGCCGGGCTGAAGCACACCACGTACGGCGAAGTACTCTTTAGGGATTCCACCGCCGCAACCAATGGCTCGAGGCGGAGCACCATTCCCCCGCCGCCGCCGTAAGGCGTGTCGTCCACGGATCGGTGGCGGTCCACGGAAAAATCGCGCAGCTGCACGCATTCGAAGGTGAATAGCCCCTTCTCGTGGGCCCGTCCGAGAATGCTCGTCGTTAACCAAACCCGGATGGCGTCGGGAAAAAGCGTGATGAAACTAAAATGGGGGGCGTTAGGCAAACGAACGGAATTCGATTCCATTGCTCACCCAGATTTTGCGATTAGTGAAATCGATCGCGGCGATGGTCGGTTCCGCGGCGGGAACCGCAAATCGCTTTCCGTCGGCGGGCTCAATCCACCAGCGGTCGGGGCAGCCTTTGCCCACCGTTTCCACCGAACAAAGGGCGCCAAGCACTTCGTCGGTGGCTTGGTCGCGCACTTCGCTACCCAGCAAGTCGGCGACCAAAAACTCACCTTCTTCCGGGGCTTCGAGCGCATCCCGATCGGCGAAGACCGCCCAACCGCGGGATGCTTTCACCTGCGTGTCGCTATCAAAACCTTCGAGCTTGAGGCGCGTGCCGCTGGGCATGGGCGTAACGCCCAGTACCCGATGCGCCGTTGCCTCGGCCTCGTTGGGGCCCAGGTAGAGCACTTCAATTTTTGGGGAAAAGGGCTCGGAAGAAGCTTGCGCGAGCATAAACTCGCCGCGAAACCCGTTGGGTCTACCAATCGTTCCGAGCTGGATTTTCATCTACTCCAGGATTTCCAAAACCGAACGCTTTTTCAGTTTGGTGGAAACCGCCGCCAGAATCGTGCGAAGCGATCGAGCGGTGCGGCCTTCTTTGCCGATGATCTTTCCCAAGTCTTCCTTGGCTACTTTCAATTCGATCACCGTCGTTTGTTCGCCTTCCACTTCAGCGACGTGAACTTTATCGGGAAAATCGACAAGTGCTTTCGCCATCACTTCAACTAGGTTACGAAGCTCCTCCACTTATCACCTCCCCTGAGATCCGACTCTCTGACGAGCGTCCGAGTCGATTGGGTTAAGCCTCTTTGGCTTTGGAAGCCGACGGCTTCTTGGACGTCGGCTCCGCGACCGTGCCGGCCTTCCGCGACTTGCGGACTTGGCTCTTCACGGAATCGGACATTAGGGCTCCTTTAGAGACCCAATAAGCAAGTTTGTCGCTCGCCAAAACGAGAGACGCGTCGCCCTTGATAGGATCAAACGTACCGATACGATCGATAAAACGTCCATCCCGCGGCGCTGTTTTGTCTTGAACTACGATGCGATAGAAGGGCTTTTTCTTTGAGCCGTGTCGGGAAAAGCGAATTACCGTGGCCATTTTTCTCCTGATCTCCTTGGTCTAGGGGCAGCCCCGCGAACCTTTGCCGGACCGCTCCCATCAAAAACCAGGCCCATACCTACCATAGGCCCCGGCGTTTTCCCATAGAGGATTTCGCCATCCGGGACATCATTTTACGGGCCTCTAGGAACTGCTTAATCAGCCGATTGACGTCCTGGACTTCCGTTCCGCTCCCGCTGGCGATGCGTTTTCGGCGGCTACCATCCAAAACATCGTGGTCGATTCGTTCGGTCGGGGTCATCGAAAGAATGATGGCTTCAATTTTACGCAGCTCGGTATCGGGCGGGGTCATCCCCTGGAGCTGTTTCGACACCTGCCCCATTCCGGGCAAGAACTTCATCAGGTTCTCGAACGATCCCATCTTCTTGATCTGCTGCAGATGGGTGAAGAAATCGGCGAGCGTGAAGTCGTTCTTCTTTATCTTTTTGGCGATCTTGAGGTTTTCGTTCGGATCGATCGTCGCTTGGGCCTTTTCGGCGAGCGAGAGCAAATCCCCCATGTCGAGAATGCGCGAGGCGATGCGGTCCGGATGAAAGATCTCGAGGTCTCCGGTCTTTTCGCCCGTTCCCACCAGCTTAATGGGGCAGCCGGTGACGGCGCGCACGGACAACGCGGCTCCGCCTCGGCTGTCGCCGTCGAGCTTCGTCAAGACGATCCCGGACAGGTCTAGGCGTTGCTGGAAGGATTCGGCCACCGTCACGACGTCTTGGCCGCTCATCGAGTCGACCACCAGCAGCGTTTCGGCCGGCTTAAAGTGGGAAACCAACTCTTCAAGTTCGCCCATCATGCCTTCATCGACATGGAGGCGGCCGGCGGTATCCAGGAGTAGGACTTCCGCATTTTGACGGATGGCTTCTTCCTGCGCCAGCAAGGCCCGGGCCCGGACGGAGTCAATCACCGGGCTTTCAAAGACATCCACGCCCAAGGGCTCCACCGTGACTTTCAGCTGTTCGATGGCCGCGGGTCGATAAATGTCGAGGGAAGCCACCAAGACCCGCTTTTTTTCTTTTTCCTTCAGAAGGCGCGCCAGCTTGGCGGTGGTGGTGGTTTTTCCCGTGCCTTGCAAACCCACCATCAAGAAAACCGCCGGCGGCCGCACCCGGAAGTTCAGCGGGACGGCTTTGCCGCCCATGATTTGCGCGAGTTCCTCGTAAACGATGCGGATAAAGTGTTGTTCCGGGGAGACGCTCTTTTGGACTTCGGTCCCGAGACTGCGCGATCGCACCTGCTGCACGAAGTCCTTCACCACTTTCACGTTCACGTCCGCTTCGATCAGGGACGTGCGCAATTGGCGGCAGGCTTCGTCTAAGACTTCTTCGGTGATGCGGTTTTTGCCGGAGATGACCCGAAGGGTCTGAACCAGTTTTTCAGTGAGTGAGTCGAACATGAAACCTTCTTACTGAAAGAGGGCGTTCGCGGGAAGCCCTTCCTGGTAAAGATGTTTCGCAATGCGCTTTTCGAGTTCGTCGTCGTTCTTGCGCATGCGGCGCAGATTCTCGGCCATGCGCCGTCGGGCCTTGCGAGAAAAGGCACGGGCCATGTTGAGGTCGTGTTCCCGGCTCGGATCGGCATCGAGAGCGGCCGAGGCGCGCGAGAGCGTGCACACCAAGGCGTAAAGGTCGATGGCGATATCCGCAAACCGTTTTACCGCAAACTGATTGTGGATGATGTCCTTGCCGTGGCGGCGTAAAATCAATTCGGTCGCCTCGGCGAGGCGAGCCACATACGTTTCGAAAACCACGGCTTCTTTTTCCAGCAGCGGGTGCACGCCTTTAAGACGGTCCGGTGTACCGACGCGGCGCTGGAGCCACCGCACTCCGAAATCGCCCAAAACGCCCAACGATCCGATGACGTTTTCCATCGGTTGCCGAAGCGCACGGGAAACTTCTTTCAGCTGTTCCCCGGGACCTTGAAGGCCAGACAGGCCGATGAAAAGTCGCAAGACCTCATTGGCCCCTTCCCAAATCATGAAGATGCGCGAATCGCGCAAGATTTTTTCGTAACCGTACTCGGCCATATAGCCGGTACCGCCGGCGATTTGCAGGCACTCGTTGGCCGTTCGCCATTCCGCTTCGGTGTTGTAGACCTTGCAGATGGCCGATTCGAGCGAGTAATCGGCCTTGCCGTCGTCCATCAGGTGCGCGGTGACCCGCACCACGCTCTCGCCGACGTACGCCTCCATGGCCATTTGTGCGAACTTGGATTCGATGAGCCCGAATTCCGCGAGCGGTTTTCCAAATTGCTTTCGGGTCAACGCGTGTTCTTTCGCAATGGCAATCAGCTTGCGAATTCCCAAACAGCAGGCCCCCGCCAAACCGAGGCGGCCGTTGTTTAAGACACTCATTGCGATCTTGAATCCTTTGCCCGGCTCGCCCAGAACATTTTCCACCGGGATGCGCACGCCATCGAAGGTCAGCGTCGTGGTGGAGCTTCCCCATAGACCCAGTTTCTTTTCCTCGGGGCCATTGGAGAACCCTTCCATGTCGCGGGTGACGATGAAGGCCGTGATCTTGTCCCCCGTGCGGGCGAAGACGGTATAAAAGTCGGCAATGCCGCCGTTGGTGATCCAGATCTTGCCCCCGTCCAATACGTAGTGCTTTCCGTCGGGTTCCAGGCGGGCGGTGGTCCGGATGCTGCCCGCGTCGCTGCCGGCTTCGGGTTCCGTGAGCCCAAAGGCTGCAATCATTTCGCCGCTGGCCAAGCGGGGAAGGTAGCGCTGCTTTTGTTCCTCGTTGCCAAACATCAGCAAGGCTTTCATCCCGATCGACTGGTGGGCACCTATGGTGGCGCAAATACTGGGCTCCACGCGCGAGAGTTCCGCCATCATTTGGGTGTAGCCCGAGTTAGATAGTCCAATGCCCCCATACTCCGTGGGGATAATGAGGCCAAAGAGGCCCATTTCCCGAAAGGCCTGGAGAAATTCGGGCGGCATGCGCTTTTCCGCATCAATTCGGGCTAGGTCGAGGTCTTGCGCCATCCTTTGGATGGCGGCGGAGGTCATTTCTAGGAGCTCGCGTTCGTCCCGAGAGGTCGTTGGGTACGGAAAGATGCGATCGGAGAGGACCTTTCCAAAAAACAGACCCTTGGTGAACGAAGCCATGCGGGGGTCTTCCTTGGGGCGGCTCGCAAGCCGGCGATTCGGGCTCGGGGTCGTTTGGCTAGGCTGGGTGTGCATGTATTCCTCCATCGGTGCGGGAGGAATTTACACCCTAAAATACTAAGGGGCGACCCTCTTTTGGAAGGTCGCCCCTTACATGGGTTGGGGGTTTACGTCCCCTTGGGGAGGGAACGTAAGATGTTAAAATCTTTCGCTTCGTTAGCTCGGGGCCAACTCGCGACAGGGGTGTAAGTACTCAGTTCCCAAATCGAAAGCAAGAAAAAAATTCACGCTTTTCTGACGGAATAGGAAGGAGTTTACGGGACGGTTACGGAGACGCCATCGCAAACCATTCCGGGGGCTTCGTCGCCGGAGTCGATCGTTTCCGTTTCGCGGGTGAGGCCAAAGAGGCCCGATCCCAGGGCATCAAAAAGGTTTCCCGCAATCAGCGTTTCTTTCACGCAATGGAGTCGTTCTCCGCGATTCCACCATTCGCCCCCCTTGGCCACACCGGAAAAGTCACCGGTGACGGGGTCGGCCTGTCCGGAATAGCGGTGCACGACGAGGTACTCGGCTTGGCTATCGGAAAGTCGCGCGTGCAGTTCGTCCGCACTCTCTCCACCGCCCAAAAGACAGAGTGTGTGCGATCCGACCGACGGCAAAGCGGACGGGCCGCCGACGGCGTGCCCCGTCGAAGTGACCCCGAGCGCTTGCGCACAATAAAGATCAAAAAGAAAAGCGCGGACGGCACCTTTTTCAATCAGGGCGCGATTGAGGGTCGGCGTGCCCTCGCGATCGAAACGTGTGCAGCCGTTGCGATCATTCAGCCAGGGCATGTCTTTCAGGTTCAACATGGGATTTAAAACCGAGCGCCCGACGTCCTCAAGTTTCCATCGGCCCGTCCCTTCGACGAGGTTGCGGCCATTGAGGTGGTAGCTCAGGGACGAGAGGAAAATATCTACCACCGCGCGCGGGGAAAAAAAGACGAGGCCCTTGTAACCGTGCGCCGCCGTCTGATCCAAGCCGTCGAGGACACGATCCCGAAAACGGCGCGTGCTGGTTAGGATCCGTTCGGCGATCGGTGCGGCCTCGCGTGAGAGCTCGCCGAAATAGTCAAAGCTCGTGATATTGGCGCCTTCCAACGCAAGGCCCATCAGTCCCCAAGTTCCGACGGTTTCGCGTTCGAGTTTGTGAGTGCCCAGCGAATTGAGAATCAGGGAAAGCCCGGCGGAGACACCGACCGATCCCTCGTTGATACGAAAACGCGGGTCCTTCGCCGCTTCGTTCACCATCAACTCGGCCCAGTTTTTTTGCGTTTGGAGCGAGAGGTCGGCCAGCCGGTCATCCCAAAGCGTTACGGATTCTTCCTTGGGCAGGTGATCCGATGCGCGGATCGTCCAGTTCGGATTTTCGGGCGAGAAGCCCGCGATTTCGACCGCGCGCAAAGCGACTTCCCGGAGTTCCTTGGCATCCGTCGTATTACAGGAGGCAAATCCTTGGCGTTTGCCCCGCAGCACGCGTAGTCCAAGGAGAAAGCCCGCGTCGGAGGCGGCCAGTTGGTAGTCCTGTTTTTCCAAATTGATTTTGGTACGGCGGCTATAGCTGCCGCAGACTTCGGCCGCATCGGCCCCCGAATCCAGAGCGGCCTTCATCAGAAGCGAACTCGCTTCTTCCAATGTGGTGGTTTCTTTCTTCAGATTGGCCGATCCCATCATGACTGCACCCCACCGATCGTCGCGCGGCAGCGTAACCAGGGACCCCCGGCGTCCACCTTGGCGGGTTGCCCTTTGCCGCAGTAACCGGCGCCCAAATCCAATTGAAATTCCTTGGAGACCGCGTCCACCGTCGACAAAACATCGAACGCTTGTCCGGAAATAGTGGCACCCCGATAGACCTGGGTGACCTTTCCCTTTTCGATTCGGCTGACGCGTTGGGCGCCGAACATGAATTCGCCGGTGGCATCCGCTTGGCCGCCGAGCGGACCGTCCACGAGATATCCCGATTCGGTGCTGGCGATGATTTCTTCTAAGCTCTGCGTTCCCGGCGCGATGTAAGTATTGCGCATGCGAATCAGTGGCTCATCTTGATACAGCCAAGCGCGTGCGTTGCCCGTAGGTGCGACGCCGAAATGGGCGGCCGATTCTCGGTTGTGCAAGTACGACGTAAGAATCCCGTCTTTGATGATGGTGGTCGTTTCGGCACTCACGCCTTCATCATCGACATTCAGATCACCGCCTCCGAAATCGGTATTGGGGACCTTGCCCGCATCGCAAAGGGTAACGAGTCGGCTCGCCACTGACTGGCCGAGCTTTCCGGCGGCGACCGAACCCGAAAGCACAAAATCAGCTTCCACCGTATGGCCGATGGCTTCATGACTGAGCAGCCCCACCATACCGGGCGATAAGATCAACGTCGCGGGACCGCCCGGAATTTTCGGTGCGCTAACCAGATCGACGGCGAGCCGCGCGGCTTCTTCCGACATCTGGGGGAGTGCGCGCTCTTGGAAAAGGCATTCCCAAGGGCCCGTCTTGCCCACGGTGCGGGAGCCCTCGGCCATTTCTCCGCCTTGCGCCGCAATCGCCGTCACGCGGAATTCGCCGCGGGCCAGTCGCGAAAGGGCGCGGGCGCCGTCCGTCGTCAAAACCGCCTTGTCTTCAAAAATTTCGGAATAGCTGCTCACCCCGGAATGAATGGCCTCGGAAGCACCGCGAACCATCGCTTCCGCGCGCACCACGGATTCCAACTTTTCTTGCAGGGGACGGGCCCGCAGTTCGTGATAGCCGGGCAAAGTGAATTCCCCGCGGACGAGTTTTGTTTCCGGAAATTTCGGTACCGCCGCCTTTTTCATTTTGCTAATCGCCCGGGCGCATTCAATGGCGTCTTTCAACGCTTTCTCGAGTCCGGCGGCGCTCAAATCGGAAGTGGAAGAAAAACCCCAGGCCCCGTCGACGAGTGCTCGGACCCCGACTCCGCGGTGCAGAACCGCTTTGGCCTGCTTCACGATTCCTTTTTGGACTTGCACCGACTGGCTTTCCCGACGGTGATAGCGCATTTCCGCCCAGACGGGGGAGGCACCGATAATGGAATCCATCCGTTCTGCGATCTCATTGAGCACGGTTTGTTTTCTCCTCGAGATGAAAATAGGTCAGGCAGAGGAACGTATTCATTGTCGCACTCAGGACGAGTGAAACCAATAGCTTTGCCGGCAGCGATCCCAGCCGCTCCTGGGCTTCGCCGAGACCGATTCCGAGGGCCAGCACCACCAAAGCGAGGAGGAGAAGGGGGAACAGCGCAGAGCGCGCGATGCGTTTTGACTCGGCGAGATACACGAAAACCGTTGCGGGCCGAACCCGTTCCACGACGAGACAAGGGACGAAAACGTAGATGGCCAGGAAGTAGATGCCCGGCAGGATAGCGACGAGTCCAACCATGACGACCAGCGCCACCGTTAACGAGGACAAGGTTAAGGGCGTCAGGCGCTGAAACACGAGCCGATAGGCGCCGCCGACGGAGAGGGGTGGGCCCCCCCGCTTGCCGCGGAGAAACGCGCAGGTGGCCGCGGTGCCAATCGCGGTGAAGAGCCAGGTCATCGGAAAGAGTAGGGCGAGTACGTAGTAGGGCGGCAACTCGCGGTGGTCGAAGTAGGCGATCAGCCCTTCCGACAGCAAGTCAAAACCCTGCAAGCCGAGCAAGGATAGCGGGAAATAGAATAGGTTTTGGCCGGTGTTGCGAAGAAGACTCAGAAAAGTTTTCACCGACTCGAGTTTTACAAAGGGGAGGGTGAAAAGTACAGTCGCCCTATGTCGCGGATCACCCATCCCTTTCCGGCCGCCGACTGGAAAACCATTCACCTCAAAGGTGTCGATCGGGAAATTGGCCGTCAGCACGCAGAAGCCGTCGGAGAAGCGTGCCGGATTGGCATGCCCAAGTTTTACCATGATCTGCTTCACCGCATGCTGCACCGCCGTGCACCAAAGTGGAAGGATCGCCTTGTCCTGGGTTTGACCAAAGCGCTGATCGATCCCGTGCTGGTCAATCGCATTCTGCGGGGCGTGCCCGTCGGTTTTCGCGAACGGATCGCCGGGATGGCCGAAGCCGGGGGCTTGAGCGCCCGCGAGCTGAATATCGCATTAGTGCTGCCGGATCTCGGCCCCATTGTGCAGACCGCGCTTTCCCGGGCGTTCCCGGCGCGCTTCGTGGATGGCGTTTCCACCGTTCGTTTTGGCTGCTCGAGCTTTGTCGCGCGGGGGGATCGCTTTTTAGTGGGCCGCAACCTGGATTTCCCGGGCGTTGCGTATTGGGATCGCTATCCCATTATTCAAAGCCTGACACCGCACAATGGATTGCGCTCGATCAGTTTTACGACGGCGGGCGTGCCAATTGGAGGAATTACCGGGATCAACGAGGCGCAGATTTTTGTCGCGATTCACCAGCACTACTGCCGCCAAGCTTCGCTCTCGGGAAATCTTCCGTTCATTTTGGGTGAGCGGATCTTGAGCGAAGCGCGTACGCTGGAAGATGCGGTGGCGATCCTCAATCAAGCCAAACTCTCCAGCAGCTGGGCCTACGTCTTGGCCGACGGGAAAACGCGCGATGCCGCCATTTGGGAAGGGACCCCCAAGGTGAAAGGCCTGCACCGTCTCTCCGGTTCGAACGATGTTTTGGCCCACTCGAATTACTTTCAAACCACCGCGTGCGCGCCGACCGAATATGCCACTTCCGCGCGCATGAATTGGGACAACTACTATCGAAAAAGCCGTTTGGAGGCACTGGTGCGCGAGGCCGGCGGTGCATTGACCCCGGAGATGGCGGCACGGGCGCTATCGGATCACTTTGACGCGTACTGGGGCGAAGAAAAGGTAAGCAATCGCACCGTCTCCCAATCGTACAACATCCAAAGTGTCGTGGTGGATCCCGTCAACATGGTGGCCTGGCTGGCCACCGGCAACGCACCCATTCATCTGCGCGAGTTCCGCCAATACGATTTGGGCGCGATTTTCGATGGTGGGGAGGGGCGAACGGAACACGTCTTCCCCGCCTTTCGGTTTAGCAACCCCGAGCAAGCGCAAGCAAAAGAGGCTTTTATTCTGAGCTTTGTCCACGCCATGGATGGGCAAGACGAGGAGGCGCTCAACTGGGTGGGGCGTTCGATTGGTTTTCATCTTTCGCCGGAAGTCGCGTTGACGGGAGCGCTGGTGGCGATGAAGGAGGGCGAGTTTGCCCAGGCTGAGCAATGGCTTCAGTCGGCCGCAGAGTGGGTCCAATCGCGTTGTGAAAAAACGGGCCAGCGGCCGCCCCCGGAGTCCTTCGAGATCCGTCTTTTTCAAGGTCGCGTCGCGGATCTCCTGGGCAAACGCGCGCGCGCGCAGGCGCTTTACGACGCTGTCGCCACCAGTCCCGACTTGGAAGACGCCAATCTCCGGCGCGTGGCGACGCAACAGCGGCCCTACCGGAAGCAAGATCTCAGCAAGATGCTCCTGCCTTACTCATCCTACGTTCCCTTTAGCTAGTTCTGTTGGGCTTGGGTCGCGATCGCAATTTTTTCGGCCCCGGCGGCGCGGGCCGCATCCATCACCTTCACGGCCTTGCCGAGGAAAATGGCTTCATCCCCGCGAATCACGACCGCCTTGTTGGTGGTCTTATCCAGCGCTTCCTTGAGGATCTGCGCCAACGAGGCATCATTGGCGGGGTTTTCGTTCACCAACATCGCCCCATCTTTACTGACCGTGACGTAAATGGGTTTTCCGGATTCCGTCTGGGTAACCGAAGTCGTCTTCGCGGAAGGGAGTTTGACGTTCATCCCGCTTTCGAGCATCGCGCTGCTGGAAATCATGAAGATGATGAGCAAGACTAGAAAGATATCGGTGAGCGGCGTGATGTTGATCTCAGCAACAATCGCATCTTCGTCGACATCGGAGAATCGCATCGCCATGGGTAACCTCTAGGCCTTGGCCTTTCCGCCATCCGTGTAGCTCTCGTCTAGCAATTCATCCAGCGTCAAACGCAGACTGGTCATCGTCTGATTCGCCATGGTGGTGAAAATATTGTAGGCAAACAGCGAAATGATCGCGACGATCAATCCCGCCGCCGTGGCGATTAGGGCTTCCGAAATCCCGGCGGCGACCACACTAAAGCCACCGGTGCCTTCCGAGGCCATGCGGTGGAACGAGTGCAGAATCCCCACGACCGTTCCCAATAGTCCGATGAAGGGACTGGCGCTGCCGATGGTGCCCAAGATCCAAAGATTCTTCTTCAGGTAGGAAGCCATGCGGGCTTTGTTGCGCTCGGTGACTCGTTCCGCCGCTCCCCGGCTGCGTCGGGCGTCGATAGCGCCTAAGAAAAATTCGGCAATCTCCGGTTTTTCGGCGTGGCAGATTTGGCGGGCGGCCGCCGAATCCCCGTTGCGCAGGCTTTGCAACAGTGACTGCGTTAAGCGTTGAAAGCGCGGGCGCAGGACGAGAAAAACCAAAGTACGTTCTAGTACGATGGCCCAGGTGGCGATGGACAGCAAAAGCAAAGGCCACATGACCCATCCGCCCTGCAAGAACATTTCGCCGAGGCTTTTTCCCATTTCACGTATCTCCTGAAGACTAAAGTGATTTCATACCACACAGATCTTAGCTATGGGTAGAACCCCGGTTTTCCCAGTCTAGGTGGGACTGGAGGATCGGATCCAGGCCCCGGGAAGGGCTCCAATCCAAAAGCTGTTTCGCTTTCTCAATCGAGGCAATCAATGTGGGCGGATCGCCCGGCCGAGCCGGTCGGCGATCGATCTCCAGAGCGCGGCCGAGGATGCGTTCCGCCGCGCGGACGACTTGGAGCACCGACACCCCCCGTCCACTGCCCAGATTCACAACGTCGTGGAATCCCGCTTTCTGCATCTGCAAAAACTTCAGTGCACGAGAGTGCCCTTCGATGAGGTCTTCCACATGAATATAGTCGCGCACGCAGCTGCCATCCGGGGTGGCGTAATCGGTTCCGAAAACGGGAACGGCACGTCCCCGCAACCCGGCGCGCAGTACGTTGGGGATCAGGTGGGTTTCCGGCTCATGGGCTTCCCCATGGTGCGACCCGTCGAGCGCTCCGGCCGGATTGAAGTACCGCAGGTTCAAGACCCGCAACCCTTGCGCCGAGGCAAACTGTTTTAGCATTTCTTCGGCAAGACGCTTCGTTTCTCCGTACGGCGAAATCGGAGCCAATGGCGCCGTTTCGTCGATGGGAACACGGGGGGGGATTCCGTAAACCGCGCACGACGAGGAATGGACAAACGGTATCTTTCGCTCGGCCGCAATCTCGGCCAGATTCAAAGTCGCGAGCAAGTTATTGCGGAAATATTCCGCCGGCTTTTCGACCGATTCGGAAACAAGGGCCCGCGCGGCGAAGTGGAAGATTCCGGTCACGGGCGGTAGCTTTTTCCATACCGATCGCAGGGCCGCCGCGTCCGTGAGATCGATTTCAAATATCGCGACGCGGGAGTCTTCAAAGGGTTGGCTGGTGCTGTAGTTGTCCAGGCAAACCGGCGCCACTCCGGCGCGACAAAGCCCTTCGAGCATCGAACGCCCGAGATATCCGGCACCGCCTGAAACTACCACCGTCGAAGAGTCACCCGAAAACGACATGCGGGGGATTATTTCAAAGTATCAGGAGTAGAGGAAGGGATAAAAATAGGGCACGAGGTAGGGTCGAAAAGCGACGTAGAGTGCCGCCGCGGCCGCGAGAAAAGGACCGAAGGGTATGGCCGCTTTGGCCGTCGCATTTCGGAAGGCAATGAGTCCGATGCCGACCATTGAGCCGAGGAAGGTGGAAAGCACGATGAGGATCAAGATGCTCTCGATTCCCAGCCACGCCCCGAGCATGGCCAGCAGTTTTACGTCGCCGCCCCCGAGCCCTTCTTGTCCCGAAAACTTTTCATAGCAAAAGGCGATGGAATAGAAGACTCCGCCCCCTACCAGCGCCCCCGCTACCGACGATTGCCAAGAAATATCGTGGGTCAGAAAACAGGCCAGCACGCCCAACGGAATTCCGGAGAGGCTCAGTTCATCGGGGATGATCTGATGGTGCAAGTCGATCACCGAAATCACGAGCAGCCAGGAAAAGAACACTCCGTAGGCGATCGCGTGAACCGTGGGCCCGTAGCACCAGGCGATAAGCGTGAAAAGCAATCCGGTCGCTAGCTCCACTAGCGGGTACTGGATCGACAGGGGCTTTTTGCAACAGGCGGTCCGGCCACGTAAGTAGAGGTAACTGACGACGGGAATGTTGAGCGTCCAAGGAATTTTCTTACGGCAGCTCCGGCACTGGGAGCGGCCCTTCCAAAACGGGCGATCTTCCGGCATTCGGTAGATGCAGACGTTGTAAAAGCTGCCGAGGATAAGGCCCAGTACAAAGGCGAAAATGCCCAGAAAAAATGGATACGTCTGGAAGGCCTCGAGAAGGGTCACGTCGGAATATCTTTCCGTTCAAAGCAGACCGAAGCAACGAATAAGTAAAAGGCGAAGCAAGTGACTCCGTAAGTCAGCGCCCAACCAAATTCGCTCCAAGGGATGCTTTGGCCGTAAGAGGCGAGCTGCTTCATGTTGAAGACATCGAGATCGGGTACGAGGGTCCGAATGAAGCGCCAAATAAGAAGTTCGTCGGTGTTACGCAAGTTTGAGGAGACGACATCGCGCATATGGCCCACGGAAAAAATGGCGAGCGTCAAGATCGCCGTGGTAACGGCGCCGGTATTGACCGCAAAAACGTAGGTGATTGCCGTCAGCACCGAGACTTCGCACGCAATCAGAAGCACAGTTTGCAAGGTCGCCGGGACGGAAATATCGGTTCCGAAACGGCTACACGCCAGGAGCGTGAGCGCGCCCATGGCCAAGGTCATGCCGGTTTGCACGATGACCTGGCCGAGGTATTTGCCCAGAAGAAAAGTGGAACGCGAGATGGGCTTGGAAAGCACCATGCTAATCGACCCCGAGGTGAGCTCGCGCTGGAACAGGCTTATCCCCATGAACACGGAAAAAAGGATCATGGAAGCGTGCGTACAGCCCAACATGAAGTCGAGCGTGAGCTTAGCCTGTTCCGCGTAGGTCATTTGCCCCAACAAAAGACCGAAGGCGAGCGACGCCAGGGCAAATGACAAGAGGATGTAGAAGACCTTTTCGTAAAAGAGCTCGCGAACCGCAATCCACGCAATGCGCCCAATATTCATCATGCGGCACCTCCGGCGGCCAGCGTTTGTCGGAGAGACGTCGTCGCCTTGTCCGAGAACAAAGCCTCTTCGAGGCCCAAGCGTTTGGAATTTAAAGCGACAATGGACGCGCCGGCCTTACGCAACTCGGCCAGGCACGTCATCAGCAATTCCGTCCCTTCGAGCGAGAATGTCACGCCGAGCGGCGATTCGCTGGCGTGCATCTGCTGGCGATACTTGTTCCGCAACGACTCGGGGAGATCGGCGGCGGTGATGGAATAGCTCTCCACATCGCGGCGAAGCAGCTCGCCAATCGGGCAGAAGACTTCCAGTTTCGCTTTTCTGAGCAGAGCGACCCACGAGCATAGGGCCTCTACATCGGAAAGGATGTGGGTGGTGAAAAAGATAGTCGTCTGCGACATCTCTTGGTGGATACGCCCAATCAACGAGCGAATTTCCATGCGACCAAGTGGATCCAGGCCGCTCATCGGCTCATCAAAAATTAAGATCTTCGGTTTGTTGAGAAGGGCTTGGGCGATGGCAAGCCGTTGGGTCATGCCTTTGCTATAACCCTGCACACGCTCGGCGCCGGCTTTTCCGAGACCGACCATCTCCAGAAGTTCATCGATTCTTTTGCTTAAAGCCGCCCCCGACATTCCGTGGAGGCGTCCGAAATATTGGAGAATGTCACGTCCCTGCAGAAATTTTTGAAAGCGCGGATTCTCGGGCAGGTAACCAAGAAGCTCTCGGGATTCCTTGGTTCCGGCCCTTTTTCCGCAAATGAGAATTTCGCCACGGGTTGGGCGAAGAAAACCCAGAATCATTTTCAGAGTGGTGGATTTGCCCGAACCATTGGCGCCCAATAGGCCGATGATCTCCCCGCGTGGAATCGAGAGAGTGAGATTGTCGACGCCCGTTTTGCGTTTCACGATGCCGGTGTGAAAAATCTTGGTGACCTCAACCAGCGAGATATCGGTTTCGTTCATTTTTCCTTCACCCTTTCGACGCGTGAACTCCCACCAACTCGAGATCCTGGTCCTCGGCGCGACCCGCAATGGCTTTCGCGGCGGGGTCGTACCGGAACTGAAAACTTTCCTGCAGCAAGGGCTGGATTTCATCGTCCACGACTAAGCGCCGGGTCAGGCTGGCGATCTCCCGTTGGGAGAGAAACGGTGCCAGATCGTTCATCGAGTTTGGCTCTTTTCGATTTTTTTCTCGGAACGTTTTCAGCGCCTGGACCCATTCCGTTTTTTGCAGATTGTAGTTCAAGCTGCGCAGGCGCCGTCGGAGGCGGTACTTGCCCTCGGTATCCCGCAACGTCGCGTAGAGGGCGGCCGCCGTCTGCAGGGCGGAAAAATATTGGCCGGACTCGCTCAGCAAACGCACACCTAGGGCGGAAAGGTACGAGGGGGCATTAGAGAAAGATGCCGCCAGCAGAATCTCTTTGGCCCCGCCCTCGTAGTCTCCCATTTCGTGGAAGAGGTGGAAGCCCAGAGTGTAGTGACTGTTCCACAGTGTGGGCTTCTGCTTAACCCATCGCTGCAGCAAGTCCTTGGCGCCAATCTTGTCGCGTCGAAAAATGGAAACGTAGGAAGCGCCAAACCAGTGCACCCGATCGAATTTGGGATCGAGGGTCGCGATGGAATGGAGCTTGGCGTACTCCCAGCTGACGCCCCCGTGGGTGAGGGCTTCGTGGGAAGCCCCTTGGAGCAGCTGCACCCACGCCAGATCGGCGATGAGGTTGTCGAACCCTAAAGAAAATCGGCGTAGTGAACGGCTGTAAAACTGCGCGGTCTCGAGCGAAACTTCTGGCTCCGGACGAACAAAAGCGGAAAGTCGGTTTTCGGAAATCTGCTTAGCGCAAAGCAGCGCAATGCCGGTGAGTACTGGAATAGTCCATCGGAGAGCAGCGCGCATTTTTAGGAGTTGTCCTGATTGGAACCAATTTTATCGAAGAGAGAGAGGTTAGAGAAGCCTTTAGAGTTGAGGGCGAGTGGGTAGTTTCCCTACCGTCGGCAACAGGTTTTGGGGGGTTGAATGGAAATTGGGAAGATAGGTTCCCTAGTCCACTCGTTGCCTCAACTACTAAAAAGTTTGCTTCAGCCATCCGCTCCGCGGGAACCACTTCTACATTGACTGTCGCGCCCACCGTAAGAGCAATCCCGGTGCCAAAACTCGGCAATCGGAAAAGTTTTTCCGTCATTTCAATTAGTGACCCGATATCAAGTCGTTAGCGAGGTGACCGCGAACGATGGTCAAGCCCCTGTCAGTGCGATGAAACGCCCGATTCAGTTCCAATTTGGGACTGGTTTTGCATCCAGGGAAACGTTTTTGATTTCGAATATTTACGGCGGGAAATAAAACCCATTTTGGAACTGGTCTCGGCCCTCGGCTTGCTATTGGAGCTACCTTGGTGAGTAAGGGATTTGGAAATTTGAAACTGCGCTTGCAGAGCTTGGCTCGCTTGTTCGGGATGGCGCTTTTGATCGTGGGCGTATCCGAAGCGCTGATCACATTGGATATGGATCGTCGCTGGCCGGCTTCGCTCGGCTACCTCGTCAAGAGCGGGAACGAATACCTCGTCGCCTGGCGCACCTACGATGACAACCAGCTACGCGCCTACCGTTTCGCCAACCTGGCCGAGGCCTTGGAGCATGGGCGTCGCTTAAAACTGCGCCCGGGACGAACTCAACCTTCAATCCGGTTTCAGCGTCTTTGGCTAAAAAAGACGGCTTCCGGCGTTGAAATGCATTGGAAGACTCCCCGCTCGCACCTGTCCAATCGCCTGACCTTCCGCAATGCGACCGATGCAAAATATTTTTTCGATTCTTTCGAATTCGGGGCCTATACCTTTTCGCCTTTTGGTCACGCCATCTTGCTCCTCCCTCGACGTTAGACCTTTCCTCCGCTATTCTCGGTGCCCTTGGAGGCACGCGTGGATTTTCCGAAGATCGAGTTCAGTTCCGGGGACGCAAACGTCGGCGATGGTTTGGCCATCGCCTTTTTTCAGGGCGAAAGTCGCGCCAAGGGAAAAGCGGAAGGTCCTAGCTTCATCGGCAAGTCGAGCGCGGAAATCGATAAACTCACCGAGCGTCTCGTTCAATCCAAACATTTTTCGGGCAAGAAGGGGGAAACGGACCTGCTGCGTTTCGTGGGAACGCACGGCGCGGCCAATACCCTTTTGATCGGGTTAGGTCCCAAAGCGAAATTTGACGCCGAAATCTTACGTCGAGCCGGTGCCAGTGTGTATCAGCTCCAAAATCGGGCGAAGCTCGACAAGGTCACCGTGCAGATGGACAGCTTTATTCCGGCCGACGGATCGCTCGGAGAAGTCCCGGCGCTGCAAGCCTTCGTCGAAGGCTACTTGCTCGCCAGCTACAAGTACGATGAGTTTAAGGAGCCGGAAAAGGAAGCCCGAAAACCGAAGAAGCTCGACCTTCGGGGCGTCAAGGCGCCCGCCGGCAAACAGGCCGTCGCGCGTGCTCAGGCTTTGGCGGAAGCGGTTTGCTTCGCGCGGCTATTGGGCGACAAGCCAGGAAATATTCTTACTCCGACGGAGCTGGCGAAGCTCGTGGCTGAAATGTCCAAGAACCGGAAGATCAAGTGTACGATCCTCGGTCGTCCCCAAATCGAAAAAGAAAAAATGGGTCTGCTGATGGGCGTGGCAAAGGGGTCGAATGAAGATCCGCGCTTCGTGATCCTGGAGTACCGGGGTGGTAAGAAGGGCGATAAACCCATTGCGCTCGTCGGCAAGGGGGTCACTTTCGATAGCGGCGGGATTTCGATCAAGCCCGCGCCTTCGATGGAAGAGATGAAGTACGACATGATGGGGGCGGCGACGGTGGCCGCCATTTTTCAGGCCGCCGCCGACCTAAAGCTTGCGGTGAATCTAAACGGCTACATCGCCGCGGTAGAAAACATGCCGAGCGGGAAGGCGCAAAAGCCGGGCGATATCATGCGGAGCTCAAAGGGCAAGACGGTCGAAATTACCAACACCGATGCCGAAGGCCGTTTGATTCTGGCCGATGCGTTGGAGTACGCGCAAAAATCGGATCCCCAGGCGATTATTGATTTCGCCACCCTCACCGGCGCGGTTTTGATTGCCCTGGGGACGGTGGCCACTGGGATCATGGGCAACAACCCAGAGCTGATCGGCAAAATCAAAAAGGCGGCAGAAAAAACCGGCGAACGCGTTTGGGAACTTCCGCTTTTTGAAGAGTACGAAGAAGATCTCAAGAGCACCTACGCCGATTGCCGCAATTCCGGCACCCGCGATGCCGGCTCCAGCAAGGGCGGCACGTTCTTGAAGTTCTTCGTTGATGCGAAAACGCCATGGGTCCACTGCGACATCGCGGGCACGGCCTGGAACCGCAAGGACGCGAACTATCACCCACCGAAGAATGCTTCCGGCGTGATGGTTCGACTGATGGCCGACCTTCTCGATAACTGGAGCTAAAGGTGCCCAGGTGAATTCTAACTAAAGCATCCCTTCTTATATTCGACAATCGCGCCGCCCCACTCGCCGGGGCTAAGTTTGCCCCGGTCGGCGGGTCGAGTTTAGTCAAGTTTTTCATTGGGGCGTGTTGTCCGCGCTATTTTCCCATATGAAGCGCCAAGAGCGCTCTTTTAAAACGGGGCCGCTTTGACACCACTGTTCCTGGGAACAGTGCCTGGAGACTGAAAAGGTAGCGGGTGCCTTTTCGGTAGAAAGCGATGTGATACTATTTGCGTAATGATGATGCGTGCCGCCATTGCTTACGCTCTGATCTTCTCCTTGGTGCTCCCCGTCTCGGTCGTTCGAGCCGAGTCCATCGATGAAGACTTTACGCACATCAGTCCCAAACACTCCCCCGGCACTGGCGAATACGTGCACGGCCAGGGGTACGGTAAGATTCTGATGCGCACCTTGATGTTTGGCTCGGTACCGCAGCAGGGCGTGCACTACGTCCCGGAAGGTACCGACTTGCTCTTCGCGATCCTCTACGCCGGCGGCTACGGGGACGCGACCAAACTCAATGCCATCACGATTCGCCGCAAGGGTGTTTCCGAGCTGATGGAAATCGATCTCGAGAACATGATCGAAGAAGGGTCTCCGATCCCGAAGCTTAAGGACGGCGACATCATCAACGTGCCGTACAACTGGCGTCGGGACTACCAGGAGTTCCTGTTCTTCACCGGAATTTTCTCATCCCTCACTGGGCTGATTCTCTCCGTGGCCCTGCTCACGCGCTGAGGCTTCTTTCTTTGTCAGCCAGGGGAAGAAACTGGAAACCCAACTGAGCAAAGGCTCGATCGATCGATAGATCCGGATTGTCGGGTTGAGCACATTCGGCCAGATCCAGAGGGTAAACCCGGCAGCGGTGAGGCCGGCCAACGCTGTGTGCCCGCCGTTGACCGTGAGGGAGCCCCACTCCATCCAAGGAGTTCCTCCGGAAGATGCGGCGGCGAGAGCCATTGCATCTAAGGCCAGGATGGGCACTAGCGTGTAGTTGGCGACCGTGCGTGCGGTGAGGCTATCTTTGTCGTTTATTTGGGAGTTCTCCCAGGCCCGAACTCCGTGGGTCACGGTTACTTGGTAGAAAAGGGTTTGTAGAAAGAGGGTTAGGCCTTGAGAGGTTGCAAAGTTGGCAAGTTCGGTTGGAAAACGCGCGACGGTCGCTTCCCAGCCGTGGATCTGCACAAACTCTGCGATGGTAGAAAAGTTGCCGAACAGGTTGTAGTTCAGCACGAATGGAAACGACACGGCGACTTGCTTCATGAGCGCGGCCAGGCGCCCTGTTCCTGGCTCGAGCAGCCAGTTGATCATGAATTTTTTCCACACGCTATACGCCACCAAAACCGCGGTATGGGTCGCTACGGTGAGGGCGGCATCTAGGGTAGGCATGCGCTGAAACAGAAAGACAACGTTAGGAACTTCGATCACGCCGGCGGAAACTAAGCCGGACACCACTTCGGCGGTGACGGGCTTTTGGTAGTGGCGCTCGAAGTTGGGAAACCAATGCAGAAAACTTAACCAGGCGTTGTTGACCGCCGCGGTGACCCCGCCTTCAAAAAGTTTCGGGGCGACGGAAAGCACCTTCACGTGAATGGTGCGGGTGTCGAGGCCGAACGAAGCCAGGATGCGGCGGAATTCGTACTCGGTGGCACGCGCTTGGCGCACGGGAATTCCCTGCACAAAAAAGGTCCCGTTCTTGAGCAGCGGGAGATCGCCTGAGTTGCGCAGCGCTTCCAAGCTCGCACGGAATTCCTCCGGCGTGTTGCCCGACAAGGGAATCCCCACGGAATCGTCGGCGAAAGTGGTGGGGACGAGGAGCGCTTTGCAATCGTGCACGGTGCCGCGAATGGGAACCGTCTGGGTGGGAAGGGCCGCCCACGAAGGCGGGGCGACCAGGCCCGAGATAAGCGTGAAAACCAAACCGAGATAGCCGAACGAAGGTGTGCGCTTCACTTAAAACCCCCTACCGAAGCGTTTTGATGCCCGGCCCGGCCACGGAAGACCGTGGCGCGTTAAACCCAAACCGAGCTTGTTCGTTTTGAAGGCGCTGCGGCGCGATGGCAAGACGCGCAGCATTGGCCGCGGAGTGTCATAAAGTGCAAGGGCGATTTATCGACGGTGCATGAGAATCTATCGACGAATAAAAAGGGCCGACTCCTGCGAGTCGACCCTTTTCAAAGCTGTGTCATTGCGGGGCGAAGTCGAAGCAATCCGAGATTGCTTCACTGCGTTCGCAATGACGGCGCCGTCAACCGAACGACGCAGCGCTTGAACGGTTCGCCGGCGAGCTGAATAGAGTTGATGCGAGTGAAGCCTGCTTTCTCAAAGGCTTTCAGGGACCGGATATTGTCTTCTTGCGGATCGGTGACACAGGCGACAATCGTCGGATCGGCGAAGATGACATCTTTAGTAAATTGAAGAATCACCGCCGCGCCGATGCCCTTGCCCAGGCTGCCTACTTCACCAATGGCGAGATCTATGCCGGCCTCGTGTTTTGTCGCGCCAAGTTGATGGGCGTGCTCGGGATAGTCAGTCCATCGGTACCATTGGACGATACCGATTGCCTGTCCGTCGTATCGAATCAAGTAAACATGGGTTGGTTCTTGTCCCGCAATTCTCGGGCCGTATTTGGCCTTAAGCTGTTCCATGTCCCAAGCTTGATGCCACCACTCATCCACGTGCGGTTCAGTCATCCAGCGCTGCAATAGAGGCAAATCGGAGTTTTGTAGCGGCTCGAAGTGTATCTGGCCGGTCATAGTTCATTCTCCTCGGTCGCTAGCTAAAGCTACCGCGGCTAATAAAAAACCCGGATCAGATTTCTCTAATCCGGGTCTTTTGAGTTTTTTCTTACGACGAGCGGAAATTACATCATTCCGCCCATGCCGCCCATTCCACCCATACCGCCGTGGCCGCCATGGCCGTGTCCAGCGTGGGAGTCTTCTTCCTTGGGCTTTTCGCTGATCATGGCTTCCGTCGTCAGCATCAACGAGGCGATACTCGCCGCGTTCTGCAGGGCGCTGCGCGACACCTTGGTCGGGTCAATGACCCCGGCCGCCACCAAGTCTTCGTACTTTTCCGTTAAGGCGTTGAAGCCGAAGTTGGTGCTCGGGTTGCTGCGCACTTTATCGACAACAATCGAGCCTTCGAAGCCAGCGTTCTGCGCGATCTGACGCAGCGGCTCTTCCAGCGCGCGGCGGACAATCGTCGCGCCGAATTGCTGTTCGCCATCCAACTTCAGTTTCTCGATCGCTTGCGAAGCGCGGATGTAAGCCGTGCCGCCACCGGGAAGAATTCCTTCTTCCACCGCCGCGCGCGTCGCGTGAAGGGCATCTTCCACGCGGGCTTTCTTTTCTTTCATTTCGACTTCGGTCGGCGCGCCGACATTGATCACGGCCACGCCGCCCACCAACTTCGCCAGACGCTCTTGCAGTTTTTCGCGATCGTATTCCGAGGAGGTTTCCTCGACCTGAGCGCGGAGCTGCTTCACGCGGGCATCGATGTCCTTCTTGGCACCCAAGCCGTCCACGATCGTGGTGTTTTCCTTGTCGATCGTGATGCGCTTGGCCTGTCCGAGGGACTCGAGACGGGCGCTTTCCAGCTTCAGTCCGAGTTCTTCAGCTACGACTTCGCCGCCGGTGAGGACCGCGAGATCTTTGAGCATGTCCTTACGGCGATCGCCGAAGCCCGGGGCTTTCACCGCCGCGACCTGCAACGTGCCACGCAGCTTGTTCACCACCAAGGTCGCCAAGGCTTCGCCTTCGACGTCTTCGGCAATGATCACGAGCGGACGACCGGCTTGCACGACCTTCTCGAGAAGGGGCAAGAGGTCCTTCATGCTGGAGACCTTTTTGTCATTAATGAGGATGTAAGGGTTTTCGAAGTGGACTTCCATCGTCTCCGGATTGGTGACGAAGTACGGCGACAAATAGCCGCGGTCGAATTGCATCCCTTCGACCACTTCCAAAGTCGTTTCCGCGGTCTTGGATTCTTCGACCGTGATTACGCCTTCTTTGCCGACCTTCGCCATCGCTTCGGCAATGAGCTTGCCGATTTCGGGATCGTTGTTGGCCGAAATCGTTCCCACTTGGGCGATTTCTTTTTCGTCTTTAATCGGTTTGCTGAGCTTTTTGAGCTCTTCGGTTACGGCGATAACGGCTTTATCGATGCCGCGTTTGATTTCCATGGGGTTTTGGCCGTGGGTCACGACCTTCACGCCTTCACGGAAGATGGCTTGAGCCAAAACCGTAGCGGTCGTGGTGCCGTCACCGGCATCGTCGCTCGTTTTGCTGGCGACTTCACGCACCATCTGGGCGCCCATGTTTTCGAATTTGTTTTCGAGTTCGACTTCCTTAGCGACCGTGACACCGTCTTTGGTGATGGTCGGGGAACCGAAGGACTTTTCGATCACAACGTTGCGGCCTTTGGGTCCCAGCGTTACCTTCACGGCTTCGGCCAGAACGTTTACACCACGGAGGATCGCGGACCGCGCTTCCTCTTTAAAACGAATCTCTTTAGCTGACATGTTTTTCTCCTTAAATTGCTTGGGGGGTTAGCCGACGACGCCGAGGATATCTTCTTCTCGCATCATCAAATATTCGACACCTTCGATTTTGATTTCCGTGCCGGAATACTTTCCGAAGAGGACGCGATCGCCTTTTTTCACTTCGAGGGGGAGCTTCGTGCCGTCTTCCAGAACCTTCCCGTTTCCGACCGCGATCACCTCGCCCTGCTGGGGCTTTTCTTTCGCATTATCGGGAATAATGATCCCGCCTTTGGTTTTTTCTTCTTCATCGAACCGCTTCACGATCAAACGATCGTGCAAAGGACGAATGTTCATGTGTTTTCTCCTCACCCTTAACTGTTATTAACCAACAAAACTGGCGCTGTTACATATGGGATTTCCACGGGGAAAGTCAAGAATGTTCCCCCGCTCGAAGGGGGTAAAAACCTCCGAAACCCTTACTAGACTTACTTCTCCGAGGATCCGCCCCCATCGCTTCCACTGGAGCTAGGCCCCTTCTTATAGTCCGTGGCGTACCACCCGGTGCCTTTCAGCTGAAAACTCGTCCGGGAAACCAGTTTGTGGACGGGTTTTCCACAGGTCGGGCAGCTTTCCAAGGCCGGATCCGAAATTTTCTGCATCATTTCAAAAACTTTGGCGCAGTGCGCACACTCGTACTCGTACAAGGGCATGAGTTCCTCTCAACAATTCCCTAGATTGGGAATCCTCTCGCCAGTGTCAAGGTTGCGGATTGACTTTAAAAAGCCTGTTCCCATATTGCGCTCTGGAGGCAAACAAGCGATGGCAAAAATTATTGGAATCGATTTAGGCACGACCAACTCGTGCGTAGCCGTCATGGAAGGCGGCGAGACGAAGGTCATCGCCAACGAAGAAGGCGGACGCACCACCCCCTCGGTAGTCGCTTTCACGAAAGATGGCGAAAAACTGGTGGGCCAAGTGGCGAAACGCCAGGCAATCACCAACCCAGAAAATACGGTTTATTCCGTGAAACGCTTCATGGGCCGACGTTTTGATGAAGTCGGACAGGAAGCCAAGATGGTCCCTTACAAAGTGGAATCCGGGGACAAGGGCGATGCGGTCGTCGAGACGCGTGGCAAGAAATACTCCCCACCGGAAATTTCTGCGCTGATTTTGCAGAAGTTGAAAAAGAGCGCCGAAGATTATCTTGGTCACGAAGTCACCGAAGCGGTGATTACGGTTCCGGCGTACTTCAACGATGCGCAACGCCAGGCCACTAAGGATGCCGGGCGAATTGCCGGTTTAGACGTTAAGCGTATTATCAACGAGCCGACCGCCGCGGCGTTGGCGTACGGGCTCGATAAGAAAAAAGAGCAGAAAATTGCGGTTTACGACTTCGGAGGCGGAACGTTTGACGTTTCGATCTTAGATGTCGGTGACAACGTCGTGGAAGTGAAATCAACCAACGGCGACACCCATCTGGGGGGTGACGATTTTGACCAGCGCATCATTGATTGGCTGGTGACGGAATTCAAAAAGGACCAGGGCATTGACCTGAGCAAAGACAAAATGGCTTTGCAGCGTTTGAAGGAAGCGGCGGAAAAGGCCAAGATCGAGCTCTCGTCGGCCATGGAAACGGAAATCAATCTGCCGTTCGTGACGGCCGATACTTCGGGCCCCAAACACCTTCAGATGAAATTGACCCGCAGCAAGTTTGAACAGCTGGCGGACGATCTCATTCAGAAATCGATCGAGCCTTGTCGGAAGGCATTGAAAGACGCCGGTCTGCAGGCGAGCGAAATCGACGAAGTCGTTTTGGTTGGCGGTAGCACGCGTATCCCCAAGATTCAGGAAGTGGTGAAGGAGTTCTTCGGAAAAGAACCCAACCGCAGCGTGAATCCGGATGAAGTGGTTGCCGTGGGCGCGGCGATTCAGGGTGGCGTCTTGACCGGTCAGGTGAAAGATCTCCTGCTGCTCGACGTGACGCCGTTGTCCCTCGGGATTGAAACCCTGGGCCATGTGTTCACGAAACTGATTGAGCGCAATACCACGATTCCCACGCGTAAGAGTCAGACGTTCTCCACCGCCGAAGACAATCAGACCACCGTGGAAATCCACGTGCTGCAGGGCGAACGCGAGATGGCGTACGACAACCGTACGTTGGCGCGTTTCCAGCTCACCGGAATCCCGAGCGCACCGCGCGGCATGCCGCAGGTAGAAGTGACGTTCGACATCGATGCCAACGGTATCGTCCATGTCGCCGCCAAAGACCTGGCGAGTGGCAAGGAGCAGTCGATCAAGATCACGGCCGGTAGCGGGTTGTCGGAAGAGGACATCAAGCGCGCGGTCAATGACGCGGAAAAGAACGCGGACGAAGATAAGAAAAAGCGTGAACGCGTCCAGATGAAGAACAATCTGGATAATCTGGTCTACAGCACGGACAAGCTCATTAAGGAAAACGGCGAGAAGATCTCGGCTGGGATCAAGACGGAGCTGGAAGCCGCGTTGAAGGAAGCCAAGGATGCCGTGACGAGCGACAACTTCGACCAGATGAAAACGCAGTACGAAAAGCTCAATGGGTTGTCGCACAAGATGGCCGAAGAAATGTACAAGAACGCGCAGCCGTCGGGCGGCGCCGGACCTTCGGGGGGCGGGGGCCAAGGCGCTCCCGGTGCCGAAGGCGGCAAAAAAGACGACGAGCCGATCGAAGCGGAGTTCCGCGAGGAAAAACCGCAGTAGCGGTGTCATTGCGAGCGTAGCGAAGCAATCTCGCAGCGCGAAGCGCTGCGAAAGGCCGACTCCGAAAGGGGTCGGCTTTTTTTGACACTGCGGGCCTACTCTCGCCGCCCGAGTTCGGCCAATATTCGAGCATGACAAAAATCTTGGGTTGGTTGGCGTTAGGTCTTTCTCTCTCCGCATCCGCAGACATCAAACAATTCGCGTGGGAACGGTATCAGCAGAAAAAAGCCGGGTTCGGAATCTCGGTCGCGCCGGTTCCGCTTCCAGCCCTCTGGTTCATACAAAAGGTCGATCACACCACTCCGTCGGATGCTCGAATTTTCCCGCAGCGCTACTACCTCGATTCTACTTACGCGAAAGGGAAGACAAGCCCCGTTTTCTTCTACCTGTGCGGTGAGGCCACCTGCACCGCCGGTTCCCTTAATGGAGCCATTCGCGAAAACGCTAAGAAGTATGGGGCCCATATGGTGGCCTTGGAGCATCGCTTTTACGGTAAGAGTCAGCCCTTCAAGACACTCGCCACCGCGAATCTCAAATACCTGACTTCGGAAAATGCGTTGGCCGATGCGGCGGAGTTCCAAAGGTGGCTGCGTCTAAAAGAAGGTTTCACGGGCAAGTGGGTGGTCATTGGCGGGTCGTACGCTGGCGTCTTATCCGCCCGCTATCGCATGCACTATCCCCAGCTCGTGGTGGGCGCGCTAGCCTCCTCGGCACCGGTCATCGCCAAAGAAGTCTTCGAAGACTACGATCACCATATCTATTCCGTCATCGACGCGACTTGCGCCAAGAACATGCAGGCGGTCGTGAAGCAGGTAGAGGCGTCGCTTTCGGATCCAAAAGCACGTGCCGCGATGTTGCAGAAGTTTCGCGCGCAAGTGCTGAAAGACGACGTGGACTTCCTTTACTGGGTAGCCGACATCGCCGCCTTCGCGGTCCAGTACGGCCGGAAAGACGAGTTCTGCCGCGCTCTCAACCAGACCGACCCAGTGGATGGTTACGCGAAGTTTGCGACGACGATCGAAACGGTTTTTGGGATTACCGCATTTAAGGATTCTCCGGAAGGCGCAATGAGCGAAAATCCCGCCGACTACGAGGGATTCTTTGGTAGCCGAGGTTGGTGGTACCAAACGTGTACCGAGTTTGGCTATTGGCAGGTCGCCTATTCGAACGCGGCGGAATCGACGCGTTCGTCCCGCATCGACTTGGCCTATCATCGAAATGTCTGCAAGCGGCTCTTCGGTCTGACGGTTCCGCCGGATGCGGATGGGGCGAACCGCGAGTCCTATGATCCCCTTCGCGATCCGAAAACCAGTCAGATTTTCTTTACCAATGGTTCGAGCGATCCGTGGCTCCGTCTTTCGCTGGCTACCGAAAACGGTAACGCCACCAATCCCAACGTGACCTATTCCACCATCCTCGGTGCGGCCCATTGCGACGACATGGGCAACAATCGCCCGACGGATAGCGCCTCGCTTCGCGACGCCCGCACGAAATTCAGCGATCTACTCGGTGACTGGCTGAAGTAAGGTCTTCGAAATACCGGCTACACACGACTTCCGAGTTGTGAGCGTAGATAGCGTTCTGATATAGCACTGCGCCATAAGGCCTCCGCTTCGAAGTCAGGTATCTTGGATTTGTTGATGCGCTTTGTGCTAGAACCGCCCCCAATGCGAATCGTGCCGCTTATCTTCTGCCTTTGGACGGGGGCCGCTTCGGCGGGGATCGATCCAAAAACCACACCCTTAGCGATCTTGGGCGGGCGGACCTGCCGAGAGTTTGTCCTCGCGGTGAACAACATGCGAACCTTGGAGGAGCAGCGAGAGGAGTTTCCCTATCGAAAAATTTACGTGCAGCTGGATCGAGATATCCCTATCGTCGAACTGCCTCGGGTAACCCATCCTAAGTTTGCCGAGCTCCCGTGGATGACCCGGACATTCTATCTCGGGTTGGTGGCGGTGGAGTCGCCGGCCTTGTTGATTCCCTCGGAAGAAGTCAAAGTGGGTAAGAACCGCCCCCCTTATCGGAAGGGGCGACTCGATGAAAGTGCCCGCCAACTGAGCCCCCGGGAACGTCGAACCGCGCAGCTCTTGCTGGATGAAGGTTGGGATCTGGTCGCCACCGTGGAGGGACAGGTCCAAAGGCAGCGGTGCCCGGAAGGGGAAGCTTCTCATCGTATTCACTCTCACCTCCTTTACGAAAATGACGATGGTCCCAGCCGGGTGGTGGCGTTTGATACTAGGGTTGAATTTAAGAACCTCGAAAGTACGGCGAGCAAGGCGGTGGTCGATCGGGTGCTCGACAGTCTGCGATCGGGAGGCCAAGCACCGTTCATTCTCCTGGATACTCGCGAATTCGGAATGCCGGCCGACGAAGCCTATCGGGGGATCCGGCGCCTAACTGGGGCGCTCAAAAGTCGGGACCTGCGCATGCGCGGCTATCCCCAACGCATTCGTCGCTTGCGCATTACGGGTCGAGACTACGAATTCGATGTCACCTACACTACGGTGGAATCGATGCGGGAAATTATGACGACCTACTTTTTCCCCGATGCCTTGCCGGGCCGCGAAGCAACCCCCTGATTCCTCGTGCTTGTCAGACCCTTTCGCGTCGTCTAGATCCGGCGCATGGCCTACCGAATCAGTCAGCTCCATGCGCGCGAAGTTCTAGATTCTCGCGGTAACCCAACCATTGAAGTCGAGGCCCGGCTTGCCGATGGCACCGAAGGGTGTGCGATCGTTCCTTCGGGGGCGTCGACCGGCATTCATGAAGCGTTGGAGCTGCGCGACGGCGACGCGGGTCGCTACCTCGGCAAAGGGGTCCGCAAAGCGGTGGAAAACGTCAATGGCGCGATCAAGTCTTTAGTCTGCGGCAAAGACATTCCCGATATCGCAACCCTCGATCGTTGGATGATTGAAGCGGATGGCACCCACCAGAAATCCAAGCTGGGGGGCAATGCGTTGCTCGGCGTTTCGCTGGCGTATGCTCACGCGGTGGCGGCGGCGCGCAAGACCCCACTGTATGCCTTGATCAACGAGTGGATGGGGCGCAAGCCTTCGGAGATGGCGCTGCCGGTACCACTGATGAACATCATCAACGGTGGCGTCCATGCCGACAACGGATTGGCTATCCAAGAGTTTATGATTGTGCCGCACGGCTTTGAACGTTTCAGCGAAGCGCTGCGGGCCGGGGCGGAAATCTTCCATCACTTGAAGAAGATCCTACATAAAAAGGGTTTGTCGACGGGAGTCGGCGATGAAGGCGGCTTTGCGCCGGCCCTGACCTCCAATGAAAAAGCGCTGGAAATGATCTGCGAGGCGGTGGCCTCCGCGAAATATCATCTCGGCAAGCAAGTCGCTCTGGCGTTGGATGTCGCGGCGAGTTCGTTTTACGACATCGAATCGAAGCAATACACGATGGCGGGCGAAAAATGGGATCGCCCCCAGTTGGTGGGCTACTACGCGGAGCTGACGGCGAAGTTTCCCATCGTCAGCATTGAAGATGGCTTAGAAGAAGACGATTGGAAGGGCTGGCGGTCGCTAACGGAAGCAATTGGCGCCAAAACCCAATTGGTGGGCGATGATCTCTTCGTGACCCAGGTCAACCGGCTCAAGCAGGGCATTGAGCAGAAGGTGGCCAACGCGATTTTGATCAAGGTGAACCAAGTCGGCACGCTCTCGGAAACGTTCGACACGATGAACCTCGCGCGCCAGCACGGGTATCGTTCGGTCACGTCGCACCGCTCGGGTGAGAGTGAAGACGTCACGATCGCCCATTTGGCGGTGGGCAGCGGTTGCGGACAAATCAAGACGGGTTCGGCTTCGCGCTCGGAGCGCATCGCCAAGTACAATGAGTTGCTCCGCATCGAAGAGCGGACCGCGGCCGCGGGCAAGCCGATTCCCTTCGCGAAGGTTTTCTAGTTTAGGCGGCGCCAGACCACGAGGCGGCGGCGGTGGGGCGTGTGCGGGAGTGTATAGGCCTGATCCCATTCCAGATCGTAGCGTCCGTCGAAGCGTTTGAGCACTTCCCGGATTTCCTCATCGCAGTTGGGGCCCTTCATAAAAATCGCCTGACCGCCCACGGCCAGGCTGGCGGTCGTTCGGAGTAACGTCTTATCCATCGTCTCGACGGCACGGGTAATCACGCCTTGAACCGGAGTGGTAAAGCTTTGGCTGACCACGCGGTGTTCGAAGATTTCCGTGTCCCTGAGTCCAATTTCCCGAATGACCTCATTCAAGAACTCGACCCGTTTCGGCCGCGGTTCGGCGAGAATCATTTTCAAGTTCGGGTAGCGGATCTTGAGCGGCACGCCCGGAAAGCCGGGACCCGTTCCGACGTCCACGATCGGCGAGGGAAGGCGAAAGAGATTTCCTACGATTAGGCAATCGACATAGTGCTTGATGACGATAGTCTCAAAGCCGATGAGGCGCGTGAGTTCGTTTCCCACATTGCGCCGCCGAAGCAGGTTATGGTACCGCCACAGCTGCTCGAGCGGCCCTTCATTCAGGCGAATCCCGCTCTTGCGCAAAAGCGCATCCATCTTTTCCACCGTCGGCGCCAGCGAAGGCGGTTTGCGGGGGTGGGGCGGTCGAAAAGTCTGTGGTCGAGACATGGAAACGTCGTATAGCACACCGGTGATTCTGTATGAAGACAATCACTTGATTGCCGTGCACAAGCCACCCGGGCGCCTCACCCAGCCCGATGCCTCGGGTGCACGGTGCCTGCTGGAAGAGGTTCGTTCCTATCTCAAAGACAAGTACGCGAAGCCCGGAGATGCCTTTGTGGGGCTTTTGCACCGACTGGATCGGCCGGTGGGCGGGGTGGTGCTTTTCGCCAAAACTTCCAAAGGGGCGAGCCGTCTTTCCGAACAGTTTCGCACTCATTCCCTCCGGAAAACCTACCACGCCCTGGTGGAGGGGCACCCCCCGGCCGCGCAAACGCTGGTGCACTACTTGGGAGAGGATGCCCAAGATCGCGTGGTGATTGCCGATCATCTGGTGCCGGGCCTTAAGCGGGGGGAATTGAGTTACCGAACGCTACGGCAGGGACCGAAGCACACCTTGTTGGAAGTGGATCTGGGCACTGGCCGTAAGCACCAGATCCGCGCGCAGCTCTCGCGCATCGGCCACCCGGTGGCCGGGGACGCGAAGTACGGTGCCCGTTGGCCTTTTGGCGTGGAAGGGATTGGTCTGATGGCTTATGCCCTGGAGTTCTCCCATCCCATCCGGAAGGACGAGCGCATTCGGATTGCGTTACCCCGTGAACCCGCCGAGGATTGGGCCGCGTGGTTGTAGAGAAACTTCAGAAGGCTTGTGAAAAGCGCCAAGCGCTGATCGAAAAACTTGGGGAAGAAGGCACGCAATGCTACCGGCTGTTTTCCGCTGATACCGATGGGATCCCCGGTTGGGTGATCGAGCGGTTCGGCGCGGTAGGGATCTTTCAGTTTCACCAAGGCAAATGCGAACTTTCCATCGCGGATCTCAAGATCGCGGGCCGTTGGTGTTTGAACGAACTCGGGTTGGAGCAGATTTACCTAAAACGTTTTCTCGCCGATCGCACCAGCGGGGCAGCACCCGAAGACCTTTTATCGTCGACACCTTTCGTGGGCGACGCCCCCAGCGCGCCTAGTTTTCCCGTCACCGAAAATGGCCTTTCGTTTTTAATCCGGCCCTACGACGGTTTTTCGGTGGGGCTTTTCTTAGATCAACGGCTGAATCGCCGAGCGCTGGGGCAATCGGGGAAGCCGGGCCGGAAGGTTTTGAATCTCTTTTCTTATACCTGCGCTTTTTCCGTCTATTGCGCGCAGCGGGGTGCCGAAGTGACGAGCGTCGATGTCTCCCCGAAGTACTTGGATTGGGGAAAAGAAAACTTCGCGGTGAACCGTCTCGCCTTGGACAAGCACCGCTTCTTCGTTGCGGATGCGCGCTACTTTCTGCGGGCCGCGATCAAACGCCAAGAGGTCTACGATCAGATCATCTTGGATCCGCCCAGCTTTGCGCGGGGAAAGAAGAACGAGCCATTTTCCGTGCGGCGCAACCTGGGGGAAATTCTCGACCAATGCGGCCAGGTTTTGGCCCCGGGGGGAACACTCTTCGTCTCAACCAACTTCTCCCAATGGGAAGACGGGGATCTGGAAAAGATTATTCAGGGGGCGCTCGGTGACGTCGAATATCTTAACGTTCCCGCTATCCCGGAAGATTATGGTCGGGGAGCAACCCCGATTGTGTATCGCTATTTGCGAAGAGGCTAAGCGCCGAGGGCGCGGCCTTCCGATTTGCCGCGTTTCACGGCTAAGCGCACCATCACGCGGCCTTGACGCGGGCCGGGGATCGAGCCTTCCACGAAGATCAAATTCTCTTCCGGCTTCACATCCACAATCTTCATGTTCTGGATCGTCTTTTTCACATCGCCCATATGACCGGGCATGCCCTGGTTCTTGCGGATACGACCCGGGAAGGTGTTCGTACCGGCCGAACCGGGATGACGGAAGTATTCGTGCGTCCCATGGGTCGCATCTTTACCGTGAAAGTTGAAGCGCTTCATGACGCCCGCGAACCCGCGGCCGCGAGACGTTCCCGTCACGTCGACAAAATCGCCCTTTTGGAAAATGCTCGCCGACAATTTGGTGCCGGCCTTCAGCGGAGCTACGTCGTCCGTATCCGCCAAGCGCAGCTCTTTCACAAAGCTTTTTGCGGCCGAACCGGCCTTTTTGAAGTGTCCGGCCTTGGCCTTCCTTACGTTCTGCGGTTTGGTTTCGCCGTACGCGAGCTGAACCGCCGTATAACCGTCTTTGTCTTTGGTTTTGACTTGGGAGATCACACAACCCGAGGTGTCGATCACCGTGATGGGGAGCAAAGCGCCCTTCTCATCGAAAATTTGCGTCATGCCGACCTTGCGGCCCAGGATTCCAATTCTCATTGCTGCTCCAAACGAATTAAATGCTAGTCGTTATTACGGTAATTCACCCTATGCGGCAACAGATTTGTTCGGTTGGTAAAAGCGGTATGTCGGAGGGATTATTTTCCCCATTTTAGTAATAAAATCAAGCCAGTAGCATTTTTCTTACGTTAACAAAAATTAAGAAAAAGCCCGCGCGATCGGGAATCCCTTTGTCTTCCGACGCGCCATGCATGAGTCTGGGCCCATGGGTTGAGGCGTTAAAGGCCATCTTGAAGACATTCAGGATGGCCAGAAGAGTCGCCGAGCACGGGGGTGCTCGGCGACCCTTTAATGGGAGGGGCATGGTCCAATCAAGGGCTGGGGTTGTCCTGATACTGGGGCTTGCCCTGTCCGCCCACGCGGACTCCGGATTTTTTCCTCTGCGCGAAATTCCCGCCGAGTTCCAAGAATCCCGTTCCGCACGGTTAGCCGCGCCGATTCTTTCCGAAAAATTCGAATTTGGTTTTCCGGAATTGACCGGAGAAGCGGGGCAAGTGCGCGTTTCGCTCCCGGGCGCCCGAGTCCTCGAAGTGGAAACCTTGCCGCCGCTGCCCTATATCGAACGCACCTACGACCTTCCCGCCGGTGCGGTGGGGGCGGTCTCCTGGGAGATCGCTTCGGCCTTCCAGTCCGACGGGCCCGTCCCGCTGAAGGTATTGCCCGAAACCGCGTACTGGACCGCGGATCCCAGTTTTCAGTTAGCGCCGCCGGGGGCCGGAAACTGGGTCCCGGGTAAACCGGTCACCGTGGACCAAGTGGGTGGGAAAGCGCGCGTGCGCATCTTTCCCGTGCAATGGAATCGCGCGACACAAGTGATGGTGCGAATCGCGAGCCTTAACGTCCGCATCGATGCCCAGCTGTCGCCCGATGAGCGACACCGATCGGAGACGGCCTCGCCCGCGCCTAGTGTTCCGGAAAGCCTCATCGTCGCGCCCCGAGTTTTGAAAGATGGAGCACTCTTGCTCCAATCTCTCCATGGCCGCGTCCACGGCCTAACGTCGGAAATCGTTTGGGTGGAAGATCTGGATGGGAGTGAACCGGAGATCGAGGAAACCGAATTGCCGGATGGGTACAAGGATCGCGCTCAAGCCGATGCGGTGGTGGTGGCTTACGACCCCGCGACCGGGAAAGGGTACGACTATTCGCGGGCGCGCAAAATCGCCCACTATCTTCAAGCCCGTCTAGTCCCCGCCTCGGCGCTTCGCTACATTACATTGCTAGGTGATGGAGAATTGATCCCGCCGAGCTATTACTTTTCGGTGCGTATGGGTTTTGGTGCCCGTTTTGGGGTCACCGATCAATGCTACGGCTCCGTGCAACAATGTACCGAACCCCGCGCCACCGTGGGCCGACTGCCCTTCAACTCGCTGGAGCAGATCAAGAATCACATAGCCAAAGTCGAGGCCTGGGTTCGCAGCAGTGCGGGTGCAGCGAGCGAGCTTGCCCTCTACGGTGGGAAGGGCTTGAGCGGCCCATTCTACATCGGTGAACTGGGGGTTCTACGGAGTTTATCGACGGCCGCCGACTGGCGGGGGGCGCAGAAGCATTTCCGCACCCGCGGAAACTATTCCGTCCCGGTCGTGGAAGAAATGCTTCGGGGCGATCGACCCAGTCCGATTGTGTATTCAGTCGACCACGGGACCGGCAATCGCTGGCACGTGGAAAAAAAATGGGTGGCATCGAAAGACATTGCCGCCCTTTCGGCTAAGGGGAGTGGCACCACGCCGTTGATTTTCGCGATCGCCTGTTTCAACGCCGCCTTCGATGAAACCACCACAAAAGATGAGATTTTCGGCGATTCGCGTTTCGGCGATTTATCGGTGGGCGTAGAGCTTTTGCGCTCGCCCGCCGGAGCCGTGTCCTACTTTGGATCCGCGCGCGCTTCGGTCGGGGCTCCGATTTTCGAAGTCGACGGCAATGGGAACTTGGACTTGAAGAGCAGCAATCACGGTTTGAAGATCCTGGACACGGCCCTGGAGGGTTACCGCCAGCAGGGACAAGGTCGGCTCGGGGATTTCGCCCTGGCTTCTTTTGCCGCTTACGCGAGCGGTCCGGAAGCGCGGTTGGCCAAGGATCGCGTGCGTTGGACCTATTTCAATACCGTTTTGCTCGGCGACCCCACTTTACCGCTGCCGGTTCGCGCGCAACGGGAACGTATCGGGGGACTGGCCTCGGCGATCGACGAAATTGAAGCCGTCTTTACCGGCTATTTTCCGCGATTCATTCTTCCGTCGAATGGGCAGGTTCAAGTGCGTTTCGATGTCCCGGCTGAAGTGCAGGCGACCCTCTTCCGTCAGAGTACGCAGAGTGGATTGATTTCGGAGTCCGTGATCGATTCGGGGGTCTTTAGGGCGGGTGTTTCGGACCTGACATTCCACGACTCGTTGGGCCGGAGTACGTACTTCTTACGGTTAGAGAATACGCGGGGCGTTCCGATCGAACGCCAGGTTTGGTTCCGCACGCAGTAAATCAGTCGTCTTTGATGTTACGGATCAGTTTTTCGAGGAATTCACGTTCCGTTTCGTTGCTCTGATCGTGCTCTTTATCCAGTTCGAGTTGTTCCATCGTCTTTTTGAACGCATCTTCGTTTTCGATGCCTTCCTTGATCTTCTCGAGATATTCATCGGGATAACGCTTCGCTAGGCGGTCCACATACGCATTGAGGCGACGCTCCGCCCGCTGGCGTTCGTCCTGCTTGATACCTTTCCAGTGCGTGAGATAGTGCAAGCGGCAATAACCAAAAGAGGTGCCGGGCTTTTTGCAGCCCCGTTGTTGGCAAGCCTTCGGTTTCTTAGCCCGGGCGGGTTTCGCCTTGGGGGCTTTGTCTTCCGGCTTAGTGGTTTTTGGCGCTCGGTTCTTTTTCACGATCGGTCCTTATGACGCGTATCGGCAAGAACACGGGGAAGGTTAAGCTTTTTAAGCGCTTTGTGGTGCGGGTTTGAGGGTGGGTAAACTGACGCGGCGGAAGCGCAATCCCGCTATCTCACTGAAATAATGTATCAATCTCGCAATTTGCTCCGACGCCGAAACGCGGGCACGGGGACGATGGGTCCCGACTTCGACTTCCAGGAGTAAGCGCGGGGAATCGCGGTAGGCGGTGAGCGTCATGCCGAGGTCGACCCCCTCGTAATCCTTGGGGATCTGCTGCAAGTAGTGCAGGGCGATGTCCCGACGACAGAGGCGGTAGGTCGCATCGGGTTCAATGAGTTCGGCACCGAACCAAAGTTTCACCCAACGCGCCTGAATCCACTGGAGGGTGCGACGCAGGCGGTTGCCCCGATGGGGATGGTGTCCCAAAATCAGGGCGTAACGATCGCGCATCGCCCAGAAACGGGGAAAATCGGCGACCCAGCCGGGTTCATTGAGATCGATTTGAAAAACGTGGAGCCCCCGGGCCAGATCGTAGCCTCGGCGGATGGCGCGGGCGCGGCCGGAATGGAGTTGGTGGGTAACGCGGACGCTAGGGAATTCCTTCCGCAAGCGATCCAAAATCCGGATACTGCCGTCGGTCGATCCGTCGTTGATGATGAGTGTTTCGAAGCTGGGAACGAGTTTTCCCACCGACTTGAGGCACTCCCGCAGTGCGGGCTCTAAGACTTCGGCTTGATTGAAGCAGCTCACCAGGATGGAAAGCTCCGGGTGTGCGGGACTGGGGCCTGAAGTGCTTCGCTGCTGAGTTGCCATGCCCGTTCCCCTACCCCTGACCCCTCTGGGTCATTCTGAGTATAAACAATGCTTTGCTTGAATTCACGGCTTTTACAAGGTAATTTCGGCCAAATTTTTTTAAGGAGATCGGATGCGGGAAACTCGGGATTCGGGCCAAGGGTTAAGGGAGGGGCTTACCTTCGATGACGTCCTGTTGGTCCCGCGTTTTTCGGAAGTGACCCCACCGGAGGTGAAGCTCCAGTCCTTTCTCACTCCGACGATTGCGATGCGCGTCCCGGTGCTTTCATCGGCGATGGACAAAGTTACGGAGAGTCGCACCGCGATCGCGATGGCCCGCGCCGGCGGCGTGGGGGTGATTCACCGCAATTTACCGATCGAAAAGCAGGCCTTCGAAGTGGAGAAGGTGAAAAAAAGCGAAAGCGGAATGATCTTAGATCCGGTCACGCTCAAGCCAAGCCAAACGGTGGCCGAGGCGCTTTCGCAGATGAAGAAGTTTGGCATTTCGGGTTTGCCGATCACCGAGGGCACGAAGCTGGTCGGCATTGTGACGAATCGGGATTTGCGCTTCGAGGAAAACCTCAAACGCCCAATCACCGAAGTGATGACCCCTTCGGCCAAACTCGTCACCGGTTCCGAAAATGTACCGATGGAAGAAGCGGTCCGTCTGATGCACAAGCACCGCATCGAAAAGCTTCCCATCATTGATAGCGACCGCAACCTGCGTGGGCTCATCACGATCAAAGACATCGAGAAGTCGATTTCGTTCCCGCATTCGAACCGCGACACCAAAGGCCGACTGCGGGTCGGTGCGGCGGTCGGGACGGGCGACGATGCCAAACGTCGCATCGAGGCCTTGAAAGCCGCGGGTGTCGACTTTGTGACGGTCGATACGGCGCACGGCGCATCTAAGAATGTGGTGGATGTTGTGAAGTGGTCGAAGCAGACGTACCCGGAGTTGCCTATCATCGCCGGCAACGTCGCTACCGCCGATGGGGCCAATGTCTTGTACGAAGCGGGCGCGGACGCCGTCAAAGTGGGAATGGGCGCCGGTTCCATTTGCACTACGCGAGTTGTGGCCGGCATCGGCATTCCGCAGTTCACGGCCATTCGCGATTGCGCGCCGGTCGCGCGTCGCCACAAACGCATGTTGATCGCCGATGGCGGCATCAAATACTCCGGGGATGTGATCAAGGCGCTGGCGGCGGGTGCCGACTGCGTGATGATTGGCAGTCTCTTTGCCGGCACGGACGAAGCGCCGGGGGAAACGGTTTTTTATCAAGGCCGCACCTACAAGAGCTACCGAGGCATGGGATCGCTCGATGCGATGAAGGAGGGTAGCCGCGATCGATACGGCCAGGCCGATACGGCGCCGGACGAACTCGTGCCGGAAGGCATCGAAGGAATGGTGCCCTACCGCGGTGAGATCTCGCAGGTACTCTTTCAGCTGGTCGGCGGAGTGCGGGCTGGAATGGGTTACCTGGGATGCCGGACCTTGCCGGAGTTGCGCGAGAATGCAGAATTCATCCGCATTTCTCAGCAAGGACTGAAAGAATCCCATGTGCACGATGTTTACATTACCAAGGAAGCGCCGAACTACCGGCCGAACTCCTAAGAGGTTCCATGTCCACGACCGTTCCCGTTGTTATTCTGGATTTTGGTTCCCAATTCACACAGCTCATTGCCCGCGCGGTCCGCGCGCAGGGCATCTACTGCGAAATTGAGCCCTACTCGGTAGTTCTCTCGAAACTCAAAGCGAAGCAACCCCGCGCGTTGATCCTTTCGGGCGGGCCATCGAGTGTCTCGGACAAGACCGCGCCCAAGATTTTCAAATCGATTCTCGAATTGGACGTTCCGGTGCTGGGTATCTGCTACGGGATGCAACTCCTATCCCATCTGCACAAGGGGAAGGTGGTCAGCGGGACGTCGCGGGAGTACGGGTTTGCCGAACTAGAAATCTTAGAACCTGAGGGAATTTTCAAAGGATTCCAGAAGGGGGAGCGCGCACAAGTTTGGATGAGTCACGGCGATAGCGTCGGGGAAGTCCCTCCCGGGGCCAAGCTTTTGGCTAAGAGTAATGGGTGCCCAGTTTCGGCCATGCGCCTGGGCAATCTCTACGCCGTGCAGTTCCATCCGGAGGTTTCCCACACGACCATCGGGCAGAAACTGCTTTCGAACTTTCTCTTTGGCATTGCCGGGTTGAAGGCCGATTGGAAGATGGAAAACTTTTTCGAGACCAAGTCGAAGGAAATCTTGGATTTGGTGGGCGATGCGGAAGTGATTGGGGGGGTGAGTGGGGGCGTGGACAGCACCTTGCTCGCCGCGTTCTTGGGGAAGATTCTAGGGAAACGTTTTCACCCCGTCCTTGTCGACAACGGTTTATTGCGAAAAAATGAAGCGAAGGAAGTGAAGGAATTCTTGAACGCGATCGGCGTGCCGCTCAAGGTGGTCGATGCGAGCGGGTTATTCCTGAAAAAGCTCGCCAGGGTGAGTGACCCCGAGAAAAAGCGCAAGATTATCGGAAAAACGTTCGTGGAAGTTTTCGAAAAGGAATGCCGTCGCCTGAAGAAGGTGAAGTTTCTGGCCCAGGGCACTTTGTATCCCGATGTGATCGAGAGTGTTTCCGTAAAGGGCCCTAGTCATACGATTAAGACGCACCACAATGTGGGTGGGCTACCCAAACGCATGAAACTCGGCTTGATTGAGCCTTTCCGTGAACTCTTTAAAGACGAAGTGCGAGCGCTGGGAAAAGAGATCGGCGTGCCCGATGCACTCTTGCAGCGTCACCCGTTTCCGGGGCCGGGTCTCGCGGTGCGCATCCTGGGCGATATCACCAAGGATCGCCTAAAGCTCCTGCGGGAAGCGGATGCGATTTTCACCGAGGAGCTGCGATTAAGCGGGCTCTATGAAAAAATCTGGCAGGCCTTTGTCGTGCTGCTGCCGGTGCGGGCGGTGGGTGTGATGGGCGATGCCCGCACGTATGAGTCGGTAGTGAGTTTACGCGCGGTGACGAGTCGTGACGGAATGACCGCCGATTGGTACGACTTTGAGAAGCCGGTGCTGACGAAAGTGTCGGGTCGGATTATCAACGAAGTCGCGGGCATTAACCGCGTCGTCTACGACGTTTCATCCAAACCTCCCGCCACGATCGAGTGGGAATAGCTTGGCGATGGGTGCGGCGGCCGATGGCGCGTTAGTAATTTCCACCCATTTGGGTGCGCGCTTGCCAGAGTTCCGGGAAAAAACGTTTGCGTAACGTCGTTTTGAGGTAGGCCACGCCGAGCGAGCCGCCGGTCCCCGGCTTCATGCCAATCATGCGTTCCACCATTTGCACGTGGCGGAAGCGCCAGAGGGCGATCTGTTCATCGAACTTGATCAGGCCTTCGCAGAGGCTTCGGATTCCCGAGTCCGGGGCGGAGTCTAAGTAGATATCGAGCAGGGCCGAGTTCACCAGGTCGTCGGTTTGGATGAGTCCTTCGGATTTCAACAGATCGAAGAATGCGCGGCGAACGGTCGGCTTCGCCAAGCGTTCTTCCAGCTGATCTTTCCATTCCGGATTGAGATCGCTGAACTTCCCGTACTCGGCCGGATCACTCCCGCAGAGCAGTTCTAATTCGCGGAACTGCAAGCTCTGAAAACCACTCGCTGGATTCAGGTGCGACCGGAAGCGATTAAACTCCACCGGTGTCATGGTTTCTAAGATGTCCACCTGTTGGATCAGAACCCGCATGATTTCGGTGACGCGTTCGAGCCGCCGCAAACTAGGGATGATTTCTGCCCGTTGTAAATGGCCGACGAGAGCATCGAGTTCGAAAAGGATCTGTTTGAACCAAAGTTCATAAACTTGGTGAATGACGATGAAGAGCATCTCATCGTGAGCAACGGGAGAGGAGAGGGGTTTCTGTAGATCGAGGAGTTCTCTGACTTTTAGATAGCTGGAATAGGTGAGAGAGGAATTCCCCAAGACAACCCCCGAGATTGCTTCGTCGCTGCGCTCCTCGCAATGACAGTGCTTCCCGCAATGACTTAGTAAAGCTCGCTTTCGCCTGCGCCGTACTCTCTGGGATTGATATTGTACTTCTTGATCTTACGCAAGAGCGTGTTCTTCGGGATGTTTGCGACTTCGGCGGTGAGGTTGATCCGGCCGTTGTGGCTCTTTAGGGCGCGGACGATGAAGTCACGCTCGAAAGCTTCTTTGCCCTTTTCCCAATCCAATTCCGAAAACGCAGCGGGAGCGCCAAAAGCCGGAACGACCGGGGTCATTGAGGTGACGGCGCGCTTCGTTTGTCGACGGATGTACTCGGGAAGGCTGAAGTAGGAAATCTGATCTTTGGATTCCACGACGAACGCATGTTCGATGGCGTTTTCCAACTCGCGGATATTGCCCGGCCAGTGAAATGTTTCTAGGGCCTGGAGCGCTTCGGGATCAATGCCCTTCATGCGGGAGCCATGTTCCTGATTAAATTTGTCGATGAAATGATGCACCAGCGCCGGAATATCGTCGGATCGTTCCCGTAGGGGCGGCAAGAAGATCGGCATCACATTGAGGCGATAGTAGAGGTCTTCGCGGAATTTGCCTTCGCGGATGGCTTTTTCCATATCGCGATTGGTGGCCGCGATCACGCGCACATCGGATTTGATTTCACGGTTGGCGCCGACCGGAGTGAACGTGTGTTCCTGCAGCACGCGTAAGAGCTTGACCTGGGTGGCGAGGCTCGTATCGCCGATTTCATCCAGAAAGAGTGTCCCCTGGTGGGCGTACTGAAATTTTCCAATTTTGCGTTGATCCGCGCCGGTGAAAGCCCCTTTTTCATGGCCGAAGAGCTCACTCTCAATCAGGTTCTCCGGAATCGCGGCGCAGTTGATGGCCACGAAGGGCCCGTCTTTTCGTGGCGAGTTGTAGTGAATCGCTTTGGCGACCAATTCCTTGCCGGTACCATTTTCACCACGAATCAAAACGGAGGTGTTCACGCGGGTCAGGCGCTCGACCACGCTGAAAACGCGCTTCATTCCGCGGCTCGCGCCAACGCATTCGTTGCCTTCACCGGGGAGTTGCGGGGCGGAATAGCTGATCTTGTAGATCATATCGTAGGCCCGCTCCGCCTTCTCCACGACCTGCATCAGGGTCGTTTCGTCGATCGGCTTTTCCACGTAATCGAAGGCACCCTCGCGAATCGCCTCAATGGCATCGCGAATATTGCCGTGCGCGGTAATGAGCACGACCGCGGTAGAATGTTGGTTTTCCCGCACCTGTTTGAGAAACTTCAGGCCATCTAGCTCCGGCATCTTCACATCGCAAAGCACGAGTGGGTAGTCGCGCTGAGAAAGCCGCTCCAATGCCTGCAGACCATTCGCCGCTTCATCCACTTGATAGCCGCGATCGGTCAAAATCTTCACGAGCTGCTGACGCAGCTCCGGTTTGTCGTCGACCACTAAAATCGAATACACGGACTGACCTTTTCCCGTTGCCTTGGGAGTTAAGTACCGAGGTTCTATACCAAATCGGCATTTTTACCGCAACCGGGCGATCAATTAGGTGAAGGAAGCCAAAAGCTTACCTCGGTCCCCCGTCCAGGTTGGCTTTTGATTTCAAGCTCGCCTTGGTGCAATTCCACGAAGTATTTGGCCAGATAAAGGCCCAAACCGGACCCGGAAGTTGACTGCGAAGCTTCCTTACCGCGGTAAAACTTGCCCGCCACGCGCGGTAACTCATCGGCCGGAATGCCGAGTCCTTTGTCGGTCACGGTCACCCGCACCCGACCGGGTTCTTCGGAAGTGCGCAGCAAAACTTCCGTATCGGGGCGGCCGTATTTCACCGCGTTCTCCGCCAGGTTCAGAATGATCTCCTGAATGAGCGTGGGGTCGCCTTCAATCGGAAATAGGGGTTCGAGGTCGAGAACAAAGCGGATCTTCTTTTCTTCGGCCGCGAACTTCAAACGGGCGACCGCCATTTCCACCATTCGGTTCACATCGACGGCGTCCTTTTGCATCTCCAGCGACATCGACTCCATCTTCGTAATTTTCAAGATGTCGCTGATGAGACGCCCCAGATCGTCGCTCGCGCGGTCGATGTTCTTGAGCGAATCCTGAAGCGCCGGCGGGACGCCTTCGTTGGATAGAGCCAGTTTAACGACCGCCTTGATACGGGCGATCGGGGTTTTCAGATCGTGGCTGAAGAGCGAGACGAAGTTGTTCTTAAACTCCTCGACTTGCCGACCCGTCTCCGCTTCGCGCTGCGATTCCCAATGCTCGGCTTCTTGCTTACGCACCTTGTAGCCGAGTAGCAGCAAATGCGAGACGAGGATACCGACGAGCGGGTTAGCTAACGCGAGAATGACTTTGGCTTGATAGAGGCAAATCCAGCCGGCGAAGATCCAAGCGCCCGCAAGTCCCAGCAACGGCATCCACGCGTAGGTGAGTGGGAGTTTCATTAGTACCAGAACCGAAAGCGCGATCGTCGCCAGCGTCGCCACCCGTGTGAACCAGCGGGGAACGGCCGACAGGGCCCGGCCCTGCCAAAGCGTTTCCAAAACATTCGCTTGGGCTTCCAGGGGGGACAGTGGACCGAAGGGGGTGCGTACCAGACGGTCGCTGCCGGCGTCGCGTCCGACTAGGATGATCGATTGGCTTAACGCCTCGCGTGAGAGCGATCGCAAGTCGGCCGGGTTTTCGCTCAGGGCCGGGTAGCTCCCGGCGGGTCCCCGAAAATCGATCGCGATGGGAAACTTGGGGATCGGTTTACCTGACGTCGCATTCAGCCGATGATATGTAAGGAGTGTTGGCGAATGGACCGTCCCACCTTCGAGGGTGGCATGACGCAAGGTGCAGTCCTCGTCGGGAACGGTGTCTTCGCTAAGCGCTTCGTCCGGGTAAGAAACGACGAGGCGCGGCGATTGACCCAGGGCCTCGAGGACGCGACTGCGCGATTGCTCGGATGGCACGGTGAGAATGCGAACGTCGGTCGGTCCGCGCAGTGGGCCCCGCAGGCGGAAGAGAACATCCGAGCACCACTCATTCAGATTGGTCATCGGAACCAAAGCCGCGATGGAACAGAGCAGGATACGAAGACTTAAAGATAGGCCCGACACGGGGTCGGAGCTTAGAGCGAGCTGGGATAAGATTCAACGAAGAGTCGAAAAGAAATGCGTCCAACCCTGATCATCGTAGACGACATCCAGTCGGTGCGGGAAAAGCTCCGCGAATCACTGGAGAAGGAGTTCGATGTGGTGGGGCTCGCCGGTAGTGGAGCCGAGGCCATTGAACTTTGCGGGAAGTTTTCGCCCCAGCTCGTCCTGATGGATTTGGTCATGCCCAAGATGTCCGGCATTGAAGCGACCAAGGCACTCGCCACCGTGGCGTCCCCTCCGCAAATCGTGATTCTCAGTGCGCTTCACGATGAGAACATCGTTTTGCGGGCGCTCGAAGCGGGTGCGGCCGAATACCTCATCAAGCCAGTTTCCGAAGCTAAGATCCGCGATGTGTTGCGCGGGCTCCTCAAGCAAGCCGCTTAAAGGCGGAATCCGAAATACAATTCGAAGCCGGTGATGACGTTGTCCGCGCCAAAGCGGTTGATGGCCCACTTGAAGTCCACCATGAAGGGGTTGAACTCAAACCCGGCACTCAACAACATCGTGGGTAGGAAGACGATTTCTTCGTTCGGTGAAGTCGCGGTGATGGAGCGATACCAAACGGCGGCGCTCGCGCCGAGGCCCACTCCGAAGCTCGCTTTTTCCGACCAGCGCCACATATGGCGGACCATCCCGTCGAAACTGAAAACGTGGACCGAGCCGAGAATGTATTTGTAGCCGATCATCCCGCGCAGCATGAGCGGGATATTTTCGTCGAGTTCTGAGTAGTCGTGATCGAAATAGACTCCGGCCTGAAAACCAAAATCCTTGTAAAAGTTGCCCGAGAGTTGCGGCGGACTTACCGTCTTATCCCACTCCGGCTCGATGTAGAAGTTTCCGCCGAAGGCAAAACCAACGTGAAAAACCCCCGCGTCAGAGCGCGGAGTTTGGTCGGTGAAGTACTTGCGGCCGTCCGGCTTGGTGCGCGGAGACTTGCGCGCCGGGCGTGCCGGGGAGCCCCCTCTCACTTCACCGGTGGGCGCCACTTCTTGATTCTGCGATTTGTCCGTCGCGTTAGCGCCGTTGTCCGCGTAGGGATCTTCCTCGAGATAGTCGCTGGTTTCGGCCCCGACGACCGGGCTAAAAAGAACGAGTGCGACGATGCAGGAAAGAAACTGAAGATAAACCCGTGGTGCCATACTTCCTCCCCAGGCTTAATGATACGCTAAAAAATCACTTGGCAAAACAGAGAGTTGGATGAAGCATCGGGGGTAATGGGTCGTGGGCTCCGATTGGGGCGAATCCTGCTTTTCTTGCCTTTGTTCATTCCGGTCGCCGGTGAGGCCGCGTCCACCTTCGTTCTCGACCTGGGGCTGTACGGCGATAATTTAGCGCAGCGCTTCTCAACTGCAGAGGGGTACGGCAATCAGGTGAGTACCCTCAGCGGAATGCTGCGTTTTCGCCCCTCCGTGCCCGTCGCTTCCTCCGTGTCTTTTGAACCGAGCCTCGGACTTCTGGTGCCCTGGCGCAATGGCGCCGACGGATTTGCAAAGACTTTGACGAGTTGGCTGGGGCTTGATTTTGCGCTGGGGACGGCCGGGTTTAAGTGGCGCTTCGGTACCGCGCTCCAGTGGAAGCTCCTGATGACGAAATCGCAGGCGGTGGAGCTCAATAACGCAACCTCGACCTCGATTTTCTATCTGCCGGGGGGAACCGCCTCCGCCTTTCTCTTTTTGGTGGAGACGGGAATTGAAGTGCAAATCGCCAAAGGCGTTTCTCTCGGCGCGGAAGCTTGGTTTTCAGAGGTCGCGAGTCGAGCCCGCCGTCGCATCCACGGCGCTTTGTACATGGGGATCACATTGTGAAGCACGTGATTGCTTGGGGGGTACTTTGGCTGGGGACCCAAGCGCAGGCTTGGACGCTTGTGGCGGCGGGCATTGGCGGCTGGTCTCCAAACCCACTGACCGTGCACTACGATTTTTCCGCCTGTGCGATTCCGGAAGCGGAGTTGATCGAAATTTTGGACCGGGCGCTCGATGCGTGGAACCGTTCCCAGGACGCATCGTTGATCCTGGTGCGCGGTGCGACTAGCACGCCCACCACTGCGTCCCAATTCGGTGGCGGAACGGCCACGGCCACGCCGGTGCTGCTTTGTGATCCGGCTTTTAGCGCCAATCAAGGTGTCGACGGGAACGTGGTTCCCGCGGCTACGCGACTGGCCGCCAGCGCCGGTCGTATCGACTATGCCGGCGTGGTCATTAACGCGGAAACGGGCAAGGCGGCGAACATCGTTAACCTCACGGCGGATCAAATCGAAGTCACGCTCGCCCACGAATTGGGGCATGTGCTGGGATTAGGCCATTCGTCGAATCAACGGGCCCTCATGTTTTATAGCATCAACGCGAAAACGGACGCGATCTTGTCCGAGGACGATATGGATGGAATCGCGTTTTTGTACCCGCGCAGCGAGTTTCGTAGCGGGCCTTATGGGTGCGCGCACGCCCCCCGGGCGAATCGATCGGTAGATCTCGGTTGGTTAATGGCGCTTTTACTGGCGCCGCTTTTGCTCGGTCGCTTCTGGCTCGCCCGGCTCAGACCTGAACCACTTCCCGAATCTCGGGAACGGCTTCCTTGAGTCGGGTCTCCACGCCCATCTTCAGCGTGGCCACCGAATGGGCGCAGCTACTGCAGGCGCCCCGCAATTCGAGATAAACAATTCCGTCTTCAAAACGGTTGAACGTGATGTCGCCCCCGTCCATCGCGACCGCGGGTCGAATATCGGTATCCAAAACTTCACGAATGCGCTGCTCGATCGCCGTTCCCGTTCCCACCGGCGGGGCTTCGTGGACGAAATCTTCGGCTAGGATCGGGAGGCTCGCGGTCAAATGTGCGTCCAACGTTGCGGGCACGCGATCCGCCAGAATATCCCAGTCGCCGTTCGGGGCTTTGGTGATTGTGACGAAATTCGTTCCAATCATCACGGCTTCTACGCCGGGAATGGCAAAGAGTTTCAACGCCAGCGGCGCTTTTTCCGCGGCGGATACGGCGGTGAAGTTGACCGCGCCCTTTTCTAGGAGTGGTCGATTGACGACGAACTTTAAAGTGTTCGGGTTAGGAGTGAACTCGAGATTGACGCTTACTGGTTCCATAAAATGACCTCGTTGATTCAACGGGACTCTTATCACAATTTTAGCACCGACGAGAGGGTGGCGAGTAAGGCCGCGGATCCAATAGGGAAAGCGAATCTAGCTGACACTTCCCCGGTCAGTTGCTAACTCTGGCCCGGCAAGCTGGATCAGGGAACTCGGTGAAAATCCGAGACTGCCCCGCAGCGGTGAAAGGATACTTCGCGCTCTGGATGGAATCCGGGCACTGGGAGCGGAAACGCCCCGGGAAGCCGAGCGCGACTTTGAAGTCCTTCGAGTCCGAAGACCTACCAGTTGCAAGCGCATAGCGCTTTTCTTTTTGTTCGCTCGAGGGAGGCGAACCGGATGGTGTCCTTTGTTTTTTTCATTGCCGCCTTTTTCGCGCTGAATGTCCGGGGTGAAGATCCGCCCGCCGTCCTTGCGCCGGTGATCGTGGAATCGGATCGTCCCCCCGGAAATCCCGCGCAGCAGTCGAGTGAATTCGTCGGTGGCCATGTTCCTGTCGATCGCAACGGCGAAAGCCATCTCACCCGGGTGTTGGGGCGTCGCACGGCGGTTTTCGCGCAACGCACCGGCGGCGACGAGAGTGTGACCGGTTTTCAGATCCGCGGGCAAGATGCCGCCCAGTCGCGTTACTTTTTGGAGTCGATTCCCCTCACCGACGCTCAACACCATGCCGCGCAAATCGGTTGGTTTCCGGTGGAAGCGCTGGGCGGGATGGATCTCTATCCCGAAGGCACGCCGGCGATCCTGGGTGGGGACGGTCTGGGCGGAGCGGTGGTCTTGCGGCTCGCCCCCCCGGGTTTCGGGCCTTCCGCTTTCGGAGGGCGGGTGGGTTCCTTTGGCTCTCGTCGCCTATTCGCCCGAGCGGCGGTCACCGCCCCGTTCCCCGTTTCCGTCTTGGCCGACGGGCAACAATCTCGGGAGGATTTTGTCTATCGCGACGTTGCCGGAACGCCTCTGATTCCCTCCGACGACACCTGGGCGCGGCGCGATCACAACGGCTACCGCGCATTTACCGTTCTACCGCAGGCCCGCGCGTGGCGGCGCGGAGCCGATCACATCGACGTGATGAGTTTTCACACTCTCCGGCGCAATGAAATCGCTGGCCCCGTGGGGCTACCGCAGAATGGGTTATTGAACCAGCAGTTTCATCTGGCGGCGATGGATGGGACCTGGCGCGTCTCACCGGCGTGGGATTGGCGCGTCGGCGCCTACGCCTGGGGACACGACCAAGCTTTTGATGCGCCGGTTGAGATGCGCGCGTTGTTCTTAACCCGATCCCAAACTAATGCTGTCGGCGGTCGAGTCACTTTGGGCTACGGCGGCGACCAGGCCAATGGCGGGGAGGCCTCTTTCGGCATTCAACGGGATCAATCCCTCGTCGGCAATGGCGTCGGAGAAGTGAGCGGTCGGCGTTGGAGTCTTCCCTTCGGCGTGTCGGCACGCCAAGCGTTGGGTAGCGGTTGGATATTGAAGCCGGCGATGACGCTCCAAGGGTTTCTCTACTCCGGCGGGGTGGAGCGGCAGGTCGCCATGATTTCTCCCCGGATCGGAGTGGAAAAAAAACTCTCGCGCGGCCGGCTGCGGGCGGTGCTCGGGCGCTATGAGCGAGCGCCTTCTCTACTCGAACTTTTCGGGGCTCCGTCCACCGTGGCCGCCAATCGCACCCTGGCCAATGAGCGGTCGCTGAAAATGGAGCTGGGCGGTGACGGGCGGTTTGCTTTTTTTGAAACCTGGGTGCGCGAAATCCAGGTTTCGGCGACTTTTTCGGCGGCGTTCAACGACGATCTGATCGTTTTCATTCCCAATTCGCAGTGGAACTACGTGGCCCAAAATCTGGGCCGCAGTCGAATCCTGTCCCCGGAAGTTGCGACCGAAGTTCACGTGGGAAGAGGGGGGATCCTGCGCGCGAGTGCGGCATGGCTCTGGACTCGCAATCTGTCCGAGGCCTCCGCCTACCGAGGCAAGCACCTTCCGATGCGGCCGGACTACCGCACCGGTGTCGAAGCGGAATGGGGGGGCAGGACCTGGAAAGTCGCTTACTCTTTGCAGGGTACCGGCCCACTTTACGCCGACGCTGTGAATGCCCGCCGGATCGCCGCCTTCTGGGAGCATAGCGTTTGGGGCAAGTGGGATTCGCCGTTGGGAATGTGGACCTTGGAGCTGCGCAATTTGACCGACGCGCTCACGGTGAACTCAAGCGATTGGAACTTTACGATGATCCAAAATACGACGGGGCTTGCGGGCTTTCCGTCACCCGGAAGGAGAGTGTACGTGTCATGGCGTTACGAAATTTAATCTTAATGAGTGTGATTCTCGCGGGGTGCGATCGGGCGATCGCTCCCCAAACGAACTTCGAACCGCTGCGCGGGGGTTTTCGTAACCTCTATGCGGTGTCGAGCGACTTCACGACCGGTGCGGTCTACCGGATTGATCTCGAAGGTGGCAAGGTTTCGGAGACGGTGCTTCCCGCCCAGGCCGACGCGGGTGCTCGGTTTGCCGCGGAAGGGGGACGCCTTTTGGTCGTGAACCGTTTGGCCGGGAGCCACGTCACCGTGGCCTCCGCCGATCTCACGCGGGTGATCGGTCAGTTCGCTTTGCCGCCGACGGGCAACCCGCAGGACATCCTGCCGATCGAAGGGTCGCAAGCATGGGTGTCCTTCTTAAAGGGCACCCACCTTCAACGACTGGATCTCAATAGCGGCCAAGTGCTCGGTCAAATTGATTTGCGTGATTGGGCGGATGCGGACGGGTTTGCGGAAGCCGCGCACTGGTACCGCGCCGAAGGCACCGCTTGGGTTGCGTTGCAGCGGCTAGACGCCAACTACCAGCCGGCGGGCTCGGGCTACGTTCTGCCGATTGATCTCGCGCGGGGCGAGGTAGACCGGGCGCGCGTCGTGGAAATCCAATATCGCAATCCCTTCACCGAGATTAAACCCTTTGGGGACGAGCTCTGCGTCGGTGCCGCGGGAACTTTGAGCCGCACCCGCCCGATCTTGGATGGGGCGATCGAGTGCTGGAAGGCGACCGGCGGAGCGACCCGCGATCTCACGTGGGAGCCAATGTTGGGCGGAGACTTGCTCGATTTCGACCTGGCGGGATCGAACACGGCGATCGCGATCACCAGTCACCCGCGGACCGATTTGGTATTTTTCGATCCGGCGCAACCGGGTGTGATACGCGCGCGCCTCAAGGGCGATGGGTACCAGTTTGCCCATATTCTCGCCGATCCCGCACGCAAACTTTGGTACGTCGCCGATCGGAGCCGCGAGAATCCGGGGATTCGCGTTTTCGATTTCAACGGCACGGAATTGGAAAAGTCGCGGATTGCGTTGCCGTTGGCGCCGTTTCGGCTGGTCTCCGGCAACTAGGGCAGATTGCGCCGCTGGCCGGCGCCGCGGAAGGTGATTTGGGGAGAGGCTTCGGTTTTCAAAACGAAGTCCCAGCGGATGCGCACCAGCCCGTCGGGATCCACCATTCCGGCGGGCGGATTCGGGAAGGGGGCCGCTTGTCGGAAAGCATCCATCGCCGCTTCATCGAGTTCCATAAACCCGCTGCCGGTGACGCGGGTGATCTTGCTCACCTGTCCGTGTTCATCGAGCATCACCAGGACTTGGGTCACCACCTCGGTTTCCTGCATGCGCGCTCCCTTGGCCCAGAGCATGGCCAGTTTGCGTTCGACATTCGGCTTCCAATATTGGCGCAAGGTTTCTTTGATGCGGTGGTAGTAGGAATAAAAACGGAATTCGCGGGCGCTGAGCACCGTACGATCGCCGGTTTGCACGTCGTCGAGACGGTCATCGGTCGCCGCCGTGGGGCCGCCGGCTCCGCCGATGCCGAGATCGTTTAGGGAAAGCGTCTTCCAATTGCGTTTCACGCCGGCGGCTTTTTGATTCGGCTGTAGCTTGGTATCGCCCGCTCCTTCGTCGCCACCCTTTTCATTCGGACTGCCAGTGGCGGGCATCGTCTTTTGGCGGGAGAGACTCGGCATCCCCGTTCCCTGCTTTTGCCGGAAGTCATCGATTTGCGCCGCCTTCATTTGCTTCTCGGCCTTCTGATTCCGATCGCTCAGAAACTTGGCATCGGGATCGAGCTCGCGGTTGTGGGCGTCTTCGGTCTCCGCGACTTCCGGTTCGTTTTTCTTTTTCACCTTCGGTGAGGGCGCTGTTTTTTCCGGCGGCGCTTCCACAATTTCAATGGGAGTGTTCGGATCGAAAGTGTGGGCCGGATAGTCGGAAGCACGGCGGACGAAGATCGCCGCGTGGACGAGCAAAGAAAGTAAAACAAACCACGTCAAGCGGCCGGGCCGACGTGATTTTTTTTGCCCGAAACGGTTCAAATCCCCATCCCTTGATTATTTTAGAAGAAACCCACACCGGACCCACGCGCGTTTCGCGCGCGCAGACGGGTCCCCATAACGGGCGTTTCGGCAGATCGTTCCAAAAAGTTGAAAAGCTGCGGGGATCGTTCACGAAACTCTCAAAAACGTTCGATAAGCAAAAAGGATCGGAGACCCGAGTGTTGGGATGGTTGGAAAAAGGGACGCGCCCTCTGCGATTGGCGCTGCGTTCTCAAGAGATCGCGTTCGTCCTATCGCGCTACGGTGTGGCGGGTTCGCTCGCGGCACTGGGCGTCGAAGCGGGAAAACGCGGGCTGAAGTTTGCGGGTTTGGCGCAACCCACTTCCCAGCGATTTGACTCGGTGTTCGGTCGCAATCTCGCGCTCACCTTCGCAAAGCTCGGTCCGACGTTCATCAAGCTGGGTCAAATTCTTGCGTCGCGTCCGGACTTAGTCGGTGAGCCGGTGGCGGAGGAGTTGCGCGTTCTCTTCGACCGCGTGCCGCCGATACCGTTTCGCACCATCCGCGGCATCCTCAAGCAAGAGTTGGGACGAGAAAAACTCCGTAAGGCATTTCAATCGATTGAAACCACGCCCTTGGCGGCGGCCAGCATCAGTCAAGTTCACCGCGCCGTTTTGACGGACGGCACGCCGGTGATCTTGAAAGTACAGAGGAAGGGCGTCGCGCGCACCGTCACCCTCGATCTCCTCCTGCTGGAAGGCTTCGTGCGCAGCATCGATCTAGTTTATCCGAAAATGCAGCTGCTCAATATCTTCCAAGACTTTCGGGAAGCCACGTTGGGTGAAATCGATTACCGTCTCGAGGCGAAAAATATTGATCGTTTTCGCAGAAACTACCGCAAGCTCTTCACGCCGACCGGTGTCCATTTCCCCAAGTATTTTCCGGACCTTTTGACCCAAAGGGTGATCGCGTTGGAGCCGATGCGCGGCAAATCGGTTGCGGTCTTGAAACAGGGTAGCACGGTCGCGCGTGTGGCCGCCGAGCAGAGTCTGGCCGCGGTGCTCGAGCAAATTTTTGATCACGGTTTTTTTCACGCCGATCCCCACGCCGGAAACTTGTTCTTTCAGGAGGACGCTGGTCAGATCGGATTCATCGATTTAGGTTTGGTGGGTCAGCTTCATCCCGACGACAAACGCAAGTTTTTGAAAGTCGTGATGGCGATCCTAAAGCGCGACCGGGCGCGCTTGGCGAGCAGCCTTTGGGAGTTGGGGCAACCGGGCAAGAAAGCTAACTTCAAAAAGTTTGAAGCGGCGATTCAAGCGATGTTGGATGAAGTGGCGGCGCAAGGGGTTCAAAACGCGAAGCTCGAAAAGATGGTCAATCAGCTCTTGGGCATTGCTCGGAAGAGTGATCTCCATATCCCCAATCGCTACGTCATGATGATTCGCAGCTGCCTGGTCATCGAAGGGGTCGCCAAGTCACTGAATCCGAAGATTTCCGTCTTCCAAGTCGCGACCCCGATCGTGGCAAAAAGTCTGATGCGTTCGTACAATCCGCTTTCCATTTTTTGGCGGAAATGAAAAGGTAGAGAGATCGTGCCGATTTTTATTTTTCTGATCGCGGCCTTCCTGGCCGCTCCGGCGTTTGCCGACTCGAGTTTGGCGAGGGCCTTTTGCACCGAACTGACGTTTCGCGATCGCGCCCGTTTACCGGTGATCGAAACCCCGGAAGCCTGGAGAGATTTTTCGGATCGCTTGGAGCGCCGGGAACTGCGAACTGAGTTGGAGCCCCGGGTTTTGCAAAAATGCGTGGCCGAGTATCGGGAAGAGATGGAGCGGGGAGAGTTTATTCTCGATGGGAAACAAATGTTGGAACGCTTGACCACTCAGTCACGGGGATCCGCGCGCGAGACGGATCGGGATCCGGCGCTCGCCAGTGTGACGCTGCCCGGTTTTGGAGAAGTGGCACTGGGATCGACGCGCCGCATCGATTCGATTGAGGCGGGCCGCGTCGCGCAGCGCAGCGAACGGTATGAATCGCTCTGGAAAAGCTTCCTCGAAGACCTCCGAAAGACGATGACCTCGCGTCGCGCGCCACATAAAATGGGGCCAGAGAGTTAGGGGAGGGGCGGGGGCAACGGACCTCACCTTTATCACCCGAATAGCCGAAAAGAGAGATAGTGAAGCCCTTACACTGCATCCTCGCGCTGCTTTGCTTTCTGAATCTACCGATCATTGCGGCCGACGAAGAGCCGAGCCTGTCCAGTGGCGAGGCGAACTTGCTTTTCATGAAGGGCCGGCAGCACGTGATGGAAGGCGAGTTTGAGAAGGCGATTCCGCTTTTGGAAAAGGCGATTGCCGGCGATCCGGAGAACGCCTTCATTAACCACCAACTGAGCGAACTCTATCTGCGCACGGGCAAATTGGATCGTGCCGAAGAATTGGGTAAGAAAGCTGTGGCCAAAGAACCCGGCAATGTGGAGTACCGCGCCACGTTAGGCGGAGTATTGGCCGCCAACCGCAAGTTTTCGGAAGCCAAGGAGCAATACGCCAAAATCGGAGAACTCGAACCGGGCAATCCGAAAGCCGCTTTGCTCATCGGAATTCTCGAAGCCGAAGCGGGTGAACTCGATTTGGGCGCCAAAACGCTTTCCAAGGCCATCGACGAAAACGAAGACAACTTCATGGCGTATTTCTATCGCGCCAAGATCTATCTCGAGATGGAAAAAATCGACAAGGCCAAGGGCGATCTCGCCAAGTGCCTGGCGATTCGTCCATCCTTCGTAGAAGCCGGAACGGCTCTGGGATTGCTTCACGAACGCTTGGGAGAAGTGGACGAAGCGATCAAGGTCTACAGCCAGATTCGCGGCAATGGTCGCTTTCGCAAGCGACTGGCGCAGCTTTATCTACAGAAAAACCAATTTGAAAAAGCGCTTTCCGAACTCCTGGAATACGAGCAGTTGGAGCCGGATGACTACACCACGCGAGTGAAAATCGGACTGCTCTTCTTCGAACTCAAAAAATTCGATGATGCGAAAGAGCGCTTCCAAGGGATTTTGAAAGAACAATCCGAAGCGGACAACGTGCGCTTTTACCTCGCGGCCGTTCACGAAGAAATGAAGGAATGGGACGAGGCGCTGAAACATTTCAAAAAAGTTTCCAAGGATTCGAGTTTCTTTAAGGAAGCGATGCTGCATGTGGGGTTCATTTACCGGCAGCAACATAAATATGATCAGGGCGTCGCCTTTGCGGGTGGTTTAGTCAAGAAGTCGCCCGATATCGTCGAGTTTTACGATATGCAGGCTTCCTTCTTTGAAGCGCAAAAAAAATTCAAGGACGCCATGGCGGTCTTGAACAAAGGTTTGGCGCGTTTTCCCGCCGACGAGAAGCTGATGTACTTCCAGGGCGCGATCCACGAGCGTTTGGGGGACCGCAAGAAGGCGCTCGAGAACATGAGGGCCATTTTGGCCGCCAGTCCCAAAAATGCGCACGCATTAAACTTCTTGGGCTACACGTACGCGGAAATGGGAGAGAATCTGGAAGACGCCGAGAAGTATATTCGGCAAGCCAAAGAACTGCGTCCGGATGACGGGTTCATCGAAGACTCCTTGGGCTGGGTGCTTTTCAAACGGGGCAAACTCGACGAAGCGCTCAAGCATCTGCAAAAAGCCGTGAAGTCCCAGCCGGACGAAGCGGTAATCTGGGAGCACCTCGGCGATATTTACCAAGAGCAGAAAGCGTTCACCGAAGCCGCCCAGGCGTATCAAAAAGCCCACGGATTAACGGTGGGCAAAGACAAAGATCTCGCTAAGAAGTTGGAATCAAAAATTGCCAAAATTCCGGAAAACTTCCGCACGCCCAGCACGGTCAAGTCGCGTTAAGTCACCCATCCACTCAAAGCACTCAGTAACAATCCAAACCCGAAGGCGAGCAGCCGCGGGAGTTTTTGCTGATTTTCGCGGTGCAATTCGGGCAAGAGATCGCACGCTCCGATGTAGATGAAACTTCCGGCCGAAAGGGCCAAAAGGCTCCCCGAAACCGACGGCAATCCTTCCTGTCCCAGAATTCCCAAAGACAGCGCCAAACCAATCGGTCCCGAAAGCGAAACGCCAATCACAAAGAGGGCGATCTGCCGCCGGGTCAGGTGGGCCATGCGCAAAATAGCGGTCAAAGCGAAGCCGGCGGGGACCTTATGCGAAAGGATCGCCACTAAAACGAGAGGTGCGAGATCCGTAACGTAAAGCGTGGAGCCTAGCGCAAATCCTTCCAACACGCCGTGCACGGTGAGTCCCGCGAAAGCCGCGACCCCCACGGTATGGTAGTGGCATCCGTGTTCCTCGCAGGCGTGGACCATGATGAAACGTTCAAGAATGAGCAGCAGTACAAACCCGGTCATGAACCAGTAACCAAAGGTTTTGGGGGCAAGCTCCGCGCTCTCCGGGATCATGTGGACAAAGGCCATTCCGAGCAACAACCCGGCGCCGAACGCCACCGCGAGTTTCAAGGGCTTCTCGCGGGTCTTCGCAATAAAGAGGGGAAGGATCCCTCCCAGCAAGGAGGCGAGGAAAATCAGCGTGGCGTAAAAGGCGGCTTGGAAAAACATATATGGGTACTGCCACTAAGTAGGTAGTGGACGCAAGCGGCCTTCCACCGCCCGCACTCTTTCCGAGAAATCCGCGCGGGAGAAGAAAACCCGCGCCAAAGGGTCGGCGGTGGGCGGCGCCGAAAGGAAAAGGTGGCGACAGCTGAAAGGCGGGTGGTAGGGGACCCGTTCCGCCAGGGCTTCCATCCGACGGAACGCTTCGGCCAGAGATTGAGGATCCCGGCAAATATCGACGGCTTTGAAGTCTAATTGGCCATCGTCTTCGTGCCCCTTCAAGACGAAGGCGGGGAAAAGTGTCAGGGGATAGAGCAGGACTTGGCGCACGACGTTTTGCAGGGCGAGCGATTCCGTACGGTGCGTGTGCTTGACCGATCGCATTCCTACCAGGCGCTGGAGCGCGCCAAAAAAACGGGCCAACCAAGTTTCGTTGGTGACCTCGCGGCTCCAGATGCGTAGCAGTGCGCGGGTCACAATCGCGGCAAGCAGTGGCCGGCTCATTTGCGTTAAGACTCCGCGGGTAAAAACGAGAACCGCGTCTTGGGAAGAAAAACCGACCGCCGCGACGTTAAGGCCCGGCGTTTCGATGACGTAAACGCGGGGAATCGGCATGCGCAGGCGGCGGCAAAACTCGGCGACCAGGGTGTGCAGGGCGGGCGATTGGGCCACCGGCAAAGGTTTGGCGTGCAGGGCGTTGAGAACCGAGGCAACCCCGCGGCGGCGTAAGCCGCCCAGCACGACGAGGCCGAGCAAAGCGCCGACCGCTAAGCCCGGGAGCCCCCAGAGGAGGCCGGGGGGCGTAGCAAAGAGCAGCACCACGTAGAAGGCAAAAGCCATCCATCGCAGCGAAACCAGGGGCTTCATATTGGGACCTTTCTCTTTGACACCGACACCCAGAATCGGATTTTATCCAATGGGTGTAGGAAAGGCCAGTAGAAGCCCATGTTGCCAAAGTCGATTTCGGAAGCTCCGATCGTGTTTCGGGCCGATCCGATCTCTCGAGAACATATTCGTCAGTTTGCGGATGCGACGTACTCGGAGCATTTTTCCGGGTCGCCGCTGACTTTTCCCACGGTTTTGCGCGCGTCAGAATTCAAATGGCTGGATCGTCTGAAATTCGACATGCGTGAGCTGCTGCACACCGATCAGGAATACCAATACGTATCGCCGTTGCGCGAAGGGGACGTTCCGATGGTGATCACGAAGGTGACCGAGTTTCGGGAGCGGCGTGGGATCACCTTTGTCGTTTTGGAATCCGAAATTCGCTGTGACGATCGCCTGGCGGTGACGGCGCGATCCTCTTTCGTGGTGAGAAGCTCCGGGGAGGGGGAACCCAAGTGAGCTGGGAAGCCGGACAGCCCCTTAGAATCTTGACCAAGCCGCCGATCACCCGCGAGCTTTTGCGCGCGTACGCTTCCGCCTCGGGCGACAACAATCTCATTCATCTGGATGAAAACTTCGCGCAAGAGGCCGGCTTTCCCTCCGTCATCGTCCACGGGATGATCTCCATGGCCTTCTTGGGCGATCACCTACAGTACAATTTTCCCGCCGATGAATACCGCGTCGACAAGATCCGTGCCCGGTTTCGCAAAGTCACTTTCCCCGGCGATACCTTAAGCTGCGAAGGACGCGTGAAGCGCGTCGACCCCGATGGCCGCACCGTCGTTTCCCTCCATACCCGTAACCAACGCGGGGAAGTCACGACCGATGGCGAAGCTGAGGTCGTACTCGCGTAGTCATTGCGAGCGCAGCGAAGCAATCTCTTCGATACAGCGGCGTCGATAATCTTGTGGCCCTTAGTTCAGCGTGCTAGAAGGCACCCGACTATTTTTGAGGTGCCGAATGCGTTCTCGTTTAATGCCCCTTTGCCTCGCCTCGATCTTCTTTTTGGCCTTCGCCCAGAGGTCGGTTGCCGCTGTTCCCGACGAAGCGCTTCGTACGGTGTTCTTGGGGTTCCAAGACGAATTTGCGACGCGAATGGGAACGGTTGCCGCCGCCTGGCCGCTCCCATCCGATTTTTCCGCGGATCCCCTGAATGACGAAGGGTTCGTCGCCGACATG